>OMZM01000002.1 GCA_900315545.1 uncultured Prevotella sp.
CTTGCGAAACATTGTGTCTGAGAGTCCCAAACACTATGTTTGGCATCCTCAAACAGTGTGTTTGACAATGTCAAACATGCTCTTTGACAATTTTAACACATCTGTTTCTTGCATAAATTCAACATGTTTCAAGATAACAAACTGATTGTCAGAGAATTACAAGCACATGCGAAATACGGGCGTATTTTGCCCCTAAGATTTCGGAAACGACTTTCGCGGGCATTCTCGCGACAGTAAACGGGCGAAAATTGATTAGTGTTTTTTCTTGCCGAAGATAATATAATAATGTGTGTTGACTGATGTCTCGCATGCTTGGCAAATAATCTAGGCAGCAATAAAGATATTCCTTATTGCTGCCTGTTGTTATAATGATTTTGTAGAGAATTATCTCGGGAAATCACCGCGTGTTGTTTCCTGCTGCTCCAGTTTCTCTATGCACTGGCGCAGGCTGGCTTCCCAGTGTGGTATGTCGACGCCGTATGCCTGCTTTATTTTCGACTTGTCGAGTACCGAATATGCCGGTCGCGTAGCCGGAGTAGGGTAGTCGCTGGTGTGTATTGGGCTGACGTGGCAGTTGCAGATGCCTGCTATGCGGTGTATGGCGACGGTGAAGTCGTACCACGACGTTATGCCCTCGTTGGTAAAGTGGTATGTTCCGGGCTTTATGCCTTTGCTGATAGCCGTCATTATCATTCTTGCAAGGTCGGCAGCGTATGTAGGTGTGCCTACCTGGTCGAATACTACTCCGAGCGTGTCGCGCTCTCTGCCGAGTCGCAGCATGGTCTTTACGAAGTTGTTGCCAAACGATGAATAGAGCCATGCCGTGCGTATTACCATAGCCTTTCGGCATAGTTTCAGCACGTTGAGTTCGCCCACGAGTTTTGTCTTGCCGTATACTCCGATAGGGCATGTGTCGTCGTCTTCAGTGTATGGCGTGTGTGCCGTTCCGTCGAAGACGTAGTCGGTAGACACCTGTATGAGCCATCCGTCGCGTTTGTCGATGGCAGCCGCGAGGTAGGCTGGTGCTTCGGCATTGAGTTTCCGGCACAGTTCCTCGTTGCTTTCAGCCTTGTCTACGGCAGTGTAGGCTGCGCAGTTTACTATTCCGTCGATGTCGTTGTCGCCGACAAACTGTTCCACTGCTTGCTGCGATGTGATGTCGAGTTCGGCTACGTCGGTGTTAAAGAACTTCACGTCGGGCATTTCGCGTTGCAGCAGTTGCATCTCGTTGCCCAGCTGTCCGTTGCATCCTGTTATGAGAATATTCATAGTCTATATTGTTCTTTCGTTCAGTCTTCGTCAAAAATCAGTCCTTCGGTCTTGTCCTTGTGATAGTAGTCTGACAGCATACCTATGAGCGTTGTCATTTCGTCGATGGCATGCTTTGTGTCGGGCGATATGTCTTTCCTTTGCAGTCGGAGCAACATCACTCCGTAGAGAGCGTTGAGGCATGTCTCTATCTCGTTCTCCTGCTTGTTTCCTCCCTTGTTTCTCAGTTCGACGATGAAGGGCAAAACCTTGTAGTATTCGGCGTTGTAGAAAGGGAACTTCGTGCTGTTGAGCAACTTGGCATGCAGCTCGGCAAGGTCCATCACTATTATTTCGTTTATCTGCAAGTGTCCCTTTTCGCGCTTGCCTTCGGTGTTCATCATGCGCACGAGGTTGCCATACCAGTCGGTCAGCTCCTCCTTGTCGTCCTCGTCGTAGTCGAACTGGCTAATGTATTCGCGTCGCAGGCGAGTCATGCTGCAGTCGTAAGCCCTTATGATGTCTTCTACCTGCCACATGTAGAGCAAGTATTCGGCAATGCTTTTCTCGCGAAGTTGTTGTGATATAAACATCTTTCTGTATGTATAAGCGTGTTGTTGGTTATGCTTTCGGCAATATTAATAGTATGGGAAGGTATATAGGTTGAACACCGTGCCAACGAGAACTATCAGCGATATGAGTATGACGATGCTGCCTATAACCTTATTAATAATGTTTATTCCTGTAACGTCGAACTTGTTTCTTATCTTGTCGATGAGCCATGTCAGCCCAAACCACCACAGCAGTGCGCCTGCTATGATGCTCAGGTAGCCTATGCACATCTCGAACGGACGTCCCGGCTTGATGAATGCGAACTGTGCATAGACAGCCATGAAGATGAGAATTATCAGCGGATTAGACAGTGTGAGCAGAAAACCCGTTACTCCGTTGTGTACGAGCGTTCCCTTGCTCGTCCCGCTGCGGTGCATGTTTGTCGTAGGATTGGAACGGAAGGAATAGATACCGAATATGAGCAGCATGATGCTGCCTGCTATCTGAAGGAAAAATTGGTTGCGGCTGTTGTTGACAAGGTCCATGACGAAACTCATGCCGAGACCTGTCAGCAGAGCGTAGAATATGTCGCTTGCAGCGGCTCCGACACCAGTTACAAATCCGTACCAGCGCCCTTTGTTCAGTGTGCGCTGTACGCACAGTATTCCCACAGGACCCATCGGTGCCGATGCGAGAATGCCTATCAGCACCCCGCGAAATATCATGTCGAGTATGTCAATATGAAATTCAAATGGCATAACGCCTGCAAAAGTACAAAAAAAAGTATAAACATATGCATAATAATGTTTAAATGTTGGTTAATTCAAACTTTTTTTATATTTTTGCGGTGTTGCTGTCGAATGACGAGCAGCGCAGATTATGAAGTAATAACACATAAAAACATAAACAAAAATGAACTCACAACAGAACTTGAAGCCCTATGTAATAGGCTTGGACTTAGGTGGTACGAACTCCGTTTTCGGCATTGTGGACAGTCGCGGTGAAATAAAAGCAACGACAGCAATCAGGACACAAGGCTATGCGGGAGTAGACGAATATGTAGACGCAGCAGTCGATGCGCTGCAAGTGATAATAGAACAAGTCGGCGGAATAGAGCAGATAAAGGCTATGGGAATAGGTGCGCCTAACGGCAACTACTATAACGGCACCATAGAGTTTGCACCAAACCTGTCGTGGGGACGCGACGGTATAGTGCCGCTGGCAGACATGTTCAGCAAGCGACTCAATATTCCCGTTGCACTGACCAACGACGCCAACGCTGCCGCCATCGGCGAAATGACCTACGGAGTGGCTCGCGGCATGAAGAACTTTATAGTTATTACGCTCGGCACAGGTGTCGGCTCAGGCATTGTAGTCAATGGACAGCTGGTCTATGGAAGCGACGGTTTTGCCGGCGAACTTGGTCATACCATCATTCGTAAGGACGGACGCCCGTGCGGATGTGGCAGAAAAGGATGTCTCGAATGCTACTGCTCGGCAACTGGTGTGGCTCGCACGGCACGCGAGATGCTCGACACTACCGACGAGCCGTCGCTGCTGCGCGAACTCAACAGAGACGAAATAACATCGCTCGACGTATCTATAGCAGCAGGAAAGGGCGATGCACTGGCTAAGCGCATATATGAGTTTACAGGCGAAATACTCGGCGAGGCATGCTCCGACTTTACGGCATTCTCTTCTCCAGAGGCTTTCATCTTCTTCGGCGGACTGACAAAGGCCGGCGACTTGCTTATGGACCCGATAAAGCGTGCATACGATGAGCACGTACTAAAGATATTCAAGGGCAAGGCAAAATTCCTCGTCAGCGGACTCGACGGCTCAAGTGCGGCTGTTCTCGGGGCTTCAGCCATCGGATGGGAAATATAAAAAAAGTTTGTATGCGACACTGTTTATTGTTTACAATACTTTTGTTGGTCTTGCCGATATGTTTGTCAGGACAGAATCTGTCAGTAAGCGGAACTATTGTAGACAACAAGAGTGGCGAAGAAATCATAGGTGCTACGGTACGCCTGCTGGCTGCCGACAGCACCTTTATTACTGGTACTGCAGCCGACGTAGACGGAAAGTTTACGGTTGAAGCACCAGAGAATGGACGCTTTATACTAAAGATGTCGGGAGTGGGATATACCGACGTTACACGCAACATAGAGTTTACAGACTCACGAAACATAGATCTTGGCATCGTCAGAATGAGCCAGGATGCTGTCATGCTTGATGAAACAGTGGTTACAGGCATGGCTAAGAAGGTTGTACTGAAGGAAGATACCTTTGTGTATAATGCTTCTGCATACCGTACACCAGAGGGCTCGGCAGTGGAGGAGCTTGTCAAACGCCTGCCCGGTGCACAGATTAGCGATGACGGAACAATAAAAATCAACGGAAAGGAAGTGAAGAAGATTCTTGTCGACGGTAAGGAGTTTATGACTGGCGACACGAAAACGGCTCTGAAAAACCTTCCTACGTCTATCATCGACCAGATAAAAAGCTATGATGAGAAGAGCGACCTGGCTAAGGTAACGGGCATCGACGACGGCGAAGAACAGACCGTGCTCGACTTCGGAATAAAGAAAGGCATGAACAAGGGGCTTATGACTAACATTGACGCAGCCATCGGTACGCACAACAGGTATTCTGAACGCGCTATGGGGGCTTACTTCAATGCCAATCACAGGCTTATGCTCATGGCGAATGCCAACAATGTTAACGATATGGGATTCCCTGGAGGTGGCGGCGGACCGCGCTTCGGCGGCAGTCTGAACGGGCTGAATGCAACCAAGATGATAGGAGCAAACTACAACTATGACGATGACAAATACCTGAAACTTGATGCCAGTCTGCGATGGAATCACAATAATGGCGACGTGTGGGCACGTACGTCGGAGGAGAATTTTGTCAGCACGGCAGCATCGTTTTCCAACTCGTTGTCGCAGGGATATACGCGCAGCGACAGTTGGGATGGTAGGCTGAAGATAAAGTGGACGCCTGATACGCTCACGGACATTACGTTCCGTCCGAATTTCACTATAAGGAAAAGCGACAGCAGAAGAATGGAGACTTCGGCATCGTTCAACAGCGATCCGTATGACTACAGCGACAATCCGCTGGCTGATATCGACAAGTTGGCTGACGAGGAGTCGCTGATGGTAAACTCGCGGCAATACACCAGCATTTCGTATGGCAACCAGAAGAGTGCAAACGCCATGTTGCAGATGAACAGAAAGCTCGGCGCGAAAGGACGAAACCTGACGTTGCGCACGGAAGTGGGATGGGGAAACAACGACAACACGCAACTGTCGTACAACGATGTGCATCTCTATCAGATACTGGCTGCTTCTGGCGCAGATTCTACTTATCAGACAAACAGATATAGCATAACGCCTACGCGCAACCGCAGTTTTGCTTTGCAGATGACTTACAGCGAGCCGATTGCACGGAAAATGTTTTTGCAGTTTGTTTACAAATACCAGTATCGCTACAACAAAAGCGACCGCTCAACGTATGATTTCAGCGAGTTGGGAGAAGATTTCTTCAGCGGACTAACGCCGAGCTACCGCAACTGGCAGCCGTATCTCTCGCGTCTGACGAAGCCAGTAGACGATTATCTTGACAGCGACCTAAGCCGTTATTCTGAATATCGCAACTACATACACGACATACAGTTGATGTACAGATGGAAAGAGAGTAAGTTTAACCTCAATGCCGGTATCATGATGCAGCCGCAGCGCTCACGTTTCATACAGGATTATCGCGGACTGAGCATCGACACCACGCGCAATGTTGTCAACTGGAGTCCGACCCTGAACTTCCGCTACCGTTTCTCGAAGGTCAGCAACTTCCGCATCAACTATCGCGGAACAAGTGCGCAGCCTTCTATGAGCGACCTGCTCGACATAGTAGACGACAGCGACCCACTGAACATTACCCGCGGAAATCCCGGACTGAAGCCGTCGTTCACAAACTCGCTGCGTATATTCTATAATACGTATATACAGGAATATCAGCGTGCGATGATGACTTATTTCAACTTCCAGACAACGCGCAACAGCATAGCCAACAAGGTTACGTACGACGAAACCACTGGCGGTCGCATGACACAGCCGGTAAACATAAACGGCAACTGGAACATGCAGGCTGCCGTCATGTTCAATACGGCGCTCGACTCGGTGGGAGTGTGGAACATAAACACGTTTACCGATTTTAATTACAACAACTATGTGGGTTTTCTTTCACTTGGAAAGACGAGCGATGCGCAGCGTAATGTTACGCGTACGACGTCTGTCGGCGAACGCCTGTCGGCAACATACCGCAACTCGTGGCTTGAGGTCGACCTGAACGGTTCGCTGAACTATACCCATGCACGCAACAAGTTGCAGGCGCAGAGCAACCTCGATACATGGCAGTTCTCTTACGGTTTCAATCTCAACATAGACTCGCCGTGGGGCACAAGCTTTGCCACTGACCTGCACATGAACTCGCGCAGGGGATACAACGACAAGTCGCTGAATACGAACGAGTTGGTGTGGAATGCTCAGGTGAGTCATTCTTTCCTGAAAGGCAAGCCGCTGACGGTCATGTTGCAGTTCTACGACGTGCTGCAAAAGCAAAGCACTTTCAGCCGGACTATAAACTCAATGCGCAGGAGCGACACCGAATATAATGCCATAAACAGTTATGTCATGCTGCATGCCGTATACAAGCTGAACCTCTTTGGGGGCAAGAAGGCACGCAAGGACAGCGACGACGGACCGCCTGACTTCGACGGCGACGGCAAGCATGGCGACCGTTTGTGGAAGCATGGCGACAATACCCGACGAAACACGGGCATAGGCGGACATCCGCCGCATGGTGGATTCTGAGAAGGAAGACCTAATCATGTGAAAACATAATATCAAAAAAACAGATATGAAAATAGCAATCATAATAGCAATGGAAAAGGAGTTCCGTCAGTTGAGAAAACTGCTGACTGACGGCAGGGAGGAACAGTACGAAGGAACGACGTTTGTGCTTGGCAGCATCGGCGGCAACGAAATCGTCATGCAGCAGTGCGGCATAGGCAAGGTGAATGCAGCCATAGGTGCCACGCGCATGATACACCACTATCGTCCTGACGTGGTCATCTCGTCGGGAGTGGCAGGCGGAGCAGATGTCAACATGAACATTATGGATGTCGTTGTCAGCACGGAGTGTGTCTACCACGATGCCTATTGTGGCAAGAACTGTGCCTTCGGGCAGATACTCGGACAGCCGGAGCGTTTCTCTACGCCTGCCGACCTCGTTGCGCGTGCTACAAAACTGAGCAACAAGGAGGGCGCTGTGCATGCCGGACTGATAGTTACGGGCGACTGGTTTGTAGACGACAAGGCGAAGATGCAGGGCATTGTAGACAACTTTCCGGAGGCAAAGGCTGTCGACATGGAGAGCTGTGCCATTGCACAGACGTGCCATGCCTACGGCGTGCCGTTTGTTTCTTTCCGCATCGTCAGCGACATTCCGCTGAAAGACACCGATGCCTCGCAGTATTTCGACTTCTGGGAGCGCGTGGCAGAAGATTCTTTCGAGATAACAAAACAGTATCTTTCCACATTCAGCAAGTAGTCGGTTCATTGATTTTTTAATAATCAATTTTGGCTCGTTTACTGTCGCGAGAATGCCCGCGAAAGTCGTTTCTGAAATCTGAGGGGCAAAATACGCGAGTATTTCGCGTGCATTTGCAATCGCCTGACAATCAACTTGTTATCCCTGAATATACGCTTTGTGTGCATAAATTGTATATGTTAAAATTGTCAAAGAGCATGTTTGACATTGTCAAACACACTGTTTGAGGAGGTCAAACATAGTGTTTGGGGCTCTCAGACACAATGTTTTGCAAGCCAAAATACGCATAAAATCGCCTCAAACATACTCTTTGACAATTTTAACACTTGTGTCTGGTCTCGAAATTAACACATTTTTGCAGTTTCGGAGGCTAATTTTTTTCTATTTGGAGAGTTTTCCTCTGTCAAAATTTTTCATCATTTTTCGGCTTGAAGGAAAATTCTGATGAGTTTGGCACGGTTTTTGTAGTAACTCGGAAAACAACCACTTTTTCCGTCCATGTTTGGTGTATTCGTCAAAAGAAACTAACGGTTTCCTCTGCCGGTGTTAGTCTTTGCAATTCTGATGTTTTTCATCAGTTTGTCGTATTTCGCCCTTTTCACGGCACTGCCCTTGAATATTTGCCTGTATTGTTCTGTCGTCAGGTTTTCCCAGTCAGCATCGGTCATGCTGGAAAGACTGTCGTCAGGCATCAGCAGCGGTTCCGTTGTCGGTTTGGCAAGCGTATTGTGAGGGCATGCAGCCTGACATCTGTCGCATCCGTAGATGCTGTTTCCCATCCGGCAGGCAACGCTCTCTGGAATGTCGCCCTTGTTTTCTATAGTATGGTATGATATGCACATCTCGGCGCAGAAGAGGCTGTCGGTAGCCGAGCATATTGCTCCGGTAGGGCAGGCGTGTGTGCAGGCATCGCAATTACCACAGTGCGCGTTTATGGGCTTGTCGTATTGCAAAGGTATGGAAATGAAGAGTTCGCCGAGAAAGAACATGCTTCCCGCCTTCGGTATGATGAGTTGGTGGTTTCGTCCTATCCATCCCAGTCCCGCCTTCTGTGCCCAGTATCTCTCGAGCACCGGCGCCGTGTCGCAGAACGAGCGCATGACGGGCTTTTCTTCGCCGTCGACGCACGCATCGGCAATAAACTGTTCGAGCATGCGCAGACGCTGTTTCACGATGTCGTGATAGTCATGTCCGTAGGCGTAGGCGGCAATTTCGTATTGCGAAGTGTCGATATGTCTTGCGGGAGTATAGTTTAGCGCCACGCAGATAATGGTTTTCGTCTCCGGCATGAGCAGCAGCGGATTGAGCCTTTTCTCTACGTTGTTGGCAAGATAAGCCATGTCGGCGTGGTGGCTTTCGGCTATCCACAGCCTGTATCTCTCAGCCACGTGCTCGTCGACCGGCAGTGCTTCAGCCATGCCGCAGGAGTGGAAACCGAGACGTTTAGCCTCAGCCTTTATCATGTCGGTAAGTTGTTCAGTCGAAAATCTTAAACTCATAACCCTCCTTCTGCAGCCATTCGATGGATTCGGGCAGTGCCGTCTTCAGTTTGTCGATGCTTTTCAGTGAGTCGTGGAAAGTAATAATAGAGCCGTTTCTGGTATATTTCTTGACATTGTTTACGACATCTTCTGCCGTCAGTCTTTTGGAATAGTCGCGCGTGATGACATCCCACATGACGATAGTGAAGGCATGCTTGAGCCACCAGTATACCGTATATCTCATCCAGCCGTGTGGCGGACGGAACAGATGCGAGTGCAGAATCTCATTAGCCTTGTGGGTATTGAGCGCGTATGTTATGGTCCAGTGCTTGAAACTACCGAGATGATTGTGAGTATGATTGCCAATCTGGTGTCCCTCTGCCTTGATTCTCTCAAACAACTGTGGGTATTTCTCGGCATTTTCGCCAACCATGAAGAATGTAGCCTTTGCCCCATACTTTGCAAGAGTGTCGAGAATGAAAGGTGTAGATTCTGGTATCGGACCGTCGTCGAAAGTGAGATAAACCGCCCTAACCTTATGGTCCATTCGCCATAAAGCCTTAGGATAAATCCATCGGAGCCAGAATGAAGGATTTTCGATTAACATGTAGTGTCAGTTTTGTGTAAAAAATGGAAATATATGGAGTAGAAACGGAGAAACGGGAAGATATAGGGAAATAGTTGACATCGGGTGATTCTGGTGTTCAGTATTGCCTGATGTTGGCATTTTTCGCCGAAAGTGGCATCTTAGTCTGCCGTCAGGCTGTTTTGCCGATGCAGTCGGCTCTCTCCCTATATCTTCTCAGTCTCCTTAACGTTATAACTTCTTAAATGTTAGAAACTCATCATAGCTCCGCCACGCTGCTGATAGCTGTTTGTCAGGCTCTGCAGCATTTGCACGTGCTTTGCGCTCCATTCGCTGTCGTAATTCTCTACGGCATGCACGACAAGGTTGAGCATATAGATGTTGCGCAGGCAGTCTTCCTGTGTGTTCATAAACTTATTCTGCGGCAGAGACAGGTAGAAGTTCATGTATTGCTGGCTGTTCTTCCACATTCTGTCAGCCACCTCAATCATCTTTTTCTTGTTCCCGAGCTTGCCGTATGCCTCAATCAGATCTATACCGCCATTGTAGTATGTCATCTGAATGTTATTGTAGTACGGGAATTCCTTATCCATCATCGCCAGCAGTTTCGCTGCCTTGTCATTCTTTCCTTCCTCAATGAGTTCGGACGCCACAGTTACGCACAGGTCAATATGACTGAAAATCATGCGCATGACCGTCTCGTCTATATATATGCCAGGCTTGCTTATACCGCCAAACTTAAACCTGTTCATGATGGCATCGTATGAACGCTCGGTATCAATATTCTTGGCGCCTTCTACAGTAGTGTTGAACGGCGTGATGCGGTATGCCATTCCTTCGCGCACGAAGTTCTCTCCGAGATTCATGAAGTTCTCGTTTCCTACCGTCGTTGCTACATACAGCGGACGTGTCCAGTTGGTGTTGGCAATCATTTCCAGCATCATCAGGTCGCCCTTGCCAAGCGACTGCCTGTTGCCGAACGATATTATCATCTTGTCGGGAATAGAATCCTGCAACAGCATACCGCTCTTGCGCACAGCCTCCTTGTCGATAGTCATATATACAGTGTCCGTAGGTATGACGCGCATATCGGCATCTGTGTTCCTAACCCAGTATTTAAGTACGTTCTTCAGCTCAAACGGCTCGTCGCCAAACTGTTTCTTTGCCTGCTCCGGATTTTGTGCATAGAATTCCAGAATCTGCTGTTTCATGTCCGGATCTATGTCTATTGAGTTGTTCGTTCCTTCGCAATAGTCTATTCTTGCCCATGATATTGGCACAGCAGGAGAGTCGTATGCGGGTCGCTTCATCTGGTCAATGTACCAGTCAGTCTGTAGGTAACTGAGGTTGCAGACACGTGCATCTGTGCGTATTCCCTCAGCTTCCTGACAATACCAGAGCGGGAACGTGTCGTTGTCGCCATTGGTAAAGATGATAGGATAGTTCTCTGCCTGCAGCGACATGAGATAGTTCTGACCGAAATCGCGGCAGACATAACGGTCGCTGCGGTTGTGGTCGTCCCATGTTTGCGATGCCATCTGTATCGGAACGATAAGGCATAGCAGTGCTATTGCTGCTGCCATGACAGTCTGCATCTGTGCCGTCATCTGTTTTTTCTTCTGCAATGCCTTCTTGAGGAGGTCGAAAAGAGCAACTACGCCGAGCCCGCACCAGATGGCGTAAGCATAGAATGAGCCTGCATAAGCATAGTCGCGTTCGCGTGGCTGCATAGGTGTCTGGTTGAGATATACCACTATGGCGAGTCCAGTCATTACAAACAGGAAGAAGACTACCCAGAACTGACGTATGCCGCGCTGTCCTCTGAATGCCTGCCAGAACAATCCTATCAGTCCCAGAAGCAGTGGCAGGCAGTAGAATACGTTGTGTCCCTTGTTGTCTTTCAGTTCGTCTGGCAGCATCGACTGGTCTCCAAGCCGCATGTTATCAATAAATGATATTCCGCTGAGCCAGTTTCCGTGCAGCATGTCGCCATGTCCCTGCAAGTCGTTCTGTCTGCCTGCAAAGTTCCAGAGGAAGTAGCGCCAGTACATCCAGTTGCACTGATATGAAATGAAGAACTTTAGGTTTTCTATCTGTGTAGGTATCTTCACTGTGTATCCTTCCTGGTAGTTGGATGGCTTTTCTGTTCCTTCTATGCCTCCGACCCATTGTCCGTCGTGGTTCTGGTAGCCTCCAAACCACTGCTCGTATGCGTTGGTATGCTGTTTCGACCACATTCTTGGGAAGAGCATGTTCTGTGCATAGTTTGGCTGTTGCTTATAGTCTACGATGAAGTATTCGTCCGGGTCGCTTGGATTAGCCTTTTCCCTGCGCTGGTAGATTGGTCCTTCCTTGCGCATCTCTACGCCGTATCCGTTGTCGTTTATCTTGTATTCCGACGAGTAAGCCTGTCCGTACATCAGCGGACGATAGCCGTACTGGTCGCGGCTGAGGTAGTTTCCGAGTGTGAAGATATCCTCCGGCGAGTTCTGGTCCATCGGTGTGTTAGCCGACGAGCGTATAACGATGACGGCATAACTTGAGTAGCCTATCATTATCATCATCAGGCAGAGGAGTATTGTGTTTTTGAGTCTTGCTGATACGAGTTGCTTCTGTGCGCGTTTTCGTGTCAGCAGGAATGCGAGTGCGGCAAGCACTATTATACCTATTATTACTGCCGACATTCCCCATCCGTAGAATGGTATGCCGAGCAGGGTTATAGCTGTTATGAACGATATGTTTTGTCGGCGCAGGCTGTTGCCGTACTGTGTTTCGTAGACTCCCCATATTATTGCGGCTGTCAGCAGTATGATATATAGGTATAAGCCTGTGTTGAACGACATTCCGAGTATGTTGACGAAGAGCAGTTCGAACCATCCTCCTACGGTTATTACGCCTGGTACGATGCCGTAGAGCACTGCTGCCACTACTGCAAACGATACGCAGAGTGCGATGAGCGAGCCTTTTGCGTCGGCGTTGGGAAATCGTCTGTAGTAGTAGACGAGCACTATTGCCGGTATGCAGAGCAGGTTGAGCAGGTGGATGCCGATAGACAGTCCCGTCATGTAGGCTATGAGTATGAGCCATCGGTCGCTGTGCGGCTCGTCGGCGTGGTCTTCCCATTTCAGTATGAGCCAGAACACTACGGCTGTGAATGCTGATGAGTAGGCGTAGACTTCGCCTTCTACGGCAGAGAACCAGAATGTGTCTGAGAATGTGTATATCAGTGCTCCGACGAGTCCCGATGCCTCTATGGCTATGAGTTTAGCCGTTGTCATGCTGTCCCAGTCTTTCACTATGAGTTTGCGTGCAAGGTGCGTGATGGTCCAGAACAGGAACATTATGCACGTTGCGCTGAGCAGTGCGCTCATGGTGTTTACCATGCGTGCGACCATTGCGGGGTCGCTGACAAACTGTGAGAACAGGTTTGCCGTTAGCATGAAGAATGGTGCGCCCGGCGGGTGTCCTACTTCGAGTTTGTAGCCGGTAACGATAAACTCTGGACAGTCCCAGAACGAGGCTGTCGGCTCAATGGTAGAACAATAGACTATGGCTGCGATGAGAAATGCCAGCCAGCCAAGCAGGTTGTCTACTAATCGGAATTGTTTCATGATTGTATTGATGTTTGTATTTTATTTCGTATTTTTTTAAAAACGTGCAAATATACGAAAAAATAATTAACATTGCGAGAGCAGGTGTGTAGTTTTACATAGATTTTACGAAAACCATTGCAGTTTTAACACGATTTTATAAAGCATAATGAAAAAAGGGCTTGCAGTTTTGTGTCTGCATAGCCCTTTTGTTTTTATTTTTGCCGTTAGTCGTGGCGTGTCTTTATCGTGCTATTTTCTTTGAAAAGACTGTTCCGTCAGACATTCTGACAGTCTTTATGACGATGCCTGTTGCTGTCTGTGGGTTGCTGATGGTGCGTCCTGACAGGTCGGTGTATGTTGCTGACATCTCTTTGGCTGCCTCTATGTCTTCTACCGAGTTGGTTATGCGTTCGAGTTTTACGTTTGAATACTGCTCGAACGGTGCGTATGTGTCTTTCGTAGAGTTGAGCAGCACGTATTTCGTAGCTGTAAAGTTGTGTGTCTGGCGGTCGTAGTCGAACTCTACGTCATAGAGTTGGTCTGTAACGCCGGCGAGTGCGCCTACGAAGTAGAGTTTCCAGTCGCCGTCAGCGTCGGTATAGTTGCCGAAGAACTGTCCTGTAGCGAATACTGCCTCTTCGCCGTTGAGCGTGCCTTTCACCCATGCTTCGGGCAGCTGTTCGCACATTCCCTGCACGTAGACATCGTTGTTGTCGAATGCCACGTTAGCGTTGCGTGAGATGTTGTCGTATTGGAATCCTTCGCCTGTGTATATGCTGCGCAGTGCGGTGAAGAGATATGGCACTGTTGTTATGCCAGCCGGTGGCGTAACGGTCTCGTCGGCAGGCTCGGCAGCGCCTCTGAGCAGCATGACTTCCGTCAGGTAGTGGTATGCCGAGAGCTTTGTGGTGCTGCTGTTGGAGATAATCCATGTCTGTGTCTTTATTATTCCGTACTCCTCGTTGTAGTCGAAAACGACGTCGCATATTGTGCCGTCGTATCCGCAGAAATATACCGAGTAGCTGTCGCTTCCGTAGGTGAATTCGCCGTAGAACTGTCCGGTCTTGAATGTTATCTGGCTTCCGTCGCGTGTTCCCTTGACCCATGCCGTCGGCAGATAGCCGCAGAGTCCCTGAATGTAGACGTCGTTGCCGTCGAAGGCAACCTTCACGGTTTCGTTCAAGTCCTCATAGACCGTCTCGTCTTCCGGATTGTAGTAGTTCTTTCCAGTCAGTGTGTAGTCTTCAATAGTGGCAGTAATAGGCGGTGTTACCGTAGCCTGCTGAGCCCAAGCCATGACAGCAGCCATGACCGCAAAAAGCGTTAAAGTAAATTTTTTCATGTTTGTTTTGTTTTTAATAATGTAATAATTCTTAGATAATATGTTGCAAAAGTAGTTTATTTGTAGTAAAGAAAAGGCTTTTCGGAGTTAATTAACATTAAAACAGGCTATTTTGTTTCTCGTATTGCATGCCGACGGTTGTATATCGCCGATGCAGTGTTTCCATCTGCGGTTTGTAGCTTTTCGTCTGCTTTCCGATTATGTTTGTCGAGTCTTTCTTTGTTTCTCGGTAAGAAAAATGATAATCAATTTCAGCCCGTTTACTGTCGCAAGAATGCCCTCGAAAGCCGTTTCTGAAATCGAAGGGGCAAAATACGCGAGTATTTCGCATGTGCTTGTAATTCTCTGACAATCAGTTTGTTATCTCGAAATATGTTGAATTTATGCAAGAAACAGATGTGTTAAAATTGTCAAAGAGCATGTTTGAGATTGTCAAACAGTGTGTTTGAGGAAGTCAAACATAGTGTTTGGGAGTGTCAGACGCAGTGTTTCGCAGGGCAAAAACGCGAAATAGGCGCGTCAAACATGCTCTTTGACAATTTTAACAGTTGTGTCTGGTCTGGAAATTAACAGATTTTTGCAGTTTCGGAGGCTATAAAATTTCTATTTGGAGAGTTTTTCCCTGTCAAAATTTTTCATCATTTTTCTGCTCGAAAGAAAATTCTGATGAGTTTGGCACGTTTTTTGTTAGAAGAAAAATCCAGCCAGGTATAGCAGCACTGCATATCTGAATGCCTTGCCTATGAATGTGCTCAGCGCCGTGATGAAATGGTCAGCGTGCATCAGTCCGAGCACGACGGAAATGGCAGAGCCCAGCACTGGCAGGAACGTCAGCAGTCCCATCCATGCTCCGCGTCCGTGAACAAATCGCTGTGCACGCTCTATTTTCTCTGGTTTTATGCGCAGGTAGCGCTCTATCCATTCAACCTTTCCAAGCCGTGCCACATAGTAGTTGAGCATCGTTCCTGCCCAGTTGCCTATGGTGGCATAGATGGCGAGAGGCAGAGGCTTTAGCCCCACAGCCACCAGTCCGACCATGACAGCCTCGCTGCTGAACGGAAAGATGCTGCCTGCGACGAATGCCGATATCAGCATTCCCCAGTAGCCGTAGTTTATAAGTTGCTCAATATACCACTCCATAAATTGTAGACTGTAAGCAGAACGACGGCAGCCAGCAGCGCAATGACCCCGATGTTGGTGAAGCGCGTTGACGTGAGCGCAACAAAATGCCCGATGATTGGACTGACACTGACCATCAGCACGCCCATCAGCGCATTGTAGTGCTGCGGCTGAAGAATAATGAATATGATGGCGGCAAGCGATATCAGTATAAAGATGTTGTAGAACATCCTTACCTTTATCTTGTCCTGATAATTCTGACGAATGTAGTGTGTTGTGCCGATGATGAACAGCACAACTACGAAAATAAACGTCAGTATGCTGTTTTCGCTGAGGCATGTGTAGTCGAACAGTGGTCTGAACTCAGCCAGTGCCGTGAAGTGAGCCGTCAGGTCACCAATCCTGTTAAGGTAGACATACGCCAAAACGGCAAACCAGTATGGCGTTATCAGCCCCACCAGCGATGCCATGAACGTGCGCAGGGTCATGCTGAAAAGGAAGATAGCCATGCTTATCCAGAGCAACGGAACAAAGTAGAGAATATGAACGAAGAACATGCTGCACATGCCTATCGACAGAAATGCCAGATAGGTCATGTTCACGGCATTGCGATACTGATAGCACTGAAACATGAAGGTGTACATCAGCGTTGTCGACAGAGCCGTTATTCCGATGATAATGTCGGAAAACAGAAACGCATATACGCACATCAGTGCCAGAAATGAGCATGACACCATGCGGCTGTATGTGCGCAGGAGCGAGTGAAAGTTGTTGAGCTCCGCAAGCAGATAGGTCGTTGCTGCCACCAGTCCCAACTGTAGCCACCACTGGTGGGTTATGCCTCCGGTAACGACAAACACGATGACAGCCAGAAATGCCGATGTAGGCAAGGCGATGCGGCTGCTTGCCATTTTTGTCTGAAATCGCTTAGCCATGTTTCCTGATATGTGTTTTACAAATCCTTTCCTATGTCAGAACGGAAATATTTGTTGGTAAAATCAATCTTGCTTGCCTCGCTGAAACTCGTAGCCAGAGCCTCGTGCCTGTCTTTGCCATACGACGACACAGCTAGCACGCGCCCTCCGGCAGTAACGACATTGCCGTCTTTGACAGCCGTTCCGCTGTGGAAGACGATAGACTTGTCCACACTGTCGAGACCGCTGATGACATATCCTTTCTTGTAGTCTTGCGGATAGCCACCGCTTACAAGCATGACGCACACGGCAGCACGCTCGTCGAAGGCTATTTCGCGGCGGTCAAGGTCGCCGCAGGCAACACCCTCGAACAAGTCTACTATATCGCTTTTCAGGCGCAGCATGACGCTTTCAGTCTCTGGATCGCCCATGCGGCAGTTGTATTCTATGACCATCGGATTGCCGTCGACGTTCATCAGTCCGAAGAATATAAAACCCTTGTAGTCTATATTGTCGGCAGCAAGACCGTCAACCGTAGGACGGATGATTCTGTCTTCTACCTTCTTCATCCACTCTTTTGTAGCAAACGGAACTGGAGAAACCGAGCCCATGCCGCCCGTGTTTAGTCCTGTGTCGCCCTCGCCAATGCGCTTGTAGTCCTTTGCCTCAGGCAAAATCTTGTAGTTCTTTCCGTCTGTGAGAACAAAGACAGAACACTCGATTCCCGAAAGATATTCCTCTATAACCACCCTTGCCGATGCCGAGCCGAACATGCCACCCAGCATTTCCGTCAGTTCACGCTTTGCCTCGTCGAGACTGTCGATTATCAGTACGCCCTTTCCGGCGCACAGACCGTCTGCTTTCAGCACATATGGAGCGTTAAGTGTTTCCAAAAAGCGCAGTCCCTCGTCGAGCTGGTCGCCTGAAAACGTGCGGTAGCGGGCTGTAGGAATATTGTGTTTCTGCATAAACTGCTTTGCAAAATCCTTCGAACCTTCGAGCACGGCTCCAGCCTTCGACGGTCCGATGACTGCGATGTGGCTCGTCTGGCTGTCAGCCTTCAGGCAGTCGTAGATGCCTTTTACAAGCGGGTCTTCCGGTCCTACTACCACCATGTCGATGCATTCACTGATGCAGAAAGCCTTTACGGTATCGAAGTCGTCAGCCTTCATGCTGATATTTTCGCCCACGAGAGACGTTCCTGCATTTCCCGGAGCAATAAACAGCCTGTCAACCTTTTTGCTCTGGGCTATCTTCCATGCTAACGCGTGTTCGCGTCCGCCACTGCCTAAGAGTAATATCTTCATATCGGAAACTTGATTTTTATAGAAAATTATTTCAGATAGTCTTCAAAATACTGCGTTATTCGTTCGTGCAGGTGAGTGCTCTGGTGTCCTCTCATGTTGTGAGGCTCGCCGGGATAAACGTAGAAGTCAGGCTGTGTGCCAACGATGTTGCACTCGTGGATGAACTGCAAGCAGTGCTGTGGCACAACGGTAGGGTCGTTCATGCCCTGTATAATCTGCAACTTTCCTTTCAGGTCCTTAGCCTTGCGTATGAGGTTTGTCTGCTCGTAGCCCTCAGGGTTGTCCTGCGGAGTGTCCATGTAGCGCTCTCCGTACATAACTTCGTAGAGCGACCAGTCGATGACAGGACCTCCGGCTACGCCAACCTTGAAGATGTCGGGATAGTTGACCATGAGCGATATCGTCATAAATCCGCCGAAACTCCAACCGTGAACGCCGATGCGGTCGGCATCAACATAAGGCAGCGACTTCAGGAACTCTGCGCCTTTCACCTGGTCTTTCATCTCCTCCTGACCCAAGTGGCGGAACGTAGCCTGCTCAAAATCGCGTCCCCTGTCCTTCGAGCCCCTGTTATCAAGGATGAACAGCAGATACCCCTTCTGCGCCATGTATGTCTCCCATCCGCGACTGTACCAGTTCCAGCGTGCCTCTACATTTCGTGCGTGCGGTCCGCCATATACATATATGACCGTAGGATATTTCTTCTGTGGGTCGAAGTTGGTTGGCTTTACCATGCGGTAGTATAGGTCTGTGCTTCCGTCTGCAGCCTTTATCGTTCCGCATGAATATTCTGGCACATCGTAACCCTTCCATGGATTCTCGGCAGAGAACAGCTGTCGTCTTGACACTTTGGCAATGTCAATGACGTCGATGTTGCGCGGCACGTCAGGCTCGGTGTATGAGTCGTAGATGAATGTGCCAGAAGCCGACAGGGCAGAACTGCATCCTCCGTCAGCCTGCCATACGTTGGCATGGCATCCGCGACCATTGTCGAGCAGCGTGCGCTTGCCAGTCTTCACGTCGACGGCAAAGAGGTTGTTTTGCAAAGGATTACACTCGGTAGAGCGAATGATAACCTGTTTTTTTGCTGCGTTGAAGCCAAGAATGTCGAGAACGACCCATTTGCCCTGCGTAAGCTGCTTGAGTTGGTTGCCGTCCTTATCGAAAATATACAAGTGGTTGTAGCCGTCTTTCTGGCTCTGGAATATGAATTTGCTGCTGTCCCATGGCAGGAATGTTATCGGGTGCTGAGGCTCAACATATTTGTCGTGCTGCTCAGTGTAGAGAACTTTTAGCCTGTTGCCCGACACGGCATCATAGCAGACAAGCTGCATGTCGTTCTGGTCGCGGTTGAGTTCCTGTATGTAAATTGTACGTGAGTCAGGACTCCACGACACGTTCGTGAAATATCTGTCTGTTGGGTCGCCTGCCTTCAGGTATATAGTCTTGCCCGTTTTCATGTCATAAACACCTACCGTAACCTTGTGCATTGTTTCGCCAGCCATAGGATATTTGTCGGCTTCAAGCGTAGCTATGCGCGTTGATGTATTGACCTGAGGATAGTCGGTAACCATAGACTGGTCCATGCGATAGAAAGCAAGTTTCTGTCCGTCTGGACTCCAGAATGTTCCTTTGTAAATTCCGAACTCATCGCGGTGGACACTCTTGCCGTAGACAATGTCAGAAGAGCCGTCGGATGTTATCTTATGCTGCACGCCGTCAGCATCGCCAACATATAGTTGCCAGTCCTTGACGTATGCCGTTGCCTTCGACTGCGGACACCATTCGGCTGCCTCGCTTCCAATCTCGCCAGAACTCCATACTTGCTTCTTTGCTTTCCAGTCTACAAGTATCGTCTCATATCTGTTGCCGAGCATGACAAGGGTCTTGCCTGAATAGGGGAAAATAGCGTTGTAGAGATGGCGAACGTACACAGAGTCGTTGGCATCAATCCAACTGTTTACTTCGTCTAAACTGAACATGACTTTCTCCTTTCCTGTCTTTTTGTCAACAACAAAGCATTTCTCAACGTCGGTTCTTACAAGTTCGTCGCCCCACCAAGTGTAATACTGGTTTTTAGGGCTCATGTTGTAGTAGTTGTTGCCTCCGTAGTTGAGGTCTTCGAGTGTAAATTGTTTCAGTTGTGCCATTGCGTTACAGGCTACAGTTAATGATATTAGCAAGAACAGTGTTCTCATTTCTGACAATCTATTCATAGTCTATTAATTTGTAATTAGTATTTTTTTCTGTTTTTATTTCCGTTTCTGTCAAATCCTTTCGGGTTGTTCCTGTCGCGTCCCATGCGTCGCTCGTTGCTGTGGTAGTATCTGTCTTCGTCGTTGTCGAATCTGCGTTGACGTTGCTTTGGTTGTTTTTTAGCTCTTTCGCGTTCCTCCTGACGCTCAAGCGAATGGAACTTGAACGAGCGTATGTCGCCAGATTCGTTCTCAGCCTCTTCTTCCAGACGACGCTTGAACTCACGGTTTTTCTTAAATCTGTGCTTTTCCGCCATCTTGCGCTTTTCTTCTTCGGTCTTCACAATGCCGCCTTCGCTGCGAAAAACCTTCATTCTTCCGTCGAACAATTGGTATTTCCTAAATTCACATTCCAGAGAGCCATTGAAGACAGGAATCTTTATTGATGGTTTCAGACCAATCTGGTCGAAGCATTCTTCACGATAACTCAGTATCCATGCATCGTTGCCGGTGAACGCATGTTTCAGTCTTTCGCCTATGACGCGGTAGGTGTCGAGAAGGTTAGGAGTAGATATGCGTTCTCCGTATGGCGGATTTGTGATAATGATGCTTTTCTCCTTAGGCTGCTCGAAGTCTTTTATGTCGCGTTGCTCTATGGTAATATCGCTGTTCAGTCCTGCGGCACGCACGTTTAGTCGTGCAGTGTTGACAGCCTTGATATCAATGTCGTAGCCATAGATATGGTGCTTGAACTCGCGCTCCTGTGAGTCATCGTTGTATATTGAGTCGAACATTTCCCTGTCGTAGTCGTTCCATTTCTCAAAAGCATATTCCTTGCGGAACAGTCCAGGAGCCATGTTGTGTGCTATCAGTGCTGCCTCTATCAGCAGTGTTCCGGAACCGCACATCGGGTCGATGAAATCAGTGTCGCCATTCCATCCTGACATCAGAATGAGTCCGGCTGCCAATACTTCATTCAGTGGTGCCTCTACAGACTCCTGACGATAGCCTCTGCGGTGAAGTGAGTCGCCGGAAGAATCGAGCGATAGAGTGCATCTGTCTTCCGCAATGTGCATGTTAAGACGCAAATCTGGATTGCTGACAGAGATGTTCGGTCGACTGCCTGTCTTTTCGCGGAACTGGTCTACAATGGCATCCTTAACCTTATAGGAAACAAATTTGGAATGTTTGAACTCTTCAGAAAATACAACTGAATCAACGGCAAAGGTCTTTGAATTGTCTAAATATTGCGACCAGTCTATCTTTGTAACCTCATTGTAGACATCGTCGGCAGACTGTGCCTTGAAATGCCGTATAGGCTTGAGAATCTTCAGTGCAGTATGCAGTGCGAAGTTGGCACGGTACATTAGATGTTTGTCGCCTGTGAAAGAAACCATGCGACGACCTATCTCTACGTTGTTAGCCCCCAGTTGGGTCAGCTCTTGTGCCAAAACGGGCTCTAAGCCCATAAATGTTTTGGCAATGAGTTCAAATTCTGTGTTCATCAGTATATATTAATATAATGTAGATGTCAAACGTTTGTTTGCATCAACGCTGTAAAAATTTTCTGCAAAGATAGTTGTTTTTTTTCAATAAAACATATTTTCACTTACAAATATGTTGCAGAAATATATAAAAGCGACACATTTTATTTTCTTAGTTCAATTCTGAATGTAGTACCCTTGCCCAATTCTGAATTTTTCACGAAAATGTGCCCGTGATGATATTCCTCCACTATTCTCTTCGCCAGCGACAGTCCCAGTCCCCAACCTCTTTTCTTTGTAGTAAATCCAGGCGTGAAAACATTGCGGATGTCTTTCTTTTTTATTCCCTTTCCTGTATCGCTGACCTCTATGATAACCTTGTCGTAGGTGTCTTCTGTATGTAGAGTAATGCATCCGCTGCCTTCCATTGCATCTACAGCATTCTTGCACAGATTCTCAATTACCCACTCAAACAGTGACGCATTAAGTTTCACGATAGTATCGCCGTCTGGCATTTCTTTCTTTATTGTAACCTTTTGTGATGTGCGTTTGCTCATATAGTCTACCACATGGTTTATCACTTCGTTCAAGCTTGTTGGCACAGGCTCAGGCAGTGAACCAATTTTTGAGAACCTGTCGGCAATGAGTTGAAGTCGGTTGACGTCGTTAGCCATCTCTGGTATCAGCGTGTCGTCTGGATAGTTTTCCCTTAATATCTCAGTCCACGCCATTAGACTCGATATAGGTGTACCGAGTTGATGAGCTGTTTCCTTAGACAATCCAACCCATACCTTGTTTTGTTCAGCACGTTTTGATGTCAGTAGCGCAAAAATAGCAATGACGACAAATATCATAACCACGCCAAGTTGCACGTATGGCCATACGGAAAGACGCTTGAGCATGATACTGTCGTCGTAGCATACATATATATAATTATTGTAATCGTCAGAGTCATCGCCGTCAAGGTCTATTTTTATGGCTTTGCCGCTCTTTTGCAAACGATGTCCTATTTTCGTAGCATAGTTCATGCTGTCGGTATAGTTGTCGGCTTTAACCTTCAAGTTCCTGAATGTAGTGGCTTCGCCGTTGGAATCCATGACAATAACAGGTATTGTATTGTTTTCGTTAATAACTTTCAGTACCAGATTGAGGTCTGTTGTTTCATCTGCATTGCTGAGCGAGCGCATGGCTTCTGCCCATACTTCCATGCGTGTGCGTTCTTCAGCATAAAGGTCGTGTACAAGAAAGCGAGAAACGACAAGCGACACAACAGCAATAAGCACGGCTGCTATGACGAGTATGATTTTTATTCTGCGTATCTGGTCTGTCCATTGCATAACGAAATAATAACGTAAATTATTTAATAATATTGTAGATTTGTTTCGTTGTTTTAAGAAATAACGCTAAATTTGCATTGCAATAATTAAAGAAGATATGTGCACAATAGATGATAGGACAGCGAAAATGTTGCGACATTATGCGCAAAAGTATGAGACTAAGGAGTTTTTAGACGGCGACCCATCGTGGTTTATGCATCAGGTGGACGGCAAACTCAACAAGGAAGCTATGGCGTTTGTTGCTTCATGCATAAGTTACGGAAGCAGAAAACAGTTTATGTCAAAGATAAACAATATTCTTGATTGGTGTGGTGGCGACATTGATGCATATATACGCAGAGGATTATATGAGCGACACTTTGCCGTTGACGATAATGGATGTTTCTATCGTCTCTATTCCCACAGCAAGATGTTTTATTTCTTTACAGCATACAGTAAGTTGCTTAATACTTATGGCAGTCTTGGCGAATATGTCAGACAGAATGCTCATAGAGGTTTTGAGGCTGTCGATGCCATTTGCCGTTATTTCGGTTCGGAAGGTGTCAGCGTTGTTGTTCCAAAGGATGCGACGTCGGCTTGCAAGCGGGTATGTATGTTCCTGCGGTGGATGGTAAGGGACAATTCTCCTGTAGATTTGGGACTTTGGACTGACTTTATTGACAAACGAACGCTCGTAATGCCACTTGACACGCATGTGGTTACCCAGTCTCAAAGACTCGGACTCATTGCATGCAAGAATACTTCCATGCGTGTGGCGCAGAAACTGACGGCAACATTGACGCAGATTTTCCCAGATGACCCGTTGAAAGGAGACTTTGCGCTTTTTGGCTACGGCGTGAACAATGCAAGATAAGTCTACAGCAGTGGGGCGAAAAGTCTGACCACAGACTCCCAGAATCTGTAGAAGAATGGTCTGTTGCTTATTATCTTCACATCGTTTATGAGAATACAGCGTCGCTGATCTTCCATAAATACCTTTTTCATGCGCAGTGCCATCTCGTTGTCATAGAAGAAAACATTTGACTCGAAGTTGTTGTCGAAACTGCGGAAGTCAACGTTTGTTGAGCCGCAGGTGCAGAGCGTATCATCGGAAATGAGAAGTTTAGAATGGTTGAACCCAGCCTTATAGAAGTAAACCTTTACTCCTGCGTCGAGTACCTGCATGACGTATGAGCGGCTTGCCCATTCTGCCAGTTTTGCGTCGCTGTGTCGCGGTATCATCAGACGTATGTCAACGCCCGACAGTGCGGCAGTGCGCAAGGCAAGAAGCACGGGTTCGGTAGGTAGAAAGTACGGAGTTTCTATATATACATACTTCTTTGCTTCGAGTATTATTCTTACATATCCCTGCATGATGTCGGGATATGTGCTTGTCGGACTGCTTGTTACTACTTGTGCAAGGCATTTGTTTTTTATGTTGTCGTCAATGGCAGGATAATATATTTTGTCGGTTATCAGGTCTTGACTTACGAAGAACCAATCGGCAAGGAATGCTTCCTGTATTCCGTATACGGCACCGCCTCTTATCATCAGGTGAGTGTCTCGCCAAGCCTGTTTTCCAGTACCTGTTATATATCGCTGTGCAATGTTCATTCCGCCGATAAACGCCTCGTGCCCGTCTACAACGCACAGTTTGCGGTGGTTTCGGTAGTTTACTTTGCTGGTAAGCATAGGAAAGTGTACAGGCATGAAAGATCTGACGTCTACGCCGGCAGACGCCATCTGCTTATAGAACCTCGACGATACGCGCCAGCAGCCCACATCGTCATAGATTACTCGCACGACGACTCCCTCGCGAGCCTTTTCTTTCAGTATGTCGGCTATCTGCTGCCCTAATTCGTCGTCGGCAAATATGTATGACAATAGGTGTATATGGTGCTTGGCTTTCCTGAACGATTCCATCAGTATAGGGAAGAAGTCGCTGCCTTTGGTGTATATTTCCACCTCGTTGTTGTTGAACGGCTGTGCCCAACCTTGATGTGAAAACAGCTTTATCAGTTGTTTATGGTTAACGATGTCTTCAGTTTCTTCGTTCTTCAGGAACTTCAGCATGTCTCTTCGCTTCAGTTCTTTCAGGCTGTGTCTGCCGATGATGCGTTCCTTGCGTATGTTCTGACCGAAAAACACATATATGATAACACCTACAACTGGGATGAATGCCAGCACCATAAGCCATGCCATTGCTTTGGCAGGCTGTCGGTTGTCCATAAGCACGGCTATCATCGATGCAATGACTATGATTGCATATATGAATATTATTATCCAGTGTACATATATCATATATGTGTGTCAAGTTATAATGTTGTTGCCTAAGTTTTTTGCGTATATGTTGCGCCTTTCTTGCAGTTCATGTATCTGCTGCATTAGTTTCATTATATCATCGGTGCTGTTTATTGCTGCAGACAGTTGCTGTCGCATTTGTCTCAGCTTCATTTCCACGTGATACATGCGGAAATCAAGTATCAGGTGTCGTACTTGGTTGCGCAGCGATTCTTCGTCGTGCACCACTTTCATGCTATCCGTCAGCGTATAGTCGTCTATGCTCAGCGTAGTCGCCAGCTGCGATATTTCCATGTCCGGGTGATGCAGGAAGAATGTTTCCGCCTTGAAATCGTCGTCGCGGGCATGGGCTACTGCCTCCTGCAGAATCTTGTTGTATAATGGTACTGACAGTTGCAGGTTGTCGGCACCGAGATCCAGCGATAT
Organism: uncultured Prevotella sp.; assembly: GCA_900315545.1. Taxonomy (GTDB): domain Bacteria; phylum Bacteroidota; class Bacteroidia; order Bacteroidales; family Bacteroidaceae; genus Prevotella. The sequence goes on from OMZM01000002.1 coordinate 25,481, forward strand.
ATATTCTATTACATTCAGGTTTACCAGTTGTCCGTCTTCCGTCTCTACATTGTGGAAAATGGTTTCCTCTCCGTATCTGACAATGCTCTGTACTATCAGTTTTTCTATTGTTTCCGACAGTATTTTCTCTTTGTTAGTCCTGTCGAAGTGTATGTCGGCGGCTGTCGCCCTCTGCACGTTTTCCTGCGCTGCCTCCTGCTGCTGACTGTTGTCCTGCTGGTTTTGTGCTTCTGTTTCCGGCAGATTTGTCTGCGGTCGGTTTCTCTCGTCGCGTATAAACCTGTTCATCTGCGTTATAAGGGTCTGCTCTGCTATGCCTATGCGTTGTGAACAGTCCTTGATATATGTTGCTCTGATGATAGGGTCTTTTATTACCGATATGCTTTTCACTATGCTGCTTATAGCCTCGCTGCGCTTAATGGGGTCGCTGACGCCTTTCAGCATCACATCGGTCTTAAACTGCATGAAGTCGGTCTGGTGTTCCTCTATATACTGTTTGAAGTCGGCAGCCGTGTGCTTGCGTGCAAAACTGTCTGGATCTTCCTGGTCGGGCAGCAGCAGAACCTTTATGTTCATGCCTTCAGCCAGCAGCATGTCGGTGCCTCGCATGGCAGCGTGTATGCCTGCCTCGTCGCCGTCGTAGAGCAGCGTGATGTTCTGCGTAAATCGGCGCAGCAGCTTTATCTGGTGTATGCTCAGTGCCGTGCCGGAGTTAGCCACAACGTTTTCTATTCCGCACTGGTGCATGGAGATGACGTCGGTATAGCCTTCTACCATATACACGCGGTCTTCCTTCACGATTTGTTTCTTTGCCTGGAAGATGCCGTACAGCTCGTGGTCCTTGTGATAGATGTCGCTGTCGGGCGAGTTGACATATTTCTGTGCTACGCCCTTTGTTCGCGAGTCGAGCAGTCTGCCTCCGAATGCTATTATCTTTCCGCCAACTCCAATCCACGGGAAAATGACTCTTCCGCGAAAACGGTCAACTACGGTAGCGCCTTTCTCTGTGTTTTCTCCTGCTTCATAGCACAGTCCTGTCTTTACGAGAAACTCTTTCTTATATCCTTTCCTTTTCGCTTCCTGTGCCATGGCATCGCGTCGGTTGAGGCAGAAACCCAGTTTGAAGCGTTCTATTATGTCGTCTCTGAATCCGCGCTGCCTGAAGTATTGCAGTCCGATAGCCTGTCCGTCGCGGTCGTTGAGCAGTATGTCGTGGAAATAGTCTGCTGCCCATTCGTTCACTATCAGCATCGACTCGCGTTCGCTCTGCTGCTTGCGTTCCTCGTCGGTCAGCTCGCGTTCCTCTATCTCTATGTGGTATTTCTTTGCCAGCCAGCGCAGCGCATCGGGGTAGGTGAGCTGTTCGTGCTCCATGATGAAGTTTACGACGTTGCCAGCCTTTCCGCAGGCAAAGCACTTGTAGACTCCTTTGGCAGGCGATACTGAGAACGACGGTGTGGTGTCGTCGTGGAAGGGGCACAATCCCTTGTAGCTCGTACCGCGCTTGCGCAGCGAAACGAAGTCGGACACTACGTCTACTATGTTGGCTGCGTCCATTATTCTGTCTATCGTCTGTCTGTCTATCATCTATGGCTATTGTACTGTGCAGTGAAATTATACGACTGCAAAGTTACAAAGAAGTTATTATAAAACAAAAAAAGGAACTAAAAAGATTTAGTTCCCTTTCTTATAGTTATGTCTTTACGACATTATTGTTATTTCTCTACGAACCACAGACTTGCAGCCGATGTGTAGTTCTTGTTCTTGTAAGAGAAGTTTGTGTCGATTGTGAGCACGTAAGCACCGTCCTTCCATGTCAGAGTTGCCTTTCCGTTCTCGAAAGATGTACCCATTGAGCTGTCCTTCCAAGAGTATGTGAAGTCGTTTGTGCTGAGGTTCAGGTTGTATGTACCGTAGTCGCAGCTGCCGTCAGCGTAAGTGATGATGTAGCTGCCTGCTGCTGTGAGCATCAAGCCTGTAACATACTTGTTAGGGTTCTTCAGGTATTCAGATGTTTCTTCTACTTCTATACCTTTGCCGTTGAGAGTCTTGATAATCTCGTGGAGGTCGAATCCGGCACCGCGATAAGCAACGTTCTTGCCGTCTACCTTAACAGTCAGTTCTGACTTCTGGATGCTCCATGTACGGCAGAGGTTGCCGAAGCGTATGCTTGCTGAAGCGTTCTGACCTACAACGATTGAGCCTGTGAAGTCGAAAACAGATGGAGCCTTGCGCATCTTCTTTGCGCCGCTTGATGTGATGGCGTTCTCGTTTACAGTGAGCACTGCGCTTACCTTGCCGTCTTTCTTGCTTATGACAGTCAGTTCGCCGAAGTTTTCAAGCTTGTATGTTGCGTCCTTGTCTGTAGCGTCGAGCTTGTCGTATGTACCGAATAAGAAGTCAGACTTACCGTCTGTTGTTTCCTCGTCTGTCGGAGTGATCTCGATAACATAGTTTCCGCTTTCTGTCAACTCGAGAGTTGTCATAGCAAATTCCTCGTCTGTTACGCTCTTGAGAACAGGAGCTTCCTCCTTTGTTACTTCAATCTTCATGGCATCGTCCTTGAACTGAGGTGCCTTCATCTTTGTCTCCTGCTGTGGTGTTGTACCGCCACCGCCGTTGCCGCCGCCTTCGTTGTCGTCGCTACCGCATGCTGTGAATGCCAATGGTGCAATGGCGAGCATTGCTAAATAAAAAAACTTTTTCATTTTCATAGTCGTAAAAATTATTTGTTAGTTAATGTTTTTGTACTGTTGCCAGTATGTTAAAGGATGCGTCCGAAAATCTTGAGGCTGAGCACTGGGAATACCTTTATCTTAGAGATAGTGTCCAGTATCTTGGCATCGTCCTCGCCAAAGTCGTCGCTTGTGATTTTAATTTCCTGAGTAGGTGTTTCCGATGGAAGGAATGTGTTTGGGTCGTTGTAGCTGTGTACATATACCGACGGGCTTCCCCAGAACTGTACACCCATGTCGAACAGAACACTTACGCGCTTCTTTGTAACGGCACGTCCGAAACCGATACCGAGATATGGCTTGAAACTGCCTACCTTTACAAAGCCGTCAACATAACCGTTCATGTCGGTAGTTGCAAATTTGTCGCTGTTGTTCTCGCCAATCTTCAGACCGAGCACAGCGTAGTCTTCTGGGTCGAGACCGTCTACAGGCTCAGTAGAGTAGGCGTCGATGAGGTGTGATTTGCCAACATAGAAACCTGCCGTGAAGTGGAATGAGCTGCTCTTTGATACATAGAAGTCGAAGAGCCAGTTGAAGTCTGTCATGTTCAGCTTGCCTTCGAGATTGGTAGAGCCTTTGTGGTCTACGTTGTTCTTATTATATGTATAGGTGACGTCGGTGTCATACTTGAACTTTGGCATGAACGAAATACCCATACGTGTCTGCACGTAGTCGCCGATAGGCGCTGCTGCGTGGAAACCGAACAGTCCGTCTGTTCCTGTTGAGAAACCGAGCGAAACGTGGTTGAACATGTTTTTGTCTTCTTGTGCATTTGCGTTGAATACACCGAAAGACATCAGCATGAACATTGCTGTAAATAAAGTCTTGCTTTTCATAACTTAAATGTTTTTGTTGTTGTGTAGAAATCTAATTTTGTGCAAATATAACGCTTTATTCCCAATTAAATGTGAAATCAGTATAATTTTGTATTTAATTTAATAAACATTAACAGTATTTGTTATGCTAAAGACTAAATAATTGTTAATAAATCAGACTTCCCCGTCTTGTGTGCGACAACAACTGTTTGTTCGAAAATATGAAAAATTTTGACAGGGCAAAACTCTCCAAAGAGATGTTAACAACTGTTTGATACAGTAAAATAGTGTAAAAATAAGTGCCGGCGCTAATTGTTAAAATTGTCAAAGAGTATCTTTGAGACGCCTGTTTCGTCCTTTTTGCAAGGCAAAACACAGTGTATGAAAGCCTCAAACACTATGTCTGACACCCTCAAACAGTGTGTTTGACAATGTCAAACATGCTCTTTGACAATTTTAACACTGTCAATCCGTGTGCTAATTTGCATGTTTTGAGGCTATCGCATTGACATTCAGGGATTTAAGCCGTTATGCGAAATACTCGCATATTTTACTGCCGAAATCGTCGAAGTGGCTTTCGACGGCACTCACGCGACAGTAAAAATTAATCATTCCGACAAAAACGCAGTAGAAAATGCCATTTCCACGCCTCAGACAGACGGTTAAAAAATCTAAAACATCACTATTAACAGAACACTAATAGGACAACTTGGCAATATATAAGACATCGGTCTCGTGTCATAATCCTGAGAAATATACGTGCAATCTTGAATTGCCAGACGTAAGATTGAGAACAGAATAAATCAATATTTATACACATTTCGACCTTTTTTGTGCATTTTCTTTGCCACAAATACAAAAATTATTACTTTTGTAGCGGAAATATCTAATTTATTAAATATATGAGTTTAAAGATTGTTGTGCTTGCCAAGCAAGTACCAGACACACGCAATGTGGGCAAAGATGCCATGACTGCCGAAGGTACAGTCAACCGTGCCGCTCTGCCTGCAATCTTCAATCCGGAAGATTTAAACGCCCTTGAGCAGGCTCTTCGACTGAAAGAGCAGCATCCGGGCTCAACAGTTGGTATATTAACAATGGGTCCTCCACGCGCTGGAGAAATCATCCGTCAGGGACTCTATCGCGGTGCCGATACGGGCTGGCTGCTTACCGACCGCCTCTTTGCAGGTGCCGACACGCTTGCCACCAGCTATGCGCTGGCTACGGCTATTAAGAAAATCGGCGACGTAGACATCGTTATCGGTGGACGTCAAGCCATCGACGGCGACACGGCACAGGTAGGTCCGCAGGTGGCTCAGAAGCTCGGACTCAACCAGGTTACTTATGCAGAAGAGATACTGAAGGTGGAAGACGGAAAAGCCACTATCCGACGCATCATCGACGGAGGCGTGGAGACGGTGGAAGCACCGCTGCCCGTAGTCGTTACGGTCAACGGAAGTGCTGCTCCGTGCCGTCCGCAGAACGCCAAGCTCGTCATGAAGTACAAGCGTGCAACATGTCCGCTGGAGCGCACAACCGACGGCGATAACAGCAAGTATAACTATCTCTACGAGGAGCGTCCATACCTCACGCTCAATCAGTGGAGCGTTGCCGACGTTGATGGAGATGCCGAGCAGTGCGGACTGTCGGGCTCGCCTACGAAGGTAAAGGCAGTGAAAAACATCGTCTTCCAGGCTAAGGAGTCGAAAACTTTGACGGCTTCAGATGCTGACGTAGAGGGAATGATCAAAGAATTGTTGGACGAAAAAATCATCGGATAGGCATGAACAACGTATTTGTATATTGCGAAATAGAAGACACTCAGGTGAAGGAAGTGTCGCAGGAACTGCTTACCAAAGGACGTAAGCTCGCCAACCAGCTCGATGTAGAACTGCACGCCGTTGTCATCGGTACAGGCGTGAAGGGCAAAGTGGAAGAACAGATACTGCCGTACGGCGTAGACAAGCTGTTCGTCTTCGATGCACCGCAACTCTTCCCATACACATCGGCACCACACACCGACATCATCGTAAACCTCTTCAAGGAGGAAAATCCACAGATATGCCTTATGGGCGCAACCGTCATAGGACGCGACTTGGGACCGAGAGTCAGCTCATCGCTCACAAGCGGACTGACAGCCGACTGCACACAGCTTGAAATAGGCGACTACGATGACAAGAAAGAAGGCAAGCACTACGACAACCTGCTCTATCAGATTCGTCCTGCCTTCGGAGGAAACATCGTGGCAACAATCGTCAACCCAGACCATCGCCCACAGATGGCGACAGTGCGCAGCGGCGTGATGCAGAAGGCTCTCTACGACGGAAAGGCAAAGAACGAAGTCGTATATCCTGAAGTAGGCAAATATGTTTCTGCCGAAGCATTCGTCGTTAAAGTGCTCGACCACCACGTAGAGGAAGCCAAGCACAACCTCAAAGGCGCACCGATAGTAGTAGCCGGAGGCTATGGCGTAGGCTCGAAGGAAGGCTTCGACCAGCTCTTCGAACTCGCAAAAGTGCTTCACGGAGAGGTGGGCGGCAGCCGCGCAGCTGTGGATGCAGGATGGATAGACAACGACCGACAGATAGGTCAGACAGGTGTAACAGTACACCCGAAAGTATATATCGCCTGCGGCATCAGCGGACAGATACAGCACATCGCCGGCATGCAGGACTCAGGCATCATCATCTCTGTCAACAGCGACCCTGACGCACCTATCAACAAGATAGCTGACTACGTAATAGTAGGCACCGTAGAAGAGGTCGTACCAAAATTAATAAAGTACTATAAACAAAATAGCAAGTAAACAATGGCAAACTTTTTCACTGACCATCCTGAACTTGAATTCCACCTTCATCACCCGCTGATGAAGCGCATCGTTGAGCTCAAGGAGCGCAACTTTGCCGATAAGGACAAGTATGAAGATGCACCAGTCGACTACGACGATGCAATAGAAAACTATAAGCAGCTGCTCGAAATAACGGGCGACATCGCTGCCAATATCATCGAGCCAAACTCGGAAAGCGTAGACCTTGAAGGTCCGCACCTCGAAAACAACCGCATGGTATATGCTTCAAAGACATTCGAGAACATTGAGGCTACCCGTCAGGCAGGACTCTGGGGCATCTCGATGCCACGTCGCTATGGCGGCTTGAACATGCCAATAACCCCTTACTCTATGGCTTCGGAGATAGTATCTACCGCAGATGCAGGATTTCAGAACATCTGGTCGCTGCAAGACTGTATAGAGACACTCTATGAGTTCGGCAGCGAGGAACAGCGACAGAAGTACATACCACGCGTATGTGCCGGCGAAACAATGTCGATGGACCTTACCGAACCTGACGCAGGCTCTGACTTGCAGCGCGTAATGCTCAAGGCTACATTCGACGAGGAGAACAACTGCTGGCGACTGAACGGCGTGAAGCGCTTCATTACCAATGGCGACTCTGACATTCACCTCGTGCTGGCTCGCTCTGAGGAAGGTACGCGCGACGGTCGCGGACTGTCGATGTTCATCTACGACAAGCGCGACGGAGGCGTTGACGTGCGCCACATCGAGCACAAACTCGGTATTCACGGCTCGCCAACATGCGAACTTGTCTACAAAAACGCTAAGGCAGAGCTCTGCGGAAGCACACGTCTCGGACTTATTAAATATGTAATGGCACTTATGAACGGTGCCCGTCTCGGCATCGCAGCACAGTCGACAGGTCTGTCGCAGGCAGCCTACGATGAGGCTCTGGCATACGCTAAGGAGCGCAAGCAGTTCGATACGGCTATCATCGACTTCCCCGCTGTCTACGACATGCTGGCTCGCATAAAGGCTAAACTCGATGCAGGACGCTCGATACTCTATCAGACAGCACGCTATGTAGATATCTACAAGACACTAGAAGACATCAGCCGCGAGCGCAAACTGACACCGGAAGAACGTCAGGAACAGAAAAAATATGCACGTCTTGCCGATGCTTTCACGCCAATAGCAAAGGGCATGAACTCGGAATATGCCAACCAGAACGCATACGACTGCATACAGATACACGGTGGCTCTGGTTTCATCATGGAATACAAGTGCCAGCGACTCTATCGCGATGCGCGCATCTTCTCTATCTATGAAGGTACAACGCAGTTGCAGGTTGTGGCTGCTATACGCTATATCACCAACGGAACATACCTGCAAGTTATGCGCGAAATGCTGCAGACTGAAGTCAGCGACGACCTGAAGGAACTGAAGAAGCGTGTAGAAGGACTCGTAAACATCTACGAAGAAGCCATCAACAGCGTTAAGGACAAGAACGATCAGGAACTGCAGGACATGCTCGCACGTCGTCTCTACGACATGACAGCAGAGATACTCATGTCGCTGCTCATCCTCGACGATGCAACACGCGCACCGGAACTCTTTGCCAAGTCGGCAAATGTGTATGTGCGCATGGCTGAAGAAAACGTAGTGGCAAAGAACGTCTATGTTCATCACTTCAACGCCGACGATCTGAAGCACTTCCGTGCGTCCAACTGTTCTTGCGAAGAATAGTTGTCGGCATCGACAATAGACAGTAAACAATTACGCTGTCAGGATACAGTGAGGAAGATATATTCCTGCTTCTGCCTGACAGCGTTTGTTGTATTAGGGCACGGCAACAATAAGACAACATTATGTGTGAACAGCAAAATATTACATTATTAGTTGTCTGTAAATCTTTTTTTTCTTACTTTTGCAGCAAATATAAAAAAGAAAAGATGAAAAGCGACAAGCCAAGTAGAAACCCAAATGCCATAGGCAACACATTCTTTACGAAAGATGTTAAACAGGCTATCGAAGTGATGAAGCAAGGTGGCGTAATACTTTATCCTACCGATACGGTGTGGGGGATAGGATGCGATGCCACCAATGCCGATGCCGTTCGCCGTGTTTATGAGATAAAGCAGCGCGAAGATTCAAAGGCAATGATATGTCTTGTAGACAGCGATGTGCGCTTGCAGCGATATGTCAGAAACGTTCCGGATGTGGCGTGGGATTTGATGGAGTATGCCACAAAGCCAACGACTGTTGTACTCGATGGAGCAACGGGACTTGCAGAAAACCTTGTTGCAGGCGACGGCTCAATAGCAGTACGCATAACACGCGACCTGTTCTCGCGCGAACTGTGCTACCGTTTTCAGAAACCGATAGTGTCAACAAGTGCCAACATAAGCGGACAGCCAACACCGCGACGGTTTACGGAAATATCGGAAGACATCATAAAGGCAGTAGACTATGTCTGCACGTCGCGACGTGAGGAAAGAAAGACCAACACCCCGTCGAGCATCATAAAGCTGACGGCAATGGGAGAAGTAACCATAATAAGGGAATAATACAGCAAATGCAATAATGAATAAACCTACAAGCAGACTGGAACAATTTATCGCTTGGCGCGAACAGCACGTCTCCGACCGTCAGTTCACGCTGCTGTTGAGCTTTGCTGTAGGTTTCTTTGCAGCAGTGGCAGGCTTTACGCTACACTGGCTAATAGAGAAAATAGAATGGTTGCTGACATCACGATTCACAGAAACGTCAATAAACTGGCTCTATCTTGTATTTCCTGTAGTGGGAATATACCTGACATCGCTTTTCGTGAAGTACATAGTTAAGGACAATATCAGTCATGGTATAACCCGAATACTCTATGCCATAAGCACAAAGCGCAGCCGACTGAAGAAACATAATACGTGGACTTCAGTGATAGCATCGGCACTGACCATTGGATTTGGTGGGTCCGTAGGTGCCGAAGCTCCTATCGTGCTCACAGGTTCTGCTATCGGAAGCACGCTGGGGCAAGTGTTCCGTATGAACAACCGCACGCTGATGCTGCTTGTAGGATGTGGCGCTTCGGCTGCCATTGCCGGAGTCTTCAAGGCGCCGATAGCCGGTCTGGTGTTTACGATAGAGGTGTTGATGATAGACCTGACTATGGCTTCGCTGCTGCCTATACTCATTGCCAGTGTTACGGCAACATGCTTTACATATCTTTTCGTCGGCACAAACTCGCTCTTCGACTTCCATCTCGACAGTGCGTGGACAATCGAAAGGGTGCTGCCGAGCATCATGCTTGGAATAGCATGCGGACTTCTGAGTTTCTATTTCATTAGGATGATGACATTTTGTGAGAATGGCTTTGCCAAACTGAAAGACCATCGTTACGCAAAACTCTTGATAGGTGGACTTGTCCTGAGCACGCTTATTTTCCTTTTCCCTTCGCTATATGGAGAAGGATACAATAGCATCAATATCCTGCTGAGTGGCAGCTCGGAGGCAGACTGGGAGGAACTGCTGAACAATTCACTGTTCTACGGCAACAACAATTTGCTAATTTTGTACATTGCCCTTGTACTTTTTACGAAGGTTTTTGCCACGTCGGCAACCAACGGAGGTGGAGGATGCGGAGGTACGTTCGCACCGTCGCTGTTTATCGGAGCTTTCTGCGGATTCCTTTTTGCACGACTGTGGAATATCTACGACATAGGTGGGGTATATGTACCTGAGAAAAACTTCGCGTTGCTTGGCATGGCTGGCGTGATGGCTGGCGTGATGCATGCGCCGCTGACAGGCATTTTCCTCATTGCCGAGCTGACAGGAGGCTATCAGCTGTTCATACCTTTGATAATAGTAAGTGTCTGCTCATACCTTACTATATATATATTCGAACCGCACAGCATCTATGGCATGCGACTGGCAAGACAAGGAAAACTGATAACGCACAATACCGACCGTTCCATTCTGAGACTTATGAGCGTGGAAACGCTCATAGACAAAGACTTTATCGCCGTGCCGCCTGACATGCCGCTGGCAAAGCTTGTTAATAAGATTAGCAATAGTCCGACGAGTCTGTTGCCTGTAGTTGACAATGGCGAACATCTGCTCGGAGAAGTGAACTTCAACAACATACGTCATATCGTATTCCGAACAGAACTGTATCATCACTTCAATGCTGCACAGCTGATGAGTCAGCCTCCGACTATGCTTGGAGACAACGACAAGATGGAAGAAGTGATGCGCAAGTTTGAGGAGACAAATGCAGAACAGTTGCCTGTGGTAACGACTGACCGAAGGCTGCTCGGATACATAGACAGAACACACATGTACACAACATATCGTCAGCTTGTGGCTGACTATTCTACAGAATAAATAACGGAAAGACAATGACAAAGAAAGACCTGAGAATAATCTTCATGGGAACACCTGAGTTTGCAGTGGAAACATTGCAGGCTCTATTGGCAAACGACTATAATGTAGTTGCCGTAGTAACGCAGCCCGACAAACCAGTAGGAAGACATGGCAGCGTCTTGCAGCCGTCGCCCGTAAAGCAGCTGGCATTGGCTAACGGTCTGCCGGTGTTGCAGCCTGAGAAAATGAAAGATGAAGTCTTTCTTCAACAATTACGCGATTATAGTGCTGATATTCAAGTTGTTGTGGCATTTAGAATGTTGCCAGAAGTTGTGTGGAGCATGCCACGTTTTGGCACATTTAATGTTCACGCAGCATTGCTTCCACAATATAGGGGAGCAGCCCCTATTAACTGGGCTGTAATAAATGGTGAGACTGAGACTGGTGTTACTACATTCTTCTTAGATCACGACATTGATACAGGTCGCATAATTCTTCAGCACAAAATGCCAATTCCCGATGATGCAGATGTGGAATATGTTTATGATGGTCTGATGAATTTAGGTGCCAATGCTGCAATCGAAACTCTCGATTTGATATTACAACATGAAGGCTCTGTTGGCTCTGTTTCCCAAGAAACTCTTGTTACAAGCGACATTCAACTTCATCATGCGCCCAAAATTTTTAAGGAGACGTGCCAGATAGACTGGTCTAAGCCCTCAAAACAAATCTATGATTTCATACGTGGCTTGAGTCCATATCCAGGTACATGGACTAACCTTGTCGAACAGTCAGGCAGCAACAAATCACAAGTTGTAAAGATTTTCAAGACATCAAAGACTACTCGTCCCTCAGTCGGTATACCCGGTTCCCTGTCTGTTGTCCACAATAGTCTTTTTGTAAACACCACCGATAGTCAACTCGAGATCATCGAACTTCAGCTAAGTGGCAAAAAACGAATGTCTTCCCGAAACTTCCTCAACGGCTTCAAACAAATCGAGAACTTCTTTTTTAGTTAATTGTTTTGCGTTATCTGGGAGCGCAGGCGTCTCGCCTGCTGTTAGTTATACGCTCCTATATGAGATTATAATTAAAAACAATGTTGCTATGAGCCATATCACTCAACACTGGTTCACAGACGAAACACGCGACTCCAAATGCTTCCAAAACGTGCAGTTGTCCACAACGTTCTTATAACGACTGAAGGCTTGCTGCGCAATGAATATAGCAACATTTTTCAAAACACCGTTACAATCGACCAGTTAATCGTAAAACTGCATTTATAATTTCATAAACTCATAACTAAATCATGCCGACAGGCTTAAGGTAAAGTTAATCCCATGTGAAAAAGCACAAAAAAACAACAAAAACATGAATATTTTTTGTTGCTTTCACACTAATTTACTATCTTTGCACCCGCACTATGATTACATTTTCTCTTTCTGCGAGACTCTGTTCTCTAAGGCGGACGGCTGAATTTGTGGTCGGTGCACTATAGAATTACTACGTTGCGGCTCATCTAAAAACGCTCTTAGGTAAGCCTATACTATGTGCATGTCTATAGTGCAATCCGTCGAGAAAGCGAAAATGTATCATTTTTTTTATAATAACCCACACAATGCGAATAACCATTATAGGAGCAGGCAACTCTGGACTTATCCATGCTGCCAAACTTGCTGAAAACAATTTTGAGGTCGCCATTCTAAAGACCTCAGATAGTGGAAATGTTGACTTTTTCAACACCATAGCAAAAGATAGTGCTTACGATGTTGTAGACCTCACCAACCACGGCAAACACTTCCGTGCAAAGATGGCTTTCATCACACGCGATGTTGATCGGGCTATAGCATTCGCCGACATCATCTTTGTCATGACCACCACTCTTCAGCACGAGCATGTGGCAAAGACCATTGCACCATACGTCAGAGACAGCCAGATTATTGTCTTAGTGCCAGGATATATGGGCAGCCTGATATTTAAGAAATTCATAAGCAAAAACGTAATATATAGCGAGTGGGAGACAACAGCCTACAATGGCAGGATAGTAGACAACTCGTTCGTAAGAATATCATTCTATAATCCTCGCAATGCCATTTCCGTTTTGCCCGTTTCAGAGGCAGACAATGTTCTGAAAACACTGTCAACTCTCTTCGACAACACACGCTATCTGCGTCGCAACATACTTGAGTCAGCCTTCCACAATCCCAATATGATAGTCCATCCTATTGGCATCCTCTTCTCTGCGGCACGCATAGAATATAGCAAAGGCGAGTTCTGGATGTATAAGGAAGCCTTCACCGACTCAGTCATCAATGTAATTAAAGCTTTCGATGTTGTTAAGAATCAGGTTCTCAATGCTTTCGGCTGCGACTCGTTAAACTATTTCGATGCTGCCAAATGGCGTAATGAAGAGAACTTAAACGTCGATGCAATGGCAGTCTTTAAGTCTTTTGCCGACTCTTCAAACAAAGGTCCTTCAGTCATAAACCACCGCTATCTCAACGAAGATGTACCAATGGGGCTCGGTCTTTTCATCTCCGTGGGCAAGGTTCTCGGCATCAACACATCCATTCCTGAGTCAATCATGACTTTGGCTTCAGCCTTGTTGTGCAAAGACCTTAGGAGCCAGTCGCGTTCAATCCAACGTCTGCTTGGCAAAGACACCGTTACCAAAGAAGATATTGTTGATGCTATTTGCAGCTAATCTCCGTCAACTGCCCTGTTGGGAATTATAACTACCTCATTTTCAGTACATTTTTTTGATGAGTGATTTTTGAAAGAAGCGCATTTATTTTTGATTCTTTTATAAGAGAAACATAATAGGTTATCCTCATTTTTTGTAGATATTATTATTGCAGAATTTAATTGTATTTAAAGCTGATAATTATGCTATTAAAAAAAATCAAATTTATATTGAAAGAATATTTTGGATTGTGGCGATTAGCTAATTATCTACATTATCGAAAAGTTAAAGACATTAGAGCATTGCCTATCGAAAAACGAGTAGATGGGAGAATTATTTCAATTGCCAATATAGACTTATAACGATTAAATAATGCCATCTACTCTTAAAGAACGAACGATTTTTGGTATAGTTTGGAGTGGTATCCAAAAAACAGGAACAATACTTTTAAATTTCATTTCAAGTATTGTTCTTGCTCGTTTATTAACTCCACACGACTATGGTGTTATTGGAATGTTGACAATATTCCTAGCCCTTAGTAATACATTCATTGATGGTGGATTTGGCTCAGCACTGATACAGAAAAAAAATCCTAATAACTTAGATTATTCAACAATTTTTTATTGGAATCTATTTTTGTCATTTTTTTTGTATGCAGTTTTATGGTTCAGTGCTCCGTTTATAGCTTTTTTCTATAATTTATCAATACTAACAGACGTACTTAGAGTCCAAAGTTTAGTACTTATTATAAATGCTTTACGTATTGTTCAAATTAATCAATTAAGAAAAAATCTAAAAATTAAGATAATTGCATTTGTTGAATTAGTTTCAGCTGGAATAGCATTGATAATTACTATCTTCTTAGCTTGGAAAGGTTTTGGTGTTTGGGCTCTTGTTATTCAACAGTTAGTTTTCAGTACTCTATCCACTCTTCTATGTTGGATATTAAACAAATGGCGTCCTCTTATTACATTTTCTAAGACTTCATTTTATGAATTGTTTAGTTTTGGAGGCTTCATTCTTTTATCCAACTTACTAAATACTTTTTGCAATAATATACAAGGATTGTTAATTGGTAAGGTTTATAATTCATCTACTTTGGGGCTTTTTACAAAAGCTAAACGAACTGAAGAATTGCCCTCAACATTTATATCCCACATCCTTGATCAAGTTTCCTACCCAGTGTTATCTGAATTACAAAATGATAAAGAAAAGATGATAAAAATATTAAAGAACTTCATTACCACTTCTGCATATATCACATTTCCTTTAATGCTATTTCTTATAGTTTTTGCAAAACCAATATTTATAGTTTTGTATTCAAATAGATGGCTAAACAGCGTTCCTTATTTTCAAGTCCTATGCATTTCAGGAATAGCGATATGCTTGCAAACTATAAACTATTATGCAGTTGCTGCGATAGGAAAAAGCAAAGAGTTATTCAAATGGACTATAATAAAACGATTGCTTGGACTAGTATTTATTGTATTAGGAATTATATGCTTTGGAATGTATGGAGTTCTTTTTGGAATGGTTCTTACCTCATGGACAATATATTTAATTAATGCAATGTTAGTATCTAAATATGTTGGTTATTCTTTAAAGCAACAATTTTCCGATTTATTCCCGATACTAACGCTCGCGGTATTGACAGCCGTTTTAACTTACACTATCAATATTATCGTTGAATTGGAAATTCCCATAATCTCAGTTTTACAAGCAATATTTTTCTGTTTATTCTATATATTTTTTTCATATATATTTAAATTTGAAGCATTAAAGAATACTAAATCAGTATTTCAGGTATTACTTTCGAAATTGAAAAACTAAATATGATAGTAGAATTGTAATATATTTAAATATGGAACATATGCATCTAAAAAAACTAATTAAATCAGTTGTATTAAAAGTTAATGATAAACTTTTAGAGAAGCAATATATCAAAAAAATTAATTCAAGTTTTAAGAAGCTTGAAAACAAACAATATTTATCCAAAGAACAGGTAAAAGAGATTAAGACTTATTACAAAGAGCTTATTGGAGTGGATGTCCCTATAGCTTGGCATCAATATATGTTTTCAAGAACAGGTATATATTCGAAGCAATATATACCAACGAGTTTATATCGTGTGTCTCTTATGCATAAAGCAAATATAAATTCTTACCGCGACGCTTATGTTGATAAAAACATGATTGATGTTTTTTTGCCAATGGCTAACCATCCAAAATATTATCTTAAAAATATGAATGGATATTATTATATTAATGATAAGCCTGTAAGTAAAGAAGACGCAATTACTTTTTGTTCAAATATATCTAACGTTCTAATTAAACCTTCATTAGAAAGTCATGGAGAGGGAATCAGAAAGTTAAACGTAAAGAATGGATTGACTAATGTTGATAACTTAACAATCGGTCAACTTTTTGATCGATACAAAAAAAACTTCAGTATTCAAGAGTTCGTTGATCAGCATGAATTAATGAGAAGATTAAATCCCAGCTCGGTCAATACTCTTAGAATTTTGACTTTTCGCTCTGAAATGGAAATACTTGTCTTGTATTCGGTTGTTAGAATTGGACGGGATGGAAAAGAAATTGATAATGAGAGTGCTGGTGGTATTAGTACTAAGATAAACCCTGATGGCACATTATCAAAATATGCTTATGGTAGTCCTGGTGTTGATGATAAAGTGGAAAAAACAGACACAGGAATAATACTGGAAGGATATAAAATTCCATCTTACGAATCTGCTGTTGAAATGGTAAAGAAATGTCATCTTAACCTACCTTTCTTTGATATGATAGGATGGGATATTGCCATAGATAAAGAAGGTAAACCTGTGTTACTTGAATGGAATATTCATACTGAATTGAGTCAGTCTGCAAATGGTCCTGCTTTTGGTGCTTATACCGAAAGAGTTCTAAAAGAATTGTGGAAAAGAAAAAGTACTTTGCATTCTAAATAGACAATAATGAATTCAATGAAAATAATCACTTCCAAAGAAATACAATCGCTCGCAATTAGTCCCAAGACCTGCGTTGATTGGGTTCGTGAGGCATTTCTTATAAAAGACAAGGTGCAGATGCCTGCTAAACTCAGTGTGCATCCGCAGGGCGAAGATTTCATCACTACCATGCCTTGCCTGCTGCCTGAGACCGATGGAGAACAGGTCTTCGGTGTGAAGATAGTAAGCCGCATAGCAGGGCAACACCCTTCATTAAAGAGCCATATCTATCTATACGACAGTAAGACGGGCAGACTGAAAGCAAATCTCGATGGCGATTGGATTACGTCTATGCGGACAGGTGCTGTAGCTGCTCTTGCTGCTAAAACTTTTCAAAAGTCTGGTACGGATACTTATTCCTTGTTAGGTTTGGGCAGTATAGCAGAGGCAACAGCATTATGCTTAATAGCAGATAATTCAAATAGGAGTATTAATTTACGGCTATTAAAATATAAAGATCAGGCAGAATTATTTATAGAACGTTTTAGGGAATATGATAATGTAACCTTTGAGATAATAGATGATAAAACTGATTTTATACGAGATGCCGATGTAGTTATCTCTTGTGTAACTTTTGCACAAGAATTGCTCTTCCCAAATGATTGTGATTATCGTCCTGGTATTACAGTTATTCCAGTTCATACACGTGGGTTCCAAAATTGCGATTTGTTTTTTGATAAAGTTTTTGGAGACGACACAGATCAAATAAGAAACTTTAAATATTTCTCGAAATTTAAAAAGTATAGTGAGTTCCATAAGGTTTTGTTAGGTGAGATTCATGGACGTGAAAGTGATGAAGAAAGAATTCTTTCATATAATTATGGAATTGCATTGCATGACATGTTTTTTGCTGCAAACATATTAAATTTACTAAAAAAGAGCAATGTAGATAATAATCTTTTATTTGAAACTTCATTAAAATAATTTTTATATTATGTAAAGTAATTATGTATAAACATTCTAAGCGTAGAGATTTATATTATAACATTTTGGAATATGCCTATTTAATAATACGGTGGATATTCCGAACAATAATTAAGAAACCATATTATTTTTATTTGTTAATTAAAAATAAGTCTTTATGGGATCACCCAAGTTACTATCCTGAAAAACCAAGAAAATCTAAATATAGAATTTTGTTGGATCAGATTAATTGTATATTATGTTATGGGATACCTAACAAATATTATTTTATGTATGGACAGGATGTCAAATATGGCAATGATTACAGTAATTATGTTCAATATATTCCATTTTCAGAGAGAAGAGATAAACTCAATCTTAGAGATAATAATGGAAGCTTGTGTCTTTTAAGAAATAAATTTTATTTTGGTGCATTATGTGATGAATTAGGTATATGTTCTCCTGACAATGTTGCTATTGTCAATGGTAATAATGTTTTTGATATTGGCAGTAAGTGCACAATAGATTTAAAGACCTTTGTAAATGGAAAAAATGAAGATTTTTTTTGTAAACAAATAGATGGAGAATGTGGACGTGGTATTTTTGTTTTAAAAATTAAAGAAGGTGTCGCTACTATAGATGGAAAACAATTGTCGATTAATGAACTTATTGCTATAATAAGTGGTGCTACTTACCTTTTTCAGAAAAAAATAGTTCAACACGATGAAGTAAATCGCTTATATAGAAATTCTATAAATACTATAAGGTTAATAACAGTAAGAAATTTAAAAACAGGAAAAATTAGAGTTCTTCCTTCTATTATTAGGGTTGGCGCTAATGGTAATGAAGTTGATAATACTTCTCAAGGTGGTCTTGCTATAGGTTTTGATTTAGATACAGGTCTGCTTCATAAATTTGGTTTCTTTAAACCTCAATTTGGTTTAAAAACGGAAAAACATCCAAATAGTGGAGTTGTTTTTGAGAATTTTAAAATACCATATATACAACAAGTTAAGGAGCAGGCAATATTATTTCATTCAATGCTAACAGATATACATTCCATTGGGTGGGATATTGCAATTGGAGAAAATGGACCAATTTTTATTGAAGGTAATGATAATTGGGAAATTAATGGACCACAAGTTGGAAATTATGGCTTTAAAAAAGAATTTCAAGATAATTTCTTTTAATGTTATGGATATATTAAATTACATAAGAACGAAAGGTGCTTCTATAGTCTGGTTTAAAAAAATGTTTATGCCTGTAAATCGGTATATAAGAAGATGTAATGAACGTAAAATGAATAAACTGTTTACAGAACAGTCTGAATATGTTTTTTCAAAAATATGTGATTCTCTTTCTAACGAAATCTCATTTTGGCCTGAGTTTGGTACATTATTGGGTATATATAGAGATAATGATTTTATTAAACATGATTGTGATTTTGATTTTGGAGCATATGTAGAAAATGCAGAACTGATAAAAGAAAAACTTTTGGCAAATGGATTTACTTTAGAATCAGAGTATATTGGGATAGATAATGACGAAATACGTGAAATGACATTTACTTATAATGGAATAGGAATAGATTTCTTTTATTTCACAGAAATGAGAGATTGTATGACTTGTTTTGTATTTCATCCATATAAAATTGATTTGATAGGTACAAACACAATTTATAAAATTAAACCATTTTATTTCCCATATTTTAAATTAGAAAAGTCCATATTTAAAGGACAAACAATTAGTATACCTGTTGATACGGCAAAGCATTTGGAGTATTCTTATGGTCCTAACTTTATGATTCCAGATCCAAATTTTAAAAGTATACATAATGAGTATTTAACAGACTTTTATGCAAAAAAAATAATACAAAATCAGATATAATGAAGGCTAATGAAAAGTATAGTTCGATATTGTATATTTCTATTTCTAGGTTTTCTTCTTCTGTATATTGATGGTCAAGATAGTGATGGAGGTATGTCTGTTGGTCAGATCTGGAAAATACCAGTTCTGTTATTTTTACTATATAAAGTAATTCTGCATCTTAGGCATAAATTTATAAAATTTAGATTTTGGTATGCATTAATTAAGATTTTTAATAGAGATACAATAATTAATATAGTAGGAAATGCTTCAAACGTGTTAAGATTTATGGCACTGCCTTTATTTCTTTCATATATAGAAAACAATGTGAAAAAAGATAAGGCTGTTAAGATTTTATTATATATAGCACACGTTTTGATATTATCATTTTTGCCATATAGTTTAGGTCTTTTGGAACAGACACATTCTTACATCGGTGCAGATTTGTTGGGGGTAGAGTCTTTAATTGGTCCCTTTTTAAATGCGCACACAGCAGCAGTATATTTGAGTAGTTCTCTAATTGTCATTCTGTTTTATATTCGTTTTGGCAAAATTTCTAAAGAGTACAAATTATTAAATTTCATCATATTTCTTTTAGGGTCTTATTTCTTATATGAAACTTATGTACGAACAGGTTATCTAATACTTGTAATTGGTGCTTTCATAGTTTTGCTTCCAAGAAAAAGTTTACTTAAACAAATAACATATGGTATTATTGTTCTTTCTATATCGTATTTGTTAATTATGCATTTTATCCAGACTGAAGAAGTTTTTAGACAAAGGATTTATGAACAGTCAGACACAGGTTCTGGTAATAATAATGAAGAGGTAACTGGAAGTGGTAGAATCTTTTTTTGGATAACATCATATAATTTATGGAAAAATTCAGATGATGCATGGCATTATCTTTTTGGTTATGGTTATAATAGATTAAAAGAACAACAGTTCATAGAGAACGATCTCAGAATAGGCTCTCACAATGGCTTCCTTGATGCACTCTCACAAAATGGTTTAATAGGTTTTTTATTATTATTACTATTTTATATTTATTTATTCAAATATAATTATAGTTATAGGAGAAGCAAATATTATTTACTGTTTCTTGCATGGTATATAAGTAATTTGTCTTTTCAATTAGTACAGGGAGGTGTATTTATTTTCTATGACTTGCTATCAGCATTTATAATATTGTTACCCAAAATGGATATTGCTGATAGCAAAAAATATATAACCATTAAAAAAAGAAAAGTTTCATAATTGTTTTATATTAATGTATATAATAATTGTTTCTCCATCTTTAGATCCGAAATATAACGTAAGTGGGATATCTTCTGTTACAAGATTTATAATAGGTAACTGTACGTCTCATAGTTTTATTCATTTCCAATTGGGGAAAAGGGACAATGAGAAGGGCGGAATAATGAGAATTCCAAACTTAATAAAATGCCTTTTTTCTTGGATATTCTTATTGTTGAATAATAAAAATGTTTTAATTCATTATAATTTTTCATTAGACAAAAAAGCAATTTTACGAGATTTCTTTTTTATATCAATTGCAAAACAGATGCATAAGCCAATGGTTTTGCATCTTCATGGTGGCAAGTATCTTGACAACGATAATCCGCCTATTTATTTAGAAAATATGATAAAACAAATCTTTTCATGTAAATGTCCAATAATTGTTCTTGGCTGCAAAGAACAAAAGATACTTCAGAAAAGATATAGAAAGAAAGATATTGTAGTTTTGCCTAATCCAGTTGACTCTCCCAATATGTATATAAATAGAGATGTAAATGAAAATACCGTAATACATTTCCTTTTTTTGGGTAGGATAGAAACTAATAAAGGTATAGATGAAATATATAAGAGTTTTTCTGATATACAAACTTGCCATTCAGACTTTGTACTTCATTTTGCAGGAAAAGAACAAGGTGCAAATAGCTATATTGATAAGTTTTCCGAACTATTAGGTAATAAATTCATATATGAAGGTGTAGTATCTGGCAATAAAAAAGAAAATCTCCTTAAACAGTGTCATGTATTCCTTCTTCCATCTTATTATGAAGGATTGCCAATGTCATTGCTTGAATCAATGAGTTATGGAATGGTCCCTATAGTTACTGAGGTCGGGAGTATTGGCGATTATGTTGTTGATGGAAAAAATGGAATGATTGTAAACGTAGGCGATGCTAAATCATTATATAATTCTGTCAACCGTATATTGGAAAACAGAAAGATTATTAATGATTTATCAAAAGATGCTTACGAAACGATGAGCAATTACTTTTCAAAAGATGAGTATATTGACAAATTAAATGAAATATATACTAAAGTTAGATTATGAATATTTATAAAATTGGCGTATTATTAAGAAATGGTATTGAACATATTTGTGATGTTTTTTTATCTTTTTTCTTTAAACGCTCTTTTGGCAGTTGTGGCAAAAATGTAATGATTAAGCCTGTTACTTCAATATTTATGGGGGGGTGAAAACATACATATCTCGGATGACGTAAGAATAGCAAGATATGCTGCTATATATACAACAGGTGCCAAAGTATATATTGGAAGCAAAACGGGAATAGCCCCGTACCTTAAAATTATAACAGGTAACCATAGGGTTGATTGTGTCGGGCACTATATGTTTGATGCAGATTTCCCGAAACATCCAGATGATGACCAAGATGTGGTAATCGAAGGTGATACATGGATTGGAATGGGTGTAACCATCTTAAAAGGAGTAACCATAGGAAGAGGAAGTGTTATTGCAGCAGGTGCAGTTGTTACAAAATCATGTCCTCCATACTCAATCTTGGCTGGTGTACCGGCAAAGGTTGTGAGGAGAAGATTTTCAGAGGAACAAATGCTTGAACACGAGAGAATACTTTATCCTGCAGAAAAAAGATTGACAAAAGAACAACTTCTGTAAGAATCTGTTGTCGTTCATCTGTTTAATAAGAATTATTTAATAATATGGTAAGACTATCTAACATTCATATTCTTGAGTCAAAGAAGGAATTGAGCAAGATTCCAAAAGGGAAGTTTTTGATAAACACGATAAATGCACATTCTTATAATACAGCTCAGAACGATATTTATTTTGCTGAGGCATTGGAGAAAGGTGATTATCTTATTCCTGACGGCGCTTCAATTGTAAAGGCATGTCGCTGGTTAAAGGCAAAATCACAACCTACGGAAAGGATTGCGGGGTGGGATTTGTTCGAGATTGAGATGAATAGGCTAAATGAGAATGGAGGTGTTTGTATGTTTATGGGGTCATCAGAGCGTGTTTTAAGTATGATTAGGGAGAAATCAAAAGAAATATATCCCAATATTATAGTTGAGACGTATTCTCCGCCATATAAACCCGAGTTTTCAGCAGAAGATAATTCTGCTATAATAAACGCTATAAACAAAGTTAACCCGGACTTACTTTGGATTGGCATGACAGCGCCAAAACAAGAGAAATGGACTTATGCACATTGGAATGACTTAAAGATAAACTGTCATGTTGGAACCATCGGTGCAGTATTTGATTTCTTTGCAGGAACAGCTCAACGTGCACCTATTTGGTGGCAAAAACATTCCTTAGAATGGTTATATAGATTACTGAAGGAACCTAAACGCATGTGGAGACGATATGTGATTGGAAATCCTTTATTCATTTATAATGTTCTAAAAGAAAAATTCATTGTTTCAAAATAAATATACGTAAAACTTTAATATAGAAACCCTTTCCAAATTATAAAGTAGTTGACTAATAATATTTCGGAAATACTTAAGGATTATTTTTTGTTTTTACGGTTTTGCTTAGACGATACGGCTGACATACCGGCATCGGTTGACCGTATTGTCTGGCATGATTTGCTGGAGTTTGCCAAGCGTCAGAGCCTGACGTCGGTATTCTTTCACGGCATGGAACGTCTTGTCGGACATGAGAATAAGCCTACCGACGACGATGTACTGGAGTGGTTCGGGCATGTCAACGATATTCGTGAGCGAAACAAGTTTGTATATGAGAGGTCTGCGTGGGTCGTAAAGAACTTTGCGACAGAAGGTTTTCGCAGCTGTATACTGAAAGGACAGGGCAATGCCTTGCTCTATCCGGACATTATGATGCGTATGTCGGGCGACATAGACGTATGGGTTGACGGTACGCCGCGACAGGTTATCGCTTATATACGGAAGTTGTCGCCAAAGGACAAGGTGTGCTATCATCACATAGATTTCTCCCGCGTGAAGAAAGTGCCTGTCGAAGTTCACTATCGCCCTTCGTTCATGAACAATCTGGTGGCTAATGCCCGCTTGCAGAGATTCTTCAAGGATGAGGCTGACAGGCAGTTCACTAACCGTGTGTCGCTGCCCGACGGCATGGGCGAGATATGTGTACCGACGCCTGCTTTCAACCGTATATACCAGATGAGCCATATCTCTAACCATTTTTTCCATGAGGGGATTGGTCTTCGTCAGTTGGTTGACTATTATCTTGTGCTTATGCAGGGATTTACAGCCGATGAGAAACGCAATGACGAGAGGCTGTTGCGCCAGTGTGGATTGCTGAAGATGGCGCGTGCCGTGATGTATGTCCTGCATGAGGTTTTGGGGCTTGACGAGCAGCACATGATAGTATCTGTCGACAAGAAACGCGGCAAGAAACTGCTGGATGAGATATTGGCTGGCGGCAATTTCGGCAAGTATGATGAGCGCATAGGCAACAACGTCAATGCCGGCGGTGTCCAGAAGAACATTCAGCGCATATACCGCGACTTGCGTATGGCTATGCTTTTTCCGTCGGAAAGCCTTTGGGAACCGGTGTTCAGGCTGTATCATTACTTCTGGCGACTGGCTCACTGAAATGTATAAATGTATTGTAAGCACAAGAAGATAAGGCGAGAATAAAATATCAGAGGCATATCTGAAAGCAAAACACAGCGCCCGACCATTTGCTATCTGTGCAATGGTCGGGCGCTGTGTTTTATGAGGTTGTGTGAATAACTGTTTCTTTCCGATTATAGGGCAATTCTTCTTCTGTCTGTCAGTTTGCAGGCTTGTGCTCTACGGAGGTTGTTCTCTGCTTATATCAGGCTTACCAGCAGGAATACCCAGTGTGCCACGAGTGCTGCGCAGATGCCGCCTATGGTGTGCGACAGTATGGCTTTCGATGTCAGTTCGCGGTAGCCGAGTGAGTCGAGCATGGCTGTGTGTGTGCTGAGATATCCGCTCCAGCACATTCCGATGGCTGTGAATACTGCGATGGCGTTGCCGTCGACCCAGCCCTGAGCAACAAAGTTTGGAACGAGACTGAGGGCTGCTCCTACGGCTCCGAGTGCTGTTATCGGGAATGCAACGAGGTGTGGGTCGTTGAATCCGAAGAGCCAGTTGAATACGAAATCAATCTTCGATGCCAGATAGGGCAGCAGTTCTATTCCTTCGTATGCAGCTCCCGTGAAAGTGCCGTCGCTGCTCTTTCCGAAGGTCAGTATCATCACTATAGTTGATATTATCAGCACGCCCGGAATGATTGCGACGCCTACGTCTACACCTGTTCGTCCGCCGTCGAGCAGCGAGTTTAGTATGCGTGTAAACAAGCCTTTGTCGTCTTGTTTTTCCTGTTCGTCCGCTTTCTCTTGGTTTTCTCTTTCGGCAGCGTTTTCTTTAGCATATTGCGGATATGCTTTCAGTACGAAATACTGCATCAGTCGTGTAGAAACGATGCATCCGCAGAATGCTCCGAACAGTCCTATCAGCGGCTCCTTGAAGAAACCCTGACCAATCATGAAGATTATGACTATTAGTCCCATGCCGAAAGCCGTTCCGAAGTTGGTCAGCGAAATGTATTGATATTTCTTGAAGTAACTGCTGAATCGCTTGTCCTGCGATAGTGATATGATTGCAGGATTGTCGCTGAGGAATGTCATTACGGCACCCAGCGATGCTACTCCTGGCAGGTTGAACAGTGGCCGCATCAGTGGTCGGAGAATGCGCTCGAGCATGTCTACCACTCCAAATTCTACGAACAGTTTGCCGATAGCACCGGTGATGACACAGATAGCCATGAGGTAGAAACATGTGTTGAGCAACAGGTCGTGTGCTGTTTTCATAATGGTGTTCAGCATGTTGGCTGCTCCCATCTGCCATCCGATGCCTGTAAACAGGGCAAGGATAATGAAAAGGCAGATGATGCCAGAGAGTACTTTGCTTTTCTTTTGCATAAGAGTTCTGAAATAATAATCGTGTATGAAATTTTCGTTTTATGTTTATTTCCGCATGCAAAAGTACAAACAATTCTCTTAAACGACAAACTTCGCGCGTGTTTTTTGCGATGTTTTTGAAAGACGGGAGTCTGCCGCGTGAAAAGCCGGCAAAATGCTTGAAAATTACAGACGCTTTGTAGCGGCGTTACAGATAAGTTGTAATGGTGTGACAGCTTAGCTGTAACAGGATTACAGAGTACTTGTAAAAATCCTGTAATTTTAGTTTCTGTTTCCGACAACATAAAAATACCTTCCTGAAATTGCCATTCAGACAGGTTCAGGAAGGTAACGGAATAGTTTCAGTTATCGGCATCCGCCGCCGCTTTATACCTTATTAATATATGTGCGCGCGCGTACCGACAACGTTGTTTCTTAATAGTTTTGTGCCACAAGCTCGAAGTAGCTCTGCGGATGGTCGCAAACCGGGCACTTTGCTGGTGCTTTCTTGCCGATGACGATGTGTCCGCAGTTGCGGCATTTCCATATAGCGTCGCCGTCGCGAGAGAAAACTATCTCCTCCTCGATGTTGTTCAGCAGCTTGCGATAGCGCTCTTCGTGGTGCTTCTCAATGGCAGCCACGCCTCTGAACTTGGCGGCTATTTCTGCAAATCCTTCTTCCTCAGCCTCGCGAGCCATGCGCTCGTACATGTCGGTCCACTCAAAATTCTCGCCTTCAGCAGCAGCCTTCAGGTTGTCGTCAGTGCTCTTTATGCTTCCACCTTCAAGAAGTTTGAACCACAATTTTGCGTGTTCCTTCTCGTTGTTTGCTGTTTCTTCAAAAATGGCAGCAATCTGCTCGAAACCGTCTTTCTTAGCCTTAGAAGCCCAGTAAGAATACTTGTTGCGTGCCATTGACTCGCCTGCAAATGCTTCCATAAGGTTTTTCTCTGTTTTTGTTCCTTTTAATTCCTTCATAATGTAATATTTTTTTTTGTTAGTTAATAAAATTAAGATTCACATTCTATAGTTATTTCTCCACAAATAGATTTATTCATGTATTTGCAGATTGTTTTATGGTCGCTGTATCTGGCATGCAGATACATCAGTTTCGTAACCGCACTTTCCACCGTACTGTCGTATCCGCTGACCACTCCAGTGTCTTTCAGCTGATATCCGGTGTCGTAGCGACTCATCTCGACGGCACCTGTAACGCACTGACTGATGTTGACGACTGTAATGTTTCTGTCGGCAGCCTCGCGCAACAGCTTGATGAGCCATTGCTGCTGCGGTGCGTTGCCACTGCCGTAGCTGCGCATCACTATGGCGTGCAGGTTGGGTATGCTGAACACATTGCGCACAATGCTCTCGCCGATGCCTGGAAACAGCGAGAATACCATTACGTTGGCATCCATCTCCGTATGGGTAACGAGCGGCTTTGAATAGTCTGGTTTCAGAATGTTATGCTCGTGGAAAGCAAAGTTTATGCCTGCATCGCAGAGTGGGGGATAGTTGAACGAGCAGAATGCGTCAAAGCCTTCGGAGTTCATTTTCGTAGAACGGTTGCCGCGCAGCAGCTTGCCGTTGAAATAAATACAGACCTCCGGCACCATCGGACGGCCGTCCTTGTGGTGTGCGGCAGCAAGCTCGATACTGCTCATGAGATTCTCCTTGCCGTCAGTGCGCAACTGCCCGATAGGTAACTGTGAACCGGTCAGGATGACAGGCTTGGTGAGATTTTCCAGCATATACGACAGTGCCGATGCCGTGTAAGCCATCGTGTCGGTGCCATGAAGCACTACAAAACCGTCATATTTGTCGTAGTTGGTCGAAATGATGTTGACAATCTGCGACCAGTATTGCGGCGACATGTCGCTTGAGTCGATGATAGGCTCAAACTGATAGACGTCTACGTCGGTCTTCAGAAATGCAAACTCAGGCATCTTGTCTTTAAGATGATTGAAGTCCAACGGCTCCAGCGCACCCGTCTTGGGATTGCAACCCATGCCGATTGTGCCGCCCGTGTAGATAATAAGCACCCTTTCCTTACGATAATATTTTTTTGTATCAATCACTGTTTTATATGTAATAAAAATGATTTTCTTATCATAATATTCTGCAAATATACGTTTTTTTTCTCAGATACAAAATCTTTCGCAGGTTTTTTTTGTCAATTAAAAAAATAAAAGTACCTTTGCAGAAAATAAATTAACTAAAGTAAAATGAAAAAAATATTATTACCTTTGATAGCTGCAGTTATCCTTCTGTCAGTTAGTAGTTGCAGAACAGCAAAGAATTATTATTATTTTAAGAATATCGACTCTATAGATTGGAACAGTCAGACCGGCAACTTACACGACGTGAGAATAATGCCGAAAGACATGCTTACCATCACGGTCAGCACCAGCGACCCAACAGCTGCTACTCCTTTCAACCTCTCGGTGTCGAATACTCTTAATGCTAGTGGACGTATTAATTCTACTGGTGTTGCATTACAGGGGTATCTTGTTGACAACGACGGTAATATCAATTTCCCTATAATCGGATCAATTCATGTTGCAGGACTGACAAAGGAAGAATGTCAGACCATCATCAGAAACAGAATCATGCCATACCTGTCAGAAACGGAAAACCCTATCGTAACCGTTCGTATGTCGAGCTTCTATGTAACCGTAATCGGTGAAATCGGAAGTCCTAAGCGTGTACAGGTAACAACAGAGAAGATGAACGTCATAGAGGTACTGGCTGATGCCGGCGACTTGGGCAGATATGCCCTGCGCGACGATATCCTGCTGATACGTACGGATGCTGATGGACGCAAACATCATGTTCGACTGAACATAAACGATGCAAATATTCTGAACTCGCCATATTACTATGTGCAGCAGAACGACATAATTTACATCAAGCCAAACAAGGTTGCCGTAAACAACTCTATGTGGGGACAGTCAACGACGATTTGGTTCTCTGCATTCAGCATCATGACGTCGATAGCATCGTTGGTAGTGAATATTTTGAGAAAATAATAAATACCAAAGGAAAGATTAAAACAACACCCGTTTTAATCTTTCTTTTTTATATATGAACACCGAGATAATCGACAATCCCAGCGTAATGCTACAGAATGTTGCTGCGCATATTCCGGCAGACAAATATATTGCAGAATACAGGGACAGCGAGCGTTTTATGGGCTACTGCAGACAGTGCCGAAGGTATGGAAAAACCTATGCCTGCCCTCCGTTCGACTTCGATGTTGACGACTATATCTCAGGCTATAGGGACGTATATATAATAGGTACGAAGATTGTCTTCGACGACTTGACACGCGAAAGTTCTGCCACAGTGAAGTTGCGCGACGAGATTACTAACAACGCAATGTTTCATGTTCTCGACGAAATGGCTGTACTGCATAAGAGAGTGCTGGCTGTGTTTCCTGATACCCTGTCCTTCCTCGTAGGCAAATGCCGTCTGTGCCTGCCGCAACCATGTGCCAGGTTAGAGGGCAAACCTTGTCTTCATCCCGACGAAGTGCGCCACTCCATAGAGTCGGTAGGCTTCGACGTGGGAAAGACAACGTCGGATTTGTTGGGTATTGAGCTGAAATGGAGCAACAATCATAGGCTTCCGGATTATGTAACGCTGGTAACGGCGTTTTTTACCAATGCTGAACAATCGGAATTTTGTGAGCTACTGAAACAAATGTTCGGTTGCAATGTGGTGCTGAAAGAATAAGTAGACCGTCTTTTTAGTAGAAGTGTATGTCGCTGATGACATAACTTCCTACTGCCATGTTAAGGCGTCTGACAAGCTCAGAACGCATCATGGAAAGGTCGTTGCGCAATGCCGGACGGGTAATCTTTACGTAAAGAATCTGATTTTTTATGTATTTTTCTGCAGTATATCGTGCAACCACAGCCCCTGCGATATTTTCGTATTCCCTTACTATACGCCGTTGAAGAAGCGGAGTCTCAAGTCCCTCCTCACGAAGAAAACTGTCAAGAATGTCGCCGACGTGTTCTACTTTCTTTCTAAACATGCTTTTCCTCCTTCATTCTAATTTCTCCGTTTTCAACAAAAAACAGTTTGTAGTCGTCTGAGCCAGCCTCAAGAATCTTGTCCAGATATTCGCGGTTAGTGTCAGTAATGAATATCTGCCCATAGTTGTCGCTCGAGACAAGACGTACGATTTGCTCCACGCGATTTGCATCCAGTTTGTCGAAGATGTCGTCCAGCAGCAGCAGTGGAGTTTCCAGCTTGCTATTGCTCCTGCCGGAATTAACGATATTGCGCAAAAAGTCAAACTGTGCCAGTTTGAGTGCAGTAACAAATGTTTTGTTCTGTCCCTGACTGCCCTCACGTTTCATCATGTAGTCATCCAGCATAAAGTCAAGATCGTCGCGATGAATGCCGTGAAGCGAATAGCCCATGATGCGGTCTTTCGCCCTGTCGCGGCTTATCACGTCAAGCAAGGGACCGCGCTGGCAGTGAGATTTATACTCTATTGCAACTCTCTCGCCAGATGCCGATATCTCTTTATATATATGCTGGAATATGGGAGTCAGTTGTTCTATAAACTCTTTACGCTTGCTGTATATGGCTTCTCCGAGCCTGCCCATTTCCTGCTCCATCAGCTCCATGAGAGTCAAGTCGGGCTCTTCTTCTGCCTTCAGCATGGTGTTTCGTTGAGTCAGAGCTTTATTGTAGCGGGTCAGAGTGTCTATATAGGTGTTGTCGTATTGTGATATTACCACATCCATGAGTCGCCTGCGTTCCTCGCTGCCACCCTCAATAAGTGAAATATCGTTGGGGGAAATCATGATGAGCGGTATCAGCCCGATATGTTCCGACAGGCGTTTATATGCCTTCTTGTTGCGTTTCAGAGTTTTCTTTACGCCTCTTTTCAGTCCGCACGACACCAGTTCCGTATTGTCGTTGCTGTTGATGTATTCGGCTTCGAGAAGGAAATAATCTTGCGAATGTCGTATGAGTTGAGAATCGATGGGATTGTTAGCGCTCTTGCAGAACGAAAGAAAATACAAAGCATCGAGGAAGTTCGTCTTGCCCTCGCCGTTGTTGCCAATCAGGCAGTTTATCTTTGGCGAGAGCTGAAGGTGAGCCTCTGCAATGTTTTTATAATTAAGTATGGTTATCTTGTTCAGAAACATACAGACTTCGGATTATTGATTTTGCAATTATTTCTGCAAAATTACATATAAATATCGAATTATCTGCAAAGTAGACACAATCTTTTTGTAAATTAAGAGAAACCATCTGGATGGTTATAATCTGTCAGATAAAACTTTTTGTTTCAAATTTTTAGGTGAAAAACAAAAAAAAACAGAGATAAATTTCAATATATGAGATAAAATAACTAATTTTGCGGCGCATTATAAATTTGTATATACAGAAAGATTAGAAACAAAAATAAAAAACAAAAATAAATGGCAAAGAATCAGAAAAATCAGCCCACTAACGAGGTTAATGAGGCATTAGGCAAGTACGAAGCATTCTTCGAGAAATACATGAAGGCAATACTCGTAGCCGTAGCAGCAGTAGCTATTTTAATTGCTGCCATAATTCTGTATCACAATTTTGTAGCAAAACCACGCGCCGAAAAGGCTTCTACAATGCTCGCGAAAATGGAGCAGCTCTTTGAACAGCAGCAATATGAGCAGGCATTGAAGGGAAATGGTGCCGATGCACCTGGCTTTACTCAGATTGCAAGCGACTATAGCAGCACTGATGCAGGCAATCTTGCCAACTATTTTGCTGGTATATGCTATGCCAAACTTAACAAATGGCAGGAAGCAGCCAACTATCTCGAGAAGTTCGATACAAAGAAAGACCTTTTCGTAAGCCCTATGAGCCAAATGGCTCTTGGCGATTGTTATGCTAACCTGAAGCAGTATGACAAGGCAGTCAATGCATTCAAGAAGGCAGCATCTATGGCTGACAAGGCTGCCGCAGACGGAAGAAACAACACAATTTCGCCTACTGCACTTAAGAAAGCCGGCATAGTTCTCTATGAGCAGAAACAAAACGCACAGGCGCTCGAACTGTTCAAGGAAATAAAGCAGAAGTATGTTAATTCTCCGATGAGCATGGAGATAGACAAATATATTGAACTTGTTAGCGAATAATGGCAACATCATTGCACAACCTTTCTGACTATGACGAAACGAAAGTGCCGGACGCAAGCAACATGTGCTTCGGTATAGTCGTGTCGGAATGGAATAAGGATATCACGGGAGCATTGCTAGAAGGTGCTGTGTCTACGTTGGAGAAGCATGGAGCAATGCCGGAAAACATACATGTAAAGACAGTTCCTGGAAGTTTTGAACTTATTTACGGGGCTCACCAGATGACTCTCAATGGCGGATATGATGCCATAATAATTCTTGGAAGTGTCATTCGTGGCGAAACACCACACTTCGACTACATCTGTCAGGGAGTAACCTATGGTATAGCAAGGCTTAATGCCAAGAGTGAGATACCAATCATTTATGGTTTGCTTACCACAAACGATTTGCAGCAGGCAAAGGACAGAAGTGGCGGACGATTAGGAAACAAGGGCGATGAATGTGCCATCGATGCTATAAAGATGGCAAAGTTTTGATAAAAATAATTGCACTTAACAATAACAGCAAGTTAAGTGCAATTATTTTTTATGGGTTAATTCTATTTGATTTCAGCATATTGCTTGTCTGCCGGAGCAGCCATGCCAATTATAATGCGTCAGATGCCGATGAGCTAAACGCCATCGTCAACGTCGGTATCGATAATTGTTCCGCGAGATATAGACAAGCTTCCCATGCGGTTAAGTTTTACAACGACAGGTATAAAGTCTTCACTTACCTGATCAGGTGAGCCCACACTTCCTTCAAAAATAATGTTGTTGCCTTCTGTTTTAGAGTACATCAGACCGAGCAAGGCACCGTTTTTCCTTGTCTTATCATCAAGTTGTGCAGAAAAGTCAGACTTGCTGAATGTCCTGTTGAAGAACTCGCTGCCGTCAGACCTTACTATGCGGATGTTTATTTTATTGTCGTAGTATTTCACACCAGTTTCATCTGTTGCTTTGGGCAGGCTCTCATCCGCAGCCCTGTGAACGATAACTTTATAGTCAGCACCAATCCATTGCACTACCTGTTCAAAGTCCATTTCTTCCATCTGCTGTGTCCCGACAGTCTTCGGAACTTCCTGTACTGTTGGTTCAATGATGATATCCTTAGTCTCTTCTTTCTTCCCGCAACTGACAAGACTTAAAAGTGCCAGCGTGGACAATATCAGTTTTTTTTTCTTCATAATGTTATTTTTATCTCCTGCAAAGATAAGTAAAATGTATTAAATGTTCAAGAAATATTGCTTTTTCTTTGCATTTTACTCACTTAATCGTACCTTTGCCGAGAGTAAAAATCAAAAAAAGAGAATATGGTGAGTGTGAAGTCAATATATCACATAATAGTGTTTGCCGTTGTGTTTATTGTCGTCGGTATGGGCAATACAGCTTGTTCGCGAGACGAAAAGGCAAAGCAAGAGGCGGAAATAGATTCGTTTCCAGTGCTGATAAACCAGATACGCAGTTGCTCACGACTATATACCACTGAAATAAAGGTACACAAGATAGTTACACACGACGACCAACTGAAGTTGCACGGCAAGATACTTTCGAAGGAAATTGATGTCAACCTGCCTTTCGGGGAGAGAAAAATAGCTATTCCAATGGATGCCACGTTGAAGGGATATATTGATTTTTCAGACTTCACGGAAGACAATATCAAAAGACGTGGAGGCAAAATCGAAGTATTGCTGCCTAATCCTCAAGTGGAGATAACCAGTTCAAGGATTGATCACGACGAGATAATGCAGCACGTAGCGCTGTTCCGTTCCGATTTCACAGACAAGGAACTCACTGCATACGAGCAGCAAGGCAGAAGGTCGATACTTAAAAGTGCTGACAAGATGGGCATTGCCGAGCACGCCCGCATAGGTGCAGCTAACGTTCTGATACCGATAATAATGCAGTTCGGATACGATGAAAAAGACATCACAATAAGCTTCAGCAACAAGCAAGATACAAGCAGCAGCCTGCTGGATTTTGACAAAAAGGAGGTCAGGAAATGAAACACAAGATGAAGAAAGTATTGCAGTGGATGAAAACAACCACCATAAGACAATATCAGATAGCGATAATAGCCTTGTTGCTCATAGTAGTCGGTCTTTTCTGGCTTTTCCGTTCTACAGAAAACAGCCTCGACGTGGTAACCCCAACAGCCGTCGGCATAACACCGTCGCAAGTAGAGAGCATCCGCGAAATAGGCGAGTGGGAATTTCTGACAGTAGAAACGGAGGAACTGGTAGATACCGTCGACCGCAACATGTTCAGCAGCCGACAACTCTCAAGGGTTTATTATGGCAAAGCAAGACTTGGGATAAACCTGAAAAAGACCCCCAAACACTTTATCACGATGCGTGGCGACACAGTAGACGTGCGTCTGCCAAAGATACAACTGCTCGACAAAGACTTTGTAGACGAGGCTCGCACAAAGTCCTATTTTGAGACAGGCAAGTGGACAAACGCAGAGCGCAAGCAGCTGTATCGTCGTGCCTACAACAAAATCTACCGCCGCGCCATGACGCGCCAGAACATCGCGACAGCGCAAAAAAATGCCATAGCACAGATGAAAAGCCTTCTCCGTGCTATGGGCTATGAATATGTCAGCGTAAGATTTGCTGATTAGTGCGGTCTACAGCGCCACTTTCTTCTTCGCTCCCTTGCTCTCGTTGCTCATCCTGTCGAGTGCCGTTACGACGTAAGTAGCCTGCGAATAAGCCTGGCTTGCAGGCAGTTTGTAGAACGTATTGCGTGTAGTTGCTATAATCTTCGATGCATCGTTCAGGTCTATCTTCTCGCCTTTGTTGAAGCGATAGACAACGTATTGCGTAACCACATCATGCCAGTGCTTTCCCTTTGGAGCCGTCCAGAACAGCACGTTGCCGTCGTTCATGGCAATGATTTTCAGTTTCTTTGGCTTTTTCGGAGCCTTATTGTCGATGAAAGGCATAAGCGGTTGCAGTGCCGGTGTGCGCCAGTAGTTCTGTCGCAGTGAAGTGCCGTAGTTTCCAACATTGTCTACAGCCGCTTTCGCATACCAGAGTACGGTGCCCTTCACGTTGCGCATCTGGTCGTGCAGGCGTCGTTTTGCGTTCAGCTGATGCCTGTTCGGGTCGTTCGGGTCGGCATGTTTCACGGTGCGCTCAACATCCTCACCTATATACAACGGTCGTTTAGAAGCATATCTGTTCCACCATTTTATCAGTTCCTCATAGTCGGCTGCCTTGTTGCCAATCTCCCAATAAAGTTGTGGAACACAATAGTCAACCCATCCGTTGTTCACCCACAGCAAGATGTCGGCATACAGGTCGTCGTAGTTTTGCAGACCGTTGGTCATGCTGCCAATCTCCGGTGCGCTTTTCTTGTTGCGGTAGATGCCGAAAGGCGAAACGCCAAACTTAACCCACGGCTTGCGTTTATGAATGGTTTTCGACATTTTCTCTATCAGCACGTTCACGTTGTCGCGTCGCCAGTCGCCCTTATCCCTGAACCCGTTGGGCGTCATCTTAAACTCGCGGTCGTCGGGAATAGGCACTCCGCTGACGGGGTACGGATAGAAATAGTCGTCTATGTGCAGTCCGTCGATGTCGTATCTCGCCACAATGTCGTCGACAATCATGCACGTATAGTCAATGTTTTCCTTTATTCCCGGATTGAGAATAAACAGTCCGTCGTATGAGAACACACGTTCCGGATGCTTTATAGCCACATGGTTTGCAGCCAGTTCGTTAGTGTTTTTCGTCTTTGCTCGGTACGGGTTTATCCATGCGTGAAGTTCCATTCCGCGCTTATGACACTCGTCAATCATCCATTGCAGCGGGTCCCAGTATGGCGACGGAGCCTTGCCCTGCTTGCCCGTGAGGAATCGGCTCCATGGCTCCAGCTGACTCTCGTAGAGCGCGTCGCACTCAGGGCGCACCTGAAAGATTATCGCGTTGACACCGTCTTTCTGCAACTCGTCCAACTGATAGCGCAGTGTCTGCTGCATCTTGTCGGTCGACATGCCTAAGAACTGTCCGTTCACACACTGTATCCAAGCACCTCTGAACTCTCGTTTCGGTGCAGCAACCATGCTCATTGCGCAGCACAGCAGCAATGAGAGAATCGTGGTTTTCATGCTAAATGTTCTCATTTGTCTTTTTATATTCTTTGTTATTGTTTATATAATCCTTATATATATAATAATGTATGCCTTTCTTTATTTCGTCATTTTCTCATACAGCTTAAACAACTCAGCCACGATTTGGCTTTCCGTAAAAACAGAATTCACAGGGAAACCATACGCCTGCATCACGGCACGGTCGTTAGCCTGATGGGCTTTGCGGAGTTCGATAGGCATAGTCAGCTTATCGTATAGGTCTGCCAAAGAAGAATCTGGATATTTAGCACGAGCATCAAGAATAGCCTGTGCAGTCTGTACTATCTTTGTTTTCTGTTCTTTAGTTGGGTTTGCCCAAGGGAAATTGTTGTAAACAATATCCTTAGAATAGCGATAACGCATTTCCAGACGTCCGCATACAGCCCTCATCCATGCCATGTGAACACTGCTTTCGAGGATGCCGAAATGGTAAAGAGTAGCATCTGGAATGATGTGTACAGCATCGCTGGCTAATGACTCAGGATACATAAAGCCTATAGGAATGTAGTCTCGTTTCTCAGATGAAACTCTTGGAATGATAATGTAGTTGCTTTCCGGCATGTTCTCTACATGGAAACGTGTAGGTCGGTCTGCAAGTTTACGCGTACCGGCGCTGGTACTTGCTAATCTTGTTTTCCTTACTGCTTCTATCCGTTTCATGCAATGTGGCATTTGTCTTAGTTCTGCGGGCGAACAGTCACCAAGCCACAGGCAATATCGTGGTTTCTGATGGATAAACTCTTCTGAGCCATACCAAGGCTTGAAATACTGTTCTGATTTAGGTTCCAGCTTGATAAACTCGCTCATTTCGTCTTTTGTGAAGAGATAATTGCCGCCATCTATGGGCTTGTTTCCAATGCCAATGTTTGGAACATTGCAAACAGGCGTTTGCCTGCTTCCTATAAAGACATCAGGCGCATCCATGAGATAAGCGTTGATATGGTTTGCCTTTATTGTCTTGTCGTTGTCGAATATAAGGCATTCTCTTGCCTTGCTGTCTTTATGACTAAAGCCAACAATGACACAATGCACATGAGCCTTTTGCGTAGCCTCGTTGTCCCAGCGGAAAGTGCGGTGTGCAAAGTCTATGCGCAGTCCATTTTCCATGAGAGTCTGCCATAAGTTTGCCACCTGCTCACCCTGGCAAATGCTGTTTGTCGACACAAAAGCCACTTTCGTGTTTGCTTCTTTTGTCAGCATAAAAGCCTTTTTAAACCAACAGCAAACATAGTCCATATTGCCCACGTTCTTCCACCTGGCTCCAAAAACAGACATCATGTCTTTCTTTTGTTCC
Organism: uncultured Prevotella sp.; assembly: GCA_900315545.1. Lineage (GTDB taxonomy): Bacteria > Bacteroidota > Bacteroidia > Bacteroidales > Bacteroidaceae > Prevotella. The sequence continues at coordinate 62,372 of OMZM01000002.1, forward strand.
TCGCTCATCTGCCTTGCGCCAATGAACGGCGGATTGCCAATGATGTAGTTGTAGTTAACAAGATAGCGATTCATGCTTGGCTTAACCTTGCCGTCGAACTGGTGGGTTACAACATTGATTTCGTCATATTCTTCAATTTTCTCACTGACAAATGCCGGCTCTGGCTCAATCATCAAGTGTATATTGTTGGCATAAATGGTAGGAACGTTTGATGGAATGTCAATAATATTCCAGTCCATCCTCAAGGCGTTGCCTTCGCGTATGTTGGTATATGATTTCAGTGGCAGGAATTCGATGTCGCGACGTATTATCTTCTCAGTCTCGCGGAGCATCTGCGCCTCTGAAATCCATAGGGCAGTAGTGGCTACGGTTACGGCAAAGTCGTTGATTTCGATGCCGTAGAACTGCTGTATGCTTACCTTTACGGGATTCATTTCCTCGAATCCTATCAGCGACTGGTCGTGAAAGCGTTCGCGTATCACTTCGTTTTCCAGCCTGCGCAGCGACAGATATGTCTCCGTCAGGAAGTTTCCGGAGCCACAGGCAGGGTCTAAGAAGGTAAGCGATGCCAGTTTGTCCTGGAACGCCTCGAGCTTCTTTTGTCGCTGTCGCTCAATCTTTTCTTTCAGTATCTCGTCCAGTTCGTGTTGCAAGTCGTTGAGGAAAAGCGGGTCTATGACTTTGTGTATGTTCTCTATTGATGTGTAGTGCATTCCTCCGCTGCGCCTCGTCATCGGGTTGAGCGTGCTCTCAAAGAGTGCGCCGAAGATAGTTGGCGATATCTCGCTCCAGTCGAAGCCGAGACATGCGTTCTTCAGGAGTATCTGCTTCAGTTCCTCGCTGAACTGCGGTATTTCTATTTCTTCTTCAAACAGTCCGCCGTTGGTGTATTGAAATGCTTTCAGTTCCTCTTGTAGATACTTGCTTCGCTTCTCCATAGGTGTGTTGAGCACCTCGAACAAGTCTTGCAAGGCGCGTCGCAAGTCCTTTGCCTCGTATGATGCAAGATAGTCGTGGAACTGGTCGTGCGTGAATATTTCCGCATCTTCGGCATATAGACAGAACACGATGCGCACGCAGAGTATGTTGAGCCACCGCAGTGCTTCGGGCGAGTTGTCGTCGTATTGTTTCAGCAGCTCATCATAGATTTTTGCAACAATCGTGCCTGCCTTTATAGACACTTCCATCTCCTTGTCGAGATGTTCGTTGTTGCTGTCTACGAGAAAGAGCAGTCTATAGTATTCCTTTCCCAAGTTTTCCAGCAGTATCTGCTGCGGCTCGCCGTCGGGCTGTTCCATGTCGTAGACAAGAAACTCAGAGAAATTGCAGGTAACAATCCATCTCGGATGTTCAGACACTGGCAGGCTGACAACATACCGGCGTGCCTGCTGAAAGGGATTGAGCGTCTTGCCGTCGCTTTGCAGTATGCCTTTGCGCAGGTCTTTGCCCATCGATTTCTGCTCTATCAGCACTCGTGTGGAAGGTATGCGTCCGTCGATGAAGTTTGAAGCGTCAACCTTTCTGTGGTCTTCAAAGCATATAAAGCCGTCGGACGGTGTTTCTATTCCAAACACGTTAGAGAGCAAGTCGATCCAGAAAGGTTGCGACTCGCCTCTTTCGTAGCCCCTGTCTTTCCATCGCTTAGCAAACTCGGCAGCCGCAGTTGCCATTTGCTTCTGGCTTCGCATGCCACTGCGCTGTCTTTGCGGTCTGGTCTGTTGTTTCTCTTTTTTCATGTCGTCAGAGTTCTGTTTGATGTTTTCGGCAAGACCGTGCTGTGTCGTCAGACGTGAGGCACAGTGCCCTATGTGAGTTGTTTCCTATTTCAGTTGCTTTACGGGGAATGTGAAGTATGTGTCTGGGAACGGCTCGTTTTTCAGCGTGAAGTGCCACCATTCGGTGTCGAGCGGCTTAAATCCGTGTGCAAGCATTGCTCTGCGCAGAATCATGCGGTGCTCAAACTGCTCTGCGGTGATGCTCCTTCCCTTCGGCGACTTGTGGTTGTCGCCGGTATATTCGCCCGTTTCTGGGTTTCCGCAGAAGTCAGGATGGCTCTCCGGTCCGAACCAGTCGAACGTGCCGCCCATGTCGAGTTCCTTCTCGGTAGCCATGTCGAAGAGAGTCAGGTCTACCGTTGAGCCTCGCGTGTGTCCGCTCTTAGCCATGATATATTCCTGCTCGAAGAGCACGCTTTTGTCGAGGTCGGGGTAGAAGTATGGCTTCATCTTCGTGTCGTCAATGTCGGCAGCCCATCTTACGAAATGGTCGACACCCTTCTGCGGACGGTATGCGTCGTAGATTTTCAGTCTGTATCCCTTGCTCATCACGTCGTCGCTGACGGCACGCAGCGCCTCTGCCGCCTGCTTGGTCAGCAGCGCCGTCGGTTCCTCGTAGCCGTCGATGCGTGCTCCGACGAAGTTGTACGTGCCGTAGTACCTTATCTCCAGAATGGCATCTGGCACGGCGTCGGTAAGTGTTACGAACTGGCTGCTGTCGTCGGTGGGTGCAACTACTGTCGTCTCATCGTCGTTGTTGCTGCAGCATGTGATGACACAGATGCCGCATACAAGCAAGAGTGCTGCGGCAATAAGCCAAAATTTAGCCTTTTTCATATCAGTAATTCCTTTTTAATACAATAGTTAATTTTGTTGTCGTTTGTTTTCTTTTTCGGCAGCATGGATGCGTGCCTGCTGCACAAGCGCCGTGAAATAGCGCATCGCCGTAGCGTAGTCCATGAAGTCGTCTGCGTTGTCGGCACCGTCGAGGTGTTTCACTATGGCAGCCTCCGGATGGTATTGCAGCCCGATGCAGAACGTCTTGTCTTGTCGTTCCACCACCTCTATGATGTCGGTGCCCTGCGTTTCGGTGTAAGCCGTAACCGTCAGCGGCGTGTCGGCAGCGCTTCCCACGCACTGGTGGTGCCACGACGGCACGCAGCAGATGGTGTCGCTCTGGGCTATATTGTATATGAGCGACGCTTTTTCGGCTACTGCCACGTCGTGCGGAGAGTAGTCGCGGTATTGTCCGGGCTGGCTTTCGTTGCGGTGCAGGTAGCTGTAGCTGATGCCCCTTGATGCGAAAAACGTCGGTATGTCCTGTACGACAGTCGCTCCCGACACCACCGACATCATCTGCATGCCCCTGCACATGCCCATGACGGGCAGGTCTTGCTCGATGCAGTATTTCATTGTAAGATAGTCAGATACGTCGCGCGTGGCGTTGTAGTCTTTCTCTGCTTCTATGCCGTGCCATGCTTCGGGCGAGCGCAGGAGAGTAGGCGAGATGTCTTCGCCGCCTGTGAAGACGACGGCAGACAGCGTGCCAACCGACTCCGCCACGTTGCTGCCTTCGGCAGTCATGGTCTTTATCTCGTCGGCAAACTGAGGCAGCAGAACGCCCTGCTCATCGGTGTAGGACGGCGTGAGCGTCGTGCTGTCGACGGCATAGCCGTAGGGTTTCACCTGCTCGAGCATTACCGGTGTGCCGCCAGCCTCTATGATGGCACGCACCATGTTGGTGTAGAATTCCGAATCGGTGTCGGCACGCCAAGCTATTCCGATGCGCACTTCGCTGTCGGCAGAGGCAGGAGTGGCGGTCTGGCTGTTGCCGTAGAAACTTACCGTAAGCAAGGCTGCAAGCAGCAGCCACGTCTTGATTGTTTTCATAATATGTAGTGTGTTGTGTGTAAAACTCTGCAAATTTACAATTTTTTCGGCTATTACGTGTAGCATATCGCAATTTTTTTGCATGAATTTTGCTGTTGCGTGCGCAATGAAACACTAATCAATTTTCGCCCGTTTACTGTCGCGAGAATGTCCGCGAAACCCGTTTCCGAAATCTGAGGGGCAAAATATGCCCAAATTTCGCGTTTGTCTGTAATTCTCTGACAGTCAGTTTGTTAGTTGTGAGTATAGCGCTTTTGCGCAAGAAATATATATGTTAAAATTGTCAAAGAGCATGTTTGACATTGTCAAACAGTGTGTTTGAGGATGCCAAACATAGTGTTTGGGGGTGTCAGGCACAGTGTTCAGCAGGGCAAAAAAGGCGAAACAGGTACCTCAAAGGTACTCTTTGACAATTTTAACAATCAGTGCCGACTCGAAAATTAACACAAATTTGCACTTTCAGGGGCTGTTCCGATTCTATTTGGAGAGTTTTTCTGTGTCAAAAATTTTCATCATTTTTCATGCCGAAAGAAAAATCAGACGAGTTTGGCACGGTTTTTGCAGGGAGACGAAATCAGCCGTCCGACGAACAGAAAAACACTGAAAAACAGAAATATAAGCAGCAAAATCAGTAATAATTTGTAGAATTGCGGAAAAATATATAACTTTGTGGGACAAATCTATATATTGAACAAAAAATCAATTACTCAACAAAACAATAATGAAGAATGTCCTTTTTTCGGTTTTCATGCTGTTGCTGTTCGCAGCAGAGAGCAGTGCACAATGGTGGTGGGGCGACAACTATCCTCCCTACGACAGCAGTGTGGAACTGACAGAAACCAACCTGCCGATAGTGTTCATAGACGTAGACGGAGAGACGATAAGCCGCTACGAACGCATTACGGCACGCATGAAAATAATACACAACGGAGATGGCGAAACCAACTATGCCGACACTTTAGCGCATAAAGGTCAACTTGTTGACTATGAGGGCTATGTGGCGCTTCGCTACAGAGGCAATTCGTCGTACAACAGCAGCGACAAGAAACCCTATTCGTTTCGCACTCTCGACAACAGTCTGGAGCAGGACGGACAGAAAAAGAAAGTGGAAATACTGGGCATGGGCAAGGACAACAACTGGGCTCTGCTGGCTCCGTTTTCCGACAAGAGCATGATTCGCGACATGCTGGCATTTGAGCTGTCGCGCCAGTGGATGGAGTTCGTTCCGCAGGGCAGATTCTGCGAAGTGGTGCTCGACGGCACCTATTACGGCGTGTACGTGTTGTGCGAGGTAGTGAGCAAGGGCAAGCACCGTCTCAACCTGCCCGATCCAGGCAACGAGGGCGACGCGCTGACAGGCGGATACATGGTGGAGGTAGACCGCAGCGAGGACTATGCGTTCTTCTCAAACTATCATCCGGTGGACAGACGCGGCAACGAATATGAAGGAAACAGCATCTGCTTCCAGTATAAATTCCCCGACTACGAAGACATGACCGATGAGCAGGACAACTACATAAGGACTGCCGTAGACAGGATGGAGCAGTCGCTCGCATCGGCAGACTACCGCAACCCCGAAACGGGATATGCCAGATATATCGACGTGATGTCGTTTGCAGACTATCAGCTGGCAAAGGAATTTGGGCACGACGTAGACGGCTACCGCCTCAGTGGCAAGATGTATAAGCGCCGCGACAGCGAGGACAGCCGCTTCAAGATGGCACTGTGGGACATGAACCTCGCCTACGGCAACTCCGACTACTACGACGGATGGCGCACAGACACATGGGTGTATGAAAACAACGAGATGCTGTATGACTACAACGACCCGCAACTCGTGCCTTTCTGGTGGCATAAGCTGAACGCCGACGCCAACTATCGGAACATCATGAAAGAACGCTGGGCAGAATACAGGCATGCCAACTTCAGCGACGAAAGCATCGTGGCACTCGTCGACTCGATGGTCAGCCTGCTCAACGCGCACGGGGCGCAGCAGAGAAACACGCAGGCATGGGACAACTGGGGAGTGTATGTCTGGCCTAACTACTATGTGGCTCTGGACTACGACGACGAGATAGACTATCTGAAGCAGTGGCTCGCCGACCGCATAGCGTGGATGGACGAGAAACTGGAATACGACCCGAATAAGCCCCTGAACGTCAGGACGGCTGCCGACACACACCGCATAGTGGCTTACTATACGCCCGACGGCAAGAAAATCAGCATGCCGGCACACGGATTCTACATAGTGAAATATGACGACGGCACAACAAGAAAGATAGCACTGTAACATAACCGACAGACATGCAGATAATAATGACGATAGGCAACGACAAACTGATGGAAAGGGACAAGACCCTCTTCATCTGCTCAAAGCGTACGCCTATAAACCTGTATGAATATGTTTTCCGCTGGGTCGACAGCCTGACGAAAGACGACTGCATAGCCTGTTTCAACTCGACGGAGATGGAAACAGAAGTGCTGAAGGCACTGCTCGTGGCGAAAATACCGACGGTGCTGTTCGTGATGAACAGGTTTACTGACGTCAACAACATACAAGTAACACAGGCATTAAAGGAAAAACGCCTGTTAATAGCCATACTGAAACGCGACGAGCCGAGAGGTGCAGGACTGACACCGAGACTCAGAAACGAATACGTATTGTCGATTTGCAGTAATGTAGCGTGCGGATACGTAAACAAGAACGGCAACGTTTTCTCCCTGCTTGCAGGCAAAACCAACGTCAGCAACATAATAGACGACAGCACGGCAGCGATGGTTGCCGACACCGACAGCCGACGCGAACGTTGGACAGTGGCACAAGACAAGGTGCTCCTGCGCATGTTTTACGAAGACATGGGAATACATGCCATTCACAAGAAACTCTCACGGACATACCAGGCTGTATATACGCGCATCAAAGCCATAACGCAGTCGGAGTCAACGCTGAAGGGACGAGAGTTCGAAGACTTTGTGCTGTCTCTCTTTCCGTTTAGCCGCGAAAGCGAACTGGCGTTGCTGGAATGGCAGGGTGACAAGTCTTTCGGAAACATAAAACCCGAAAACAACAGCCATCCGGACTTGGTTTTGCGATATGGAAAGGAGGAATTTGCAGTGGAATGTAAATGGCGCGAAAGGCTGAAGTATAACGCCAAGAACGATATTTTTACAGAGAAAAGCATAAGAAACTATGAAGTTTTTTCACAGACGCGCAACATGCCGGTAACAGCAGTAATAGGTCTGGGAGGCGAACCGTCTAATCCCGAGCATCTGTATATCGTACCTTTGGAAAAGGTAAGGGCGACTTTCGCCGACACAAACAACCTTGCAAGATATGAATTTTCAGGCAATTTTTTCGACAAGGGCATGTTCATACGCAAGAAAAAGAGACGCTATGAGAAAAAAGGATAATGTCGGTCTGTACAGAAAGAAAGACCGCATTTCTGTTGACGAATGAGCAAAAAAAACAAGAAAAACAGCAGGCGGGAGCGAAAAAGGTAAGAAAAGTTTGGTAATTAAATAAAAATTTGTACCTTTGCACCGCAAAATCGGAAAATCCGATGCATTCGACGACGTTTCCGTTTAGATGAGAACGATTGCGTCAGAAGGATGTAATTAAAAAACACTTAATCATCAAATTAAAAAAATGTACTTAGATCAGGAAAAGAAAAATGAGATTTTTACCCAGCACGGTAAGTCTACAACAGACACAGGTTCGGCAGAAAGCCAGATTGCATTGTTCACATACCGCATCAAGCATCTTACTGAACACCTGAAGCAGAACCACAAGGATTATGTAACAGCACGTTCGCTAACAAAGCTCGTAGGTAAGCGCCGCGCCATGCTCGACTACCTTTATGATCGCGACATCAACCGCTATCGTGCTATCATCAAGGCTTTAGGACTGAGAAGATAATGAATTTTTAGTTAGTAATACAGTTCTGTCTCGCGCGTTTTTACATATTCGTGCGAGATTTTTTTATTTATGAAAAAGATTGTAGCAGTTTTGTTTTCGTTTGTCGCAATGACAGTCTGCGGACAGCAGTTGTATGTCGGCTCATATAATATAAGGTATAAGAATGAGCATGACTCGATAAACGGTAATGTGTGGAAGGTAAGGAGTAAGGTTATGACAGACCAGATAGCATTTGAGCAACCGGACATTTTCGGAACGCAGGAGATGCTGGCTGGACAGATAAGCGACTTTGAAAAACTCCTGCCGGAGTACTCGCATATCGGAGTGGCACGCGACGACGGCAAGTCGGCAGGCGAATATTCGGCTATATTCTACCGAGACGAATGTGTGAAGTTGCTACGTCATGGCGACTTCTGGCTGTCGGAAACACCTGAGAAACCATCGTTGGGATGGGATGCAGCATGCGTCAGGATATGCACGTGGGGCGAGTTTAAGGAAAGGAAATCTGGCAAACGGTTCTTTTTCTTCAACCTGCACATGGACCATGTGGGCGTCGTTGCAAGGCGCGAGGCTGCCAAACTGGTTGTCGACAGGATAGGGGAGATGGTCGACAGGAAGACACCTGTCATTCTCACAGGCGATTTCAACGTCGACCAGAACGATGAAACATATTCCATTTTCACAAAGTCTGGGCTTCTCTGCGATGCTTATGTGAAGGCAGAAAGACGCTTCGCGGAAAACGGAACGTTCAACGAATTCAACACCGAACTATATACTGATAGCCGCATCGACCATATTTTTGTGTCGCCGTCGTTTAGGGTTAAGAACTTCGGAGTGCTGACAAATGCTTACTGGACAGAGTGTAATACTCCGTCGGAGGAACATAAGGCGTTCGATGCACCACAGGAAATTAGTTTCCGAAAGTATGTCCGCCGTACGCCGAGCGACCATTATCCTGTCTTCGCAAGGATAGTAAGATAGTGCCATGTGTTGCTGCTTACAGCGTGGAAAGTTGTTGCCTCAGTAGTAAATCTCGCTGAGTGGCTTCATCACGAAGTCGCGTTCCTGCATGAGTGGATGAGGTATGACAAGTTCTGGGGTATCGATTTTCAGGTCGTCATACAGCAAAATGTCGATGTCAATGATACGATCCTTGTACTGGCGGTTGACCGATTTGTGTTTCCTACCCATCTGCCGTTCAATGTATTGAGTGGTTTTCAGCACCTCGTGAGGCGAGAGTTCAGTCTCGCACATAAGGCATGCGTTTATGAAACGGTTGTCTGACTGAAATCCCCAAGCCTCTGTTTCGTATAAAGAAGACAGGCGACACACCCTGCCGACCTTCTCGTCAATCAGTTGTATCGCCTTTTTTATGTTTTCGTGTCTATTCCCCAGATTTGTGCCTAAGCCAAGATAAACATTTGACATTGCAGTATTCTCAGTTGAATGTAGTATCTCCGACTTTATCAGTCGTTAAGTATAAGCATTGCATCTCCATAGCATCCGAAACGGTATCCGTTGTCTAATGCTTTCTGGTAAGCCTCCATCACCAGTTCATAGCCTCCGAATGCAGCGGTAGCCATCAGCAGTGTGGAGTATGGATGATAGAAGTTTGCAATCATAGTGTCAGACAATCCGAAGTCGTAGTTAGGGAAAATGAACTTGTTAGTCCATCCTTCGTATTCCTTCAGCAGTCCGTTTGTGCCTACGGCGGTTTCTGTTGCTTTCAGCGTACTTGTGCCTACGGAGCAGACGTGGTGTTTGTTTTTCTTTGCCTCGTTCACTATGTCGCATGCTTCTTTGTTGACAAACATCTGCTCAGAGTCCATCTTGTGCTTGGTCAGGTCTTCCACTTCGATGTTGTGGAAGTTGCCGAGCGAGCAGTGCAGTGTTATGAATGCGAAGTTGATGCCTTTTATTTCCATTCTTTTCATCAACTCTCTTGAGAAGTGAAGTCCCGTAGCCGGTGCCGTTACTGAGCCTTCGTTTTTTGCAAAGATGCACTGGAAGTTGTCGGTATCTTCATCCTCTATTGGTCGTTTGTCTATGATGTATCTCGGCAGTGGCGCGTGTCCGAGTGCGAAGAGTTCGTTCTTGAACTCCTCGTGCGAGCAGTCGTGGAGGAAGCGCAGTGTTCTTCCGCGCGACGTTGTGTTGTCTATGACTTCGGCAACCATTGCTCCTGACTCGTCGAAGAACAGCTTGTTGCCTATTCTTATCTTGCGAGCCGGCTCTACGAGTACGTCCCACAGGCGCATCTCCTCGTTCAGTTCGCGCAGCAGGAACACCTCTATTCGTGCGTCGGTCTTTTCCTTTGTTCCGAACAGACGTGCTGGAAATACCTTTGTGTCATTGAATATGAAAACATCTCCCTCGTCGAAATAGTCGATGACATTGCGGAAATCGATGAATATCGGGTTGCCTTCCTCGTCGAGCAATGGCTCGCCGTTTTCATCGGTTTTATACATGTCGATTCGTTGAGACTTTCTGTGCAGCACCATAAGTCGACATTCGTCGCGATGGTATGTCGGGTGCAGCGCTATCTTTTCTTCTGGAAGATTGAATTTAAATTGTGATAACTTCATATCAATTCTGCCTTCTTTATATTTAAACGTATGTTATTTTTTCGCTTGATAAGTTTCCATTCTGTCATTGTTGCTGATGTTCTGACGTTACGGCTACATGTTTTTGTCGAGCCACAGGCTGAAGTCGTCCATCTTTATGCAGTCTTCTACTCTTATGTCTCCGACTCTTGTGCGCCTCAGTGCCGTCAGGTATGCTCCACTTCCGAGAGCCTTTCCTATGTCGCGTGCCAGTGCCCTGATGTATGTTCCTTTGCCACAGACCACTCGTATAGTCATCTGCATGTTCTCTTCGTTGAAGTCTTGCAGTTCTATATCGTCTATTTGCAGTGTCTTAGGCTTCAGTTCCACGTCCTTGCCCTTGCGCATAAGTTCGTAGGCTCTCTTGCCGTCCACCTTGCAAGCCGAGTATTCCGGCGGTATCTGTTCTATTGTTCCGATGAACTTCGGCAGTGTTTCGGCAATCAGTTCTCGTGTAATATGTTCTGTCGGATACGTCTGGTCTACCTCGTGTTCCATGTCGTAGCTCGGAGTAGTAGCGCCGAGTTGCAGTGTTGCAGTGTATTCCTTAGTGTGCCGTTGCAGTTCGTCGATGCGTTTCGTAGCCTTTCCCGTGCAGAGTATGAGCACTCCTGTAGCCAGTGGGTCGAGCGTTCCGGCGTGTCCGGTCTTTACTCTTTTCACTCCGAGACGTTTTGATATGAGGAATCTTACGTGTGCCAGTGCTCCGAAACTTGACATTCGGTAGGGCTTGTCGATGCAGATTATTTCGCCTTCCTGAAAGTTCATTGCCTGTCGGTTTATAGTGATGTGGCTATTGTTATGGCTCCGACGATGGCGCAGTAGATAGCGAAATAGACGAGTTTTCCTCGCTTTACGATGTTTATCATCCACTTGCATGCGACGCATCCGGCTATGAATGCTGCCACGAAACCTATGGCAACAGATGTCAGCGATATGTCTCCTACGGCTGCTTCTGTGCCGTTTTTCATGGCTTTCACTATGTCGAGCAGTGCCTCGCCGAGTATCGGCGGTATGACCATGAGGAACGAGAACTGTGCCAGTCGTTCTTTCTTGTTTCCGAGCAGCAAGCCTGTTGCTATCGTGCTTCCTGAGCGCGAGAGTCCCGGCATTACGGCGCAAGCCTGTGCTATGCCGATGATGAGTGCGTCGAGCGGTGTTATCTTATCTCGCTGTCGTGGCTTGGCATAGTATGAGAAAGCCAGCAGCAGTGCCGTTACAAGCAGCATGCAGCCCACGATGAGCAGTCCCGAACCGAATATTTCCTCTACTTTGTCTTTGAAGAATACGCCAACTATGCCTATCGGTATCATCGATATGACGATGTTCAGGGCGTAGCGTGTCTCGTCGTTCATTTCAAACTTGAACATGCCCTTGAATATCCAGTTTATTTCTTTCCACAGTATGACGAGTGTGGAAAGCACTGTTGCAACGTGAACGGCAATGGTAAATGTCAGGTTTTCTTCTCCGTTGATGCCGAAGAGAGCTGATCCTATAGCCAGGTGTCCGCTGCTTGATACGGGCAGGTATTCTGTCAGTCCCTGTACGAGACCTAAGATGAGTGCCTCAAATGCGTTCATGTGTTATGCTTTATCGTTGTTTTCGTTGTTTTTCGGCTTACGCATTACGCCGTAAACCATTGATGCAAATCCTATGAAGCACACTATCGGTGCCACCTTTATGCGTCTTGCACTGAAGATTTCGGGGTTGAAAGCCTCTTCCGTTGAGCTTGAGCCGCCCATCAGTATGAAGCCTATGATTATCACTATCATGCCTATTGCCAGGAGCATATAGTTGATGCGGTCGAAAGCAAAGTTGTTTTTGTTCATTTTTTATTGTTGGTTTTATGTTTTCTTATGTGTTTAAATCTTGTAGAGTTCGCCTGCCTTCATTCTCAGGAACTTGTTGACTGAGAGCCATGAGCAGAACATTGTTATGATGATACCTGCCAGCAGCACCGATGCGCCTGTGATGGTCAGCGCCTGCCAAGGCAGCACTGTCATTATGTCGGGCTCGTTGATGTAGAGCAGGTAGACACCTGCGGCAAGCACGAGGTCGGCGATGATTCCAGCCAGCAGTCCCAACCATATAGCCCGCCGTATGAAGGGCCACCTGATGAACGACCACGATGCGCCCACCAGTTTCATGGTGTGTATGCTGAAGCGGCGTGCGTAGATGCTCAGTCTGACAGTGTTGTTTATCAGCGAGAACGACACGATGAGCAACAGTCCGGCAAGTACGAGCAGCACAACGCTTATTTTCCTGAGTGTCTTGTTCACCTGGTTGATAAGGTCTTCGGGGTATGTTATCTCTGTAATCTTAGGGTTTTGCTTCAGTTCCTTTGCTATCCATTTCAGCGAGTCGCTGTTGGCATACTCCGGTCTCAGCGAAAATTCTACCGATGCTGGGAATGGATTGGTGCCCACAAACTCCGACGGGTCGGCTCCGAGAGCCTCCTTGCCTTCTTTCAGGGCAGTGCTTTTGCTTATGTATGCCAGTCGGCTGATGTATGGTCGTTGCTGAAGTGTCTGACACAGGTGTTTTGCCTCGCTGTCAGACATGTCGTCGCCGAGAAGCATCGTTACCGTAAAGGTCTGTTTCATGTATGCCGACAGGTTGTTGGCAGTAAAGGCGGTGAGCAATACCAAACCTAAAAGTATGAGTACCATTGCTGTACTTATACACAAAGTTACAATCTGTAAGCCGCCGCGTTGGCGGGATGTTTTACGTCGTTTTCTCATTGTGAAAAGAATGTATTACGCCAATTTTCGTGCAAATGTAAGTATTTTTTTTATGTTTTGCTATGGTTTAACGACTATTAACGTCAGATTTTTTCACATTTTCTGATTTGTTTTCATGCAAATTTGAAAATGTTTTAGTGAAACTGCGGTAAGTTCTTGATATACAATAAGTTGTATATAGCGTACTCAAACAGCCGCATTTTCAGTCGCAAAGTTTGTTTTTTTGCAAAAAAGAGACGTCTTTTCCAACTCACAGCAAAAACCGTGCCAAAGTGAACGAAATTTTGTTTTCGGGCGAAAAAGTATGAAAATTTTTGACAGGGAAAAACTCTCCAAATAGAATCGGAACAGCCTTCTGAAATGCAAAAATATGTAAAAAATAACGTCGGCGATAATTGTTAAAAATGTCAAAGACTACCTTTGAGGCTGCTGTTTTGCCTTTTTTGTCCTGCTGAATATAGTGCCTGATACCCTCAAATACTATGTTTGACCTCCTCAAACACACTGTTTGACATTGTCAAACATGCTCTTTGACAATTTTAACATATACAATTCGTGCACGAAACGCTAATATTTAGTATTAACAAATTGATACACAGATGATTACAAATACTTGCGAATTTTGGGCGTATTTTGCCCCTCTGATTTCTGAAACGGGTTTCGCGGGCATTCTCGCGACAGTAAACGGGCTAATATTGATTAGTATTTTTCTTTGTGCGAAAGTCAGTTCGGGATGGTTTTGCAGGCAAAAAAACAGCCAGCTCATCATCTTATGCAGCGCAAACTTTTGTCGTTTGTTTGTTTTTTTATACTTTTGCACTCCGAAAACCAAGTTGCATAATTAATAAAAAACATAACATCATGTCAACCATAATCTATCCTTCGCCCATCTTCGGACCTGTGCACAGTCGCCGACTCGGCATTTCTCTCGGCATCAACCTCATGCCTGCAGACGGCAAGGTGTGCACCTTCGACTGCATATACTGCGAGTGCGGATTTAATTCCGACTATCGCCCACATCTTCCGCGACCAACGCGAGAGGAGGTGAGCAGTGCGCTGGAAAAGCAGTTGCAGAAGATGGTAGCCGAGCGCCAGCTGCCAGATGTGCTGACCTTTGCAGGCAACGGCGAGCCGACGGCACATCCGCATTTTGCCGAAATAATAGACGACACCGTCGCCCTGCGCAACAAATACTGCCCCGACGCTAAGGTGTCGGTGCTGAGCAATGCTACGATGATATCCCGTGAGAACGTGCGCGAGGCACTCATGAAGGTGGACAACAACATTCAGAAACTCGACACCGTAGACATCAACTACATCAGACGGGTAGACCGCCCGACACAGCCGTCGTACTCGGTAGAAAGCGTAGTGGAACATCTCAAGTCGTTCGGCGGACACGTCATCATACAGACCATGTTCATGAAAGGCGAGTACGAAGGTGTATCCGTAGACAATACGGGCGCCGAATACGTCGACGCATGGCTGCAAACGGTAAAGGACATAGTGCCGGAGAAAGTCATGATTTATACCATTGACCGCGAGACACCGGCTCACGGACTGAAAAAAGCCACGCACGAGGAACTCGACGGCATCTGCCAGAGAGTGAAAGAGGCGGGCATAGACTGCTCGGCATCATACTGAGAACACCTGCCCAAAGGCAGAAACAGCGCATAACGAAACAAAAAACAGTTGCACGTCTCAGCGACATGCAACTGTTTTTCTTTTTTATCTCATAGTGTCGGCCCCGTACACTAAGCCTTTTCCGACTTATGCAGGTCGCTGCCCTTGTCCTTCTTCACACCCTTGAAATGGTCGAAACCCTCGCCGTAGACGCCTATGACGGCACTCTGCGACACAAACGCCTTAGGGTCGACATTGTTGATGAGCTGGAATATGCGGCTCGCCTCGCGCTGCTTGGCAAGAACGAAAAGCATGTGGACTTCGTTTCCGGAATAGCTGCCGCGACCGTCGATGACCGTACATCCGCGCTTTGCCTCCTCGTTGATGAGTCGGCTCAGCTCCTCGTATCGCTCAGAGATAATGAAGAACTGCACGCTGCGGCGCGTCAGGTTGACGACATGGTCGACACAGAACGATGCAGCCATAAGCTCGACATAGCCGTAGATAACCTGATTCCAGTCTTTCAGCACGACATAGCTCGATGCAATGATGACCACGTCGACCATGAGGATGATGTGTCCGAGCGAAATGTCGTGATACTTGTTTACCATTGCAGCCACCACGTCGGTGCCGCCGGAGCTTCCTCCGTGAGCCAGACACAGCCCGACACCGCTTCCCATGAACGAGCCGCCGATGACGGCAGCAAGAAACGGCTGACCGTTGAGCAGGTGGGTGTCGCCCATGAAGGCACGCAGGATGGGGATGAACAGCGTTACTGCCGCAACGGCATATATCGTCTTCAGGCAGAAACGTGGTCCAAGCACTTTCAGGGCAATGGCTAAAAGTATGGCGTTGAGTGCAAAATAGGTGTACTGCACGGGTATGTTAAGACCCCATTCCAATACCGACGACACGCCAGGCATGCCGCCCTGAGTGATGTGGTTGGGCAGCATGAAGACCACCCAGCCAATGCTGCACACCAATAAGCCGAAGGTTATGACGGCATAATCTTTCAGCACTGAACCAATGTTTGAATTATTCATAAACTGATATTTCATAGTACTTCTCTGTAATATTGGTTGCAAAGGTACTAATAATCTTGAAAATACAAATAAATAAGCAGCAATTTCTGCAAAAGAAATTGCTGCCTAAATGAAAAAATTATCTATGAAAATAAAACTAACTGTTCAGTACGTTGCTTAGAGCATCACCTTCACTGACTTCGTCTTGCCCATTTTTACGATTACAGGCATGTGCTGATTGGCATCTACAGAAGCCTTGCCGCCCTTGACGATAGTCTTGCCTACGAGCTGACCGCTTGTGTTGTAGAGCTCAACAGACTCGCCCTCGTAGCTGTCGGTGTTGATTTCAACAGTTGTGCCTACAGTGTTTATCTCAACTGTAGGAATGTTGCCGCTGACATTCTGGATAGCATTTGGATCGAGAGGATTCTCCTCTTCATATTCCAGCGTGCAGTACATCATGAACTGACCCTGAACGATGAAGTTGTCGAATGTAACGTTAGTCAGCGTTGTAGGGTTATAGAGAGCCGGCCTGCCCTGCTCGTCAGTGCCGTAAAGAGTATATCCGTTGTTCTGGAGGATTTTCACTAACGCTGCATCGTAGATGTTGTCCTGGTTCCATGCACGCTCATAGTTTACAATCATGAACTGATATGCCCACATCTGGTTTTCGTCGTTGAAAACAGAGAATACCAGCGGGAACTCGAACATGTCGGTCTTGAAGATTTCAAACATTGCCATTTCGTCGGCAGTTGCGCCTGGATTCATGTTGAAATATGTCTCCTTGTAGTTGTCGTAGCCATATTCCTCTGTTGCCTTAGTTATCATTTCCTCGCGAGAGATACCCCATGATGTGTTGAGCTTTGGTATTGGCACTGCAACCGCGTTCTTCACTGTAACGGTGAAAGTAGCCTCGTCGAGCTTCTGAGAATAGTCTGGGTCGCCCCAAGCATTAACAGCTCCGTAGATTTCCATGTGCATAGTTGTAGTACCTTCTTTCTTGCCTCTGAACCATGCACCGCCGCTTTCCACAATCTGAGAATCGTCGCTGGTAAACTCAACGGCAATACGCGGATTGTTCTGCATGTACTGGTAGATAGCCTCAGAATATTCGTTAATGTACATTCTGTACTGCTTGCCAACAGGAATTTCGATGTTGTCAGACACTAATTGCAGTGTTCTTTCTGTAGCTTCCTGTGCGTTTGCTACTAATGTTGCCGTAAAAAGGCAAACAAAAAGGAGTAATTTTTTCATCATAAAAATTGGTTTTTATTAATGTTTGTAGAATTTTTTACATTGTAACGTTGCTTTTGAACTACAACATTTTCAGTCTGCAAAGTTATAAATATTATTTAAATAATAGTACGAAGCAAGATTTTTTTTATGTTTTTTGCAGATAATTTGTCGATTTACATCTGTTTTTCAATTTTTATAGTCATTGTTTCCCTGTCGAAGACAATGCCTTTCCGCTCTATGAACTTCGACAGTTCGCCACTCTCCGACAGTTCCTTCGGCGTGCCGATGGCAATGTTTTCGTTGGTCATGAGCCATACTGTGTCGGCAATTTGCAGAGCCAGCTCCAAGTCGTGGGTAGACAGGAAAATCGTCTTGTCAGCCTCTCGGCTCAGGCGGTTCAGCAGTTGCATCATCTCCACCTTGCTCGGATAGTCGAGAAAAGCAGTAGGCTCGTCGAGGAAAATGACGGGAGTCTGCTGTGCCAAAGCCTTTGCTATCATCACTTTCTGACGCTCGCCGTCGCTGAGAGTCTGTATCATTCGGTGTTTCAGATTGCCTATGTTTACCATCACGATGGCTTCGTCTACAATGCGGTTGTCATCCTCGCTGAGGTTGCCCCAGAAGCCCGTATACGGACTGCGGCCAAGCCCCACCAGCTCGGTTACGCTCATGTTCTGCACGTCGGGCTTGGTAGTAAGCACTACGCCGATAGTGCGTGCCAGCTGCTTGTCGCTGTATTCGTCAATGTTTTTGTCGTTTATGACAATATCGCCGTCAAGTCGCGGCTGAAAGGCAGACAGCGTGCGCAAAAGCGTAGACTTGCCGATGCCGTTGGAACCGATAAGGCATGTCAGCTCGCCAGACTGAAGGCTGGCATTTATGTCGTGAGCCACGACCTTGACGTCGTTGCCCTTTATTCTGTATCCTATAGATAAGTTGCGGAGTCGGATTGTTTCTTTGCTGTTCATTGTTGGTCATGCTTTAAATACGGCACAAAAGTAAGCATTTTCCTAAAAATAATAACAATGTTTTGTTCATTTAGTGATTTTTTTTTACTTTTGCGCAATCAATAACAAAATATATATAAGTAGAATTAAAAACTAAATATTATGCGACTAATTATTAACAAAGATTACGACACAATGTCGCGCTGGGCGGCAGAACATGTGATAAGCAGGATAAATGCAGCCAACCCTACAGTAGAAAAACCTTTCGTGCTGGGACTTCCGACTGGTTCTTCGCCTGAAGGAATGTACGCCTGTCTTGTTGAGGCATGCCGCGCCGGACATGTTTCTTTCAAAAATGTCATCACTTTCAATATGGACGAATATGTCGGTCTTGACGAGGCACACCCTGAAAGCTACCATTCCTTCATGGCACGCAACCTGTTCGACCACATAGACTGCCCTAAGGAAAACATACATATACTGAATGGCAATGCCAAAGACCTTGATGCTGAATGTGCCAACTATGAGCGAATGATAGCAGAGGCAGGCGGCATCGATTTGTTCATCGGTGGCATCGGACCTGACGGACACATAGCTTTCAACGAGCCATGCTCATCGCTTACATCGAGAACAAGGGTCAAGACTCTTACTACAGACACAATAATAGCTAACTCACGCTTCTTCGAAGGCGACGTGAACAAGGTGCCAAAATATGCATTAACGGTAGGTGTTGGCACTGTAATGGATGCAAAGGAAGTGATGATACTCGTCAACGGACACCATAAGGCACGTGCTTTGCAGGCAGCAGTAGAAGGCTCTGTAACACACATGTGGACAATAAGCGCATTGCAGATGCACCGACACGGAATAATAGTATGCGACGAAGCAGCTACTGACGAGCTGAAAGTCGGAACATACAAGTATTTCAAGGATATTGAAAAAGACAATATATAATTAATAAGGAATAAGGGTGGGCAGTTCCATCCTTATTTCTTACACATACAACCAATTATAACTAAAACTTAACATTATGCGACTAAACCTCAGTTCTGAAATCGTTTTAAATAAAGTTTCGTCGGAGTTCTACAATCCGCGCACGGCAGTAGAACGTTCAGAAATTACGCGAATGGAAAAGATACCGACAAATATTTTCCCGTCGGTGGAGAAAGGCGTGCGATACATAGCAAGACAAATAGCAGAAGAAATAGAGTCGCGGCAGCGCGAAGGACGATTCTGCGTGCTGGGACTGGGAACTGGTTTGTCGCTGACTCCTGTCTACGAGGAACTTATCAGAAAGCACAAGGAGGAGCAACTTAGTTTCCATAACGTTGTGGTTTTCAATGCATACGAGTATTATCCCAATACAAACGAAAGCAAGGTAAAGAGCATAAATCAGCTGAAAGCACGCTTTATCGACCATGTGGACATAGAGCCGAACAACGTTTTCACGCCCGATGTAACGATACCGCAAGACCAGGTGCAGGAGCATTGCAGGCTTTACGAACAGCGAATAAAATCGTTCGGAGGTATCGACATAATGCTACTCGGCATCGGACGAAACGGTAATATAGCCACAAACCTGCCTGGCTCGACAATGACGAGCACTTCGAGAATAATACTTATAGAGCCCGTTACGCGCGAAGAGATGACAATGAGTTTCGGCAGTCAGGAGCAAGTGCCGCCATGCAGCATAACGCTTGGCATAAGCACAATACTGTCTGCAAGGAAAATATTTCTCACGGCATGGGGAGAGGAAAAGGCAGAGATAATACAAAAGGCTGTGGAAGGGATGATAAGCGATCAGTTGCCAGCGTCATTCCTGCAAACACACAACGGCGCGCATGTAGTTGTAGACCTGCCGGCGGCAGGACGTCTGACGCGAATAATCCATCCTTGGCTCGTGGCTTCATGCAAGTGGACAGACAAGCTGGTGCGCTCGGCATTGGTATGGCTATGCCAACTGACACAGAAACCAATTCTGAAACTGACAAACAAAGACTATAACGAGAATGGATTGTCTGAGTTGCTGGCTCTATACGGTTCGGCATACAATGCCAACATAAAGATTTTCAACGACTTGCAGCACACCATAACGGGGTGGCCAGGAGGAAAACCGAATGCAGACGACACTTACCGTCCGGAAAGGGCAATGCCATACCCAAAGCGTGTGATAATCTTCTCGCCTCATCCCGACGACGATGTAATCTCTATGGGAGGAACGCTGCGACGCCTGGTAGAGCAGGGACATGATGTGCATGTGGCTTTTGAAACGTCAGGCAACATTGCCGTAGGCGACGAGGAGGTTACGCGCTTCATGCACTTCATAAACGGATTCAATCAGTTGTTTGCCGACAGTTCCGACAAAGTGATAACAAAAAAGTATCAGGAGATAAAGTCATTTCTTGCAAGCAAGACAGAAGGAGACCTCGACACGAGAGACGTGCTGACAATAAAAGGACTCATCCGACGTGGAGAAGCCCGCACGGCAAGCACGTACAACGACATACCGCTCGACCATGTACATTTCCTCGACTTGCCTTTCTACGAGAGTGGCAAGGTAGAGAAAAATCCTATGGGCGAAGAGGACGTAAGAATAGTGCAGCAGTTGTTGCAGAAAATAAAGCCACATCAGATATATGTGGCAGGCGACCTGGCTGACCCTCACGGCACACACAAGAAATGTACCGATGCCGTTCTGGCTGCCATCGACGAAGAAAAGAACGCCAACGCAGAGTGGCTGAGCGATTGCAGGATATGGATGTATCGCGGTGCATGGGCAGAATGGGAAATAGAGAACATAGAGATGTGTGTGCCCATGAGTCCGGAAGAGTTGCGCCACAAGCGTAATGCTATACTCAAGCATCAGTCGCAGATGGAAAGTGCGCCGTTCTTGGGCAACGACGAACGACTCTTCTGGCAGCGTGCCGAAGACAGAAACAGGGCAACTGCTAAACTGTACGACGACTTGGGACTGGCATGCTATGAGGCTATGGAGGCGTTCAAGGAGTATGTACCGCTCTGAAAAAGAAATACCTTAGACTAAAATACAAATGAAAAACAACGATATAGCACACCACGCACTACAGGAAGTGGAACATGGTGTGCTTTCCTTTCTGAAAAACTGGACACTGCCTGCTGCCATGCTGACAGGCACTGTGGTGTATCTTGTTTTTGCATTTGTACCGCAACTCGACAGTTTCGGCAACGTGGCAGGACCAATATTCGATGAAATCTTGCCAGCATTCATGTTCATGATACTGTTCGTAACGTTCTGCAAGGTCGATTTCCGCAAACTCATTCCAGTGGCGTGGCACTGGTGGGTGGCGTTGTTACAGACAGTTTTCATCTTCATAGTCGTAGGTTCAATACTCGCCTTCGACATAAAGGGCAACAACCTGATACTCATGGAGGCACTGCTCGTCTGCATAATAAGTCCATGCGCGGCTGCCGCGCCCGTCGTAACCCAGAAACTCGGAGGCGACATAGAGCAGATGACGACATACACATTCCTGACCAATTTCATAACAGCAGCACTCGTGCCAATATGTTTCCCACTGATAGACAAAGACGTAGACATGACGTTCATGCAGGCATTCCTGCTTATATTATATAAGGTATGTATAGTTCTCGTGCTGCCAATGCTGCTCGCCTATATAGTGAAACACCACATGCACCGCCTGCACCGATGGATATTGAGCGTGAAAGACCTGTCGTTCTATACGTGGGCAGTGTCATTGTCGATAGTATCAGGTGCAACGGTAAAAAACATTGTGCATGCTGACACCTCGCTGATGTTTCTCCTGCTCATAGCCATTTTGGGATTGCTGCTGTGCATCGTACAGTATGCCATTGGCAGATACGTAGGTCATTTCTTCGGCACGACAATAGAGTCAGGTCAGGGCTTAGGACAGAAGAACACCGCCTTTGCCGTCTGGATGGCATACACCTATCTCAATCCCGTGTCATCCGTAGGTCCCGGCTGCTACATTCTCTGGCAAAACTCCATCAACAGCATAGAACTCTGGCTTCACCGCCGACAGAATAAATAACAGTAAATATATTGCAAAATACCACACTTCGGATTCCATATAAGTGCTATTAATACATTATTAATATAGTTTTTCCTCAGTTTTTTTTGTAATTTTAATTCTTTTATATACTTTTGTAGCATCGTTCATTGGCTCATCAGTGGGCAAGTGGGCGGTCTTATTAATGAAAAAGACGTTTTCGGACGTTTGTCTTTGTGACTCGTGAATCTCGCAAATTCCAATCATCACAACAGGACAAATGGACAACGGAACGTCTACGTTGGACGAATATATACACACTTCATATATGTATATTCGTAACGGCGTGGGCTAATGACGTTGTCTATCCTTTGTGATGAGGGCAATGCGAGAGCCCACGAGTCAGGGATAGGCAGAAGAACAGACACCTACGCCTTTTTTGTTTCTAAGCTGTTTCTATTTATTTTATTTTTAACGTAAATAACATAACAGTAAGATTATGAAAAAATGTCCAGCATGCTCAGAGTATATTGATGATAAAACATCGATATGTCCTTTTTGTGGTGAAAATGTAAATGAAGTTAATTCAAAACCACATGTGAATCTTAGAAATTGTCCTATTTGTGATGAATTTATAGATTCTACAATGGAAATTTGTCCTATTTGCCATGAAAAAACAGGATTCAAAAAAATGGGAAACTCGTCTAATGTAGCACGAAATGTAGATATACAACAGACAAAAGAAAATCCTGATAAACGTATTAAGAATAAGAAAGAAAAGAGAAAAAGTAAGAATTTTATAAGCAGTAAACATAAGGAAAAAAACGAAAGCACTTTCAGTGGCATTGAGTCAGTTTCACGAGAGAAACAAGTAAATAATAATAAAAAAGTAATTTTAAAGAGTATTGGCTATATCTCTTTATTTCTTATTATATTAGCAGGTATAGGTTTTGCTTATATGAAATATATAAATCAAGATGGTACAGCAGACAAAGTATTAGTTGATAAACAAAAACAAAAGTTACAGGATGAGTTAAGTACACGTATGATACAAGCAGAAAGTATTGCAATTAAAGGAATACAAAAACTTGGTGATACATATGAAGATTATCTAATTGATGCATATAAAGAATATGATGCCATAGAAAAGGAATTGAAAGAAAATGAAGAGTTAGGCATCAATCTTCCTGAACTCGAAACACGCATTACAATTGTAAAACAAGCTCTAATAGAAGCAAAAAATGAACTAAAGACACAGAGTGATGGATTGCTAAAAGAAGATGAGAAAGAGTTAGCTGAAGAATTTATTCATCGCTCTGAAAAAGTAAATAGTTTTATAGAAGATAATAATATAAATTAAAAAGCCATGAGAAGTATAAAATGTTTGTTCGTTATTTTTTTTACGATAATATCAATATCAACATTTGCACAAACGAAAGCTGATAAATTGTTTTCAGAAGGCATAAATCTACAGAAAACAATGACGATGTCTTCGCAAGAGGCTGCGATAAAGAAATTCTCTGCAGCAAAGATAATATATAATGTTTCCGATAAAAAGCAGAATTGTGTTAAGCAGATAGCAGTATGTAAGAAAAATATTAATAAGCTAAAAGCAGATAAGAAACCTCAAAAACAGAAAAAGAACAAGGAAAATCAAGTGCAAAAAAATAAAGAAATATCTAATGATATTTATGAGAATGAAGTGATAGTCATAGAGAAACCTGTTGTCGTAGAAAAAAGGGTCGTAACTCTTGGAGCACGTCCAGGTAGTCTTTTGTTTAAGTGGAATCCTAAAGGAAAAACACAAACAATAGAAGTAAATTGTAACTATAATGATTGGGTAATAGTGGAGCAGCCTCAATGGGTGCATACATCTATCACTTATGACAGACGTGGAATCATTGTTGAGGCTGATGTAAACCAATCAAAAATGCCAAGATATGGAACTATAAAAGTAAGATGTGGAGACTTAATTGCAACAATTATAGTTGAACAGAAAAAAGGAAAGAGATTAAAGTAACAGTATAAATAACAATAAAATAACATGGAAGAAATGAAAAAATGTCCCCATTGTGGACAAATGATAAAAAATGTGGCATTAAAATGTCGCTATTGTGGAAGTTGGATTGGTGATGTGCAACAGCCAGAAACAACGATTAAAAAAAAGATTGTAAATGTTGAGTCTGTAAATCAGCATGCTGTGCAAGAGCAGATGTTGGAAATTCAACATGACACACAACATGTTCATAATCATAATAAAATGCATAACGAAGATTTCTTTAGTGATAACGCAAATTGTAATGATACAAATAGTAATAATACTTATGAAACTATAGACTTTCAAAAGATTAATATACTACAGGTATTGCAGGATGGTTTTTCTTTAGGAATTCGTAACTTCTTAAATATTTTCCTTGCATCATTGTTGTGGATGATAACTATATGGATACCCTATGTAAACGTAGGAACAACAATAGCCATATTATCCATGCCAAGTATTTTGGCAAAAGACTCGCAAAGCGATGTTCCTGCGTGTACGTTTATCTTTGATTCACGCTATCGTCAATACATGGGAGAATTTTTCCTTCTATCAGGTATGATGCTGATAACTCTAATACCAGCTTATGCTTTTGCAATCATACCAGGACTTATAATATCATTAGGTTGGTCACAGGCGTTGTACATAATGTTAGATAATGAAATGTCTCCAACAGAAGCGTTGACATGTAGTACAAAAATGACTTATGGATACAAAGCAAAGATTTTTTTAGTAATGCTTTGTGAAATAATATTATTTGGTTTTATTGGTTATGTCATCTCTCTGATATCAGAAGAATTAGATATAGAGTTTATTACTGCCATTTTATTTATAGGTTTTGTATCTGTATTTATGGTTGGACATGCAGGATGTATGGCTGTATTATATCGTGATATGAAACACAATTATAATAAATAATGATAACTATGGGAAATAACGAAACAAAACTATGCCCGTATTGTGGAGAAACGATACGGCAGGCTGCCAAGAAATGCCACTATTGTGGCGAATGGCTAACGGAAACCGACATGGTTAAACCTGAGCCGCAAACTCATGTCGCCAGCCCTGTAGAAACTCCAGAGGAAGACATCTTCGACAACGAAGAACCGTTCTATGTCCGCAATAAGAAAACCCTGATGGCAGCGGTCTGCGGCTTGCTTCTCTGCGTGGCAGGTTATTTTGGCTGGATGTTGTTAGATTCTTTTCTCACTGGCTCTGGCGAAGTGGAGATAGAATACTTTGCCGTATACAATCCGAATACTAAACGCTGGGGACTTGCCAATGCTAAAGGGGAATATCTGGTAAACAACATGTTTGAAAACCGTCCCTCTGCTGTCGTAGGAAACCGCTTCACGGTTAAGAATGACGACGGAGAGACGATGCTATATACCGCCGAAGAGAATCCGAAGCTTATAGGTAAGTTTTCGTCTGTAGGTGCTTTCACCGACAATGTCGCCCCCGCAGTAGTAGAGAAAGGTAAGTGGATTACGCTCATCAATCGCAATGGTGACGTGGTGAAAGACCTGAAAGAAATCGACGGGAAAAGCGTTGAGGTAGTGAAAAATTTTGCAGAAGGAATGGCAGTAGTCATGATAGATGGTAAATGCGGATATATAAATAAGAAGGGTAAGCTCGTAATAGAACCACAATTTGATAATGCATACAGCTTTAATGAAGGTAAAGCGATAGTTATTATAAATAAGAGCGACAACTATCAAGAATATGCGGTTATTAATAAGAAAGGTGAAATTCTTTTCACTCTTCCGGAAGGGGCAAAAATCTATGAAGACGACTATTGCTTTCATGATGGCTATATTATAGCTAACAATCAGGATAGTTTCGTGGGCTATCTCATAAACAGCAAAGGCGAATATAAGGAATTTCAGGATAAAAGCCTAAGCGGGAGTGCATACAATGGAGACTTTGTTATAAACAGCAATGGAAAATTCAGCATGCAGAGAGGCGACGCTACGACTATCAACAGTTACGACAATATAGACTATAACGGTAAGATAGCCATGGCTTCTAACAATGATGGAATCAACTATCTTCTTGATGATAAATGTATGGAAGCGCGACTTCCATTCTCCGAAAAATGTATGGCTTTGCCACATAATGTGAAATACAACGATGAGATTATCATGAGGTCTGTAGGCGACGACAGCTATAATTACAATCTCGTTTATCTTGATGGCCGCGCAATAAGTGCGGATATTCAGGTGGACAGTCAGTCTTTTGATTATGAAGACGCGGTTGTCACAGAATACCTCGATGCTGAGAAATTGGCAGATATGTTTGTTTTCACAGATAATGGCATAAATGGTATGTCGTTTGATGACAACGTGGAAAGTGTCATAAATAATTTCGGCTACGACAACAACCCTAATTATTTCTCTGAAGGTAGAGCCTATATAGAAAGATTCTATCATGCAAACGGTGTGGATTGTTTATCTCGTGTATATTTCGATTCTGATTTTATTTCGACTGACGGTAGCGACAAGAAAAGCTTCGTAAGGAGCAATGTTAAAAATATTGAATTTGCATTTGGACTCCGTGAACACAACGATGATGTAATAAAACAAGCCTATGACCTGTTACTTAAACGCTTAGAAAAAAAATTTTCAAGGAAATATGGATTTGAACACAATGAAGATGAAGTCGATTTTATATCGGCCAATTCTAAATACTTGATACGCTTAGTAAGGAACAGTGAAGATGTTACTTTGTATTACGAACGCATATTTACTATAGCGTTAGACCTCAATGGAGATGATGACCTCAATGGAGATGATGAAGGAGGATGCGGAGGCTACTATGGACTGATAGCAAGTATTCCTGATGGAATTACGGAATATGAAGGGACCATGACTGGTTTTCCAATAGAATTTACCATACATAAGGACGACAACAAAGGTGTTTTATATGCTATCTATAAAAATGTGAACTATGGAACAAAAATGCGTCTCGAAGGCGAGTCATTACCTGCAGATGATGGCAATATAAATTTCATTACTGTAGGACGTAAGGAAGAGTGGCACTTTAATCTTACCGGCGACTACAACCATATAACCGGTTACGCAGAAAGCGGAGATAAACACTATAAAGTAATATTGAATAAGAAATAACAAATAACAACTTCTAACAATTACAATTATGAAAAAAGTAAATTTAAAAAAGATTTTTGGATTGCTTGCAATCCTTGTTTGTGGTTTAACTGTTTCATTGTCTTTAACATCGTGCGACAATGATGTATTAAACGAAATTTTTGATGATGGTGTAGAGTCATGGGATGATTATGTCAGTATCAAGATAACACGCTGTGAGCGCGTAGGTCATAATCTCATTATTGACTATGAGATGAAAAACAAGAAAGACAGAGAGGTAAGAGTAACTGCGTCTAGACCTGAATACAGCAGTAGCAGTTTGCTGCCAATCGTTGACAACTTGGGCAATGGATACGGAGCTTTCTTCTCGTTTGCATCAGAAAAGTATTATTGGGGTTATTCACACGTAAACATCTCTGCTAAAAACACAGTAACAGGGCATATAAAGATAGAGAATTTTGATGATAGCAACAAAGCCCAAAAAGTAAATTGTAAAATGTATATTGTTATAGATGGCGTAGATATTGATTATGAACATCGACTGTTTTCACAAGATGGGATAAAGATAACCGACAAACGAATTCTCAAAGATGGAGTTCAGACAAACGACAACAATCTTGTATATACTATCCAATCATGTAGATTTAACGACAATGGAAACGTTATTCTCAACTTCTCTGTTAAGAATAATACCGATTATGACTTGAAGAACTATGAGTTATCTGGAAGTAAAGTATATGACGATATGGGCAATTCGTATGATGCTTATTTATCTAATTCTGAAAATAGCGAATATAGAAGTTACCAAGATTGGAGTATTAGCGATGGAGCAAGTATTAACGTTTCGTGCGCGATAAAAAATGTCAATAAAAATGCTAAGAACATAACAGTTTGGCTAAACAACGGGATAGGGAACTACATACCGACCGATGATGTCGTTAGATTTATAACAATTCCAATTCAGAAATAAGACCTTGTCAGTGGGCAGTCCTGCTGCCCACTGACAAATAATTTTTAGAGTAACATATATAATAATGTAATAATAAGGCAACTATGAAAAGGATACGATATATGTTTTTAGCAGTATGTCTGATGTTTACGATGACAAGCTGCGTGTTCAACAACTCTCCTTCTAAAGTTGTTGAAAAAGTAATGAAAAGTATAAAGAAAGGTAAAGTTCCGAATGTGGACAAGTATTATTTCTATAGGGGCATAAATGGAGAGGAAAATGAAAGATTGAAAGAGTCAATTATCTCCGATTTGGAAAAGACCATAGAAAAATATAATGACATAGATAAGGATAACAAGATAAAGGGTATAAAGATTATTAAAGAAAAGATTGAAGAATATCCGGACGGCAAAATGGCTGATGTAAAAGTCGAGTTGACAACTGCGAATGGAGAAACACGCAATGTGAAGTTTGGACTTATAAAAGTTTCTGGCGATTCTTGGCGTATCATTTCTGATAACTTAGATGGTATAATCTATTTTTTAAGAACGCGATAAAATATTGTAATATAAGTAATAGAATAATTTAAACAAAACGTTTTTGAAATGAGAAAGATATTTTTTATTGTCATTGGTGCCTTTATCTTTGTTCAACAACCTGTCCATGCACAAAGATGGTTTAAGATCCTTAAAAAAGGAGTTGAAGTTGCAACAAGGGTTATAGTTGAAAATTCAAAGGAAGATAATACTTATATAAAAGAAAGTTCAGAAGATAGTAGTCCCATTCAGCAAGATCAAATTCCTGTTGTGAAACCTATTCTTTTCAACACTATAGTTGCTGAGGATAAGGGCGATGCTTCTCTGGATGTGTCTGTTGCCAATCCCATCTCTGGAGATGCCAATGAGGTGTCTGCTGTCAGAAAGGCTATTTTGAATATGATTTATGAGTCTGATGTGTATGAGATGTTTTCAAAAAACTATCGAAGCGAAAATATTAATGACATTATCAACAACATCGTAAGAAACTACAGAAAGGCTCCTGAAGAAGAAATGGGCATGAGTGTTTATGACCTTCAGATAGAAGAAGACTATCAGAACAGTAATGTTATTACGTTTAAGCTTACAGATGCCATCTGGATGAATGGTGGTCCCTCGCAGTATATACTTACGGTTAATAAAAGCGATGGCCGCATACTGAAGGAAAAAGATATCGTCAATATTTCAAGAAGCAAACTTGTTGCGTTGTTGAAGCAATATAACGATGAAGAAAAGTTTTATCGGGAAATAGATGAAGATTTCAATATCGACGACAAATATGGTTTTAATGTAGCCATAAGAAAAGATGGCTTATGTTTCAGACTTGATTGTTACAAGTTTTATGAAGATTTCGATGTCTATCTGCCATATAATGTCGTAGAGCCCTACCTGACACCGCTTGGGAGGTCTTTAATAAAATAAAAAAAGAAATTGTCTATGAAAAAGGTTGCATTTATATCTTTGTTGTCTGTATTTCTCATAATGAGTTGTCGTGATAGAAAATTTATTCCAGATGGCTCACTGGTAAATGATGAAAAGCAGACAAAAGAAAATGAAGTTACAACAGAAGTTGAGGATTCTTTTTTAGTTGTAGTCGACACAATGGAAGTTGACCCTGTTGTGTCTAATGATGTCATAAGCAGAGGCGATCTTGGCATATTCGAATTGCGCGGACCCGTCAAGAAATGTGTATTTAAATATGAAGGATATTCTGTTACATGTTCTTTTAGTGAAGAAGGTATTTGGCTGTCTGAGAATGGACAAAGTTTAAGCAGTATGTATCCGGGCGAAATTAAAAGGGATAAGAAAGGAAGGCTCATAAGTGCTTGTAATGAAGGTGATATATTTATTGGTTACAAATATGATGAAAGAGGATTGGTAGTGGAAGCGAACGGTGATGGCGGCAACAGTATAAATTATTATGATGCTGATGGCTATTTGAAGAAGTCTAAGGAAACTGTTAGTCCTGATATGGGTTCAGAAGATGCTCCTGAAAAATATACAATGACATACAGCATATTGGAAAAAGATTCATACGGCAATTGGACAAAACGTAAAGAGGTAAGCGATAAAGGAACAGTTTCGTACACGACACGTGTTATAACATATTATAATTAATAACTTAAAAAACAAAACTGAATTATGAAAAAACTGAATTTATTAGCGTTGGCACTTAGTGCAATGCTTGTTGTTTCGAGTTGTGGACAGCTTAACAATACAACAAAAGGTGGGCTGTTTGGTGGTAGTGGCGGTGCCGCTCTTGGCGGCATAATAGGAAACATTATAGGAAAGGATTCAAAGGCAACCGCTATTGGTGCTTCTATTGGTGCTGTTGTAGGTACTGGTGCAGGCGTACTTATTGGGAAACACATGGATAAAGTGGCAGACCAGGCACGTCAGATAGACAATGCACGAGTAGAAACTATCACTGATGCTAATGGTTTTACAGCAGTTAAGATGTCTTTCGATTCTGGAATATTGTTCCCTGTAAATAAATCAGAACTGAATTACAGCTCAAAGCAGTCGCTTTCTCGTTTTGCAGAAATGTTAAGAAGCGATCCAAATCTTCTTGTTGATATTCAAGGTCATACAGACAGTAGTGGAAACGACCAGATAAACTTACCATTATCAAGAAAACGTGCAGAAGCTGTGAAGAACTATCTTGTTGCACTTGGTGTACCATATTATCAGTTTAACAATGTTGTTGGCTATGGCTCGGCTTATCCAGTTGCAGACAACTCTACTGCGTACGGTAAGCAGCAGAACCGCAGGGTAGAAGTATATCTTTATGCCAGCCAAAATATGATAAACGCTGCAAATAGTGGAACTCTAAGGTAAACAATTAAGAAACAAATAAAAACCAAATGTTATGAAAACAAAAATGTTTAAGTATGGATTATTCTTCTTGATACTTTTCTTTGGTGTGGCACTGACATCTTGTGATGACAAAGACAAGGATGAAGAAAAAGAGGAAGTTGTATTCGATGAAAGAATAGAAAAAGTATTGCCTGAGGATATACGTGTGTCAGTTGAGAGGTATATGCCTTTATTCTTGGGTGTGAATCCTCCAAATGTAGAAGGAACTTATTATATTGATCCTTACGTTTCTGTTTATTGTGAGGATGAAGCTTTTGAACCAGGACGTGTGATATCTTCGTATTATATTAATTTCTCAAATCAGAATATGAGTAATAATACAATAGATATGTATAAAACGTCAAGTGATTTCACGGATAAATCGGATGGAAAAGGAGTTTTTATAAGTGGATCTGATGATAAATTTACAGCTTATTTCAGTACGACCGGTATAAGTTCTTTTTCTGACTATGATGTGTACTACAAAACATCTGTTGTTATTTCAGGCAAAAAAACAAAAAATGGAATAAAGGATTTATATTATGCCTTTGTTATGCTTGAAAAAAGTGATGACCCGGAAAATAATGTAATGGATGAGGGATATTTTAGAATATTTAAGGACGATGACGGACTGAGTGAAGATAGTAGCATAAACCAACTTCCACGCAATGCACGTCTTGTAAAAGAGGGAAATATAAACACTCTCTATATGTCTGCAAATGCAAAGAAATATAAACAGTAGATACCGTAATTATGAAAAACAAAAATAGTTTTCTAACAGTTTTGTTGGTGGGAGCATTAATGCTCTCGCCAACAAAAACTATGGCACAAAGCAATGTAGTAGGTGAAGCCATAGGTTTGGGAGTGGAACTTCTTGGAGGATTATTCAGTAAGAAAAAGAATAAAAAAGCCAAAAAACAGCAAGATGTAATTACTCCGATTCCTAATAATATAGATCAAAATGTTTCGCAGGAGAAAATAATTTCAGGCGAACTTGGTATTTTCAATTTATACGGTCCTGTTAAGTCTGTAGTTATTACGAATAAGACAACTATGGATGGCGAGTCGTGGGAAGATGTAGAAAAATACACTTTCGACAGAAATGGCTATATGCAAACATTCAAAGATTATAATATGACCTATTTCCTTGCTAATAGTGAGCGAGACGCAAAGAATCGTCTCATAAAAATCTCATACGACAGTGAGATTGAGTATAGATATGATGACTTGGGAAGGTTGGTATATGAATCTGAAACCGATGGGCAGTTCTTTGACACAGAACTGGAATATGAATACGATGAAATCGGTTATGTCAAAACTATGAGAAAAGTTGGATCACACTTTACTAATCCTGATGAAGAAGATGGCTATACAGATATAGTCATCAATTGTACAGTATTGCAGTGTGATGAGTATGGCAATTGGATAAAGCGTAAGGATATTTACAATAATGGCTGGTCTGTTATAATAACGCGTACGATAAGTTATTATTAATAAATAAAAGTCATGTGAATGAAAAAAATAGTACATGCATTTTTGCTTGTAATGTTAGTATCTTGTACTGTGAATGAAGCACAGAAGAATATACTTGCTAAAACTTTGTTTTCTGAAGCTGTGGCAGCGACAAATGACGACACATTATTTAGTCATGGTAGGCAGGTAAATGTCAATGAAGAAATTATATCTTTTGCTATGTGTGGTGATATAATGATGGGTACGACATATCCCGAAGTCAGGCTGCCGGCAAATGATGGGAAATATTTGTTTGACGATACAAAAGAAATTACGAAACGTGTTGACGTTGCAGTAGGAAATCTGGAAGGTGTGTTGTGTAATGATGGAACGTCAACAAAGGAGGATGGTCCATACTCTTATTCGTTTATGATGCCAACACGTTTTGCTTCTCTTCTGAGCGATGCAGGCTATGATTTTCTCAGCATGGCAAACAATCATGCAAATGATTTTGGAATAGAAGGTATTGCCAGCACAGAACAATGTCTTGATAATGAAGGTATTAAATATGCAGGTATTGTAGGACGAACAAAGGGTGCGGTGATAGAAAGGAGAGACAGAAAGATTGGATTCTGTGCTTTCGGACATAATGGGTACACTTACAGGCATCAGGATAAAGAACTTGTAAAGTCTTTGCTTGACGATTTAAATACACAGTGTGACATAATAGTGGTTTCCTTTCATGGTGGTGCGGAAGGAAAAACACAAAGTCATTTGCCATACGGAACAGAGATGTTCTTAAATGAGGATAGGGGAAATCTCCGCGAATTTGCACATTTTTGTATTGACAATGGTGCTGATGTCGTCTACGGACACGGTCCTCATGTACTAAGATGCATAGAAGTATATAATAATCGTTTCATTGCATATAGTCTTGGAAATTTCTGTACTCCACATGGTATAAATATTACAGGAATATCGGGTTATGCTCCCGTGATAGAGATAAAAATCGACAAAAATGATGGTTCGTTCAAGTCCGGGATAATCCATTCGTTTATACAACAATCTGGTATTGGACCGAGAAAGGATAAGACAAACTGTGCAGCAAAGGAAATAAAACGTCTTACGATAGAAGATATTGTTGACAGTAATATCGTAATTGACAATAGAGGATATATAAGTATGCAATAAGTTTTTATCTGTAATCTTCCGAGCCTAAGCTATTGTGCTGACCATGAATGCTCCCTTGTGTTGAAAAAGGGGGCATTCTTTTGTTTTATTGCGGGGCGATTATTTTGTCTGGGGATGCAATATTTCGGGGGAATGTGCGTTATTTATGTTGTTGGGATAGGATGATAATTTCAATGGGAAATATTTTAAAAATCAGATTTAAGGATATGAAAAGACAATTATTAACGTTGATGGCTGCCGTTGTGGTGGTTTGCTGTCAGGCGCAGGAGGCTGCCGGACGGTTTTCCGTAGTGCCAAAAGTGGGTGTGAACATTGCAAACATCAGCAACTTCAAATGGACTGGCGAGGAGACTCTGAAGCCTGCTTCGTCGAAGATGAAGGCTGGCATGACGGTTGGTGCTGAGGCTGAATACCAGGCTACGCAGACGCTTGCCGTAGGTGCGGGACTGTTGTATTCCATGCAGGGCGTGGGCTACGACGACTTTGTAGTTCCTCTCGGGCGAAATATTTTTCAGGGTGTCAAGGATTTCAGGCTTAATTTGCAGTATCTCAATGTTCCTGTTTTCGTGCGTCAGTATCTATTTAAGGGTTTCTCGATTATGGCTGGCGTGCAGCCCGGAATCCTGCTTGATGCGCGTGTTAAGAGCAACGAAAGTGTGTGGACGGTGTCGGACGACAACAAGGCGGTCTACGAGTCGCAGCATGATGTCGACGACAAGTGGCATGGAGTACGCGATTTCTACGTGTCGATACCTGTCGGCGTTGCCTACGAGTATGAGCGTGTGCTGATAGAGGCGCGATATAATTTTGGCGTTACTAAAGTGTTCGAGTACAATCTTTTCAACAGCCGTAACGGTGTGATGACGTTTACGGTGGGCTACAGGATATAGTTTATAATAAAACAGAATTATAATAATGAGAGTAAAAAAGATGATTGTAGTGTGCTGCATGCTGCTGTCGGCGGTTGCAGCCAGTGCTCAGGGCGAGAAGGGTTCTGTTTCCTTCATTCCGCGTGTCGGCATGACGTTAGCCAATCTGAGCAACATGGAAGTGTATACTGATATCGATGGCAAGGTTATGGACACCAAGATGCGTGTCGGCGTGAGCGTCGGCGGCGACGTGGAGTATCAGGCTTTGTCGATGCTGGGCGTCAGTCTCGGTGCTCACTACATGCTGCAGGGGTGCCATCATGAGAAGGTCGGCAATGTTGGCGGCAAGAATACCGACATCCACTACCTTAACTTCCCGCTCGTGCTGAACGGATATATTGGCAGCGGATTTGCACTGCATGCCGGTGTGCAGCTGGGCGTGAAACTGGGCGAGAAGTCGCCGCTCGACGACGCCAAATTATTTAAGTCGACTGACGTGTCGATACCTCTGGGCGTAAGTTTTGAGCGCAACAGGTTTATCGTAGATGCAAGATACAACTTGGGAGTCAGTAATATAGACAAACTGGGACTTTTAGACGTAAAAAACAACGTGATAGTTCTCAGTCTGGGATACAGGCTGTAGACTTGACAATAATCTGAACTCTAACGTTAACACTAACCATTACACTGACTTTAACGTTAACTTTTCGCCTGCAAGTTAACGCATGTCGGAGTAGTCAAGGTTAGTGTTAACGTTAGTTTTGTTTAATCATTTTTCGCCCGTTTACTGTCGCGTGAGTGCCCTCGAAAGCCGTTTCGGAAATTACAGGGGCAAAATACGCTCAAATTTCGCATATATTTGTAATTCTCTGACAGTCAGTTTGTTAGTTGTGAATATACGCTTTGGGTGCACGAAATACAAGTGTTAAAATTGTCAAAGAGTATGTTTGAGATTGTCAAACACACTGTTTGAGGAGGTCAGACATAGTGTTTCGGGGTGTCGGGCGTAGTGTTTTGCAGGGCAAAATAGTCGAAATGGTAGGCTCAAAGATACTCTTTGACATTTTTAACAGTTATCGCCGACATCAAAATTAACAGATTTTTGCAGTTTTAAGGACAGTTCCGCTTCTAATTGAACGATTTTTCTCTGTCAAAATTTTTCATACATTTTCGGTTTGAAAGAAAATTCCGTTGAGTTTGGCACGGTTTTTGCAGGGAGGCAGAAAAATGTCTGGGAAAACGCGCTCCCACATGTAATTATATAGAAAATAAATTAACCTTAGCGCTGAGAGTATGGTTAGCGCTAAGGTTAATGCTATCGTTACGATGTTCGTAACATAATGTTATACAGTCGAAAATCAGTTTCTGAACACCAGTCCGTCGCCGAATGAGTCCACCATGATTTCCTTTCCGTTGTCTACGTCGCCAGCCAGAATGCGCTTCGACAGGTCGTTCAGCAGCAAGTGCTGTATGGCTCGCTTGACAGGTCGGGCGCCAAATTCAGGGTCGAAACCAGCATCGGCAATATATTCCACAGCCTGCGGAGTGAAACTGATGCTGACACCTTGCTTCTTCAGCATGGCAGCCACGCCGTCGAGCTGCAGCCTTACGACGTCGGCAATCTGCTGCTTTGTCAGCGGCTTAAACACAATAGTCTCGTCTATGCGGTTGAGAAATTCTGGTCGTATGGTCTGCTTCAGCATCTCCATGAGCCTGTTTTTCAGTTGTTCCTCGTCGCCGTTGCTCATGGTTGCGCTGTCGCTCATGCCGCCGTTTGCAGCATGCTCCTCAATGTATGAGCGTATGAGCTGGCTTCCGAGATTAGACGTCATGATGATGATAGTATTCTTGAAGTTCACCGTGCGTCCCTTGTTGTCGGTCAGTCGTCCGTCGTCGAGCACCTGCAACAGAATGTTGAACACGTCGGGATGAGCCTTCTCTATCTCGTCGAACAGCACCACTGAGTACGGTTTGCGCCTTACTGCTTCGGTCAGCTGTCCGCCCTCGTCGTATCCAACGTATCCCGGAGGCGCACCGATGAGACGGCTCACGCTGAATTTCTCCTGATATTCACTCATGTCGATACGAGTCATCATCTGCTCGTCGTTGAACAAGTATTCCGCCAGCGCCTTAGCCAGTTCCGTCTTGCCGACACCCGTCGTGCCCAGAAATATGAACGATGCGATAGGCCGTTTCGGGTCTTGCAGTCCGGCGCGGCTCCTCCTGACGGCATCGCTCACGGCGCTGATAGCCTCGTCCTGACCTACCACGCGTCGGTGCAGTTCCTCCTCAAGATGCAGCAGTTTCTCCTTTTCGCTCTGCAACATCTTTGCCACAGGTATTCCCGTCCATCGGCTCACCACCTCCGCAATGTCGTCAGCCGTAACCTCCTCGCGCACCAGCGTGTCGTCGCCCTGTGCATCGTGCAGCTGTTTCTGCGTTTCGGCAATCTCAGCCTCTATCTGCTGCAGTTTTCCGTAGCGTATCTCAGCCACGCGTCCGTAGTTGCCCTCGCGCTCGGCACGGTCAGCCTCCTGCCTCAGTTGCTCTATATCCTGCTTGCTTTGCTGCATTCTGTTTATCAGTTCGCGCTCGCTTTCCCACTTCGCACGGAAGCGGCTTTCCTCCTCGCGCAGCTCGGCAATCTCCTTGTCTATCTGCTCTATCTTCGGCATGTCGTTCTCGCGCTTTATCGCTTCGCGCTCAATCTCCTTCTGCTTCAGCCTTCTCGTAATCTCGTCGAGCTCCTCCGGCAGCGAGTCGCGCTCCATCCTGAGTTTGGCAGCAGCCTCGTCCATCAGGTCGATAGCCTTGTCGGGCAGGAAACGGTCTGATATGTAACGCTCCGAAAGCTGTACGGCAGCAATGCAGGCATCGTCCTGTATGCGCACCTTGTGGTGGTTTTCGTAACGCTCTTTCAGTCCGCGCAGTATGGAAATGGCAGACAGTTCATCCGGCTCATCTACCATTACGGTCTGGAAACGGCGCTCCAGAGCCTTGTCTTTCTCAAAATATTTCTGATATTCGTTGAGCGTCGTTGCGCCGATAGCCCTCAGCTCGCCCCTCGACAGTGCCGGCTTCAGAATGTTTGCAGCATCCATAGCACCCTCACCGGCACCTGCTCCAACGAGCGTATGTATCTCGTCGATGAACAGAATAATGTCGCCCTCGCTCTTGGTAACTTCGTTTACGACACCCTTCAGTCGCTCCTCAAACTCGCCCTTGTACTTCGCGCCGGCGATAAGCTGTCCCATGTCGAGCGAGTAAAGTTGCTTGTTTTTCAGGTTTTCAGGCACGTCGCCCCTTACGATGCGCTGCGCCAGCCCCTCCACGATAGCCGTCTTTCCCGTTCCAGGCTCGCCAATGAGTATAGGATTGTTCTTAGTTCTTCGCGATAGAATCTGCAATACGCGGCGTATCTCCTCGTCGCGGCCGATAACAGGGTCGAGCTTGCCGGCACGGGCAGCAGCCACCAGGTTCTTCGCATACTTCTCAAGAGCCTGATAGTTTTCGTCGCCCGACTGCGAGCTGACACGGTTTCCGCCACGCAACTGTTTTATGGCAGCAAGTGTTTCCTTCTCGCTCAGTCCCGCATCCTTGAGTATTCTCGAAGCCGTGCTTTTCGTTTCAAGCATAGCAATGAGCAGCGATTCGAGGGCAACAAACTCGTCGCCGAGCTGCTGCGACTGCTGCATGGCATTCTGCACAAGCTGCTGGCTGTCGCCGGAAAGATACTGCTGACCGCCCTGAACGCGCGGCAAGTGCTGTATTTCCTGCTCTGCCAGCATCTCAATCTGCGATGCGTTGGCACCAACTTTCTGCGTAACGTACTGGAAAACATCCTTGCCTTTGGAAATGATTCCTTTCAGCAGGTGCACCGGCTCGACTGCCTGCTGACCGTGCTGCATGGCAATGTTGACCGCCTCCTGTATGGCTTCCTGTGCCTTGATAGTGAATTTGTCTAATGTCATATATGTATCTCCTTTCTAATTTTGGTTTTCATTTTTCAATCACTCTCTAATAATGTTCTCCTCAAAAGTTGTGCCTATGTGTGAAAATGCGACAAAATGTCCTTTTAAACGACAAATTGTCGTAAATTCATAGCATAAGTTCAGTTTTTTATATAATAATGTGTAAAATCAGAATATTTTATATATATTTGCAGTGGAAAAGAATTACTCTATGTTTATCATTCGCAACAGAATATTGCCGTTCCCACGTTTCGATGCAGTAAACCTGTGCGGAGTGCTGTTCGTGCATAAGGGTGTAAATCTGACAAAGGAGATTATAAACCATGAACGCATACACACTGCACAGATAATAGAAATGGGCATAATTGGCTTCTACGTATGGTATCTCATAGAATGGGTAGTAAGGCTTTTTATGCATGGCAACGCCTACCGTCAGCTGAAGTTTGAACGAGAGGCATATCAGAACCAAGACAACCTTGAATATCTGAAACATCGCAAGCCGTACGCATGGATGAGACTAAAAGACAGAAACAAAAAATAAGAAGATTATGGAAGAAAAAGACATGATTCAGCTTCCCGAAAACGCATTTCGGGAATTGAAAAAAGGCGAGCAGTATGAACCTGTAATGTCGCCAAACAATGTTTATCCCGAAGTTAACGCATGGTCGGTAACATGGGGTATAATCATGGCGGTGCTGTTTTCTGCTGCTGCCGCTTATCTCGGACTTAAAGTAGGACAGGTGTTTGAGGCAGCCATTCCTATTGCAATCATTGCCGTTGGTGTCTCTACGGCATCTAAACGCTCAAAGGTACTGGGTGAGAACGTCATCATACAGAGTATCGGCGCATGCTCGGGAGCTGTTGTTGCGGGTGCAATATTCACGCTGCCGGCACTCTACATACTGCAAGCGAAATATCCGGAAATGAGTGCGTCGTTCATGAAGATATTTATAGCGTCGGCACTTGGCGGCATCATAGGAATACTGTTCCTTATTCCGTTCCGCAAATATTTTGTCAGTGACATGCACGGAATGTACCCGTTCCCAGAAGCAACAGCAACGACTCAGGTGCTGGTAAACGGCAGCAAGGGCGGCGACCAGGCTAAACCGCTGGTAATGGCGGGACTTGTCGGTGGTCTGTATGACTTCATTGTAAGCACATTCGGACTGTGGAACGAGCAGGTAACTACACGTATGTTCGGCTTCGGAGAGATGATTGCCGAGAAGGCAAAGCTGGTGTTCAAGATAAACACAGGCGCTGCCGTGCTCGGACTCGGTTTTATTATCGGACTGAAATATGCTCTGATAATCTGTCTTGGCTCGCTGTTTGTATGGTGGCTCGTAGTGCCGGGAATGAATATCCTATTCCATGACACGGTGCTCAACCTGTGGAATCCTGCAATAGATAAGACCGTAGGACAGATGTCGCCCGAAGATATATTCTTCAACTATGGCAGAAGCATCGGTATCGGCGGCATCGCGATGGCTGGAATCATAGGCATTATCAAGTCGTGGGGCATCATAAAGGGTGCTGTTTCGCTGGCTGCCAGCGAGATGAAAGGCAAGAGCGGTGGCAACGAGGAGACTAAACGTACACAGCGCGACATAGCTTTCAAGGTGATAGCAATAGGCAGTATCGTTACGCTTATAGTAACTTTCCTGTTCTTCTGGTTTGGTGTGATGGAAGGGAACCTGCTGCACGCCGTTGTAGGCATATTGCTCGTAACTGTGATAGCATTCCTCTTTACGACAGTTGCTGCCAACGCCATTGCCATCGTAGGCTCTAACCCCGTATCGGGCATGACGCTTATGACGCTGATACTTGCGTCTGTAGTCATGGTGGCAGTAGGACTGAAAGGCACAAGTGGAATGGTTGCTGCACTCATCATGGGTGGTGTCGTTTGTACGGCGCTGTCGATGGCAGGAGCATTCATAACCGACTTGAAAGTGGGCTACTGGCTCGGAAGCACGCCGAAGAAGCAGGAGACGTGGAAATTCTTAGGCACGCTGGTGTCGGCAGCGACAGTTGGCGGCGTCATGATGCTGCTCAACGAGACATACGGTTTCACTTCGGGCGACCTTGCAGCACCGCAGGCAAACGCTATGGCTGCCGTTATCGACCCGCTGATGAACGGTGTGGGAGCGCCATGGGAACTGTATGCCATTGGTGCAGTGATTGCAATAATACTCACAATATGCAAGATACCGGCTCTGCCGTTTGCACTGGGTATGTTTATTCCTATACAACTCAACATTCCTCTGCTCGTCGGTGGAGCTGTAAACTGGTTTGTTACAACACGCAGCAAGGATGAGAACGTAAACAAGAAACGCGGCGAGAAGGGTACACTCATAGCTTCAGGTTTTATTGCCGGAGGTGCGCTGATGGGTGTGTTAAGTGCAATACTGCGCTTTGCCGACCTCAACTTCATTGATAAAGACTGGATGGCAGATCCATTGTCGGAGATGCTTGCACTCGGAGCTTACTTGCTTCTGATAGTATATTTTATAAGAGCAACAAGGAAAGATAAGTAAACTATAACCTTAGTCATAACCTTAACGATAGCTGTTCTGATGCATATCGTGTGTCGGCATTTAGTTATCGTTAAGGTTTGGGTTAAATTTTTTATAATGCAGTGAAACATATTTTATTCGTTTTTATATGTCTTTTGTTTGCGGGCAGTGGCTATTCGCAAAGCAAGTATTATTCCACGTTCGACGATTTGCAGAATGACAAAGGCGTGGAATGTGAAATTTCCATGCGGCACCTTTCTGCCAAGAAAATGAAGAAGGCGCTGAAACCGCCATACAGGATTAGCAAGGCGGAAGACAAACATGTGCGTAAGGCTGCTGGGAATGCCATGTTCGTAGGCATAGGTGAGGACTTGTTTCTAAACTGCAAGGGCATGGACGTGTATTGCTACGG
The DNA here is from genome assembly GCA_900315545.1 of uncultured Prevotella sp. Classification (GTDB taxonomy): domain Bacteria; phylum Bacteroidota; class Bacteroidia; order Bacteroidales; family Bacteroidaceae; genus Prevotella. The sequence continues at coordinate 103,516 of OMZM01000002.1, forward strand.
CAGGCTCTCAAAGCATTTTAAGAAATCGCGGTTTGTGAAATGCCACAGAGTGGGAGACAACAAGGTTGTTTTTACAATGGTAGATTTCGGCTCCGGATATGCACGTGCACTGCCAACCTTTGCCGACAGGGTCGTGAATGGCATTCTCACTCTTTTAACATCAAAGGAGGACTTGATAAACGATGTTGCCGACGATGTGCAATATGAGCACGAAGTCAGACGACATGCGGCAAAGATAAGAACTTGCTATGTGATGTATAATGACGGCAGAAAACGTGTAGAACGAATAGACTCACATCGCATGAAGGTATTGCTTGACACGCGTCTCGACCTGATAGAAGAATATGAAGCGCTTGACCTGTATGAAAGAGAAACGCCGGAAGTGGTTTATTCTTTTCTGCTGCGATCAGGACAAATGAAGTAACTTGAAAAGGAAATAGCATTCTTCCTTCGTATAAAATACTAATCAATTTTAGCCCGTTTACTGTCGCGTGAGTGCCCTCGAAAGCCGTTTCGTAAATTGCAGGGGCAAAATACGCCCAAATTTCGCATGTATTTGTAATTCTCTGACAGTCAGTTTGTTAGTCGTGAATATGCGCTTTTGACTCACGAAATCTATATGTTAAAATTGTCAAAGAGTGTGTTTGACATTGTCAAACACACTCTTTGAGGTGGTCAGACATAGTGTTTGGGGGTGTCGGGCACTATGCTTAACAACGCAAAATAGGCTAAATAGTGGGCTCAAAGATACTCTTTGACAATTTTAACAGTTATCACGGACTTTAAAATTAACACAATTTTGCAGTTTCGAGGGCTGTCCCGATTTTATTTGAACGATTTTTCCCTGTCAAAATTTTTCATCATTTTTCGCCTTGAAAGAATATTCCGTTGAGTTTGGCACAGTTTTTGCAGGCATGGTGTTGACATCAACCTTTACGATGACCAGGCATCAGCAGTTCCGTGAGCGTCGGTGTCGTTAATGTCAGGGGCGCCGTAACGTGTTTTTATTCACTCGTGTTTCAGCTGACTGCGATAAATAAAAAAGATGGCATAACAGAAACCCCGTCATGCCATCTTGGTTATAGTGCTGTTGTCAGAACATCTGTCTGCAATTTGCAGATATATGTCTACTTGACAATTTTCTTACCATTAATAATATATATGCCTTTGCCCAGAAGGTTGAAGTTGTTGCCAACATATCTGCCGTCGATGCTGTATATGCGGTTGTCGGCAGGCTTGTTGGTAACGGTATTTAGAACTATCGCATTGACATCTCCTGCCGGAACTGCTGCCACTTGGTCTAAGAACAGTCGCTTGCTCGGCGTAAATGTAATGCTGACGGTACCTTCTCCGGTTATCGTAGTCGTGAATCTTGTCCATTTCTGTGCGGTCATGGTAAACTCCGACGGCTCTATTGTGGCGTTGCCGCTGACAGACAGAGTAAGGTCTGTGCCGTCGCTGCCCCATGGTGCTGCAAGGAACGACAGCGTTGTCTCGCCGTTGATAGTGAACTGTGGAGATGTTACCTCTCCCTTCTTTGAGCCTGAACCAAACTTGGCACACTTGTTTGCACCCGACATAGACTGTGATTGCCATCCTTCCATGTCTGGAACGAACTCGGCAGATGCCGCCGTCGCGCCGCTCCAGATGTCGTCGTTGCCTCCAACTCCGCTGCAGAAGTTGAACGATTCATAGAATATTGCGTTCTCAGGACGGTCTTCGTCAATGATAGGAGTAACGTTTGCACCTCTGAAATTGAACGAAACGATAGCATTGTTGCTGCGCTTGATGTCCAATATTCCCACGTTCATAAACTTCTTGCCGTCGACGTTAGGATGATAAAGTTTTGCTGCCGGCTTCGAGGTGTTAGTCAGAGAGTCGTTCTGCAGGTATGGATATGGGTCGCCATACTCACTGTAGGTATTGTTGTCTGCACCTATGACAGTCATACGCTGGTGGCTGTTGTAGAAGTCGCCGGTATAGCTTGTCGCGTTAGGGATGTTCTTGCTCCAGATGTCTTCATCGTAGTCCACATACAATACAAGCAGTCCACTGCTCGGTAGTCCTGCATCCCATCCTGTCAGGTCGCGGTTTTCCAAAAGAAAGTATTCGTCAGGATAAGCCTTGTTGTATATGATAAATGTTTCTCCACCTTCGTTAACCGCTTTCATGTCGTTAACGGTAGTATCATTGAAAAGTTCAATAGGTTTCTTCCATCCGCACACCATTCGTTCATAACTTGTATATCCGGCAGGACGGTAACCGTTGCCGTTATAGCCTCCACTGCACATCAGGTCCCATCTCCCTGTTCCGTTGTTGCCGTTGTAAGAAATGTCATAAAAGTCTGGAAATCCCATACAGTGTGAGAACTCGTGACACATTGTACCTACGCCGGCCATATTACCATTGCTATTTAATTCATTGCCGCAGGCATAAGTATTGATAACTACGTTGTCGAGGGTTAGCGTGCTACCATAGTCATTGTCGTCGAGAGACCACTCGTGAGGCCAGATAGTGCTGCTTGCTCCACCGTCGGCTTCGCCTTTTCCTGCATATACAATATAAACCTGTTCAACTTCGCCGTCGCCGTCCCAGTCATATTGTGAGAAGTCAACATCGTTATCAGCCAACTGAAGTGCCTCTGCAATCATTTCGCCAGGATGAAGGTCGTCTCCGTAACTGTCATTTCCACCATAATAGCTATCTGGTTTGTTTAGTTTATATGGTCCCACAACGTCAAAATTCAAGTCAAATTGATTGTCGCTCTGTGCAAGAAAATAGTCGCGAACACTGCCATAGAAGCTGCCGTCCTGAAAGCCAACTTCGTTTATTACACGCTTGTATCGTTCAAGATTGTTTGCTTCCAGAAAGGTTTTGTTGGTGAATTCCACGAGAATAACAAGTGCTTTCTTCTGTCCGAAGAAACTGTTGTTGTGTCTCATCTTGTGTAAACGCTGACTGCGACGATTGTTAACATTTGCACGTTTAGCATTGTTTCTTTGACGCAGTTGCTTTTCTGTAATTTCCATGTAACTGTCAGAGCCTTTGATGCTGACGTAAGCCTTTCCGTTCTCGTCTTGCATCCAGTGGCTGTGCTCGTCGCCTCTCAGTTCTGCCCGGATTTCAGTCCCGTCGGCAAGACGAATAGTTTTCCATATTCCACGCTTTGCGGGAACAGCCCAACTCATTGCCGCAGCAAAAAGCAGGGAGATAAAAATCAAATTTCTTTTCATAATTCTGATATTGTTATTTTTTATAATTCATAATTATAACGGGCGACAAAGTTACAATTAACTATGCAAAACACAAAGAAAAAAGCAGATTTTTCGATTTAATTTAACCCTATATATTATAATAAAGTGGAAAAATATGCATATTTATTTTGTGTTGTTTGCAATTTCCACTACTTTTGCATAAGAAAAAATACGATGTTGTTTCACGTCAACGCATAAGCACGGTATTGTAATATGGAAATAAAGAAATCGGCAGCAGTAAATCTTGACAGGAAGACCACGAGATACTTCCTACTTGGATTGGCAGTGTCTGTCCTGACGTTTCTGGCTATATTGCAAATACCCATCACGCGTGATGATGATGTCCCGGCAGAACTGCTGGACGAGATACTGCAAGAAATGGAGAGCCTTCCTATGCCTGACCAGCGTGAACAGATAGCCTTGCAACCCCAAAAACAGGAAACTGTCAGTGAGCGCATAAAGGAAACCGACGAAACCGTCAGTGCTGATGAGGAAATGATGGAAGACGTTGCACCTTCGACAGATGGCGACGCTGCAGAGGAAAAAACGACCGTTGTTCCGACAGAAGCGGTATCGCCGTTGGCTTTAAATGAAAACGAAAAAGCCATTTCATGGCGCGTTGTGGAGCAGTTGCCAGACTTTCCGGGCGGAATGGTAGAGTTTATGAAATGGCTGACACGTTCGCTCAAGTATCCTGATGCTGCCCGACGACAGAAAATACAGGGAACAGTGCAGGTGTCGTTTATAGTAAACAAGGATGGTTCCGTCAGCGATATAAAGCTGTTGAAGTCGGTAGACAAACTGCTGGATGACGAGGCTATGAGGGTTGTCGGGGCGATGCCGCAATGGAAAGCAGGCGAGGACAAGGGCCAGCCGTGCCGCACGATGATAACGATACCTATTGTGTTTAAACTGTAATAAATGAAAATTAAACAATATATGCTAACATCAAACGAAATTCTGCAGAAAGTTAATGAGTTCATAGAGCATCTGCCCTATGACCGTAAGCCTCAGGGGTTATATGAACCGATAAAGTATGTGCTGTCGTTGGGTGGCAAACGTATACGTCCAGTCCTCATGTTGCTGAGTTATAACATGTATAAGGACAATCCGGAGACTATACTTGAGACTGCATGTGCTCTGGAAACTTACCATAACTATACGCTTTTGCACGATGACTTAATGGACAATGCTGACATAAGACGCGGAAAGGAAACAGTACACAAGAAGTGGAACGACAATACGGCAATACTGTCTGGCGACTCAATGCTGGTGCTTGCGTATGAACGCATGGCTAAATGCGATGACAGAAAGTTGCGCCCGATACTCGAACTGTTTACAGAAACAGCCTTGCAGATAGGTGAGGGGCAGCAGTATGATATGGATTTTGAACATCGCAACGACGTCTCGGAGAGTGAGTATATTGAGATGATACGCCTGAAGACGAGTGTCTTGCTTGCCTGTGCTTTGAAAATGGGTGCAATACTGGCAGATGCATCTGAAAAAGATGCCGATCTGTTGTATAAGTTTGGCGAGAAAATCGGTCTGGCTTTCCAGTTGCAGGACGACTATCTCGATGTTTATGGCGACACAAAGATATTCGGCAAGGCTATCGGTGGCGATATCATGTCAAACAAAAAGACATATATGCTGATAAACGCGTATTTGAAAGCCGACGACAAACAGAAGAGCGAACTCGCCCGATGGATAAACATGGAAAACCCAAATCGCGAAGAGAAGATAGCAGCAATAACAAATCTATATAATAAGATAGGTATAGACAAGTTGGCGCAACAGCGAATAAATGACTATTTTGTAGAGAGTCGCAAGTATATAGATGAGGTTAGCGTGCCTGCCGAGCGCAAGGCGCAACTCATTGCGTTCACAAACGAAATGATGCATCGCAACAAATAATAAAGCGCATGCAGATGTGTGATACTTTAGATTAGGTAAAACGATTTAACTATCTGGATATATGAACTTTATAGATACTCATGCGCACATAGACGGAGCTGAATATAACGACGACCGCGATGCAGTGATAATGCGAGCAAAGGAAGCCAGAATAAGTCATATCTTTGTGCCGTCAATAGACCTGAAGTCTGTTGATACTGTTCTGGCAACGGCAAGAGAGTATTCCGGCTTTGTACATCCGATGATAGGTTTGCACCCGGAGGAAGTGAACGACAACTATGTCGATGTATTGAAATCTATGAAGTCGATACTGGATGACAACCTATCTGCTGCGCCGAAGATTGAGCGTTTCATCGCGATAGGCGAGGTTGGACTCGATTACTACTGGTCGCGAGAATATGAGAAGGAGCAGTTGGCTGCTTTCGAGGAGCAGATTTGCTGGTCTGCAGAAACCAAACTTCCATTGGCAATACATTGCCGCAAGGCTCAAAACGAGATGGTCAAGCTGATGCGAAAGTATGATAAAGACCTTCCTGGAGGCGTTTTCCATTGCTTTACAGGCAATCTGCACGAAGCTGAAGAGTTGTTGCAGTTCGACAATTTCGTATTAGGAATAGGCGGCGTGCTGACGTTTAAGAAGAGCAATCTGCCAGAAGTTATAAAAGACATACCTCTGTCGCGCATTGTGCTTGAGACCGATGCGCCGTATATGGCACCCACTCCAAAGCGTGGAGAGCGCAACGAAAGCGCCTATGTACAGTACGTTCTGAAGAAAGTGGCTGAGTGCTATGGAGTCGGAGAGGATGAAGTGGCACGGCAGACAAATGAAAATGTGCTGCGCGTGTTTAACATATAACTGTAATCAAGACAACGTTATGCGAAGTATATATACAACATTCTTTGCTTTATTGTTAGTAGTTAAGGCAATGGCAGCTACAAACGATTCTATCAGCCATTGGGGCTACGGACTGTCGGTCAGTCCGTCAAAGACCATTGTCATGGACAGTTGGCAGAAGGAATGGCAGAAAGACAAAAACAATTTCAGCATCGACGCCACAGTCATGCGTCAGTGGTTGCCATCCGACAGTTCTGCCTATGCAAGAGATTACAATTACCCTTCACTCTCGATATCTGCTAAATATGCATTCAATCACGGTGTAACCATGCATCGACCAGCAAAGCCTAAGCGACGCAGGGGTGGCGAGGCGGACTACGATTCGCGTCTCGGAAACAGTCTCTCGCTATATGCCACGTTTACGAGGACAATATATCGCAACCGAAAGTTTGACTTCGACTATAGTCTAAGCTTTGGCGGTGCGTATTCAAAGACTAAATATAATCCTTACGACAATATTGACAACGAGCTTGTAGGCTCACATCTTTCCATTCATTTCGGTGCCGGCGTTCATGCTACTTACCACCCTGTTCCAGATTGGGGCATACGTGTGGGAGCCGAATACTGGCACATCAGCAACGGCGCGATGGCACGGCCAAACAAGGGAGCCAACTTTTTCGGACCGTCGGTAGGTGTAGTCTATACGCCTTATTACGAGACGTTGCTCAAAAAAGAAACCGCTGCGAAAGAAAAATTCCATCCATATTTCTTTGCCAACGTAGCCTTTGCCGTAGGAGCAAAGACACTGCACGAGGACTGGAACAAATCATATTACTCGAGCACGCCCGATGACGAACTGTATTACCGTACTGATTTCCCAGTGTATGCAACGCTGGCTTGGCAGGTTGACGGCATGTACCGTTATGCGCGGCGATGGGCTTCGGGAGTTGGCGTAGACCTGTTCTACGGACATTATGCAAAGCGCGTGGCAGAGATGGAAGGTCCGACGAGCAAGTACAGGCATAGCCCGTGGTCTGTTGGCGTGGCTGCAAAACATGAAGTCTACTTTGGAAACCTGGTATGTCAGATAGGCATCGGTTACTATCTTCACAGGGAAATGGGGCGCTTTGCCAAAGATGTCGAGAAACCATACTATGAGCGTGTTGGCGTAAGTTATTGTTTCGATAAACTTGGCGGAATGCGTCTGGGATTCAACATCAAGGCTCACTTCACTAAGGCAGACTATACTGAACTGCTGTTGACAATGCCTATACGGTTGTCGAAAAAATGAAGAGAACAATAATTATACATATTATGAAGAAAACAGTATTATCGCTGCTGGCAGCCTTTTTTGTACTGTCGGCACCTGCACAGAAAGTAATAGAACTGCCACAACCCGACATGTCGGCAGGCGTGACACTCATGGAAGCACTGAAGCAACGCCATTCGGAGCGTTCATTCGACAAGCGCGATGTTGACTTGCAGGCACTGTCGCAGATACTCTGGGCTGCATGTGGCATCAACCGCCCTGAAAGTGGAAAGATAACGGCGCCCTCTGCCATCAATGCACAAGACATTGTGGTCTTCGTATGCACTAAAAACGGTGCATACCTTTATGAGCCATTGCCACACCGACTTGTGGAAGTATCGGCGAAAGACCTAAGAAAATCCATTGCCGGATTTCAGAGTTTCGCAGCAGATGCGCCAGTCTCGCTGGTGTTGGCAAGCGACCATAAAAAGTTCGGCGACCGTCAGAAAGGTGCTTCACGCATGGGTTTAATAGATTCAGGCTATGTGTCTGAGAATATATCACTTATGTGTACAGCGCTTGGAATGTCAACTGTGCCGAGAATGACAATGGATACCGACGTGCTGAAACAGGAACTTGGACTCGATGAAACATACGACCTTATACTGAATCATCCTGTCGGTTATCCTGCAAAATAGAAGTTAAACGAACGCAAAACTATAAAGATAGCATGAAATATCGTATATCATCATTATTAGTGTGCCTGCTCCTGGCAATGCAAGTTGGTGCGCAGGAGATTGCGATGAGAGATTCAGCCGACTATCATCAGCGGTTGCAGTGGTTTTCAAAGGCAAAACTCGGCATTTTCATACACTGGGGAATATACGCAGTGAAAGGCGTGTCGGAAAGTTGGTCGTTCTACAACGAAAGGCTGACCTACGATGAGTATATGTCTCAGTGTAAGGGTTTTACAGCGTCGAAATACGACCCTAAAGTATGGGTTGACCTTATTCGTGAGAGCGGTGCGCAGTATACAGTCATAACGTCGAAACACCACGACGGAATGGCGCTGTGGGATACTAAAGCCGGAAAGCTGAGCATGAAGAAAAAGACTGCTGCAAAGCGCGATGTGCTTACGCCTTTCGTCGACGAGGTCCGACGTCAGGGCTTGCGCTTGGGACTGTACTATTCGCTGCTCGACTGGTCTCATCCAGACTATCCCAACATGACAAAGAACATCACGCGGTATAAGGATGACGAGAAGCGCTGGCAACGGTTTGTTGATTTCAACTTCGCCCAGATGCGCGAACTGCGCGACCATTACAACCCCGACCTATGGTGGTTTGACGGCGACTGGGAGCAGTCGGCAGAAGCATGGCGTGCTCCGCAGATTATCAGTATGCTCCGCGAGGGTGGACGCAAGCCTGTCGTCAATTCGCGCATACAGGGCTATGGCGACTACGAGACGCCTGAGCACGGCATACCCGTCAGCCGTCCGAAGACACCTTACTGGGAGTTGTGTCAGACGATGAACGACTCGTGGGGGTATTATCCTACCGACACCAACTACAAGACACCGTATCAGATACTCCGTACGTTTGTCGACTGCCTGTCTATGGGCGGCAATCTGTTGCTCGACATAGGTCCTCGAGAAGACGGAACGATATGCGACGAGCAGGTGGACATACTGAAGTCGCTTGGCAGGTGGACAAAGAAGCACGCCGAAGCCATATACAACACGCGTGCCGGCATACCCAACCAGTATTTTCAGGGCTACACTACGCTCAATCCGGCAGGCGACGTTCTCTATCTCTACATCCCTTATCGTCCAAACGGCATGGTGGAACTGAAAGGTCTTGTCAGCAAGGTTGAGCGCGCGTGGGTTGTTGGTCGTGGCGACGAACTGCAGTGCAAGATGTTCAACCAGCCATCGTGGAGCAGCATTCCGGGCAATTTCTACATCTATCTGCCAGACAGTTTGCTCGATGAAGACATAACCGTAGTCGGACTGAAACTCGACGGACCGATAAAGTTGTATAGTGGTTCGGGGCAGGTAGTTGAATACAACGAATGAAAGAAATATTTGCATTGTTGTCTGTCGTTGTTAATATATTGGTTGTCAGATATATTTATTGTTAGTCTTAAAGATAAACTTTTGTATTTTCGAGAGAATATTCCGAAAGGCAAAACGGCAAGACACGACAACGTAAACTGAAAGAAAGCAAGGTATGAAAGAACAGTTTATCAAACTATTGCAGGCGACAAACCGCAAGGGAATAGACAATGTCGTAGACTATCTGGAGAAGGTTGGCTTTTTCAGTGCGCCTGCGTCGGTAAACCGACATCTTAGTTACGACAGCGGGCTGGTGGAGCACTCGCTCAACGTGCTGAAGACAGCAGAGTCAATAAGCAAGGTCATGGTGGAGATGAAGCCAGACCTGGCTGAGAAACTGCCACACGACAGCATCGTCATTGCCGCCCTGCTGCACGACGTGTGCAAGGCAAACATCTACAAGAAGATACAGAAGTGGCGCAAGGATGCCGACAACCGATGGGAGCAGTATGAAGCCTACGACTGCGACTATTCACGCTTTCCTGTTGGACACGGCGAGAAATCGGTCATCATGCTGTTGCGCCTGGGGCTTGAGATGACCAACGACGAGATAATCGCCATACGCTGGCACATGGGTGCATGGAACTTGCCGATGCACAGTTTCGAGGACAAGAGCAACATCTCTGCTGCCTACGACGGATGTCCGCTGGCAACTCTGATAAACACAGCCGACGGTCTGGCAACGCACATTCTGGAAGTTGACTCCGACAAATAGTTAGAAAGAAAAAACACTCGCATAATGTCGGCACGTCATGACGCTTTTTTTTGTCATGATGCCGACATTTTTTTTGCGCACAGCAAAAAGTGTGCCAAACTCGCATGATTTCTCTTCAGGCAAGAAAAATGATGAAAAATTTTGACAGAGTAAAATCGTTCAAATAGAATCGGAACAGCGCCTGAAAGTGTAAATTTGTGTTAATTTACAAGTCGGCGACAACTGTTAAAAATGTCAAAGAGTACCTTTGAGCCTACTATTTAGTCTATTTTGCCATGCAAAACACTGCGCCCGACACCCCCAAACACTATGTCCGACCTCCTCAAACAGTGTGTTTGACAATCTCAAACATACTCTTTGACAATTTTAACACTTGTATTTCGTGCGTCCAAAGCGTATGTTCCCGACTAACAAACTGACTGTCAGAGAATTGCAAATACATGCGAAATTTGAGCGTATTTTGCCCCTGCAATTTCTGAAACGGCTTTCGAGGGCACTCACACGACAGTAAACGGGCGAAAATTGATTATACCTTTTCTTTGCCAAACCAAGTGCAAAAGACCTAAAAAGCAAAAAGAAATGTCAAAAAAGCATCTATTTATTTTGTATTCTTATCACTTAATCGTAACTTTGCCAAAGTTTTACGAATATGAAAAGATTAGCAACATTACTCATACTCGCAGTTGTCGGGCTGGCGACATACGCACAGGAAAGCCAGACGGCATACAATTTCCTTCGCCTGCCCGTCAGTGCGCACGCTGCGGCACTCGGTGGCGAGAACATATCCTTAATAGAAGACGACGCATCGCTCATCTTCTCAAACCCTGCGCTGCTGCAGTCGGTCAGCGACAAGACGATAGCGCTCAACTACATGAACTACATGAAGGGAGCCAACACAGCCAGCGCATCGTTCAGCCGCACCGCAGGCGAAAAGGCGACATGGGCTGTCAGCGGACAGTTTATGGACTATGGAAAAATGAAGGAAGTGAATGCCGACAACATACAGACAGGCGAATTTTCAGCCAGAGACATTGCTGTGGCTGGATATTTCTCATACCTGCTGGGCAAGAACATAGCCGGTGGTATAGCGGCAAAGTTCATAACGTCGTATATAGGCGACTACAACTCAATAGCCGTAGGCGTAGACTTGGGTGTCAACTACTATGACCCCGACCACGAACTGTCGCTCTCGGCAACGGCAAAAAATCTCGGCGGACAGCTGAAGGCATACGACGACCAGTTTGAGAAGATGCCGCTCGACCTGCAAGTGGGACTGAGCAAGCGCTTCGTGGGAACGCCGCTGAGACTGTCGGCAACACTGACCGACTTGACACACTGGAACTACCGCTTCGTAAACCACTTGGCAGTGGGTGCCGACATCATACTCTCGGAGCAGTTCTGGATAGGTGCCGGATACAATTTCAGACGTGCCGACGAAATGAAAATACAAAGCAGCGACAACGAGGAAAGCAGTCACGGTGCAGGACTTTCGTTCGGTGCCGGAGTAAGCCTTGAACGGTTTAAGTTGCACGTGGCATACGGCAAATATCACGTTTCGAGTTCCTCGATACTCGTCAACGCATCACTAAACATATAAAAACAGAATGAAGAAAATCACGATAGCCATCGACGGACATTCATCGTGCGGAAAAAGCACGATGGCAAAAGACCTCGCCAGGAGAATAAACTATATATACATAGACACCGGAGCAATGTATCGCACCGTAACACTCTACGCCCTGCGCAACGGCATGATAGCAGCCGACGGCACCATAGACACCGAAAGGCTGCAACAGCAGATGGACAGCATCAAGATATCGTTTGCATACAATCAGGCAACAGGACGCCCCGACACCTATCTCAATGGCGAATGTGTGGAAAAAGAGATACGCACCATTGAGGTGTCAAGCTGTGTCAGCCCGATAGCCGCACTGCCTTTCGTCAGGGAACAGCTCGTAAAACAGCAGCAGGACATGGGGCGCGAGAAAGGCGTAGTCATGGACGGACGCGACATAGGAACAAATGTCTTCCCCGACGCCGAACTGAAAATATTTGTAACTGCCGATGCAAAAGTGAGAGCACAACGACGATACGACGAACTGAAAGGCAAGGGCATGGAAGCCGACTACGACGAAATATACAAAAACGTAGTGGAACGCGACTACATAGACTCACACCGCGAAACTGCGCCGCTGAGGAAAGCAGAAGACGCACTGGTGCTCGACAACAGCACAATGACGATAGAAGAGCAGAACGAATGGCTCTACAATCAGTATCAGACAAGGGCAATGTGATGCCAATGTGCTAAAATATTATAAAAAATAAATATATACTGTAAATATTACACGCATTTTTTATAGTTTTGCAGTATATTTCCCAGCACGACGGAATATTCTATAAGGAAAGGTGCTCGAGTGGTTGAAGAGGCACGCCTGGAAAGCGTGTAAACCCCTAAAGGGTTTCGCAGGTTCGAATCCTGTTCTTTCCGCAAATCCATAACAACAGAAAAACCATATATAGAATAATGATAAAGGGATTAGGAGTTGCACTGATAACACCATTCTGCGACGACCATAAAGTCGACTACCAGACCATAGACAAACTGGTAGACAGACATTTGGAAAATCACGTAGACTTTCTCTGCATACTCGCAACAACAGCCGAGACACCATGCCTGACAGCAAGTGAACAGGCAGAAATACACAGACGGATAGTTGAGCGGGTAGACGGAAAAATGCCGATAGTCATGGGTTTCAGCGGAAACAATACCATGCAGATGGCAGAACAGTTGAAACAACTCGACACAAAGGGAATAGATGCACTCCTGATAGCAGCGCCGTTCTACAACCGTCCGACACAGGAAGGACTCTATCTGCACTACAAGACACTGGCAGAAGCAACGACGATGCCGGTAATACTTTACAACGTGCCTTCGCGCACGGGAGTAAACATAGAGCCGGAAACAGTGGTCAGGATAGCACGCAGCTGCCCGTCGGTAATAGGAATAAAGGAGGCGTCGGGCAATAAAAGTCAGGCAGAAGAAATCATACGCAACGCACCGTCATCGTTTGCAGTGTTCAGTGGCGACGACGTGGCTACGCTCGACTTGCTCAGAAGCGGAGCCGTAGGAGCAATATCGGTAGTAGCCAATGCACTGCCGCACATGGTGGAAAGCATGATACAGGCACACTTCAGAGGCGAAGACAGCATGGCAGAAGACATAAACAATAGGCTGAAACCACTCTATGAACTGTTGTTTAAGGAAGGAAACCCAACCGGAATAAAGGCTCTTATGGCAGAACAGAAGCAATGCAGAAACATATTGAGACTGCCACTGACACCGGCAACAGAAGCGTTGCAGCAGAAAATAGGGCAGTGTGTTGCCGAAAACAGATTCTGAAAACAACTCTTTACACGGAACAATACATGAAGAAACTGATATTGCTGCTTCTACTCGCAGTTCCAACTCTGATATACTCGCAGGACGATACGTACATTAAAGTAACAGACTACTCGACTCTGGAAAGTGGCGACAATGTGATAATCGTCAGCGAAAAGTCGAGTAAGGCAATGAGTTCGCAGGGAAAAACATCGAACAACAGGTTGAGTGCGGATGTGGAAATAGACAACAATCAGATAAACTACATATCGCCTGACGTAAAAACGATAACGCTCGAGGAAACCGAAGGCGGTTGGTATATGAAAGTTGAAGATGGATATCTTGCCGTAATGTCAGACCCCGACAAAGACAAGTATTATCTTCGCACTGTGGAAAGCACGGAGCCGCCATCAGAAAGATATCAGACGAAAATGACAATAACTGCCGACGAAGACGGCGATGCATTCATAAATTTCAGAGTTTTACAGGCAGAGAACAAAAAGAAATATGTCAACGTGCATATCAGTTTCACCTCAAATGTGTTCAATGCAGCAACAGGTACAAAGTCAAACGTATGCCTGTACCGCAGTCTTGAGGACGTTGAACAGATAGAATACAACACATCTTCCAGCGCAAGCGCAATGCTTTCGAAGCACATGAATGTAGAAAATGTCAGCGTAACGCTGGTGCGCTCGTTCACAACAGACAGAAGTTGGCATGCGCTTTGTCTGCCGTTCAATGTGTCGGCAATGCAAATGAAGCGTATATTCGGCAACGATGTCATGGTGCAGGAATTTGAAAGTGTATATATAGACAGTGATGGCTTGCTGATGAACTTTGTAGGTACGGACGGAAACATAGAGGCAGGAAAGCCTTATCTGATAAAACCGGCGAAAGAAGTAGATAACCCTGTGTTCAAGCATGTTACTATAACGGTGGCAGAACCGCAGACTGTCAGCAAGGGAGATTATAAATTTATAGGGCTGTTCAGTCCTAAAACATTTACTGCAAACGACGAAAAAACATGCATTCTGACAGGCAGTAGCGGCAAGGACTTGAAGAATCCGGATGCAGACAACCGTCAACTGAAAGGCACGCAAGCCTATTTCCGTATGCCTAAGCCAAGCTCTCAGGGCACGGTAAGGGCAGTTACAGACGATGAACCGAATGGTATCAGCAACGTGGAAATGCAGCAGGACAACGTGCAAGTGGTATTTTCCATCGACGGAAAACCACTGTCTGACAGCAAGAAAATACTGCATAAAAACAAGGGAATATACATATATAAAGGGAAGAAGTTTATTGGCAAATAAAGTTTTACTAACATTTTTTACGCGCAAAGTGGCTATATTTGTAAAATTATGACTATCTTTGTAGCGATAAATTAGTAATAGTGGAAATATAATAGTTATGGACATCGGTAAAAGAATATATCTGTGTTTGGCACACATGAGTGGATGCGAAATGGATTTCATTAACGAAGCATTCGAGCAAAACTGGGTTGTGCCTCTCGGACCGAATGTAGATGGTTTTGAAAATGACCTTGAACAGTTTATTGGCGATAATAAAAAAGTAGTTGCATTGTCATCTGGAACAGCTGCCGTACATCTCGGTCTGTTGGAAGCCGGAGTGAAAAGAGACGATGAAGTAATTGTTCAGTCTTTTACTTTCAGCGCTTCTGTCAATCCTATTACTTATATCGGTGCTACTCCTGTGATAGTGGATTCAGAGCCAACAACATGGAATATGGATGCCGAACTCATGGAACATGCCATTCTCGACAGAATAGAGAAGACAGGACGAAAGCCTGCCGCAATAGTTCCGGTACATCTTTATGGCATGCCGGCGCAAATGGACGAGATAATGGCAGTGGCTCGCAAATACGATATTCCTGTCGTTGAGGATGCAGCCGAAGGCTTCGGCTCACGATACAAAGACAGAATGTGCGGTGCAATCGGCGACTATGGAGTATTGTCTTTCAACGGAAATAAGATGATAACAACATCCGGTGGCGGCGCATTGGTTTGCCCTGATGACGAATCGCGCAAGCATGTCATGTTCCTTGCCACGCAGGCTCGCGAGGCTTATGCATACTATCAGCACGAAACAATAGGCTACAATTATCGCCTGTCAAATATCTGTGCAGGCATTGGCAGAGGTCAGATGACGATAGTAGACGACCATCTGGCACACCATCGTCATGTTGCAGATTTCTATCGCAGTGCCTTTGCCGATATCGACGGCATAACTTTCCACGATGAACCAGAGGACATGGAGTCGAATTTCTGGCTGTCGACAATCTTGTTAGACGAGAACCTTCATGTAAGTGGAGAAGAAAATGTATATCAGAAATCAGTAGCCGGAGCCGTAGGCGGTGCTGCTGGTATGGTGCATGAGAACAATAAAATACACACGGACTGTGAACCAAACGCCAACGTAGAAGCCATGAGAGTCGCTCTCGATAAGGCTGGAGTAGAGTCAAGGCCTCTGTGGAAACCAATGCACAGGCAGCCTGTGTTCAGAAATTGCCCGTCGTATGTCAATGGAGTGTCTGACGATTTGTTCCGACGCGGACTTTGTCTGCCCTCTGGACCAATGGTCGGTGATGAAGAATTAAACTATATTGTAGGAATTATTAAACAAAGCGTATGCTAAAAAATATTTTCAGTTGGTATTTTTCTAAAAATGCGTTGCCCTACTGGATAATCCTGATAGCAGACAGCATTATCTGTTATCTGTCTGGTTTGCTCGTGTTTTGGCTTCTTTACAAAGGTAACATCCTAAATACACGCTTTGTTATCATTACGCAGACGATGGGCATGCTCATGCTGATCAACATCGTGTCTTTTAAGTTCTTCCATACGTATTACGGCATAATACGCTATTCTTCATTCATAGATTTGATGAAAGTGGCTAAAGCCATGCTTGTTGCTTTTGCAGTAGCAATAATCGTACAGTTGATTTTTATCATACCAAATCCAGACATATTCCATGACGTTCTGCTTCCGTTACGCTTCAGACACTTGATACTGATATATCTGATTGCCACCATTGGAATGTGGGCTATGCGTATATTGGTAAAGACAGTCTATGACGTAACTGTCAGCAACAATTCCGGTATGCCGACGCTTGTCTATGGTATAAAGGACGGTGGCATCAGTCTGGCAAAAAATATTCGCAGCACTCAGAAATCGCGTTTTAAGCTAAGTGGTTTCATTGCCCATGAAGACAACTTTCACAATAAGATATTGATGGGAGTGAAAGTTTATAACGTAGACAAAGAACTCATTGACGTCATCAAGTTGCGCAATATTAAGGCTGTGCTCGTCTCGCCGATTCAGAATGAGCGCTTCCGTCATGATGAGAAACTGCAGGACATATTGCTGAGTACGGGTGTGCGTGTCTATATGATGCGTACCCAAACTCAAGCCATTGACGATGCAAAGGATTTCTCGGCATCGTTGCTGAAAGAGATAAAGATAGAAGACCTTTTGCCACGCGACCAGATAAATGTGGACATTGAGAAAATAGGCGAGTCGCTGAAAGGCAAGCGTGTCTTGATAACTGGCTCGGCTGGTTCCATCGGCAGCGAAATACTCAGGCAGGTATGTACTTTTGCTCCTGCAGAACTCATACTGATAGATTTGGCAGAGACACCACAGCACAGTATCAGTCTGGTTATCAACGAGCAATATCCCGATATTAAGAAACACACGTTGGTCGGCTCAATATGCAACAAGGAACGCATGGAAAATGTTTTCAGCAAGTACCGTCCTGACTATGTATTCCATGCGGCAGCCTACAAGCATGTGCCTATGATGGAGGACAATCCGAGTGAGAGCGTGCAGAACAACATACTTGGCACTAAGGTTATAGCTGATTTAAGTGTGAAGTACGGCGTCAAGAAGTTTGTTATGCTTTCCACCGACAAGGCAGTCAATCCAACTAATGTCATGGGATGTTCTAAGCGTATATGCGAGATATATGTACAAAGTCTCAACAGTGTGTCAGATACGCAGTTCGTCACGACGCGGTTTGGCAATGTGCTCGGTTCTAACGGAAGTGTCATCCCTTTGTTTGAGAAACAGATTAAGGAAGGCGGTCCAGTAACTGTTACTGACCCGAATATCATCCGGTATTTCATGTTGATATCAGAAGCCTGCAAGCTTGTGCTTGAAGCCGGCACAAACGGAAAGGGTGGCGAGATATTTGTTTTCGACATGGGCAAGCCTGTCCGCATAGCCGACCTTGCGCAGCGTATGATATGGCTTTCGGGCGCAGAGAACGTTGAGATAAAGTACACTGGTCTGCGACCTGGCGAGAAACTGTACGAGGAGGTGCTGTCTGACGAGGAAAACACAGTGCCGAGTTTCCATGAGAAAATCCGCATAGCAAAGGTTAGGGAGTATGACTACAATAATGTATCTGCTTCGATAGACGAACTGATAGATATCGCCAAAACCTACGACACGATGGCTATTGTTAAGAAGATGAAGGAGATTGTCCCTGAATTTATTAGTAATAATTCTCCATATAGTGTACTTGACAAATGACGAGAAACAGGCTTTTCGAGTGGTTGCAGGTTGACTTGTGGAATAAGGCATTTACAGATTGCGACATATCCCGCACCGAATTTCATGAGTTAATCCAGTTTGCCTCAAAGCAGTCTGTTCACGGTCATATTGCCAACGTTGCCGTACGAAACAATAAGCGCGTCAATAAGTATGTAAAGTTTGAAAGCCTTTACGTTGCAGACATCATGCACAAGGAAAACCGCAAGTTGGATATTCTTGTTGCAGAGGTGGCTAAAGGACTTGAAAAGCACAATATCAATTATGTCATAGTCAAGGGACAGACCACGGAAAGGCTTTATCCGTACAAGAATGTTAGGGCATTTGGCGACATCGACATATATGTACATCCTGACGATAAGTTCCGTATCGGACAGGTTTTCAAGGACGAATGGAACATCGAACTGACACCTTTCTCGCGAGGTAAGCATAGGAATGCAGAGATGAAAGGTGTCGAGATAGAAGTCCACCACAGACTTTGCGATTTCAAGTCGGCAAAGCATGGCAGGTATTGGGAGCATATTTTGCTCGAGGACATGAAGGAAAAGAGATATGTGGAAATCGGCGGAACAAACGTTCGCGTGCTGTCTCCCATGATGAAACTCATCTATACTTTCATGCATTTGTTTTTCCATCTCATACTTTTCGGCATAGGCTTGCGGCAGTTCATCGATATAGGTGTCATTATCCACCGATACCGCAGCGAGATAGACCGCAGCGAGTTGGAGGCACGCCTGAAAGGGCTTGGCGTCTACGATGCTTTCTGTGCAGTCGGCTGGATAATAATAAACAGGTTGGGACTGCCTGAGGACGAGTTTCCGTTCCGTATAGAAGAGAAACACAAGAAATATGAAAAACGCCTGCTCAATGAAGTGTTCTATCGCGGCAACTTCGGCAAATACGGAAGAAAGTACAACACGCCAGGAATAATGCACACGCTGGAAACAATACACATAATGTCCAAACACACCATATCGTTCGGCGGCATGGCTCCCAGAGAGATAGGCATGATGATTCCGCGAACCATAGCCTATGACCTGCATCTTGACGAACTGGCACAATTCTTAAGACGTAAACTGAAAATAAACATATAAGAAATGATAAAGAAAATTATTGCAACAGCAGTTTTATTGTTAACTGTCATGACATCAATCTATGGTATTGAAAAGCTTAGTTTGAAAGACATTACGGGCAGCACGTTTGCTCCCCGTATGCTGAGTGCGGTTACTCCGCTTGCCGACGGAGAGAGTTATGCGCAGATAAGCCATGACCGCAAGAACATCGTAGTCTATTCGTTCAAGACGGGCAAGGAGACAAGCCGTCTGTTTTCGGTAGAAAATCTGAATGTCGAAGGCATATCTTCCATCGACAACTACATGCTGAGCGGAGACGGCAAGCGCATGCTCATACAGACAAACACCGAGTATATCTACCGCCGTTCCTTCAAGGCTGACTTCTATGTCTACGACCTGAAGACGCGCCAGTGCCGCCAGTTGTCTGCCAACGGCAGGCAGCAGAATCCAGTATGGTCGCCGGATGGAAGCAAGATTGCTTTCGTCAGGGACAACAACATCTACTGTGTCGACCTGAACGACGGCTATCGCGAGACTCAGGTAACTGCCGACGGCAAGTTCAACGAGATAATAAACGGTATTCCAGACTGGGTAAACGAGGAGGAGTTCGGTTTCAGTTCGGCTATGGTCTTCAATGCTGACGGAACGAAAATCTGCTGGATACGCTATGACGAGTCTAAGGTCGAGACCTACGCTCTGCAGATGTTCAAGGGGCTGAAGCCTGAATTGCAGGAGAATGCAGCCTATCCGGGCGAATATGCATATAAGTATCCGAAAGCCGGACACGACAATTCCGTCGTTACGGCATGGTGCTACGACATTGCCACAAAACAGAAGATGCAGTTCAAGCTGCCGCTTGCAGCCGACGGATACATACCACGCATCAAGCAGAGTGCCGACAAGCAGAGTATCTTTCTCTATACAATGAACCGTCATCAGGACGAACTGAAGATTTACGAGGCTAATCTTGCCACTGCCGACTGCCGTCTTGTCATCGACGAGCGCATTGACAAATATGTTACGGAGGAAGCCATGTCGTCAGTCATCATTACTCCGAAGCACATTATTCTGCCGAGCGACCGCAGCGGAAAGAAGCAGCTCTACCTGTACGACCTGTCTGGAAAACTCATCCGTCAGCTTACCGACGGCAAGTCGGTCGTTACGGCTGTCTATGGCTACGACGAGAAGTCGGGCAAGGTCTACTATCAGACTGCGGGCAAGAATCCTATGAACCGAGAGGTCTACGTTGCCGATGCCAAGGGACGGACGTCGGTGATAGCAGGCAAAGACGGTTGGAACAGCGCTATATTCAGCAGCAACTACTCATACTTCGTGAAAGTGTGGAGCGACTGCAACACGCCATATCAGTACACGCTGTGTAAGGGCGACGGCAAGGAACTGAAGACTATGGTCGACAATGCCGAGCTTGTCGAGAAACTGGCAGGCTGCAACTTGCCGAGAAAGGAGTTCTTCCAGTTCACCACGTCAGAGGGCATCAGCCTTAACGGAGTGATGATAAAGCCTGTAGATTTCGACGAAACAAAGAAATATCCCGTTGTCATGTATCAGTACAGCGGTCCCGGCAGCCAGCAGGTAGTCAACTCATGGAGCATCGGCTCGATGGGGCAGGGCGGACTCTACGACCAGTACCTGACGCAGCTGGGCTTCATCGTGGTGTGCGTAGACGGTAGAGGCACGGGTGCCAGAGGTGCCGATTTTGAGAAATGCACATATCTCCGACTGGGCGAACTCGAAGCCAGAGACCAGGTGGAAACTGCCGTTTATCTCGGCACTCTGCCGTATGTCGACAAGGAGAAGATAGGCATCTGGGGCTGGAGCTTCGGCGGTTTCTGCACGCTTATGAGCATGAGCGAGGGCAGAGAGGTGTTTGCAGCCGGCGTGGCAGTGGCTCCTCCGACAGACTGGCGCTATTACGACTCTGTATACACCGAGCGTTTCATGCGTACGCCGCAGGAAAATGCTGAGGGCTACGACATTAACCCGATAAACAGGGCTGACAAGTTGCATGGCGCACTGCTCGTATGTCATGGCTTGGCAGACGACAACGTGCATCCGCAGAACGCCTTTGAGTATTCTGAAGCACTCGTGCAGGCTGACAAAGACTTCCGCGAACTGATTTACACCAACCGCAATCACGGCATCAGGGGCGGAAACTCGCGCAACCATCTGCTGCGCCAGATAACAACGCACTTCGTAAACGAACTTATAGAAAAGAAATAGTCAGTCCGTCGAAGGCATTCTTTAGGAAAGTGCACTCTATGAGTGCTGGCTGACAACATGCTCTCTGCCGACATCTGTTTATTAATAAAGATGTCGGCAGAGAGTATTGTTTTTACAGTCTGACAGTCATCCTCATGCAGGAAAATACTAATCAATTTTGGCTCGTTTACTGTCGCGTGAGTGCCCTCGAAACCCGTTTCGGAAATTACGGGGGCAAAATATGCCCAAATTTCGCATATTCTCGTAATTGTCTGACAATCAATTTGTTATGGTAAAATGTTGCATTTATTCGCACGAAATGTATATGTTAAAATTGTCAAAGAGTATGTTTGACATTCTCAAACACACTGTTTGAGGCGGTCAGACATAGTGTTTGGGGGTGTCGGGCGTAGTGTTTTGCAGGGCAAAATAGACCAGATAGGCGCGTCAAACATGCTCTTTGACAATTTTAACAGTTATCGCCGACTCTAAAATTAACACAATTTTGCACTTCCAATGCCCGTTCCGATTCTATTTGAACGTTTTTTCCCTGTCAAAAATTTTCATACTTTTTCGGTACGAAAGAAAATCCTGGCGAGTTTGGCACAGTTTTTGCTGCGCATCGCAAATCGACCTCAGGAAATCCTCCTTATTTAATATGTAAAATCAATAATAAACTAAAAAAATGTTTTTTCTCTTTGTCATTTGAAAGAAAATCGGTATATTTGCATGGTTGTTATAATAATAACAAATTTAACACAGGAAAAATAATTTTGATTGTTATAAATTAAATCTAAAAAACAAAAACAATATGAAGAAACTTCTTTTAGGCGACGAGGCTATAGCACAGGGTGCTATCGATGCCGGACTGAGTGGTGTCTATGCCTATCCAGGTACTCCTTCCACAGAGATAACGGAGTACATCCAGATGTCGCCGTTGGCTAAAGAACGCGACATTCATCGTCGTTGGTCATCTAACGAAAAAACAGCAATGGAAGCAGCGCTCGGTATGTCGTACATGGGCAAGCGCGCACTTGTCTGCATGAAGCACGTCGGACTGAACGTATGTGCCGACCCATTCGTAAACTCTGGCATGACTGGAGTGAACGGCGGACTTGTTGTTCTCGTGGCTGATGACCCCTCGATGCACTCATCGCAGGACGAGCAGGACAGCCGTTTCTATGGCAAGTTCGCAATGATACCTACATTCGAACCAAGCTCGCAGCAGGAAGCATACGACATGATGGCAGTGGCTTTCGACTATTCTGAACAGCAGAAACTGCCCGTACTCATGCGCGTAACAACACGCATGGCACACTCGCGCGCCGTAGTGGAAATAAAAGACGAGGCACGCAAGGAAAACGAACTCAACTACAACGCTGAGGCAAGCAGCTGGGTGCTGCTACCTGCAAACGCACGCAAGCGCAACGACATCGTTACGGCACAGCAGGCTGTACTCGAGGAAAACGCTGTAAACTCACAGTTCAACAAGTACATCGACGGAAAAGACAAGTCGCTCGGCATCATTGCCAGCGGTATCGGATTCAACTATCTGAACGAATGCTTCCCGACAGGATGCCCTTATCCAGTGCTGAAAGTATCGCAGTACCCATTGCCAAAGAAACTCGTGCGCAAGATGTGCGACGAATGCGAGTCAGTACTGGTAGTGGAAGAAGGACAGCCGTTCATCGAAGACCAGCTTCGCGGAGTAATGCCGGGCAACGCAGTCATCAAGGGACGTCTGACAGGCGAGCTGCCACGCACGGGCGAACTCAACCCTGACGTTGTGAAGAAAGCACTCGGTATGCCTACCGACGAAAACTATGCATCGTGCGAAGACGTGGCACCACGCCCACCAGCACTCTGTCAGGGATGCGGACACCGCGACGTTTACGCTGCTCTCAACGAAGTGCTGCGCGAGTACGAAAACCCACGCGTGTTCGGAGACATAGGTTGCTACACTCTCGGATTCCTCCCTCCATACAAGGCAATACACTCTTGCGTAGACATGGGAGCAAGTATCACGATGGCAAAGGGTGCCGCAGATGCAGGACAGTGGCCAGCAGTAGCTATCATAGGCGACTCTACATTCACACACAGCGGAATGACTGGTCTCCTCGATGCTATCAATGAAAACGCAAACATCACGGTAATCATCAGCGACAACCTCACAACAGGTATGACAGGCGGACAGGACTCAGCCGGAACAAACAAGTTTGAGGCTATCTGTCGCGGACTCGGCATCGAAGAAGAACACCTGCGCTACGTCGTTCCTCTGCCAAAGAACATGCCGGAAATCACACGCATCATACGCGAGGAAATAGAGTATAAAGGCACATCTGTCATCATTCCGCGACGCGAATGTATGCAGACACTGCAACGTCATTTGAAACAAAAGAAAGCAAAGGAGGCAAACAAATAATGAAAACCGATATCATCCTCTGCGGTGTGGGCGGACAAGGCATCCTCTCAATCGCAACAATCATAGGCGAAGCAGCCATGAACGAAAACCTCTACATCAAGCAGGCAGAGGTACACGGAATGTCGCAGCGAGGCGGCGACGTACAGAGCAATCTGCGCATATCGTCAGAACCAATCAACAGCGACCTCATTGCGCTCGGCAGCGCAGACGTAATCATCTCAATGGAGCCAATGGAAGCACTGAGATACCTGCCTTACCTGAGCAAGAACGGATGGATCATCACATCGAGCACGCCATTTGTAAACATACCTAACTATCCGGAAATGGAAACAATTAAGGCTGACCTTAACAAGATAGACAACGTGATAGTAGTAGACATTGAGCAGATGGCAAAGGACAACGGAGTGCCACGCTCGGCAAACGTAATACTCTTGGGAGCTGCACAGAAGGCACTCGGTATAGAGTACGACAAGCTCGAAGATGCCATCAGACGTGTGTTCGGACGAAAGGGAGACGCTGTCGTAGACGCAAACATCAAGGCGCTCGCTCTCGGAAAACAGGTACAGAAATAAGCAAACAAGCGAAATGATAATAAAAGGGGCTATAGAAATATAGCCTCTATATTGTTTTATAAGAATAGAAACTCACAACATGAAACCAACACCAATAAAGAAAGAAGTCGTAGACAAGCTGATTGCCGACTTCGGAATACAGGATTTCTCAAAGGCTACGATACGCGAAGTGAAGCAGGTCGCTGCCTTTGCAGAAAAAGAATCAGGAGTGGAGTTTATAAAAATGGAAATGGGTATTCCAGGACTTCCTGCCGCTCAGGTGGGTGTGAAAGCACAGATAAAGGCTCTGGAAGACGGCATCGCAAGCATGTACCCAGACATACAGGGATATCCGGAACTGAAAAAACAGGCTTCACGCTTCGTAAAGGCATTCATCAACGTAGACATAAAGCCGGAAGGATGCGTGCCGGTATGCGGAAGCATGCAGGGAGGATTTGCATCGTTCCTGACTTGTTCGCAGGCTGACAAGAAGAAGGACACGGTGCTGTTCATCGATCCGGGATTTCCAATACAGAAGATGCAGCTGCAAGTACAGGGCGTGAAATACATCACTTTCGACGTCTATGAATATCGCGGAGAGAAGCTGCGAGAGAAGCTGGAAAGCTATCTGAAGAACGGAAATATATGCGCCGTAGTCTACAGCAATCCTAACAACCCGTCGTGGATTTGCTTCACCGACGACGAACTGAAAATCATCGGCGAGCTCGCTACTAAGTACGACACAATAATAATGGAAGACCTCGCATACTTCGCTATGGACTTCCGCAAGGACTTGAGCAAGCCGTTTGAACCGCCTTACCAGCCCTCAGTGGCACACTACACCGACAACTACATTCTGCTCATCAGTGGCTCTAAGGCTTTCAGCTATGCTGGCGAGCGTATAGGAGTAACGTGTATCAGCGACAAACTGTTCCACCGTCACTACGACGACCTTGCCGCGCGCTACGAAGGACTGCCTTTCGGACTCGTGTTCTCTACAAGAATGCTCTATGCACTGTCATCTGGCACAAGCCACAGCGCACAGTACGGTCTGGCAGAACTGCTGAAGGCTGCATGCGACGGAAACTACAATTTCCGCGACGACATAAAGGTTTACGGCGAGCGTGCTCATAAACTGAAGGAAATATTCCTGCGTCATGGATTCCACGTGGTTTACGATAAGGACCTCGACGAGCCTATTGCCGACGGATTCTACTTCACGATAGGCTACAAGGGTATGACCAGCGGTGAGCTGGCTCACGAACTGATGTACTACGGTGTCAGCGGAATATGTCTCGTAACGACAGGTTCTGAGCAGGAAGGACTGCGTGTATGCACATCGTTTATAGAAGACCACCAGTATTCGCAGCTTGATGAGCGCATGGCGATATTTGCCGAAAACCATCCACAATAGAAACCTATTAATATAATAAGGTATAATAATAAAAGCGATACTTATATTGAGTATCGCTTTTATTTGTTTCTCTTTCTCCTACAGTTTATTATAAAAACAGTCGGGACAGCAGTCCCTTCTTAGTCTTCTTCTTCCTGTTCGGGCTGAAACGCTGGTAGAGTTTCCATCCCAGTATGGCACCATCGACTATTCCCATGCTTTTGCTCATCAGTCCCTGAATACGGTTTGTAGGAGTCTTTACCTCTTGCTTGGCAAACAGTCCGTTCCACAATTGCGTTATCTCGCCATTGTCTTTCTGCAACATCTGTCGCAGTTCCTGCTTGCGCATCCTGATGTCGTCAAGCGAGTGATAGAGCATTGATGAATAGTTTTTCGTCATATTAAGATGATGTTTGGACAAAACAATAATTTACTTGTCTAACAAAATGCTTGCCAGCAACCGCACAAGCGGACGCTCAATGAGCCTCTTCCTGTTCATGACAACAATCAGAAAGATGACAATATAGAATGCGGCAACGATAAGGAAAGCAATGGCTGTTCCGGTATAGCTGGCAAGTGCAAATGCCAGCGAGATAGACAAATACAGCAAGACAGCCATCAGGGCAAGCGTACTTATGGCAATAATTGCAAAAATAGTTATCAGCCGAACAACTTTTTCTGCAACATCAAGCTTCACAAACTCAGTCTGCAAGCCAAGATAGTGCTTGAATTTCTCTATCAGTTGAGTTATCGATTCAACATTCTTATCGTTGGAAAACATCTCTATAAACTATTGTTATATGTCTGATTACACAATAAATTGTAGGAAACAATCTCTATTTAGTCATAATCTTCAGCTGCATCCTGAATGTCGTCTACAAGGTCATCCATTTCCTTGCGGTTGAGTTTCAGGTTATGCTTCTTGCAGAAGTCAGAAACAGTTTCAGATATTTTACTACGAGTGTCAGCTCCCTTTTCCGGTGCCAACAACAATCCCAATGCAGTTCCGGCAATAGCTCCACCTAAGAAAGCGCCGATATAGCCTAATGTTTTCATAATTATAATGTTTTTATTAGTTAAGTAATGATATTTATTTGTCGTTTCGCAAATGTACGAAAACTTTTCAATACATCAAATTTTTCAGCCTCTTTTTTTCATAAATCAACGAGTTTTAAGGTATTTAACAATCTTTATGTAGGCAAATGTATTGTTATTCCAACATTTTATGTAATTTCGCCACGAATAGTGAAAATATACATTTATTATTATAAAAAAGCATATTAACATGAAGAAATCAATGATTCTTTGCACAGGTATGTGCATCGCTTTAGCCTTCACTGGCTGTAAGTCAAAAGAAAGTGCTTATCGTCAGGCTTATGAAAAGGCACAGGCGGCAGAAGCTGCGGCTGAGGCTGCGACAGCAGTCGAAAACCAGCCAGTAGTTACTCCATTGCAGGAAAGACCTATAACGGAAAACAAGGTTGTTGACAATATGGACAATGTGTCTGTAAGACAGGAAAACCTGACTGTCGTAAGCGGCAGTGGATTGCGCAGTTTCAGCGTAGTTGTAGGCTCATTCTCGGTAAAGGCAAATGCAGAAGGACTGCAGAAACTGCTTATCAATGCAGGCTACAACGCACAGATAGCATACAATTCTGACAGAAATATGTACCGCGTCATTGCTTCAACATTCGACAACAAGTATGATGCAGTGCAGAGCCGTGAGCAGCTGCGTGGCAAATATCCTGACGCATGGTTGCTCTTTAACCAGTAGAATACATAATACGCTTTTGCCCTTTTATGGCACGGTTAATGGCTATTGACTATGGGAAGAAGCGGACAGGAATAGCCGTAACCGACCCATTGCAGATAATTGCAGGCGGGTTGGCTACGGTTATGACGTCGAAACTGTTTGACTTCATTGCTGAATACATGAAGAGCGAAACAGTGGAATGCATCGTTGTGGGAGAACCGCGACAGCCAAACGGAATGCCAAGCGAAAACATGCAGCGCGTGAAGGAGTTTGCAAACAGGTGGAAGAAATTATATCCGGAAATTCCACTCGTATTCTACGATGAAAGATTTACGTCTGTTTTGGCACACAAGGCAATGATAGACGGAGGTCTGAAGAAGAAAGCGCGCGCTGACAAGGCGCTGGTTGACGAAATCAGCGCAACTATCTTGCTGCAAGACTACATGAATTCGTCTAAGCGGAAGTTAAGCAGATAATTAACAAAACAGAATAACAAATATCTTGTTCCCATAACTATAAATAGCGGAATAAGTAAATACGAAAAGTCTGAAAATGATATTACCTATATATATATATGGTCAGCCAGTATTAAGGAAGGTGGCACAAGACATCGACGAAAACTATCCTGAATTGCAAAAGCTTATCGAAGATATGTTCGAGACTCTCGATGCCTCAGGCGGTATAGGCTTGGCGGCACCTCAGATAGGCAAGGACATTCGCGTGTCAGTCATCGATTTGAACGTGCTGGCAGATGATCTGCCTGAGTATAAGGGCTTCCGCAAGGCTTTCATCAATCCGCATATCGTGGAATATGACGACACGGAAACCGACACAATGGAAGAAGGCTGCCTCTCGTTGCCTGGTCTTCACGAGAACGTTACGCGCCCTAAACGCATACACGTCAAGTGGTTAGATGCGGAAATGAATGCCCACGACGAGTGGATTGACGGTTATCTGGCGCGAGTAATGCAGCATGAGTTCGACCATCTTGACGGTCATGTGTTCATCGACCGCATATCGCCGATGCGCCGACAGCTGATAAAAAGCAAGGTGCGTGCTTTGCTGCAAGGACGATACAGATGCTCATACCGCACAAAAGCAGCACCGAAAAAATAAACAGATGCAATGATAAGAAAGCTCGTATCCTTTATATGTGCATTGCTACCGTTAACAATATATGCCCAGTTCAATGTAGAACATCTTGTTGCTAACGGTCGCAATGCTCTTTTTTTTGAAGACTATGTGCTTTCAATACAATACTTCAACCGAGTAATTACTTATAAGCCATTCCTTTACGAAGCGTGGTACTATCGCGGAATGGCAAAATTTTATCTCGACGACTACAGCAGTGCAGAGAACGACTGCACTGAGGCGATAAGGCGAAATCCATATATTGCAGACATCTATGAGCTTCGTGGACTGTGCCGCATCAGACAGGAGAAATTCCAGGAAGCCATAGGCGACTACGACAAGGCTATAGAATATAATCCCGACGGCAAGAATTATTGGTTCAACAGGGCATTGTGCCGCATCAGTCTGAAAGACTACGGACAGGCACATCAGGATCTCGATTCCATCGTAAGACGTTGGAATAATTTTGCGCGTGCTTATGCCGTGCAGGCAGAAGTCTATATGCAGGAGAAAGATACAACGTCGGCAATAGCATGGCTTGACAAGTCTTTGGAGTGCGATGCCTATGATGTAGACTCGTGGATGGCACGCGCACAGATAAGTATGGCGCGCCAACAGTGGGGCAGCGCAGAACAGCAGTTGTCAAAAGCAATACATCTGCGACCAAACATTCCCGCAAACTATGTCAACCGAGCCTTAGCGCGACTGAGGACAAACAACCTGCGCGGAGCAATGGCTGACTATGATGCGGCAATAGAATTCGACCCCGACAATTTCCTCGCACACTATAATCGTGGACTGTTGCGAATACAGGTGGGCGACGACAACAGGGCAATCGACGATTTCAACTATATCATAAAGAATGAGCCAGACAATCTCATGGCAATATACAACCGTGCCATGCTGTATCAGCGTACAGGGCAGTTGAGGATGGCAATAAGCGACTATTCCAAGATAATAAGGCAGTATCCTAATTTCTGGAACGGTCTGTACAACCGCTCGGAGTGTTATCGTAAGCTCGGCATGCACAGGCAGGCAGATGCTGACGTGGCACGCATAGTAAAGGCGCAGATGGACAAACATGTCGGCATACAGCCGCGCTGGAGCAAGGCTATGCTTGCCGAGACAAGGAAGAAAAGCGAGATAGATTTCTCAAAGTACAACCGTATTGTCATGCCTGACGAGCAGCAGATAAACCACGAATATGAGAGCTCATATCGCGGCAAGGTGCAAAACCGAATAGTAATGGATGAGCCTATGCCAATGTTCCATGTGTCGTTGTTGCCGTACACCAATTCCGTTGCAAGTGAAGCAATATTCAACGAAGATGTGGAAACCATCAATGCTATGAACATTGCTACGCGCAAACTGAACGTAACGTGCAACCCTCAGGCACTGACGGCAAGCGAGTCGAAGCAGACACTCGACTATATAGACAGCCTTGCGTTTGCCATAAACAACTCGTTCCAACAAGATGAAACATTTGCCCTGCTTTTCTCTCGTGCAGTAAGCAATACCGTAGCGCAAGACCTGAATAACGCTATAATAGACCTTACTACCTGTCTCAATATCGACAGCCTGTCGATGCTTGTCTACTGGCAGCGTGCCGTGTGCTTCTTCATGCAGAGTCAGATAGACATGTCGCAGGGGGACAACAGCCGTTTCAAGATAAATCAGGCTCTCTACGACATTGAGCAGGCTATAAAGCTGTCGCCTGCGAACGCGCTGCTATACTACAATAAGGCAAACATATTGTTCCAACAGCGCAAATATACTGAAGCCATCAGTGAGTACGGCAGGGCTCTGTCGCTCAACTCCAATCTGGCTGAAGCATACTACAACAGAGGACTGGCACACATGCGAATAACCCATCGCAACGAAGCCATTGCCGATTTGAGCAAGGCAGGCGAGTTGGGACTCTATTCGGCATACAGCGTGATGAAGCGAATAGGCATGTAGCGACAAGGTCCCATACCGTCTCCATACCTTATATATTAATGTTCGGCAAACGCACAGATGCAAATATCGAAGTTGCAGCAGTACAAATTGTAAACATAAGTTTTGTTATTTCTGGGAAACTTTGTACCTTTGCAGACATTAATTTATAAAAACTAAGTTGTATATGGTTAAAATAACATTCCCAGACGGCACTGTTCGTGAGTATGAACAGGGCGTTACTGGTCTTCAAATCGCCGAGAGTATCTCGCCGGCTCTCGTCCGCAACGTTGTATCTTGCGGTGTAAATGGTGAAACAGTGGAGCTCAACCGTCCTATCAACGAGGACGCTACGATAGCTCTCTACAAGTTTGAGGATGAAGAAGGCAAGCATACTTTCTGGCACACGTCGGCTCACTTGCTGGCTGAGGCGCTGCAAGAACTCTATCCGGGCATACAGTTCGGATTCGGACCTGCCGTAGAAAACGGTTTCTTCTACGACGTTATGCCGAAGGAAGGCACTGTCATCAGCGAAGCCGACTTCCCGAAGATAGAAGCAAAGATGATGGAGTTGGCAAAGAAGGACGAGCCTGTCGTTCGTCGCGAGGTGTCGAAAGCCGATGCCCTGAAAGAGTTTGCCGACGACGGACAGACATACAAATGCGAACATATAGACTTAGACCTTGAGGACGGTACTATCTCTACCTATACGCAGGGTGCTTTCACTGACCTTTGCCGTGGTCCGCACCTCATGTCGACAGGACTGATAAAGGCTGTCAAGATAACCAATGCTGCCGGTGCATTCTGGCGTGGCGATGCTGAGCGCGAGCAGATGACGCGCATCTACGGCATATCGTTCCCGAAGAAGAAGATGCTCGACGAGTATCTCGTCATGCTCGAGGAAGCCAAGAAACGCGACCACCGCAAGATTGGCAAGGAGATGGAGCTCTTCATGTTCTCAGAGCGTGTGGGCAAGGGTCTGCCTATATGGCTGCCGAAGGGCACTGAACTGCGTCTGCGATTGCAGGACATGCTGCGCAAGATACAGAAGAATTTTGGCTATCAGGAAGTTATCACTCCGCATATAGGTGGCAAGAACCTGTATGTAACGAGCGGACACTACGCTCACTACAGCAAGGATGCTTTCCGACCGATAACCACTCCGGAAGAGGGCGAGGAGTATATGCTCAAGCCAATGAACTGCCCTCACCACTGCGAGGTGTTTGCCCACAAGCCACGTTCATACAAGGACCTGCCACTGCGCATTGCTGAGTTTGGAACGGTCTACAGGTATGAGAAGAGCGGAGAGCTGCACGGACTGACACGCGTACGCTCGTTCACTCAGGACGACGCGCACATCTTCTGCCGTCCAGACCAGGTGAAGGGTGAGTTCCTGAGGGTTATGGACATCATCCAGGCAGTGTTCTCTATCTTCAAGTTCGAGAACGTAGAGGCACAGATTTCGCTGCGCGATCCGAAAGACAAGGTTAAATATATCGGTTCAGACGAAGTGTGGGCAGAGAGCGAGCAGGCTATCATCGACGCATGCAAGGAGAAAGGTCTCGATGCTAAGGTAGAATACGGAGAGGCAGCCTTCTACGGTCCGAAGCTCGACTTCATGGTTAAGGACGCAATCGGCAGACGCTGGCAGCTCGGAACAATACAGGTAGACTACAACCTGCCGCAGCGTTTCCACCTCGAATATACAGCCGAAGACAACTCAAAGCAGACACCGGTCATGGTACACCGAGCACCGTTTGGCTCTATGGAACGCTTCACTGCGGTGCTCATAGAGCATACGGCAGGACACTTCCCACTTTGGCTCACGCCAGACCAGGTAGCCATTCTGCCTATCTCGGAGAAGTTTAACGACTACGCACGCAGCGTGGCAAAATATTTCGACCAGCAGGGTGTGCGTGCAAACGTAGACGACCGCAACGAAAAGATTGGCAGAAAGATTCGCGACAACGAGCTGAAACGCGTGCCTTACATGGTCATTGTCGGCGAGAAAGAGGCAGCCGAAGGACTCGTGTCCATGCGCAAGCAGGGTGGAGGAGAGCAGGCTACCATGACGAAGGAAGACTTTGCTAAGCGCATCAACGACGAAGTGGCTGAAATGCTGAAGGCAACGAGCATTACGCCTAACGAATAAAGACGCTGCAGCAACGCAATACAGGCAGACGAAAGGTCAGCCGCAGAAATTATCCCCGAAGGCAAATCATCGTCTTCGGGGATTTTTCATGCTTATTTTTGCTGATTTTCGACTCACAGCAAAAAGTGTGCCAAACTTACCAAGATTTTCTTTCTACCCCGAAAAATATGAAAAATTTTGACACGGGAAAACTCTCCAAATAGATGCGGAACAGCCTACGAAATTGCCAAAATATGCAAAATTCGTCATAAGATATGCGTGTTAAAAATGTCAAAGAGTATGTTTGAGGCAGGAAACTGCACGTTCTCGCACGATTACGGGTTGGCTGTCATATCGTTACAGATGGCTTGTAACAGTGTAACGGAGTATCTGTAAGAGGATTACAAGACGCTTGTAAAAATCCTGTAATCCATATTTGAAAGTCAAAGCGCTAACAGTCAGCAAATTAGTCGATAACTCAAAATACTCGCGTATTTGCCGAAAAATATTTCGGAACGACTTTCGCGGGCATTCTTGCGACAGTAAAAACAGTAAAATTGGTTAAATATTTAATACAAACCCGAATATTATGCACTAATAATGAAATAAAAACGAAAAAAACATCGAATAATTTTTGCCAATCAATTAATATTCGTAACTTTGCAGCCGCTTAATAAGTAACTATATAACAGGAAGTTCCAATATATAAATAAGCATCTGAAATAATTGATGAGAATTAAAAACGACAAACAGAATCAACAACAGTATCGCATAAACGAACAGATTCGTGCACGCGAAGTAAGAATAGTTGGCGACGGCTCAATGGTTGTCCCAATCCAGCAAGCCATAGACATGGCGCATGAACAGGGCGTAGACCTTGTAGAGATTTCGCCTAATGCGCAGCCGCCTGTATGTCGACTCATCGACTATAGCAAGTTCCTTTACCAGCAGAAGAAGCGCGCAAAGGAAATGAAAGCCAAGCAAGTGAAAGTGGAAGTGAAGGAAATACGATTCGGACCACAGACAGGCGAGAACGACTACAACTTCAAGCTGAAGCATGCAAAGGAATTTCTCGAGGAAGGCAACAAGGTGCGCGCTTTCGTGTTCTTTCGCGGACGAAGCATATTGTTCAAGGAGCAGGGCGAAGTACTGCTGCTGCGTTTTGCCAACGACCTTGAGGAATACGGCAAAGTGGAGCAACTTCCGCAGCTGGAAGGAAAGAAAATGGCAATATTCATAGCCCCGAAAAAAGCCGGCGTGGCAAAGAAAAGCCAGCAGAAAATGGACCGCGAACGCAGGGAAGCAGAGGCTAAGGAAGCCATGAAAGGCAATACGGCAAAAGCCGAAACAGCAGGCTCTGACGACGAAATGCCGTCGAACGGAGGACTGTTTGCCAACGCAAAAATCAGCGACGAAGCACTAAAGAAGCTGACAAGCGAGGAATAGGAAACCGCAAATAGCATAGATAAACAAGGTGCGTAACGCCGGGTATATGCGTTGCCGCCGCTAATAATAATTTAAAAAACAAAAAACAATGCCAAAACAAAAAACAAATTCTGGTGCAAAGAAGAGATTTCGTTTCACCGGTACAGGAAAGATTAAGCGTAAGCATGCTTTTCACAGTCACATCTTGACTAAGAAAACAAAGAAGCAAAAGCGTAACTTGTGTCACACAACTATCGTTGACCCAACAAATGTAAAGCAAGTTCGCGACTTGCTCAATCTACGTTAAACTTAAGTCAAACAATTAAACAAGAAAAGAACTATGCCAAGATCAGTCAATCATGTTGCTTCAAGAGCAAAGAGAAAGAGAATATTGAAGCTTACCAGAGGTTACTTTGGAGCTCGTAAAAATGTATGGACAGTCGCTAAAAACACTTGGGAGAAAGGTTTGACTTATGCTTACCGCGACCGCCGCAACAAGAAACGTACATTCCGCGCATTGTGGATACAGCGTATCAACGCTGCCGCTCGCCTCGAAGGCATGAGCTATTCACAGTTGATGGGAGCATTGCACAAGGCAGGTATCGAAATCAACCGTAAGGTTCTCGCTGACCTCGCAATGAACAACCCACAGGCTTTCAAAGCCATCGTTGACCGCGTGAAGTAAGCAGATACAGCGCAATTACAACAAACATATAATCCTCATCGTTAGAAATAATGATGAGGATTGTTGTTTTCTGATGCCTTCCGGCTTACCGGCTAATGTCGGCAGCAGTAAGAGTAGTCTCATACAAGACCTGCTGCGGATTGCTGCCGGAATGATAGGTAAGCTTGAAATTCATGCCGGCTTCGACATACATCTTTATGCTTGCTGACGACTTGAACTCCCTAACCAGAGCCTCGCGCAACGCCGCCTCATTGTTTCTTATGGCATCGGCATTGTCGGCGTCGTTGAACAGAGTGCGATAGTAGTGTATCGTATGCGTAGACTCTTCATAGACAAGGCTGTCAATACGCGTGTTGTTGACAATGGGCGTGGGGCAGTTCTTGCGCGTAAACTCCTTTGCCTCGCGTGCCGCTCTCTCGTCGACACTCTCCTGGCAGGCAGCAAGGGCAACCACCGAGATTGCCATAATTGCCATGATTGATTTTATTTTCATATACATCAATTCCTGAATTATTCCATTGCAAAAATACAAAAAAAACAACTAATATTGCCATTGAGTTATAAAAGTACACTTAAAAAAGTGTTAAAACAATATCGTGAAGTATAAGTATTTACAATTATGTATATATTTTTTTGTAATTTTGCAGAAAATATGTAGTTTTAGACGATGAATAACATAAGAAACTTCTGCATAATAGCACATATAGATCATGGCAAGTCTACCATTGCCGACCGCCTTCTGGAATATACAAACACTATCCAGATTACAGAAGGACAGATGCTCGACGACATGGATCTGGAGCGCGAGCGTGGCATAACAATCAAGAGCCACGCCATACAGATGGAGTATAAATACAACAACGAAAAGTATATACTCAATCTGATAGATACTCCGGGACATGTGGATTTTTCTTATGAAGTGTCGCGAAGCATTGCAGCCTGCGAAGGAGCAATACTCGTTGTAGATGCCACTCAGGGGGTACAGGCACAGACAATATCTAATCTCTACATGGCGATAGACCAGAACCTTGAGATTATACCTGTCATAAACAAAATCGACATGCCAAGCGCAATGCCCGACGAAGTGGAAGACGAAATAATAGACCTGATAGGCTGTGAACGCAGCGACATACTGCGTGCATCGGGAAAGACAGGCGAGGGAATACCGGAAATACTCGAAGCCGTAGTAAAGCGCATACCGTGTCCGGTTGGCGATCCAAAAGCACCGTTGCAAGCACTGATATTTGACTCCGTGTTCAATTCTTTTAGAGGAATCATTGCCTATTTCAAGATAGAGAACGGATGCATCAGAAAGGGCGACAAAGTAAAGTTCTTCAACACAGGCATGGAATATGACGCTGACGAAGTTGGCGTGCTGAAAATGGACATGCTGCCCAGAAACGAACTGTCAACGGGCGAAGTTGGATACATCATAAGTGGCATAAAAGATGCTAAGGAGGTTAAGGTCGGCGACACGATAACACACATTTCAAGACCGTGCGACAATGCTATTGCAGGATTTGAAGAAGTGAAGCCGATGGTCTTTGCAGGTGTCTACCCAATAGACCCTAATGACTACGAAAACCTGCGTGCATCACTCGAGAAACTGCAGCTTAACGATGCCTCACTGACATTCATGCCAGAGTCGTCGGTAGCACTTGGGTTTGGTTTCCGATGCGGATTCTTGGGGCTGCTGCACATGGAAATTGTGCAGGAAAGACTCGACAGGGAATTCAACATGGATGTGATAACGACCGTTCCAAACGTATCGTACATGGTTTATGACAAGCAGGGAGGCGAGAAGGAAGTGCACAACCCGTCAGGGCTGCCAGACCAGACTATGATAGACCATATAGAGGAACCATACATCAAGGCATCTATCATCACATCTACAAACTTTATAGGTCCGATTATGAAACTGTGCCTCGACAAGCGCGGGGAACTGATAAACCAAGAATATGTTAGCGGCAATCGTGTCGAACTTCATTTCTATCTGCCACTCGGAGAGATAGTTATCGACTTCTACGATAAACTGAAAAGCATATCAAAGGGATATGCATCGTTCGACTACCATATCAGTGGCTACCGTCCGTCGCGGCTTGCCAAGCTCGATATACTGCTCAACGGAGAACCCGTAGATGCACTGTCAACGCTTACACATCAGGATAATGCCGTAGGTTTCGGTCGCCGTATGTGTGAAAAACTGAAGGAGTTGATTCCGCGTCAGCAGTTCGACATAGCCATACAGGCAGCTATAGGTGCAAAGATTATCGCACGCGAAACGATAAAATGTGTAAGAAAAGACGTAACGGCAAAATGCTATGGCGGCGACGTAAGCCGAAAGCGAAAGCTGCTTGAAAAACAGAAGAAAGGAAAGAAGAGAATGAAGCAGATTGGCAATGTAGAAGTGCCGCAAAAAGCTTTCCTTGCTGTGCTGAAACTAGACTAAGACCATATAAAAACAAACACAAAAACTTATGATAAAAGATGGACAAATAACAAAGAGAGACATTGCGCGCGAATTGGCACGCAAGTATGTACGGCTGACTTCTGAAGAATTGGATATTCTCGAAGAACTGCTGGAACAGCGTAAATATGCTAAGGGAGAACTGATACTGAAAGAAGGAGAAGTGTGTGAACACATATACCACATTCACAAGGGATTGGTGCGACAGTTCTATTACAAGAACGGACGCGAGCTGACGGAGCACCTTGCAGTAGACAACAGTATTGTAATGTGCATTGAAAGCTTGTTTGGTGAAGAGCCAACGTATTTGCAGATGCAGGCACTTGAGCCTACGATTGTTTTCCTGTTGCCTAAAAAACGACTCGAAGAGGCATCCGTGAAAAATGTAAACATACACATCCTTTATAGAAAGATACTCGAAGAGTCGCTGATAATATCACAGGTGAAGGCCGACATGTTGCGCTTCGAGACAGCACAGGACAAGTATCTGAAGTTCTGCAACTTGCATCCGCAGGTGGTACTGCGCTCTCCTCTGATTTACGTTGCCAACTATCTGCAGATGACACCCGAAACATTGAGTCGTGTCAGGGCTGCAGCACTGCACATCGAAAAGTAATCTGTAAGATTGCATAGCCTTTTCGAGTCGTATGTCTTGAAGTAATGATTCTTGCGCAAGTATCATTCTATTACGGCACTAACAAGTACAAGCAGATTTGCTTGACAGTTTGCTACCGTGCAGAATTTCATACTTAAAAAACGACTAAAGGCATGCTCTTGGCGTTATTAGAGTATACTTCTTGCCTTCAGATTGGTACATCTGACGTGCATAAACATATTGAAGTCAAAGTTGATGATATGATGTGCAAGATTACGTTCACATTCATCGCGACAGTCTTCAAATTCCTTTCTTTTGTGTCAGACTATTATATAATAAGACGCAGAACTGCTGCTGCGAAAAACTAATCCACAGTTTGGGGAATATAAATATAATATGTATATACCTTATTAATATATTATCAGCTTTGTATTCCTTTCATAGACAGACCAATTCTATTGCGTACAAAGTCTACTTTTACAACCCTTACCTTGACGTGTTGATGTAGTTTTACGATCTCATTCGGGTCTTTCACGTATTTGTCGGACATTTGTGATATATGTACAAGTCCGTCCTGATGTACGCCAATATCGACAAACGCGCCGAAGTTGGTTATGTTTGTAACGATGCCAGGCAATATCATTCCCTCTGCAACATCGTCGATGGTCGTTACATTCGGATCGAACTCAAACTCCTCCAGTTGTTCGCGTGGGTCAAGACCAGGCTTTTCGAGCTCGTTCATAATGTCGGTAAGAGTAGGAATACCAATCTTGTCGGTTACATATTGGTTTATGTCTATTTGCTTCTGCAAATCCTTATTCTTTATCAGTTCACCAACGGTGCAGTGCTTGTCGTGTGCCATTTTCTCAACGATACGATAGCTCTCAGGGTGTACGGCACTGTTGTCGAGTGGATTTTTAGCTTGTGGTATGCGCAAGAATCCTGCACATTGCTCAAATGCCGCCGGACCAAGACGTGGCACTTTCTTCAGTTGTGAGCGTGAAGTGAATGCTCCGTGCTCGCGCCGATACTCAACAATGTTCTTAGCC
The DNA here is from genome assembly GCA_900315545.1 of uncultured Prevotella sp. Classification (GTDB taxonomy): domain Bacteria; phylum Bacteroidota; class Bacteroidia; order Bacteroidales; family Bacteroidaceae; genus Prevotella. Next base: position 142,376 of record OMZM01000002.1, read on the forward strand.
AATATTGGTCCCAGTCCGCTGATATATGTCAGCAAGTGTTGCGATGCGGTATTAAGGTTGACGCCAACAGCATTCACACAGCTTTCCACAGTCTGGTCAAGGCTTTGCTTGAGCTTATTCTGGTCAACGTCGTGCTGATACTGTCCGACCCCAATGCTCTTAGGGTCTATCTTCACTAACTCTGCCAATGGGTCTATCAGCCGTCGTGCAATGCTTACTGCACCACGCACGGTAACGTCTTCGTCTGGGAACTCTTCGCGTGCAATTTTCGATGCAGAGTATATTGATGCACCGTCTTCACTGACAGTAAATACCTGTACTTTCTTGTCCAAGTCAAGTTCCTTTACAAATTCCACCGTTTCCCTATTTGCCGTACCGTTACCTATTGCTATTGCTTTTATGGCATATTGCTTTATCATCTGCTCGGTATGTACTTTAGCCTGCATACGTCTGTTGACTGGCGGATGTGGAAAAATGGCTTCGTTGTATAGCAGGTTTCCCTGTTCGTCGAGGCATACTACCTTGCAACCGGTACGAAATCCCGGATCGATGCCCATCACTCGTTTCTGTCCGAGTGGTGCGGCAAGCAGCAGTTGGCGCAAGTTTTCTGCAAACACTTTTATTGCTTCTTCGTCAGCTTTCAGTTTGCTGAGTGTCGCAAACTCATTTTCTATCGATGGTTTCAGCAGTCGCTTATATGCATCTTCGGCAGCTTCGTTGATGATTCTTCCGCATGGGCTTGTTCCCCTCACGTGCAGTCGCTGCAGTCTGCCGATGCATTCGTCTTCATATTCTATGTCGATGCTTATTCTCAGATATCCTTCTTTTTCGCCTCTGCGCATGGCAAGCAACCTGTGAGATGAGCATTTCTTCAGTGGTTCCTTGAAGTCGAAATAATCTGAATACTTTGCTGCTTCATCGTTGTTAGCCTTTGCCTTTATGACTTTCGACCTGATGATAGCCTCGCGCTCGAAGGTGTTTCGCAGTTGTATTCGCGACCTTTCGTCTTCATTTATCGTTTCCGCAATGATGTCTTTTGCTCCCGTGATAGCATCTTCAGCTGTTGGTACGTCTTTGCTAACAAATTTCTTTGCAATTTCTTTAGGCTTCAGTTCCTGCTGAAGCATAATGATTTGTGCCAGAGGTTCAAGTCCGCGTTCGCGTGCCACTTGTGCCTTTGTCCTGCGTTTAGGTTTGTATGGCAGGTAAATGTCTTCAAGTATGGCATTGTCCCAACACTCATCTATACGGCTTTTCAGTTCATCTGTAAGTTTGCCCTGCTCCTCTATGGTCTTAAGTATCGTTTCCTTGCGTTTTGAAACGGTCTTATAGTTATCGTTGAGTTGGCTAATTTGAGCAATCTGCACCTCGTTAAGTCCGCCTGTGCGCTCCTTACGATAGCGTGAAATAAACGGTATGGTGCATCCCTGTTCTAAGAGTTCAAGTGTGTTGTCTACACCTCTTTCCGGCAACTGCAAGTCTTTTGCTATTAGTTGAGTGTAAGCATTCATCGTGAAAATGATTATAATTAACGTGCGAAATTACTCAAAATCCGTCAAATGAACAAGAAAATCCAACTATTTTTTTTGTTACTGATGTTAAATAATGATGTTTTTGTTTCATATATTTTATATAATTTATATCTTTGCAAAATATATTTGGAAAACTGATAATAACATAATTTATTCCTGACGTGACGAGATGATATCTGTAGAAGGATTAGCTGTTGAGTTTAGTGCTAAACCATTGTTTAGCAATGCTTCGTTTGTCATCAATAGTCGAGACCGTATTGCCCTTGTCGGCAAGAACGGTGCTGGCAAGTCAACATTGCTGAAACTTCTGTGCGGAATGCAGAAACCGTCGCGTGGTAATATCTCTTTCCCCAACGATATAACCGTAGGCTATCTGCCACAGGTAATGAACTTGCAGGACGATACCACTGTCAGGCAGGAAACCAGAAAGGCATTCGAGAGTCATATCTTGCTGAAGCAACAGCTCGTGGCTATGGAAAAGCAAATGAGCGAGCGCACTGACTATGAGAGTGCAGACTACATGCAACTGGTGGAGGACTACACTCAGCAGCATGAGCACTACCTTATGCTTGGTGGCGACAACTACGAAGCTGACATTGAGCGCACGCTTATCGGTCTTGGATTTCTGCGTACCGACCTCGAACGACCAACTTCTGAGTTCTCCGGTGGATGGCGAATGCGAATAGAGTTGGCAAAAATCCTCTTGCAACGCCCCGATGTTCTTCTGCTCGACGAGCCGACAAACCATCTCGACATTGAGAGTATACAGTGGTTTGAGCAGTTTCTTTCGCAAAGCGGAAGCACCATCGTACTGGTCAGCCACGACAGGGCTTTCATAAACAACGTAACCAATCGTACACTGGAAATAACATGTGGCAGGATTGTCGACTACAAAGTGAAGTACGACGAGTATGTCAAGTTGCGCGAGGAACGTCGAGAACAGCAGTTGCGAGCCTACGAAAACCAGCAGAAAGAGATAGCCGACATAAAAGACTTCATAGAGCGGTTCAGGTATAAGCCTACGAAAGCAGTGCAGGTGCAGAGCCGCATAAAGCAACTGGAGAAGATAGTCCCGATAGAGATTGACGATGTCGACCGCTCAGCCATGCGCCTGAAGTTTCCGCCGTGTCTGCGTTGCGGCGACTATCCCATAATTTGCAAGGATGTAGAGAAAAACTATGGCGACAATCTTGTGTTCTCTGATGTTAACCTGACGATAAAGAGGGGCGAGAAAGTGGCATTTGTAGGCAAGAACGGCGAAGGAAAGTCAACGCTCGTGAAGTGTATAATGAACGAGATAGACTACAACGGCGAGCTGAAGATAGGACACAACGTGCAGATAGGATACTTTGCCCAGAACCAGGCGCAGCTGCTCGACGAGAGACTGACAGTCTTCGACACAATAGACCAAGTGGCAAAGGGCGACATCCGAATGCGCATAAACGACATTCTCGGAGCGTTCATGTTTGGCGGTGAGGCTTCGGAAAAGCGTGTGAAAGTGCTTAGCGGAGGCGAACGGAGCCGACTCGCTATGATACGCCTGCTGCTTGAGCCGGTCAACCTGCTTATACTCGACGAGCCGACAAACCATCTCGACATGGCGTCGAAAGACATACTGAAAGAAGCCATACTTGCCTTCGACGGTACGGCAATCATCGTGAGCCACGACCGCGAGTTCCTCGACGGTTTGGTGTCGAAGGTATATGAGTTTGGCGGCGGAAAGGTGCGCGAGCATCTCGGCGGAATATACGATTTCCTGCAACATCACCAGATTGAGTCGCTTGCCGAACTCGGCTCTGCCGACAGACAGGCAAAGACGGCTGTGCTGTCGGGACAGCATAGACAGCAGAACGACAATAAGGAGAAGGACAAGGAGAATGCTGCCGAAAGCAAGATGAGCTACGAGGAGCATAAGGAAATGCAGCGCCGCCGGAGCCGACTGGAAAAAGCCATACAGCAGACCGAACGCCAGATAGAGGAAAGTGAGCAGAGACTGTCGGAACTCGATGCCTTGCTGATGGATGCAGAGAATGCTGCTAACATGGCGCTTGTCAACGAATATACCGAAGTAAAGGCAAAGGTCGACAGGCTCGTGGCTGACTGGGAGCGGCAGAGCGAGGAGTTGGAATCAATCAATTAATACCATAAATAATTAACAAGACAATGAAAAAACTTTTAACAATCATGGCTATTGCCTCAATCTCTGTTGCCGGAATGGCACAGACTAATCTGAAGTCGGGCATCAATCCTGCCGACTTAGACAAGACAGTACAGCCCGGAGAAAGTTTCTACGACTATGCTTGTGGTGGTTGGATGAAAGCAAATCCGCTGCCGGATGCATACTCTCGCTACGGAAGTTTCGACCGTCTGGCTGAAGACAACAACAAGCGCATCCACGACATACTGTCGGAACTGGAGAAGGGCAGCTATATTCGTGGCTCGATAGAGCAGAAACTGAGCGACTACTATAAGCTCGCTATGGATTCCGACCGCCTCAACCGCGAGGGCGTGGAGCCTGTAATGCCTCTCATTCGCGAGGCTGAGGCTGCGAAAACCGTTGCCGACCTCGAGAACATGAAGCTGAAGTATGCAGAATACGGACTGTCGAACTTCATGGGAATGGGTTTCGGTGCTGACGAGAAGAATGCAAAGATGAACATCCTGAACGTCTATCAGGGTGGTCTGACACTGGGTCAGAAGGAATACTACCTTGACAACGACGAGGCTACAACTGCCATTCGCGAAGCATATAAGAAACACATTGTCAGGATGTTCCGTTTCTTCGGCTTCGACGAGCAGCAGGCTACAGCCAAGATGGAGGGCGTGATGCGCATAGAGACGGCGCTGGCTAAGGTGTCGAAAAGCCGCACAGAACTGCGCGACGTAGAGGCTAACTACAACAAGATGACCCTGAAAGAGTTTGAGAAACGCTATCCTAACGTGCAGATAACAAAGCATCTGAACGCTGAGGGTATCGACACAAAGTATTTCCAGGAACTTGTTGTCGGACAGCCGTCGTTCGTTGCGGGTGCAAACAAGATTATCGGCGAACTCAATGCCGACGACTACCGTGCATACATAGAGTGGGACATCATCCTCAGCTCGGCAAGCTATCTGAGCGAATACATCAGTCAGGCAAACTTCGACTTCTTCGGAAAGACACTCTCAGGACGCAAGGTTGACTACCCACGATGGAAGCGCGCTACAAACCAGGTGGAGGCGCAGATGGGACAGGCTCTCGGCAAAATGTATGTTGAGCGCTACTTCCCTGCATCTTCAAAGGAGCGTATGGAGACTCTCGTGAAGAACCTCCAGAAGGCTCTGGCACAGCGCATCGAGGCTCAGACATGGATGAGCAAGAAGACTAAGAAGGCGGCTCTCGAAAAACTAAACGCTTTCTACGTTAAGATTGGTTATCCAGAGAAGTGGGAAGACATAAGCCAGCTGACTGTAGACCCAGAGAAGTCGTACTATCAGAACGTGCTGGAGTGCCGTCGTTTCTGGAACAAGCATCAGATAGAGAAGACTGCCGGAAAGCCGGTAGACCCAGACGAGTGGTTTATGACTCCGCAGACTGTTAACGCTTATTACAACCCGACGACAAACGAAATATGCTTCCCTGCCGGAATCTTGCAGGTTCCTTTCTTCGACCCGACAGCCGACGATGCGTTCAACTATGGTGCTATTGGTGTTGTCATCGGACACGAAATGACTCACGGATTCGACGATCAGGGACGCCACTACGACAAGACCGGAAACATGGTAGACTGGTGGACAAAGAGTGACGGTACTAACTTCGTAAACCGCACAGGCAAGTATGCTGATTTCTTCTCAAAGATTAAGGTGCTGCCAGACCTCAATGCAAACGGAAACCTTACTCTCGGCGAAAACCTTGCAGACCACGGCGGCTTGCAGGTGGCTTACTATGCTTTCAAGATGGCCACCGAAAAGAATCCTCTGAAGGTAATCGACGGCTTCACGCCGGAGCAGCGTTTCTTCCTCGCATACGCAGGTGTGTGGGCAGGAAACATTACGGAGGCTGAAATACGCAACCGCACCAAGAGCGACCCTCACAGCTTGGGACGCTGGCGCGTGGACGGAGCCCTGCCACACATCGACATGTGGTATGATGCCTTCAACATCAAGCCGACGGACAAGCTCTTCATACCGAAAGAGCAGCGACTGTCGCTCTGGTAATAATACCTATTATAATTAATATACAGCCGACGAACTTGTCTGCATCCATGCACGACAGCCCGTCGGCTTTTCTTTTGCCCGCAGGCACATGCGGCTCAGTAGTCGTGAAGTTCATTGCAGTACGACAGTGCCTTTTGATGCAGAATTTCCGCTCACAGCAAAAAGTGTGCCAAACTCGCCAGACTTTTCTTTCGGAGCGAAAAAGTATGAAAAATTTTGACAGGGAAAAACTTGCAAAATAGAAGCGGAACAGGCGCTGAAAGTGTGAAAATATGCAAAAATCCGTGCCGGCGATAATTGTTAAAATTGTCAAAGAGTATCTTTGAGCCCACTATTTAGCCTATTTTGCCATGTAATACATAATGTCCGGCACCCCCAAACACTATGTCTGACCTCCTCAAACAGTGTGTTTGACAATGTCAAATATACTCTTTGACAATTTTAACATATACAATTCGTGTGTATAAATGCTATATTTAGCGATAACAAACTGACTGCCAGGCGATTATGGATACATGCGGATTTTGGGCATATTTTGCCCCTCAGATTTCCGAAACGGCTTTCGAGGGCATTCTCGCGACAGTAAACGGGCGAAAATTGATTAGCAACATTTTCGGCAAGAGAATAGAAAAAATGCGCAAAAATATGACGTAAAAAAGGAAAACAGACATCTTTATGTTACATTTATATCAAAATATTTAGACTAATGACGATATTTCTTATAAAAAAATAATGATTGTAACACATTTTTTGTACCTTTGCAGCCTAAACCATAATAGTAGTTATACTACACATATTTATAATGGGAGTTTTACAAGATAGATTTAAAAGTTACCGTCGCCCACAGCGCTACATGGCTGAAGGTGTGTATCCTTATTTCAGAGAGATAACAGGCAAGCAGGGAACAGTAGTTGAAATGGAAGGACACCGCGTCCTGATGTTTGGCTCAAACGCCTATACAGGACTGACAGGCGACGAACGCATCATAAAGGCAGCAAAAGATGCACTCGACAAATACGGCTCGGGATGCGCAGGAAGCCGACTGCTGAACGGCACACTCGACATTCATGTACAGTTGGAAAAGGAACTTGCAGAATATGTACGCAAGGATGAAGCAATGTGCTTCTCAACCGGATTCTTCGTAAACTCAGGAGTAATACCGGTGATATGCACAAGAGAAGACTACATCATCTGCGACGAACGCGACCACGCCAGCATAGTAGACGGCAGACGACTGTCATTCGCCAAGCAGCTGAAATATCGCCACAACGATATGGAAGACCTGGAGAAAATACTGCAGAAGTGCGATCCGGAACCAATGAAACTCATCGTTGTAGACGGCGTATTCTCTATGGAAGGCGACCTCTGCAACCTGCCAGAAATCATAAGACTGAAGAAAAAATACAAGAACGTGGCTGTCATGGTCGACGAAGCACACGGCATAGGAGTCTTCGGAAGCGAGGGCAGGGGAGTGTGCGACCACTTCGGACTGCTCGACGACGTAGACATCATAATGGGAACGTTCAGCAAGAGCCTCGCCAGCATAGGCGGATTCGTGGCAGCAGACTTCGACACGATAAACTACATGCGCAACGCTGTACGAACATACATCTTCAGCGCATCTAACACACCGGCAGCAACGGCAGCAGCACGCGAAGCACTCCACATCATAAGGAAAGAGCCGGAAAGAATGGAGAAACTGTGGGACGTAACACGATACGCACTCGAAAGATTCCGCGAAGAAGGATTTGAGATAGGCGACACCGAAAGCCCAATCATACCACTCTATGTCAGAGACGTAGACAAGACATTCTACGTAACAAAGCTGGCATTCGACAACGGCGTATTCATCAACCCTGTGATACCGCCCGCATGCGCACCACAAGACACACTCGTAAGGTTCGCACTGATGGCAACACACACCAAAGAACAGGTGGAAGAAGGTATACAAGTCCTGAAAAAAGTATTCAAAGAACTGAATATTTTAAAATAAATAGGCAAAATATTTGCACGGTAAGAAAAAAAGATATACCTTTGCACCCGCAAAACAAAAATTTTGCAACGGGGTGTAGCGCAGTCCGGTAGCGCGCCTGGTTTGGGACCAGGTGGTCGCAGGTTCGAATCCTGTCGCCCCGACGCAACAACGAAGAAGCACAACAATGTGCTTCTTCGTTGTTTTTATACCCCGAAAGACAGCCTCCCGAAGCTGGAGGAAAGCTGCAAAACAATCTTTTTCACATTATTTATATGCTAAGATACGATGTTTCGATATTTTTTTGTACTTTTGCATAGATAAATTGGAAATTGCAACATTATGGACTCTTCCGTATGGGAAAGTCGAAGAAACAACAGACAACAATGAAAAGAATTTTTACAATAATAGCAATACTGTTTTGCGCAATGACAATCAGCGCACAAGGCGAGATATATCAGTGTGAAGACACCTGCCGGCATATTCACGGCATCGACATGAGCCACTATCAGGGCGACATCTTCTGGGAGGCTCTGGGACAGAACGGAAAGATAGCATACGTCTACCTTAAGGCAACGGAAGGCGGCGACCGCATAGACCACAGGTATGAGCACAACATTAAGATGGCACAGGACAACAACATCCGTGTGGGCTCCTATCACTTCTACCGTGCACTGACTCCGCAGGCGGAACAGCTGAGAAACTTCCGCGCGCAGTGCAGACCGAAAGACCAAGACCTTATTCCTATGATTGACATAGAGGTCAAACCGTCGGGAATGTCGACAGAGGATTTCTGCGACTCACTGATGGTTTTCATCCATTTGGTTGAGCGCGCATACCATCAGAAACCACTGCTGTACACTTATACAAACTTCTACAACAAGTATCTTCAGGGATTGATTGACGATTATCCGCTGATGATAGCGCAGTATTCTGCCACTGAGCCGCGACTGAACGACGGAAAGGAATACATCATGTGGCAATATACGGCAAAGGGAAAGATAAACGGCGTGAACACATACGTAGACAAAAGCCGTTTCATGGGGCGGCACACCATGCGCGAGATACGCTTCCGGCACAAGTAGCGGCAGGCAAACAGCAATGTGGAAAGGCTGATTTCAGCGTTAACAGATAAGCAAAGAACAATAATATATACATAGAAAACAATGGCAGTTATAAGTTGTCCGGAATGCGGACATCAAGTAAGCGACAAAGCACCGACATGTCCGAATTGCGGAGTGGAAATAGTTGGAAAGGTAACACAGTGCAGACACTGCGGCAAGGCAGTGCTTGTGGAAGACAGCGTGTGCCGCCATTGCGGTAAAGCGATAAGCGGAAACAAACCCGATGCACAGGCAAATGTAAGACAAACGCTGCAAAACAAACCGCAAAGGAGAAAGAAACAGGAATCCAACAGCCTGAAACCATACGTCATTATAGTCATTCTGACGCTTCTGATATCACTCTTCGGACTCTATTACTATAAGTCAAACAAGGAAAAAAGGGAAGAAACGGCATACGAAATGGCTATGAGGAGTACCGACCCGACACTGCTGCAAAACTTCCTGAACAACTTTGCCGATGCATCTAAGGAGCACATTGACTCAATAAAAGCACGTCTCGACTACCTTAACATGATAGACGACGAATGGGAAAATGTAAGGGCTATGAAGTCGAAGACTGCCCTGCAAGACTATCTTGCAAAGTATCCGGGCACCAATCACAAGGGCGAAATAGAAAACATGCTTGACTCTATGGACTGGGAACAGGCTGTAAAGTCGAACAACAACGATATGTATCAGCAATACATTAACGAACATCCTTACGGCAAGCATGCCGACGATGCACGCGACAAGATAAGCGAACTGAAAGCCAAGACCGTTCAGCCGGAAGAACGGCAGATGATAGTACAACTGATGAGAAAGTTCTTCATCAGCGTCAACAAGCACGACGAGAATGGTCTGCTGTCTACGCTGAGCCCGCAGATGACGTCGTTCATAGGTCTGAGCAACCCTACGGAGATGGACGTGAAGCGCTGGATGGACAAGTTGTACAGTAAGGAAGGCGTAAGCGAAATTATTTGGCGACTGAACAACGACTATATCATAAACAAGCGAGAGGTTGGCGACGATGCTTACGAATACACTGCCAAGTTCTCCGCGTCGGAAGATATAAAGTACACCGACAATGCAAAGTCAGTTACGGAGCATTATCATATCACTGCCAACATAACGCCAGACGGCGAGTTGTCGGCAATGTCGATAAACAAGATAATAAATTCTAACGAATAAAATAACCAAAAAATACTGACAGAAATGAAAGCAACCGAACAGACAATCATGCAGATTGAGCGCGCAATAAGAAAGATTGTGCAGAAGTTTCCGGCATCTGAAGACCCCGAACTGCTTACCGATATCCATATCAGGGTCATTCAGGAAAGCGGCGAACTGCTTGCCTTCGACGATGACGAGGAAGAGATTACGCGTTGCGTAGTTGAAGAATGGATTGACAATAAGGACGATGATTTCTATCCTTTCGTAGCCAATACGCTCAGAGATGTACTGAAGAATCTTCATGCAGACATCGATATGATGGGCATAATGAAGCCCTACAGCTTCGTACTCGAAGACGATGAGAAGGAAAACATCGCCGAACTGTATTTAGCCGACGATGATACTATAATAATAGGTGGCGACATTATGCCTGACCTCGATAGTGAACTCGACCGGTTTTTCGATGATTTGATGGAGGAATAAGCCTGCCTTATGCATTCTTCCTGATGCTGTCGAACAGTCCGGCACATCCGTTCTCTATCAAGTCGAGAGCCAATTCAAAGTCTCTGTCTCCGCCATAATATGGGTCGGGAACACTCTGCATCTGTATGTCGTTGCTGAAATAGTCGCACATGCGCAGCACTTTCTGTCTTTCATTCTCTGTCCTTGCCCTCGATGAGACATTCTTGTAGTTGTCATCATCCATAACTATGATATAGTCAAACCTGCCGAAATCATCTTCGGTAAACTGCCTTGCCCTGCTGTTGAGGTTATATCCGCGCCTTGCAGCATGGACTCTCATGCGCTTGTCGGGCAGTTCTCCAACGTGCCAGCCGCCGATACCGGCAGAGTCGATGTAGAAATCACTGCCTGCATTCTCGCTTTCCACGATATGCTTCATCACTCCTTCAGCCGCCGGCGACCTGCAAATATTCCCAAGACAAATAAATAATATTCGAGTCTTCATATTTATATATATTGAATGATATAAAGATAGTTTACATTATAGTTTATGTTTCTATATTTGTTTCTTATTATTCCTGTAAAGACCTACTTTCTTTTATGCTGTCTGCGGTGTAATTACTGTGTGAATGGTATCAATGTATTTCGCAAGTGGTAGCATATATGGAGTGAATACGGATAACCTTTCGTCAAATGGCGGCTCGTTTACTACGGTCTCCTTGGTAATATCTCCGTTCTCACAGACATAGGCAATAATCGTCAATAGGAAATCTTCTTGCTCGGCATTCAACTCATGTCCCGATATAAACTCAGAGAAACGTCTAACTGCGTTCTTTCTATCAACACCGACCATTGAGCGTATGAAGATAGCGACATTGTTGCCACAGGTCATGCCTATGGTATATTTGTCGTAATCTTCCTTGCTGCCAAGTTCCTCCCACAATATCCGTTCAAGTTCCACAATGTCTGCTGTTGTCAGTTGCTCCATGTCGTATATCTTCTTCAACACAGGGAGGTCTCTGTTCCTTGAAAGAAAATCCAACACACTTTGTTTATAGGACACTCGGGGAGTGATACCTTCTGTCGTTCCTTCGTCCGAGATACTATCCTCTATATCGACCTTAAACCATTTGTCTTCTTGTCCTACAAGGAATTTCAACAAGTCTCTAAGGTCGTTTCTTACCTTTTCAAGCCACCTCAGAGAAACGTTTTGCCAAGCGACATCCGAAAGCACCTCTTTGATTGTACCCATCTTTGCCTGTACTTGCGGCAATGTGGCTTTTCCCTGTAATTTCTCTGCTATGATTTGGACTGAGTGAACTGCCTTGTTGGGATTGGTCTCTCCATCAAGCAATGATAGTTCTATCAGTAAGACCAACAAATCAAATTTCTTGGCGTTCTCATCCAACGTATTCTTTGGTAGCAATGGGGCAATGTCATTGCTGAGCGTGGTCACGTCAACCTCAGACAGATAAACCCATGCTTCTTTGTCCTTGAAATGACTGACAGCTTCCCATTTCTCTCGCACGCTGATATGGCTGTCTGACAATACCGACACTTGTTCCTTTAACAAGGTCTTTATCTCATCGTGAAGCCCCTTTGCATATTCGTCTTCTTGGTACTTTTGGTGCTGCAAATGGAACGCTATCTTTGCTCTGAGCGTGAAAATCTTCTCTGTCAGAGACTGCACAACGATTGCTTTCTGTCCATCGGGGTTCTTGTCGAAATACTCAAAGTTCCTACACCAATCGAAGATATAGAAATACTCCTTATCCTTTCCTTCACCAAATATATTCTCTGACAGACGTGTTCCACGACCAATCATCTGCATGAACTTGATTTTGCTCTTAACGACCTTGAAGAAAACAAGGTTTAGCACATCGGGAACGTCTATGCCTGTGTCGAGCATATCAACTGATACGGCAATTTGTGGGTTTCCATCCCTTATCTCAAATCTGTCAATAAGGTCTTTGGAATAGGTCACATAGTTGTCGATAAGCGCACAAAACTCGCTGCTTTCGCTTGCATATTCAGGATATAAGGCATAGAAACGTTCAACTATCATTTCTGCGTGTCGGTGGTTATAGGCAAAGATAATGGTCTTTCCTATTCTCTCGCCACTCTGCACCTTTAAGCCGTTCTCCATCAAGTCTTGCAGCACGTGGTCGATAGTATCAATGTTGAAGATATAACTGAATATCTCGCTATTCTCAATGTCTCGGTGATACCCCTCACCATCCATCGCTTTCCTCGCCTGCTCATATTCCCAAACCTTTTCAAGTTGCTCTTTTTCCTCATCGCTGAGGTTATTGTACTTGATACCCTCCTTTAATATCAGAGAGCCACGTTTGAAGCCCTTGTAGTTCACAAGGTAGCCTTCTGCGACTGCATCTTCTAACTCATAGGCATAGTTGGGAACGCCTTGTTCCATTTGGAACGTCTCGTATGTACTGCGGTCAACTTCGTCTCTCGGTGTTGCTGTCAATCCGACAAGCAATGTGTCGAAGTAATTGAATATGGCAGAGTATTTGCCGAAGATTGAACGATGAGCCTCATCGATAATAACCAAGTCAAATCTACCGACTGAAAACGCTTTCTCATCTGTGTCGATATAGTTTATCATAGTCTGATAGGTCGAGAAAGTGATACGTGCGTTTGTATCGGGGTCTTTATCTTCACTGAGTATCGAAGTGGTCATGTGTGGCAACAACTTCACGAAGTTCTTATGTGCTTGGCTTACCAATGGTATTCTGTCAGCAAGGAAAAGCACATTCTTCACCCATTCATTGCGTGTGAGCACATCTACAAGGGAGATAGCGACCCTTGTCTTTCCCGTACCCGTAGCCATAACTAACAAGCCTCTACGGTGCTTGCCGTTGAAATGCTCACAGACAGACTTTATCGCCATTTTCTGATAGTGGCGGTCAGTTATACTATCCTTAACATTAAAGTCGCTTATATTGCCTCTATTTCGCTTCTGAATAAGCAACTCCAAGTCGTTCTCTGTATGAAAAGCATACAACCTTCGTGGTGGGTAGCCCAAACCATCTATGATATAGGTCTCAAAACCATTGGAGTAGTAGATAACAGGCTTTATTCCATATCTCTTTTCAAGGCATTCGGCATACAGTTCTGCTTGGTGTTTGCCTTTTATTGGAGATACGCTTGTTCTTTTGGCTTCAATGACTGCAAGGGGCAGTCCATTGCTGCCAAAAAGAACATAGTCACAGTAACCTTTTGCCCTCATAGGGATTTCGAGTTCTTCCGCAGCCATCCTTCCGTCTGAGCGAGTATGTTCACTCTCACTGATATATCCGTATGGCATACCTTCAACCTCGACTTCGATACACGCTTTAGAGGGTTGTATTGTTCCCTCTGTACTCAGCACGTCCCATCCCGCTTCTTTCAGCATAAGGTCGATATATAGTTTGCGTGTCTCTGCTTCTGATATGTCAGTCTGTATCTCTACGACAGGGGTTTTGTCGGCTGCTGCCTCTTTGCTTGCAGTCTGCACAATGGTTGACAGCGAGGTTACTGATACCTTTGTAGGTGTCAGACTTGGGGCTTGCGGACTATCGGGAATTAGGGTCTTATCAAATGGCTTTATCTCTTTGAGAATGGTCAGTTTAATAAGGATTGCTGCAACAACATTGTAGATATTAAGCAGACAGAAGAACGCCTCTTTCTTTGTCACCTTAACCCCATGTGCACCATTGTTGCCGACTTTGCGTACATAGTGCACAGCCATCATTACCTTGTCATCACCAATAAACTCACGGAAAGGCTCGCCATCTACAAGTTCAAACAGAGAAGCCCTTTCGGGTATCTCTATGTTCTTCATTAGGTATAGTGCTCTGACGATATACTCCAATGCCTTACGGGCACTGATAGCACTGAGGTCGGGATTGCTTACTTGCAATTCCTCTGCTGCCGAACAAAAGTGGTGGAGGTCGGTCAGCCCTAATTCTTGTAGATAGTCGAAGTTTCTCATGGCTTATGCGATGTTTAGTTGAAATAGTAGTCCATACGGCTGTTGAACAGGGTTTCTGTTTCGGCGATGGATTGTTGAATAAGAGCCTTTTGATGCTCTATGGTTTCAATCTTCTCCGCAAAGGATTGTTGGAGGGAGAGAGGGGGAAGGATTATTTTGTATGAAGAAATGGCACTTTTAGAAACCTCCTTAAAGGTAGCACCTCTTCCTAATGCTTGAACCAAGTCCATTGTATTTTTCAAATAGTAATACAAGAAAACATTATTTATGGTATTATTACAAATAATATTCTTAAAACCTTGATTACAACACATTGGAACTGTTGTAATTGCCAACTTTCCAATAGGTGCTCTTGATGATAACAACACTGTTCCGACAGGCATCATGGTTAAACCTTTTGCTCCCTTATCTGTCAGTTTTCTTGCAGTTTCACCATAATATAATTGCTCTCCAAGTTCAGCAGGAGTAACCCAATTTACATGACCGTCCCAATTACTTTCATCATTCGTGGATGGAGTAGAACCTGCTACTATTATTCCAACATCTCCCAACCTCTTCACATCCCATCCTTTTTCATTTGTCACGGGGTCGCCAAACATATCATAAAAGATGGATTGGGCGAGTTGGTCATATTCTTTAAGTTGTGCCTTTTTCTTCTCGATGATGCTCGAAAGAAGGTCAAGTTCTGAAACTATACGCTGTTGCTCAGAGAGGGGTGGATATGGGACTTCCAACTGCATTAACGTTTTGATGTCTAATGTTGGCACTGCACCTCTTCTCGTAATTTCTCTAAAATCTATTTTACAAATCCAATAATATAGATACTCAACATTTTCATTTTTAATTGGGATAAGCACCGCAGTATTGAGGTCTACAACCGATGATTGTTTAAGGATTCTTTTTTTATTCGTGGCAATTGCAGCACCATTTTTGGGGAATGCAATAGAATTATGTGGAAAAGTTTTGAATGTATCATCTACAAAAGACAAAGAATATTGAAGGTATTTTTCATTACCTACCATATTCATATCACCCACCTTGAAATATGGCACAACACCTACATCTGATAAATCATCGGATGAAGGAGTGTACCCCGATTTAATGGTTGCGACCTCCTCTAACCTCTTATATGTCCATCCCTCCCTCATAGATACTTCTCCTTAAACTCAGCCATTGCGTTATTGATTTCCTCTTGCAGCGAAGCAATTCTGCCAAAGATGACTTCGGGGGCATCGTACTCTACCTTGACACGCTCCACCTCTTTGTATTTGTTAATACTGAGGTCGTAGTCGTTATTGCGAATTTCATCCACAGGAACGAGGAACGACTGCTCTTTTCGTGTGCGGTCTGCCTCGGCATCCAAATTCTTGAAACGAGCCACCACATCGGGAATATCGTTTTCTTGGCACTCTGTTCGCTTTTGGTCAAGCGTATAGCCATCGGCTTTCATATCGTAGAACCACACCTTATCCGTTCCCCCTGCATTGGTCTTGGTGAAGACAAGCACAGCCGTAGAAACGCCCGAATAGGGTTGGAACACACCCGATGGCATAGATATGACTGCTTGCAGACGTTGGTTGTCGATTAACTCTTTTCGTAATGCCTTATGAGCCGTGCTGTTTCCAAACAACACTCCATCGGGAACGATACTTGCACAGCGACCACCGATTTGCAGCATACGGACAAACAGACTGACAAACAGCAACTCCGTTTTCTTCGTCTTGGTGATAGCAAGCAAAGACTTACTCACAGCCTCATAGTCAAGGCTCCCTGTAAATGGTGGATTTGCCAAACAAAGGGTGTATCTATTTTCGTCTGTATTGTCAGTAGAAAGACTGTCTCTGTATTGAATGTCGGGATTGTCTGCACCGTGAAGCATTAAGTTCATAGCACCGATACGAAGCATTGTGAAGTCGGTATCGAAGCCATGAAACATATCGTTCTTATAGTGGTCGGCATTCTCCTTCTTCAATAGTTCCGATTGATAGTGTTCCTTGATGTATTTGGCACTCTCAACAATGAAGCCTGCACTGCCCATTGCAGGGTCGCAAATGGTGTCTTTCAATGTGGGCTGCATTATCTCGACCATCATACGTATAATATGGCGTGGTGTTCTGAACTGACCATTATTGCCTGATGCTGCCATTTTGCCAAGAATATATTCATAGGTATCGCCCATCGTATCTCGGTTGTTCATATCGAGGTGGTCGATACCTTCCACTATCTTTGTCAGAGTTCGAGGACTTTGAATAAGGAACGTGGCGTTTTCCATGAAACGGCTGTACGCAGATTCTTTGCCCTCATTCAAGTTCTTTATGAAGATAAAGGCATCTTTGCTGACCGTGCGATACATAGTTTCAGGTTCCTTATTCTTGAACACGCTCCATCGTAGGTCGTTATAATTTACGTCCCTGTCTGTTTCGGGATTGTGCCACAAACCTTGTTTGAAAGTAGGGTCTTTCACTGCCACACCAAAGGCATTTGCATTTGCTTCTTTCGTGCGCTGAGCATCATCAAGCATCTTCATAAAGAACAGATAGGTCATCTGCTCTAATATGGTAAGTGAGTTAGTAATTCCACCCGTCCAAAAGGTGTCCCAAATGCTGTCAATTCGGTTCTTTATCTCGCCTGTAATCATATTGGTAAATCGTTAACTACCGCAAAGATACAAAAAAAATACTTCTTACGGTAATGTTTTGTCTATCTTTTTGTTTTTACGAATTTTTTTGTTTGTAAAGTTGCTGTCATCCTTTGCTCCTTGCAGTTGTCAACGAAAAATCCCCGACATTGTCTTCGCGACAACATCGGGGAAGCACTTTTATTATTGTAGAGTGTGTTATGTAATTCTCATTAGAGGTGTATTCTCAGGTCTACGCCGTATTCTATCGGGTTGGCGCGCTGTGCGAAGTTGAACACCTGTCCCGTTGCTCCGCTGTTGACCATGAATGTGTTGTACTTGTTGTTGGTGAGGTTTCTGCCCCAGAAACTTATGATACACTTGTCTATGTTGATGTCGAGATGTGCCCCGAGCACTGCATACAGGTTCTGGCTTACGGTGTTAGCCTCGTCCCAGTATGTTTTTCCGTTGCCTGTAACGTTGGCTCCGACGACTATCGAGTTGATGAACGAGTTTGTCAGGTCGAAGCGATAGTCAGCCATAGCGGCGAAGGTGTGTGCCGGAACGTATGGCACTTTCTTGTTCTTGTAGTCTACTTCGGTCTGCGTTCCGTTGATAGCAATGACATCTTTATATTCCTTGAAAACGGCATGAGTATATCCGTAGTTTACGTTCCATGTCAGATGGTTGTCGAGTAGCGCTCCCCTGAGTGCCAGTTCTACGCCGCAGCTGTAGCTCTTTCCTGCGTTAGTCATTCGTCTGCCATAGCCGTAGTTGCCTGCCATGACCGAAACTTGCTGGTTCTTTATCTGCATATAGTAGCTCGCGAAGTCGAGTTGCAGCGTGTTTCCAATAAGGTTCAGGTGTGTACCGAACTCATAGTTCCAACTTGTTTCCGGCTTATATTCTATAGTTTTTGTTATGTTTTCGTAGTCGGCTGCAGTGTGCGGTATGTCGTAGCTGCTTCGGTTAGCCGCCTGCGAGTTGGCGTTCAGTTCTGTCTGCAATATGTCGGAGAACATCTGTATGTTGTATCCTCCAGCCCTGTAGCCCTTGCTCCATGTGGCGTAGATGACGTTGTCGGTGTTTCCGAACCTGTATTTCAGAGCCACTTTTGGCAGCAACTGCTCGAAGTTGTTGTGTATGCTGTCGCTGATGATGCTTGTCAGGTAGTTTGTAGCCTGCTGTCCCATGACGTTTGCGGTCATAGCCATCACGGCAGAAGTGTTGTAGTTCAGCGCCGTGCGGTTGTAGTCGTATCTGAGTCCGAGCGTAGCCGTGAGATTGTCGGTTATCTCTATGTTTGACTCGTGGAACACAGCCATGTTGAGCTGTGGAGTTCTGAACACTCCCGGCACGTCCATGTCTGCCTTCATGCTTACGCCTCCAGCTTTCTCTATTGTCTGCCGAGCCATTTCCTGAGCCTGTTCCATTGTCATTCCCATACCTAAGAATCGTCCAGCCATAGAGTTTACCATAGCGTTGTACATGGCTGTTTCTATTCCTTTCGCTATTCGTCCTGTTATGGCGTCACCGAAGTATATCGGTGCCCACGTCTTCAGCCACGACGCTGCGAGGTATGCTCCTGTTGTCCAGTGCCAACGGCTGCGATTGTTGCTCTTCAGCACAAATTCCTGTGTAAATGCGTTCTGGAACTGTCGTTGTTCGAGGTGCATGAAGTCGGAAGGCATGTAGTCCTGATCCATGAGCATGTAGTCTTTCAGATACTGATAAGACGTGTTGCTGAAGAAGTCGAAACCGTTAGCCTTGAAGCCTATGTTCAGCGCCGTATTGAAGACGTTTCTGCGGTAATTATTTTGATAGTTTGTGTTGGGTGCAGTTGTGTGTGTTGTTTCCTCGTTGTATATTCCGTAAGGAAAAGCGTTCTGCCGAACGTACTGATAGTCAGCAATATAGTCAACTGTCAGTCTTTGTGTCGGTTTGTATGCCAGTCTGATTCTTCCGCCGGCTTCGTTCATCTTGTCGGCACGTTCTCCCGTTGCCTGGTTTCTGAGGAAGCCGTTAGTGCCGTTGTAGAATCCTCCGAGCGAGAATGCGAACTTGTCGCTGACCTTGTTGTAGTGAGTGATTTCGGCATTTCTTCTGAAATGGTTTCCGAACGACAGTTTCAGGTCAGTGCCCTGATAGTTCATAGGGTTGTGCGTGTATATTCTTACGAGTCCACCCTCCGAGTTCTGTCCGAAGAGCGTTCCCTGCGGTCCGCGCACGATGTCGGCGTGGTCGATGCCGTAGAAATAATAGTTGAAAGCCGACTTGCTCATCAGCGGCATTCCGTCGACGTAGATGCCTATTGCTGGGTTGTTTACGCGTGAGCCTATGCCTCTCACATAGACCGACGATGTCAGTCGCGAGCCATAGTTGGGCATGACGAAAGCCGGTGTGTATGCCGACAGGTCGCGCAAGTCTCCGACACCGAGCTGCTGCATCTGCTCGCCCGAGAGCATCGAAGCGCTGACGGGTTGCTGGCGCAGTTTGTAGATGTCTTTCGACTGCGATAGTACGGTTACTTCGTCGAGGTCGACAACGCGCGATGTGTCTACCGCCTCGATGGGTTTGTCTTCTGGATTGATACCTGCCGAGATGTTCAGGCAGAATAATGTTGCCAATAAGGCAATGCATGTTTTTAGATACATATTATTGTTTTTTGTTTTATTTCGATGCAAAGGTAACGGTTTTCTGCTGTCCCTGCAATCCTAATTTTTTAGGATTTTAAACAATTTTGCCGTAAAAGCGCAAAGAAAATACTAATCAATTTTCGCCCGTTTACTGTCGCGTGACTGCCCTCGAAAGCCGTTTCGGAAATTACGGGGGCAAAATACGCCCAAAATTTGCATTTGTCTGTATGCTTTTGATAGTCAGTTTGTTAGCGAGAAATATAAGCCTTGTGCGCACGAAATGTATATGTTAAAAATGTCAAAGAGTATGTTTGAGATTGTCAAACACACTGTTTGAGGCTGCCAAACATAGTGTTTGGGGGTGAAAAACGCTATGTCTGACAAGGCAAAAAAGGCGAAATAGGCGCGTCAAAGGTAGTCTTTGACATTTTTAACAATTATCATTGACTCGAAAATTAACAGAAAATTGCAGTTTCAGGAGTTGTCCCGATTCTATTTGAACGATTTTTCCCTGTCAAAATTTTTCATCTTTTTTCGGCTCGAAAGAAAAATCTGACAAGTTTGGCACACTTTTTGTAGGGAGCGGAAAAAATGCATTTTTCCTACTCGTTCAGCGTTCCGCAGTACGGACAATATCCCTTCTGCTTTATGCGCTGCTCGCAGTTGCCGCAGATATAGTGTGTCCTGTTGAAGGCGAAATATCTCCACAGAGCAAACCAGAAGTAGGCAATGAGCAGCAGGTAGCCAACGTAGTAGAGCGTTGTGATGCTGAAGACGATGTAGTCGACGGCACATATTCCAGCCAGTCCGCACAGATATAGCACGCTCTGTCCGAAGGGCAGGTGGCGCAGAGTGTCGTCGACGGCAGCAATGGCAGCAATGATGAGCGACCACACCGACACGAGGAAAATGAGCAGCAGAGGCGGTTGCGTGAACGGGTTGAGAGTAGGGTGGAAGTAGAAGTGTCGCCACGCCTCAGGCGCAAAATGCTGTATGGTGGCATAGAAGGCAGCCGATGACGCCACAATGAGCGTCAGCAGTGTAGGATAGAAAGAGTTAATATCCTTGAAATGAACAATATATGCGTTTTTTCTGAACAGTATTCTAAGTCCGTAGCCAACCCCTATGATGCACACAATAACGAGGAAGATGAGCAAATGCGTGTTGGAAAAAAACGATATGAATTGCGAAATCGGGTCGTCGGGGTCAACCTTCGGCAGCATGTTTTTTTCCCTTATCCATCCCATTTTTAGCTGGTCTGACGCCAGCTGCACCCACACCGAGTCGACGGTATCGTTAGGCAGTATGCGGATGTCGGCAACGGCAAGCAGCTCGCCGCGCCTCATGGCAAACGAGTCGATAGGCAGCGAGTTGATGGTTTCTTCCGGCTGCTGGCGTATCAGCATAAGACTGTCAGCGCGAACGACGAAATTGTAGTTTTCGGTGTAGTGGTGTGTTCGTGCGAAAGAGATGGAATCGAGCTGATATTCAGTGTATTCCACATGCACGTCCTTAATGTTTTCTCTGCGCTCGTAGCACGATGTCAGCGACAGCAGGACGATGATGACTGCTATGATTCTTTCAGTTGTCTGCATATATGTTCATCTGGCAATTCTTACAGTCGAACGACAGCCGGAAGCGTCTGCCGTTGTCGAGTCGCAGAAATACAGGCTCTCGCCACTGCTGGCGGCTTATGCGCACAGGCGGCGTGCCGTTGCTCTTCCTGTTGGGACACATGCCTAAGGAGAAACGCAGGCAGTGGCGGCACTGCATGAGCACGATGTCGTCGGCAGTAGGTCTCAGGTCTTTCATGGTCGCAGGCATGCCTGCATCCACCCCGTGAGCCTTGTAGAAAATTCTGGAATCGTTGTTGTAGATATTATATAGGTACGCGTGAGAGTTATATATATAGCCATTCACTTTGGCAGCATCAGCCGCCTTGCCGGCATATTCGCGCTGTGTCCACTCCTTTCTGCGGCTTTCTGCCATGCTGACGACTTTGTTTTCCATCATGGCTGCTGCCTCCCTGCGCAGAGAAGCGATGTGTGCGGCAGGAATAAACAGCCTTTCTGTCGTGTCGTCGACGCAGGGCTGAGAGCATGCGAAGCACGTGTCGCCGAGCTTTGAGAGCTGTCTGACGATGTTGTCGCGCTGCGGCGTGCGGGCCTCCTCATAGTCGTGAGCCATAGAAGCCGTAACGGCAATGCCTCGTTCGGGCAGGGTCATCTCCAGTTTCAGGCATCCGTCATATCTCAGGTTTACGCCAACGGCAATTCGCCTGTCAGCCGTTTGCGGTTTCAGCAGCATCTGCTCGAAACGCTGGTCGTAGTTGCGGTAGAGCGGCATCCTGCGCTTCAGTTGTCGCGGCATTCTCTGCGGAAAAAGCCTGTTGTTCTCGGCGCGGTTCACCCTGAAGCCAATCAACTCGTTGCTTTCGTCGAAGAAACACAGTCCGTCGCCGTTGCCGAAAGTGGCAGTTGTCGACACCGTGAACCAGTCTCTGCCTGTTTCCTTGACATATCCCACATGTTCTCCGAGTGCCTTCGGTGTGTGCGGCTGGAAGATGTCAGCCTCGCGGCGATGCAGGAAATAGGTGGTAAATCCACGATTGAAACTCTTGCTGACGTCGGGCTGGAACGTGTATGTGCATGTTCCGAGCGACTGACGGCGGTATTTGTCGGGATGTCGTGCTATGATGCTGTCTATCTGCTGTCGGTATGCAGCAACGACGTTCTTTACATATGAAACGTCTTTCAGCCTGCCCTCTATCTTGAACGACGTAACTCCGGCATCCATGAGCTGCTCGATGTCGTCCTTTCGGCACATGTCTTTCAGTGAAAGAAGATGCAAGTTCTCTGCTATTGTGTTGCCGTCGGCATTCTCCAGAGTGAATTTCATGCGGCAAACTTGTGCACATTCGCCCCTGTTGGCACTGCGGCTGAAGCAGTATTCCGATGCATAGCACTGCCCTGAATAGCTTACGCACAGTGCTCCGTGAACGAATGCTTCGAGTTCGACGTCGGGAACGTCGGCATGTATCTGCCTGATTTCGTCGAGCGACAGTTCGCGTGCAAGCACTACGCGGCTGAAACCTAATTTCATGAGCCATTCAGCCTTAGCTGCCGTGCGGTTGTCGGTTTGTGTTGATGCGTGTATCTCTATGCGCTGTCGGGCATATTCCACGAGTCCCATGTCCTGCAACAGTATGGCGTCGGCACCGACAGCCGTCAACTCGTCGATGAGTCGGCGTGTGTCGTCGAGTTCATTGTCGTAAACAACGGTGTTGACAGTAACATATACGCGTGCGTCATAGCGGTGTGCAAAGCGGCACAGTTCGGCTATGTCAGCTACGGAATTGCCTGCTGCGGCACGCGCGCCAAAGCGGTCGGCACCGATATATACGGCATCGGCACCGTGCACAATGGCTGCCATGCCCACTGTCTTGTTCTTGGCAGGCGCCAGCAATTCTATGTTTCTTATGGTTTCCATATTGTTGCAGAGCATGTTGCAAACACTGCAAAGGTACAAAAACTTGTCAAGACAGAGAAGAATATGCGGAAATTATTGTTTTAAATAGTAAGTTTTTTGTACCTTTGCGGTCATGAAAGACAATAGAAAGAAGATTGTTTTCATCCTCAATCCTATTTCGGGCGTGATAAATAAGTCAGGAATCCCGAAGCTGGTGGAAAAGCATCTCGACAAGAAGATGTACGACTATTCCATTGTCTACACTCAGTATGCGGGTCATGCCACTGTTCTTGCGGCGCAGGCAAGTCGCGACGGTGCCGACGTGGTTGTGGCTGTCGGTGGCGACGGCACGATAAATGAGGTGGGTAGGGGACTGATAAACACTTCTACGGCTATGGCTATCGTGCCCTGCGGCTCCGGTAACGGATTGGCAAGGCACCTGATGATACCCATAAACATTGCTAAGGCTATAAAGATTATCAACAAGTGTGAGATTCACGACCTGGATTATTGCATGATAAACGACACGCCTTTTTTCTGCACTTGCGGCATGGGCTTTGACGCGTTCATAAGCATGAAGTTTGCCGAAGACGGCAAGCGCGGACCTATGAAGTACATAGAACATGTGCTGAAGGAAGGACTGAGATACAAGCCCGATATCTATACTATAGAAGATGAGAACGGAAAGAAAAACAAGCACAAGGCTTATCTCATCTCGTGTGCCAACGCGTCGCAGTATGGCAACAACGCCTATATTGCTCCGCAGGCATCTATGAGCGACGGAATGATGGACATCATCATCATGGAGCCTTTCGATATTCTCGATGCGCCACAGGTGAGCTTCGACCTGATGAACAAGACTCTGGACAAGAGCAGCAAGATAAAGTCTTTCCGCTCGAAGTGTGTACATATACACCGCAGCCATCCGGGACCCGTGCACTTCGACGGAGACCCAGCACTGTTTGACGAAGACATAACGATAAGGATAGTGGAAAAGGGCATACGCATAGTTGTTAATCCCGATGCCGACAAGAAACTGCGACGTCCGAATGCTGTGCAGAATGCCGTAACCGAACTGTTTAACAACATCAGTGGTGTGCGCGGCGACATTACGAAGCAAGGACGCAAGTTGCAGGCAATGAACAAAATGTTGTGGAGGAAGATAAATCAATAGGTAATTATGGAGAAAGACAATATAGCGCCGGAGAGAACGGGAACGGAAACGATAACGGGGACGGAAACGTGGACATACCCTGTAGTGAAATTCCCAGAGAAAGACACCGTGATATATCCGTTCCGCAGATGCACATGCGAGCACAACAGCGTAGCAGATGACTTCATGAAGTTGCTGGCACTGCGACTGCCGACAGACATTTTTCTTGCAAAAGACGTTTGTATAAATACCCTCTACAGGCACACGCCTTATTGTTTCGACATAGCACTGTTCGCAAAGTCAAGACACACCGTAAGGATAGACATAGAGATAGACGAGCCATACAGCGGAGACACAAGAAGCCCGCTGCACTACATATCGTGCGGAGACAACTACAGAGACGACGTCGTGAACAGGCACGGATGGACAGTAGTAAGGTTTACCGAACAGCAGGTTGTCGACCATGCCGAAGCCTGCGTTGGCTACGTTGCACGCATAGTAGGCTCAATGATGCCAGAACTGGACATTGACAAGAAACTGGCTGCCGACGCCGACGTGCCGACGGCAAGACGATGGACAAGCAACGACTCGCTGAAGATGGCAGCAGCCAGAACAAGAGAGAAATACCTGCAACGCGAACTGACAGGAAGCAGCAGCAAGACACCAGAGACGGCAAGCCTCCCACTGACCGACGACGAACAGAAATGTCAGGCAGAAATAAAGACAAGGACAAGAAGCAGCCAGATAGTAAGCAAGATGAACAGCTTTGCCGATGCAGGACTATACGCGCAAGACAGCTGCATAGACTTCATACCCGACGAACATGTCTACGTATGCAACGGACGAAAGCAGCTCCTGTCGGTAAGCTCGCTCATAGCATACTTCTTCGAGAAGTTCGACGCACTGAAACAAGCACAACGACAGTGGGAACGATACGGAACACCCGTCGAGACATCGTTGGAAAAATGGTACACCGTAGGACAGTGCGCCAGCGAAGTAGGAACATTCGTACACGAACAAGCCGAAAACTACTTCAAGACAGGCACATTCGAGACAGAATACACATTTGAATATGCCGGCAAAAAGAAAACAGTAAGCATAGAGCGCGAAAAACAACACTTCCTGTCGTTCATAAACGACCACAACATAAAGCCATATCGTCAGGAATGGCCCATATACGACGAAGAACTGAACATAGCCGGAACCATAGACCTCACATGCAAGCAAGACGACGGACAGCTCGTCATCTACGACTGGAAACGAAGCCGAAAAGTAGTAGACCCAAAAGGAACACCCATAACAAGAGGATTCAACGGCAAGACAAGTCTCAACGGCATAAACGTGCCCGACACGGCATACACCCATTACTGCCTGCAGCAAAACCTATACCGATACATACTGCAGAAAAACTACGGCATAACAGTGAAAGCCATGCACCTCGTAGTGCTATGCCCAGACTTCGACACCTACTACAAGGTAGACATACCCATAATGGACGAAGTCATACAGCGCATCGTAGACATCTGCAGGGGAAAAGACTTAGGACACAAACTCATAAAATAACGTGAACAATAACAGAAACAACAATAATAACATAAAAAAAACAACAAGCACATGAGAACACGAACAGCACAATGGTTTGAAACCAAAGTACGCTACGAAAAGACAACCGACGACGGCATGCAGAAGAAAGTAACCGAACTCTACGTCGTAGACGCACTCAGCTTTACCGAAGCAGAAGCAGCCACAACAGAAGAAATGTCAGCATACATCAGCGGCGACTTCGACATAGCAGACATCAAGAAAGCAACCTACGGTGAAATATTCTTCAGCGACAAGGAAGCCGATGACCGTTTCTACAAGGCAAAGCTGCAATACATAACCATCGACGAAAAAACCGAGAAAGAAAAGCGCACAAACGTCCACTACCTCATACAAGCCTCCAACTTCGCACAGGCACTCCGCTACATAGAAGAAGCAATGAGCAGCACCATGACCGACTACGTCGTAGCAGCAATGCAGGAAACACAAATCATGGACGTATTTGAACACAACAAGACACTGAAAAAAGACGACAAGCCAGAATACGAGGAGGAACACTAAAGCCATGCACGACATAAAGGAAAACTACCGCAAAATAGCCGACAGCCTGCCCCCGGACGTACAGCTCGTAGCCATAAGCAAATTCCACCCCTGCCAGCACATCATGGCAGCATACGAGGAAGGGCAGCGGCACTTCGGCGAAAGCCACCAACAGGAACTCACCAAAAAAGCAAGCCAGCTGCCAAGCGACATACAGTGGCACTTCATAGGACACCTGCAGACAAACAAAGTAAAAAACATAGCACCATACATCGCAATAATAGAATCCGTCGACAGTATAAGGCTCATGAGAGAAATAGACAAGCAAGCAGCCAGAAACAACCGAACAATAAAAATACTCCTACAGCTGCACATCGCACAAGAAACCACAAAATACGGATTCACCCTCGACGAATGCCGGCAAATGCTCAGCAGCGGAGAGTGGCGCCAAATGAAACACATACAGATATGCGGACTCATGACTATAGCATCAAACGTCAGCAACCAGCAACAAATACAGCAAGAATTCAACACCGCAGCACAATTCTTCAACGAAATAAAAACAACATACTTCCCCAACGACCCCAACTTCAGCCAGCGCAGCTGGGGAATGAGCCACGACTACCACATAGCACTGCAGTGCCAAACAACAAACATAAGAATAGGAACAAAAATATTCGGAGAAAGAATATACTGAAAATGATGTAAAAAATAAAGACAACATACTTTTACATTTATATTATATAGTATATTCTAAATTTATGATGTTAAAAGGGATGGGTTTAGATACATTATATAAAACAGTAATTTCCAAGGGAGAATATAGTTGTGGAGATATAGGAATCTCAACAAAGGAATGGTTTGATTTATTGAACGAGCCAGAAGCCAGTCCTTATTTGGAAACTCTTTACTGTTTTCTACGTGAGCCAGAACATAAAGGAACATGTACTACAGTTGCCATGAAATATGGTAAGCCAGCATCACACTACAATAGTAAAGTGACAAATTTCTCAAAATGGGTACAAAAGAAATTGAATCGTTTTCGTGTGGTAGGGATTGATGGGAATGATACTTATTGGTGTATTACCATGCAAAAAGGAAAGGACACGAAGCTGGGATTCCAATGGTATATGCGAGATGAATTGGCTGAAGCCTTACAGAGCAAACTTATGAAAGAGTTGATAAGTGAGTTCAGTACTAAAGAGCCGTTTAATGGTTATGAGGAAGAATACAAGTGGGGGTTACTGGATAAGACAGGAGGAAAAGATGTTCTAACGATTATCAAAAGCCTTAGAGGACAGAATATTGTTGATAATGCACATGTTGATGGTGTATTTAAGTCTCTGTGGGAATCTAAGCCAGAAGAATTGACGAGCATTGGAAATCACTTGCTTGATGAATCAAAGCCTATTGATGAGCGTCTGGCTATTTTCAAAGATGAAATGCGTGCTATCTGTCCCAGTGATTGGAAGATATGCGCCAACGATGAACGCACGGCAGCAGGGATAAGGCAGAAGATGGTTCACGGTTGCATCCATATATAGTGGTGTTTGGTGAATATGTTGACAGTATGAATGTTGCTGTTTATATTATTTGTATGGCTGACTTTTCTGAAAATAAAACCGCAACGTCTGAACAAAGTCATTGCGGAAGATATTTTTTGCTCATTTGAGTTTTAGCGGACAGCAATAAAAGAAAAACAAGTTTTCCTTTTGCATTCCGCTCGCTTATTACATAAAATCCTTACGCTCTACAAAATAAAATAATGTTTATTTTGTCATCACTTAAAAAATAATGTTTATTTTGTCATCACTTAAACGGATTTTTCGTAACTTTAGATAAGTTACTCACGCTCGGAAATGAAAAGAAAAACAAGTTTTCCTTTTGCATTCCGCTCGCTTATTCGTACCTTTGCCGACGATTTAATTTTTTATTGTTATGGTTATTGGCATAGACGTTGGCATCAGCACTACTAAGATTGTGGGCATAAGGGACAAAAAGGTTGTTTCTCCGTTGCGCATTACTGCGACGGACCCTGTAACTTCGCTCTATGGTGCTTTCGGAAAGTATCTGTATGACAACAAGACAGGTCTGTCTGATGTTCGTCAGGTTATGCTGACGGGTGTGGGCAGTGCTTATATCAACAAGCCTATTTATGGGCTTCCTACGGCTAAGGCTGACGAGTTTCTTGCGGACGGTCTTGGTGCGAGGTTTGAGTCGGGCATTGACCGTTTTATAACTGTGAGCATGGGAACTGGCACGTCGCTGGTTTTGTGCGACGGCGACAACATCCGTCATATCGGAGGCATCGGCATAGGCGGCGGCACGCTGCAGGGGTTGTCGCGTGTGGTGTTGCAGACGGATGATGTGAGGCAGCTGCAGGCGTTGGCTATCAAGGGCGATATCTCGAAGATTAACGTGCTTATTGGAGATATCAGTGCGCAGCCTCTTCCTGGTCTTCCGAAAGATGCTACGGCGTCGCTGTTTGGCAATGCGAGAAACAATGCTTCTCGCGAGGATGTTGCGTTGGGGCTTATTCACATGGTGTTGCAGTCGATTGGCAGTGCGTCGGTGCTGTCGGCCCTGAATGGCGACATTAAGGATTTTGTGCTGATTGGTCAACTGACGTTGTTGCCGCAGTGCAGGGATGTGTTCCCGAAACTGGAGAGACTGTACGGTGTGCGCTTCCGCATTCCGAAGTATTCGGAGTTTTGTACGGCTATTGGTGCTGCGCTTTGTTTCAGCAACTTGTCTAAATAGTGTCGTATATTCGGTCGAAGTGTGCTTTCAGCTGTGCGGGGTTGTCTATTATTTGTCGGAGTGTGTTTAGGTTGCGCTCGTTTTCGGTGCCGTGCAGCCATAGTTTGATGTATCCGTTTCTGGAGTATTTGCTTTCCATGTGTTGGCGGAATCGTTGCCATTGTTGCTCGCGACTGAGTTCGGAATGATTTGACTTGCCAAACTGTATTGTCCTGCGTATGACGTTGTCTGTTGTTATGTCGCGGTCAGCTTCTGCTACTATCTTGCCGTAGAGTGAGCGTGGCGCGTGCGATGCGGATGCGCGGTGGTCTTCTACGGCTTCGCTCATGATGCGTATCTGTTCGGGTGTGAACCATTTGCGGAGTCTTGCGTCGCTGCTGAGTATGCGTCGGCTTGTCAGGTGGTGGATGGCGCGTGGTCCTTCGAGCCCTAAGTCGTGGTATGCGGCTATGACGTATGCCATGTTTATGTCGGCTCCCATCTGGCGTGCCATGTCTACGGAGCGTTTAATGACGCTGTTGACGTGTGTCAGGTTGTGGGCTTTGTCGAAGTGTGTGTAGCGCGGAAGAATTTGTGTTTCCACGAAGCGCATTATCTCGACGGAGGGTGAGGATGTCAGGTCCATGCTGCTGATTGCTGTTTCTTTTTTTATATTTTTCTATCGTTTCCCGTTCCCGTTTGCGTTCCCGTTGTCAGATTTATGTGGGAAATGATATTGTTTTGTTTGCAAATGTACGGATAAATGTTTACTTTTGCAAATTATTTTATTAAAAGTATGAAAACAGAACATGTTGTCGGTGTAAATTCGCGTGAGGCTTGGGTGCTGGCATCGCGCCCGAAAACGCTTACTGGTGCTGCTGTTCCCGTGATGATGGGTGGTGTGCTTGCTTGGGCTGATGCTTATCCGTTGGGTGCTGTGGGCAATGGCTTCAGTTGGTGGGTTTGGCTGACGTGCCTGCTGTTTGCGTTTATCATGCAGATAGATGCTAATTTCATTAATGACTATTTCGACTTTAAGAAGGGTACTGACGACGAACACCGTCTTGGTCCCCGACGTGCCTGTGCTCAGGGGTGGGTAACGATTTCGGCAATGAGGAAGGCTATTGTTGTTACAACCCTCTTGGCTTGCCTTGCCGGCTTGCCGCTGCTGTTTGTCGGCGGCTGGGAGATGTTGTTGGTTGGTGCTGCCTGTGTGCTGTTTTGTTTTCTCTATACCACACATCTGTCTTATTGGGGCCTTGGCGATGTGCTCGTGCTCGTTTTCTTTGGGCTTGTACCTGTCTGCATCACATACTATCTGCAACTGCACACAATAGAACGCCATGTTGTGTTGTCGGCATTGGCTTGCGGCATGGTCATCGACACGCTGCTGGTTGTCAACAACTATCGCGACAGGGATAGCGACCGCATTGCCGGCAAGAAAACCATAGCCGTCAGGATTGGCGAGCGATGGACGGCACTGCTGTATTTCGTACTTGGTTTGGCTGCGTGCCACATGGGATTGGTTTTCCTCAAGGCAGGGGCATACTGCACTTGTCTTGTTCCTTTCAACTATCTTTTTCTTCATGCACACACATACCGTCGCATGAAAAGCATTCGTCGGGGCAAGGCTCTCAATATGGTGCTCGGCGAGACGGCACGCAACATGTTTGTCTTCGGGCTTCTGTTCGTCGTCGGTGTCGTTGCCGACAAACTGATGGGGTGGTGGCCTGTATTGTGTGTCCTCGACTGAAACAATGAAAATTATATAAGAAGTATCTATGAGATATACTAATCATCTTGGTGAATATACCAACTATAACGTAAATGAAAGTGCAAAACTGTTGGATTGGTTGCTTGCCAACCTTCAGCAAAGCAAGTCGAAGACGAAAGCCACGCTGCAGGGACGAGGCATAAAGGTGAACGGCAAGGTTACGACGCAGTTTGACTATCAGTTGCAGCCGGGCATGACGGTTAGCGTCAGTCGGACAAAGCGCAATGACATGTTCAAAAGCCGATATGTGAAGATAATCTACGAAGACAGGCACATCGTCATCGTCGAGAAGAACATTGGTGTTTTGTCAATGGCATCGGGACACTCATCGCTCAACGTCAAGGTGCTGCTCGACAAGTATTTCGCACAGTCGCACCAGAAGTGCCACGCACATGTCGTTCACAGGCTCGACCGCGACACGAGTGGCTTGATGGTTTATGCCAAGAACATTGAGACGGAGCAAATACTTGAACACAACTGGCACGATATTGTCTACGACCGACGCTATGTAGCCGTATTGTCGGGAGAGGTGGAGGAAGACGGTGGCACGCTGACAAGCTATCTGAAAGAAAACAAAGACTATTTCACGGAGTCGTCGCCATACGACAATGGCGGCAAGTATGCCGTCTCTCATTTCCATGTCTTAGACCGTACGACCGAACACTCGCTCGTGGAGTTCAAACTCGAAACAGGACGCAAGAACCAGATACGTGTTCACGCTGCCGACATGGGACACCCCGTGTGCGGAGACATGAAGTATGGCAACGGCGACGACCCCGTACACAGGCTTTGCCTGCATGCGTACCTGCTGTGCATGTATCATCCTGTTACGCACAAGCCAATGGAATTTGAAAGCCCAATACCGGCACAGTTCAGACGATTGTTTAAATAAATAACATTAAAATCATGATGCGAAACAAACTACTCTTGACACTTTTTGCGTGTTTCTGCCTGATACGACCGACAGCGGCACAGCAACCGATAGATTACGTCGACCCAATGATAGGAACGACAAACTTTTCCGTATGCAATCCCGGCGCAGTCTTGCCGCACGGATTGATGTCGGTAGTGCCGTTCAACGTTATGGGCAGCGACCTCAACGAGTTTGACAAGGATGCGCGTTGGTGGTCGGCACCATACGAAAAGAACAATAAGTTCTTCACAGGTTTTGCACACGTAACGCTCAGCGGCGTGGGATGCCCCGAAATGGGAACACTGCTGACAATGCCAACCAACAAACTCGACGTCGACTATCATAACTACGGCACTACATACAGCAACGAAAAGTCGACGCCAGGATACTATTCCGTAAACCTTGACAACGGCATAAAGGCTGAAGCAACGGCAACGCTGAGAACATCTATCGAGAGGTTTACCTTTGCCACTGGCGGCGAAAAACATCTCTTGCTCAATCTCGGCGAAGGACTGACAAACGAAACGGGAGCAATGGTAAGGAGAGTCAGCGACACCGAGATAGAAGGCATGCGATTGCTCGGCACTTTCTGCTACAACTCGCAAGCCGTATTCCCCATCTACTTCGTAATGAAAGTTTCAAAGCAACCAAAGCAATCGGGGTACTGGAAAAAGCAGCCACAAATGAAGGGAGTAGAGGCGCAATGGGATAAAGACAACGGTAAATACAAACTTTATAGAAACTATGGTAAAGAGTTGGCTGGCAATGAGATAGGATATTTCATGTCGTTCGATTGTTCAGAAGGCGAACAGCTGATGCTGAAGATGGGAGTATCGTTTGTCTCTATTGAGAATGCACGCAGAAATCTCAATGCCGAACAAGACGGATTCGACTTTGAAGGCACACACCAGCAGGCACGTCGACAATGGGAAGAAACACTAAGCAAAGTAACGGTGGAAGGAGGTACGGAAGAACAGAAAAAGGTTTTCTACACGGCTCTCTACCATACGCAGATTCATCCTACAATACTGCAAGATGTCAACGGCGAATATCCAAAAATGGAAAGCAGCGAAACGGCTCACACCAACGGCAACCGATACACCGTTTTCTCGCTATGGGACACATATCGAAACCTGCATCAGCTCGAAACACTGCTATATCCTGAAAAGCAACTCGACATGGTGCGCTCTATGATCGACATGCAGAAAGAGTGGGGATGGATGCCAAAATGGGAACTTTTCGGGCGTGAAACGTGGACGATGGAGGGCGACCCGTCCATTCCTGTCATAACCGACACCTACCTGAAAGGACTCACCGACATCGACATTCATACTGCCTACGATGCCTTTGTGCGCTCTGCGACGTTGGAAGGAAAGCAAAACAAGATGCGTCCCGACATCGATGAGTATCTGTCTCGCGGCTATATACCGCTGGGAGTCTACTCTCAAGACGAATCGGGCGACAACTCCGTCAGTCATGCACTGGAATACTACGTTGCCGATGCAGCACTGGCGCGACTTGCCGATGCTCTCGGCAAGAAAGACGATGCCAAGCGTTTCCGCAAGCAAAGCCTGCGTTACAAGGAATATTACTCTAAGGAATACGGCACGCTGAGGCCACGCCGAGCCGACGGCTCTTTCCTCACACCGTTTAATCCGGAAGACGGTGCCGACTTCAGCAATGCACCTGGATTCCACGAGGGTTCTGCATGGAACTATACTTTTGCAGTGCCACACGATATAGAAGGGCTCGCTCGCCTCATGGGAGGCAAGAAGGCATTTGTCGACAAGTTGCAGCGTGTATTCGACGAAGGACTCTATGACCCTGCAAACGAGCCCGACATAGCATACCCATATATCTTCAGCCACTTCAAGGGCGAAGAATGGCGAACGCAGAAGGAAGTAAGACGACTGCTGCAACAATACTACCGTGCCACGCCCGACGGCATACCAGGCAACGACGACTGCGGAACTATGTCGGCATGGGCTGTGCTGTCAATGATTGGGTTGTACCCCGACATACCCGGAGACCCGTCGTACACACTGACAACGCCTACATTCACAAGCGTCAAAATACATCTTGACAACCGATATTATCCAAACGGCGACATCACGATAGAGACAAAGGCGCAAGACCCCAGCCAGTATGTCATCGGCAGCATACTGCTCGACGGAAAACCACACAACAGCCATAGAATAACGCACGAACAGCTAAAGAAAACTGGCAAAATCACGTTTGTGCTGAAATAGATGCATCGCTCTTCTGCTGACGGACAATGCAGAAGGTGTAGAGTATTTAAGAGTTTACTGACGAAATGTTGTTTTTCGCTGTTTCTGTTGTCTTTTTTATTGATATGGCAACATGCAAACGGCAAAAAACAACATTTGTTTTTGGTGTACAGCAAATACCGTGCCAAACTCAACAGATTTTTCCTTCAAGCCGAAAAATGATGAAAAATTTTGACAGGGAAAAACTCTCCAAATAGAATAGGAATAGTCCTTGAAAGTGTAAAAATATGTAAAAATCGGTGTCGGCGATAATTGTTAAAATTGTCAAAGAGTACCTTTGAGGCATCTATTTCGCCTATTTTGCCCTGTCATACATAGCGTTTTTCATACCCAAACACTATGTTTCACAGCCTCAAACAGTGTGTTTGACAATGTCAAACATGCTCTTTGACAATTTTAACATATACATTTCATGCTCACAAGGCTTATGTCTGACTCTAATAGTTTGACTGTCAGAGGATTATGGATGTATGCGAATTTTGGGCATATTTTGCCCCTGCAATTTCTGAAATGACTTTCGAGGGCACTCACGCGACAGTAAACGAGCCAAAATTGATTATATGTTTCACACCTCAAACAAACGCAGACGACAGTCATACTGCACTGGTTTTTCTTCCAGAAACAAGTATGGCTGTCGCCGTTGTTCAGTATCTGTTTCCGCACGCCGACTCTTTCGCGTGCTTTTGTTGCGTGCCGTTGCTGTCAGTTGTCTATTTGTTCGACGTTTGTTTCGCTGTCGCCGTCTACAACCTTGAAGTAGTTGAAGTAGACGTAGGCGAGCAGTGCTGCAACGATGAGCAGTATGACGCTTTTCAGTATGCATCCCGCTATCTTCTTTATAAGCAGGAAGATGACCACGATGACTGCTATTGAAAATGCAAAATACAGGTAACTTTCCATATTAATATTCTGTTTTGTCCTCTTTCTGCTGCCACATTCTGAATGCTTCTATGGCTTCCTCGCGCATGATAATCTCTGATGGCTTCTGGCGTTCAGACGGCTTGAGTTGCAGTTCCTGGTAAATGAAGTCGTCGTCGAAACCAATCTCGGCAGCGTCCTTGCGGTCGTTGGCATAGTATATCTTGTCGAGGTGAGCCCAGTAGATTGCTCCGAGACACATGGGGCATGGCT
The DNA here is from genome assembly GCA_900315545.1 of uncultured Prevotella sp. Taxonomy (GTDB): domain Bacteria; phylum Bacteroidota; class Bacteroidia; order Bacteroidales; family Bacteroidaceae; genus Prevotella. The sequence goes on from OMZM01000002.1 coordinate 177,604, forward strand.
CGCACGACGTGTAAATCTGGCATCCCGATAGGTCGAAGGTTCCGAGTTTCTCTGCCGCCTTCCTTATAGCCGACACTTCGGCGTGTGCGGTGGGGTCGCAGTGAGTAGTAACGTTGTTAGAGCCTTCGGCTATTATTTCTCCGTTTCTTGCTATCACGGCTCCGAAAGGTCCGCCTCCGTTGAGCACGCTTTCCTTCGACAGGTTGATAGCCCTTTGCATAAGTTCTTTATTTGTCATGGTTTTATGTTTTATAGTTATTGTTATCGTTCCCGTTCCCGTTATTATTTACGTTCCCGTTCCCGTTATCGTTTTCCGTCAGTTAAAGAAATTCCACGACAACCCTAAGCGTATAACTCGCTGGTTTGTTGGGTAGTGTGGCGTGAGGAAAAAGTTTTGCTTTCCGCTACCTGCATTGACGTGTCCTACGATGACGAAGAAACGTGTCTGCTTCAGATGCAGGTTAGCATAGATGTTAAAGTATGGATAGTTGCCTATTTCAGTACGGTTGGCTGCATTCTCGCATACGGCAAACTGTCCGATGTAAGGCACGTATTCGGGTGCGGCGTAGCGTGTGAAATATCGCATGTCGGCACCGAAATCGCATCGCAGCACTCGGGCAATCTTGAATCGTACGTAGAGATTGGCATATAAATTGAACTTCGGCAACGGCAGTATGACGTCGTCAGACGACTTCTGGTAGGTTGCCTCGATGTCGAGATTGACAGGCTTCAGCGAGAACGACTGGCTTAGCTGTGCCGTAAACACACTGATATTCTTGTCGGTCTGCCTTGCGTTTACGGTGTTGCCGATGCGCTTGTTCTCATCGCTGTATGTGTAGTCCGTTCCGAAGTAAGCATAGTTGTTGATGTTGTCGGCAGCTATGCGCAATGTAGTACGGGTCTTTGGCATAGAGAGAGTAAAGCCTATGTGGTTGTGAATGACGTGCTGGAAATCATCGTTTTCCCACCATGCGTGTCTCGAATGATAGTATCTGTGGTAGAACGATGGCTCATATCTGTGGTAGAAAGCATCGGCTGCAATCTGCAGCGTGTCTTTCATGAAAGGTATGTTGACGTCGGCAGAACCGTCTAATGAAATGTCTCCGGCGTCAGCACCGGCAATACCGAAATTAGCGTCTAAGGCATAGTGCAGTGTCTTGCCTTGCGTCTTGCTGATTTGACCGCCCACACTGATGGTGTTTTCATTATATTTGTCGGTGGTTCCTGTAGCGTTTGGAAGCGTGTAGTGTCGCAGGTCGTGAGCCACAAACGCCTTTACGCCAGCCTTTGCCCACTTGTTGAAACCCTCGAGCAATGCAACGGCAAAGGTGTTGCTCAACTCATAGTGGCGCGTCTTGTCGTAGATGGAATCGCCGGTAAACTTGCCTATGTTGTAGTATTCGTCAAGATAGAAATTCTCCGGTGTCTGGTAAGCCTGATAGATACGGCGGAAATTCTTGAACTCTACCGTGTGTATGAAACTCGTAACAGGCACGTATTCGCGCTTAGTCCATGTGGATTTGTCGTCAGTATCAGTGTTTTTCAGCAGGCTGTCTGCCATGGCAACGCCGTCAACCCTTATCCTTTCGCCAGCCATTATGCTGTCGTTGCTGTTTCCGCCATTGCCGCTGTTGCTTTCATTCATGGCAATGGCAGCATCGTCTGGACGGCCGTCGTACGACCTGCCGTTGCTGTCGTAATCGTTGTTTCTGCGTTTTCGTGCTTCTTCCTGCTCTTTCTCAGATTCGATGGCAAACTTCTTTGCTCTTATTTCTTCTTCGGTCATAGGCACGGTGCGATGGAAACCGATGCTGTATCTTTGGTTGAAGAAAATGTGCTGATTGTCGTTTCTGTTCCAATTCTGCGACAATACTGTTGGAATGTCGCCCTCGTCGTAATCGTCGTTGAAACTCTCCGGATTTGTTATATACCTGTCGTCGGCAATACCACCGTTCTCCGCCATCTTCTGATGGTTGAGCGCAGCACGGAAATGAGCCTGGTATCTGTCGCCGAGATAAGAGCCATAGACAGTATAGTTGAACATGGACGTGCTTTGGTTAGGATAGTATCCGCGACCGTAGAGATAGTCGAATAGGAAGCCGACACCCAGCCTTTTGCCTGCGTTGACTGCAAATTTAGCCGTCAGATGGTCTTCGCCGTTGGTACGGTCGCCGCAAGTGTTGAACGTGAGGTTGGTGATAGGCGAGTAGGTGTTGGTGAAATGGAAATCGTCTATAGGCTTCATGAAGTAGCTGTAAGGCTCTGTGAAGATGAAGTTTTCTGCTTCCGGATTGTCGATGAATATTCGGCTGTATCGCGGTGAACCGAGATTTCCCAAGAAGTTGTAATCACCCTTCACGCCCGAAGTGTATATGCTGTTCATAAACATATACGATGCAGTGTCGGGCTCAACCATAGTCCTGTCGCCATAACGGCTGTCGATAGTCCATGTGTGAAAACCTTTTGGTATCTCCTTGTGCTTGCTTTGTATGCTGTCGCTGCGTCCGAATTGCTTGCTGTTGGCAGCAACGAATGTGCCGTCGTCGTTCAGCTGGTTGTAGTCTTGAGCGTAGGCGGAATATAGTGCAAGACACAGTAACAATATGATGGTATGGAGTCTTTTCATTTTATCATGCGCATGACACATTCAACCATCTTGACAGCCATGGCCACAAGTATTATTATCGTTCCCCAGAAAGTCTGCTTCAGCAGATAAATAGCCACGCCGACGATGGCAAGCAACATGAAGATGATGTTCAGAATGTTGCGTATTTTGAGGTTTGAACTGTTGTCTTTCTCTTTTCTGTGAGGTCTGCGGGCATATCCCGTTTCCTGTTCGTGTGTTATATTATCTGTATCCATAGTTATTTTAGCTCATATTTTATGTTGTTGAAAATGCTTTCTATTCTGTCGATGGTCTTTCTGCGGAACTTGCCAGTGCCTTTCCTCAGTCTGTCCTTCTTCTTTGTCAGTGCTTCCTTGTCGCTTATCCACGACTCGGCTTTATATATCTTCTTGCCCTGTCGGTCATTGCCCTCATAGTGATATGATATTCTGAACAGTTTGATGTTCACCATATTATCTTCACACTCTGCAAGAATGTTGTAGATGAATCGTGCCTTGTCGAGCTCGAACAGACTGCTTTTGAAAACCATCCACTCCTCAAAATGAGCGACAATGCTGTGCTTGCCCTTGTTTACGAGCGATATGCGGCTTTCCGGAAGTTGGTCTTTGTCCTTTGCCATTGTAGCAAGGCAGCTCATCATCCTGCTGAAATTCTCTTCCGCATTACCGTCCGTTTCAATCGATTGCGTAAAGTATATCTCTCCGTTTACCATAGGCACGGCACCCTCAAGATACTTGCTGTCGGGATTGTCGTTGGCAATCTTGCTGTCGATACTGTCTATTATTTCGCTGATAGCCTTGTTCTCCTCAGGAATTTCCCAATCGTTCTGGGCATGCAGGCTTACGGACAGAAGTGTAAATATTATTGCTGTATATAATACCTTCATAGCTGTTGAATCATTATTGTTATGTTTTGGTCTTTAAAGTGCAAAAGTACAAAAACGTCAGGAATATACGCTGAATTAAGGATTATTTAACTTGTTTCAGCAAGTTTTTTGTCTTCGAGTTCCTTTTGAAGCTTTATTATTTCGTCTCTGTATTGTGCTGCCTGTATGAAGTCAAGGTCTTTGGCTGCCTGTTTCATAAGCGCCGTTGTGCGCTCAATACTCTTTTCCAGCTGCGACGACGACATACGCTCAATAATCGGGTCAGCAACAAAAGCTGTTTCTCTCTCAAAATAAGGCTCGTACTGAACGGTTTTGGTGTTCTTGTTGACTGCCATGTTGGTCTGACTGAGAATGTTTTGATGCAAGTCTTTCTTTATCTGCTGAGGCGTAATGCCGTTTTCTTCGTTATACTGCATCTGCTTTGTCCTACGGCGCTGTGTCTCGTCAATGGTGCGCTGCATGCTCTCGGTTATTGTGTCGGCATACATGATAACCTTGCCGTTGACGTTTCTGGCTGCGCGACCTGCCGTTTGTGTCAGCGAGCGGTGGCTGCGCAGGAACCCTTCCTTGTCTGCATCGAGGATGGCGACAAGCGAAACTTCCGGCAAGTCGAGTCCCTCGCGCAGAAGATTGACACCAACCAAGACGTCAAAACGACCCATGCGCAGGTCGTTCATTATCTGTACACGCTCCAATGTGGCTACGTCGCTGTGGATGTAGTTAGCCCTGACATCGTGATTGAGCAGAAATTCCGTCAATTCCTCTGCCATTCGCTTCGTCAGTGTAGTAACAAGTATGCGCTCATCTCTTTCCGCTCTTTCTATTATTTCGTTCAGCAGGTCGTCAATTTGGTTCTCGCTCGGACGGACAACTATCTCTGGGTCGAGCAAACCTGTTGGTCGTATAAGCTGCTCAACAACAACGCCTTCAGACTCGTTCAACTCAAAATCGGCAGGCGTGGCAGACACATAGATGACCTGATTGAGCATGTTCATAAATTCATCAAACTGCAACGGGCGGTTGTCGAATGCTGCCGGAAGGCGGAAACCATACTGTACGAGATTTGTTTTTCTTGCCCTGTCGCCTCCGTACATTGCCCTTATTTGTGGAACTGTAACGTGGCTTTCATCTACGACAAGCATAAAATCATCTGGAAAGAAGTCGAGAAGGCAGTAAGGTTTCTGACCTGGCTCACGTCCGTCAAAGTATCTTGAATAGTTTTCAATGCCTGAACAATGACCGAGTTCCTTTATCATCTCCATGTCATATTCTACTCTTTCTTTAATGCGTTGAGCGTAAAGACTTTCTCCAATCTCGTTGAAGTAGTCTATTTGCTCTGTAAGATCATCCTGGATATGCCTTATTGCATCATTCTGCTGTTCCTTTGATGCGATGAAAAGGTTAGCCGGATATATCTGATATTCATCGAATGAAGCCAGTCTTCTGTACGAAACGGCATCAATTTCCTCAATGCTGTCTATCTCTTCATCCCAGAAAACAACCCTCAGAATATGCTCACTGTATGCCATAAAGATGTCTACGGTGTCGCCTTTCACTCTGAAATTGCCGCGTTTCAGTTCTATATCATTTCTTACATACAGTGCGTCTACCAGTCGGCGCAGCAGCATGTTGCGCGACAACTTTTGTCCACGTTGCAGCGAAATGATGCTGTTTGCCATTGCAACAGGTCCGCCCATACCGTAGATACACGACACTGACGACACCACAATGACGTCGCTGCGCCCCGACAACAGTGCTGATACGGCAGACAGCCGCAACCGGTCTATCTCCTCGTTGATAGCCAGGTCTTTCTCAATGTATGTGTCTGTCTGCGGAAGATAAGCCTCCGGCTGATAGTAGTCATAGTAAGAAACGTAGTATTCCACAGCATTGTCAGGAAAAAATCCCTTCATTTCTTCATACAGCTGTGCTGCCAGAGTCTTGTTGTGGCTGAGTATGAGTGTCGGCTTGTTGACATTCTTGATGACATTGGCAACCGTAAATGTTTTTCCGGAGCCTGTTACGCCAAGCAAAACCTGTGCCTTGTCGCCTCTCATTACTCCGTCGGTCAGTTGTCGTATCGCTTCCGGTTGGTCGCCGGTCGGGCTATATTTCGATGTCAGATGAAATTTACTCATAAGGAGGACAAAGTTACTAATATCTTAACAAAGAACAAAGAAAAATGACAATAAACACTATTTTTTGTAAAAAATAGATACTAATACTTTGCCGATTGACTAATAATGTGTACTTTTGCAGGAAATTTGCATTAAAAAGATGAAGAAGCTGATTTTGTCATTTTGTGCCGCTGCGTTGCTCTTTTCGAGTTGTGCGCACGAGTTTAACCAGGTTTTTAAGGTTAACGACACCAAATACCAGTATGAGTATGCAAAGGAATTGTATGCCCGTGGCAAGTATTCGCAGGCTATCATGCTGCTCAACGATTTGGTTACGGTTATGAAAGGCTCTGAGTATGGGCAGGAATGTCTGTACATGTTGGCAATGGCTGAGTATAACAATAAAGACTACGAGACGGCGTCAACATATTTCAAGAAGTACTACTCCTCTTATCCGAGAGGTGTGTTTGCCGAGCAGGCTTCGTTCTATTCGGGGCAGAGTCTGTTCATGAGTACGCCTGAACCGCGACTTGACCAGACGCCGACGATTATGGCTATATCTGCCTTCCAGGAGTATTTAGACCTGTATCCAGAGGGCAATATGAAGGAGGAAGCACAGAAACGCATGTTTGAATTGCAGGACAAACTTGTAAAGAAAGAATTGCTTTCGGCACAACTATACTTCAATCTCGGCTCTTATTTCGGCAACTGCACAAGTGGCGGAAACAATTATGAAGCCTGTATCGTTACGTCGCAGAACGCAATGAACGACTATCCTTACAGCGAATTGCGCGAAGAGTTTGCAACTCTGATAATGAAAAGCAAGTTCAAGCTTGCCGAGCAAAGTGTGGAAAGCAAGAAAACAGAGCGCTACAGAGAGGCTGAGGACGAATGCTACGGATTTATAAACGAATATCCCGACTCAAAGGAACGCAGCACAGCTGAGAAATATATTGCTGCATGTAAGAAACATTTGAAGGACTAAAAAAATAAAAACTATATAACAATGGATTACAAGAAGTCAAAAGCACCAACAAACACAGTTACCCGCAACATAATGGATCTTTGCGAAGGTACAGGCAATATCTATGAAAGTGTCGTTATCATTTCAAAGAGAGCAAACCAGATTTCTGCAGAGATAAAGCAGGATTTGAGCAAGAAGCTTCATGAGTTTGCATCTTACAACGACAGTCTTGACGAAGTGTTTGAAAACCGCGAGCAGATAGAAATATCACGCTATTACGAGAAGTTGCCGAAAGCAACACTCATGGCGACAGAGGAGTTTATGGATGGCAATGTCTACTGGCGCGACCCGGCAAAAGACGTTGAAGAATAATTGCAGTTATGATACAGCGTAAACAAACCATTTATCTCCTGCTTGCCGTCATTGCAATGCTGGTGTGCCTGTTCAATCCTATCATGCGACTGACGTCGGAAAGGATGGGAGCCGACAGCACAGTCTATAATCTCTGGACTGTAAATGCTGCCGGCGGCGGATATTCGCTTAGCGTCATTCCACTGTTCTGCACACTTGTATTGACGACAGTGATTGCGATATTGACAATCTTCATGTATAAGAATCGTAAACAGCAGATGCGCCTCTGCACGCTGTCTATATTGCTGATGGTGGTATGGGTGGCGCTCTATGCTGTTTACGGATTTATCATCTATGCACCTGTAGGAGCCTTCCACGCAACGATATATGCATGTCTGCCTGTCGTGGCAGCCATTCTTTTCTTCATGGCGCGACAAGGCATCAAGGCTGACGAGCGTCTTGTCAGGGCTGCCGACAGAATCAGATAGGAACAAGACATAATAAATATTAGGAAAAGGTTGACACGTTATTTGCATGTCAACCTTTTTTATTTGTGCCTTTCGCAACATGTCTTTGTGCCTTTCGCAGCACGAATTTTCTCCTTCAGCGCATGTCTTTACAGTCTTTCGCGACATGCCTTTGGTGCTGCGGGCATCTGCCTTTTGCGGTAAGAAAGGCTCAGCCACAGTGTGTCGTGAGCATCAGTAGAAATAAAAAGGTGGCACTAAACAGAAGTTCGTGCCACCATGATAGTTTATCGTGTTCTTTGGAATTACATTCCCAGCTTGCCTTTAACAGCGTTAACGAGCTTGTCTTCGTTCTTCTTGATAGCCTCGTTTGTCTTTTCAACAGCCTTTTCTGTAGCCTTGTTTACAGCCTCGTTAGCCTTGTCCTTAGCCTCGTTTACAGCTTCGTTAGCCTTGTCCTTAGCCTCGTTTACAGCCTCGTCAGCAGTACCTTTCAGCTGTTCCTGCATCTTGCCGATAGTTTCTGTAACGTTGTTCAGGTTTTCTGCCGGCATGTTAGCGAAAGCATCTACTGTGCTTACGAGTGCAGCATTGCTGCCTGCGAATGCCTTAACCTTGTCGATGTTGTTCTTTACGAACTCCTGAACCTTTGTCAGATATTCCTTCACGATAGCAGGGTCCATGTTCTTAGCCTTTTCCATAGCTGTTTCGTAAGCCTTCTGGAAAGCGTTGGCGTCGTTGCTTTCGAGAGCAGCAGCCAGTTCGTCAGTAGCAGTCTTAGCCTCGTCAACAGCTACAGCTACAGAGTCTGCTGCATTTTCCACTGCTGCGTTGTCAGTTTTCTGATTGCAGCTTGTCATTGTAAATGCAACAGCTGCGATTGCGATAAATAATACCTTTTTCATTTCTTTTTGTTTTAGATGGTTTTAATGTTAACGTTATTACTACGCAAAAATAGTGTTTTTATTGTCAAAGTAATTATTATATTTGTATTTTTTAACATAAAATGTCGTGCCAGATGCCTCATTTACATCGTAACGACAGTTATTCCGGCGCCGCCGAACTGCACGTGTTCGTCGCGGAACGAGCTGACGTGGGGCAGGGTAGAGAGGTATTGGCGTATGAGCTGGCGCAGTATTCCGTTGCCCGTTCCGTGTAGTATTCTCACCTGCGACATGCCCACCAGCACCGCATCGTCTATGAAATACATCACTGCGTTTATCGCTTCGTCGCCACGCATGCCCCTGACGTCGAGGTCCTGGTGAAACTGTTGCCGTCTGTTGTCTATTGTTTCGCGTGTCGTCCTGCTTATGTTCACTGTGCCCCTGTGCTCCTGTTTGCGTGGAGCTTCGGCTGCTTCCAGTCTTTCCAGCCTCATTTTAGTGCGCATGTCGCCGAAAATCACGGTACACATCTTTCCCTCTATGCTTTCTATCTGTCCTACAGACGTCAGTCCCTTTATTCTCACGGTGTCGCCCACGGCAAGCTCTTTGTCTTTCGTCGTTGCCGACACAGCCTTTGTTTCCTTGCCTTCAGCCTTGTTTTCAGCCTTCTGTTTCTTGCGTTTCTCCTGTCTTTCGCGCCGTTGCTGTATCTGTCTTATCTTCTTTTCTATCTTGTCGTCGTTAGCCTTAGTGTCGAGGTCAGCCACCTGAGCCTTAAAGTTGTTCAGTTCCTCCCTTATCTGTCGCGTAGCCTCCTTTTCCGCCTGCTTCTCGCGTATCTCCCTTATGGCGTTCTCTATGCGCTTGTTGGTTTCGCGCAGCAGTTCCTCTGCCTGTTCCTTAGCCTTGCGCAGAATGTCCTTGCGGTTCTGGTTAAGGTCTTCAACCTCGTTTTCATACCTGCTGATAGTCTTTTCTATGTCTTTTTCGCGCTGGTGTATGTTCTGTCGTTTTGTTTCCCAGTATCGCTTGTCGCGCACTATGTCTTGCAGGTATTTGTCGCTATGTATGTAGTCGGAGCCCACTATTTCCGAAGCCTCGTCTATGACAATCTTCGGCAGTCCTATCTTCCTGGCTATCTCTATGGCGAACGAGCTGCCCGGACGTCCTATCTGCAATTCAAACAGCGGGCGCATCTCGTTTCTGTCGTATAGCATGGCACCGTTCACTATTCCCTCGTGCCCGTCAGCAAAGTGTTTCAGGTTCTGGTAGTGCGTCGTAATTATTCCCCATGCCTCTTGCTGCAGAAACTGTTTCAGCACGGCTTCGGCTATGGCGCCGCCTATTGTCGGTTCTGTTCCGCCGCCAAACTCGTCGATGAGCAGCAGAGTCCTGTTGTTGGCACGGCGCATCATCTGCTTCATGTTCATCAGGTGGCTTGAGTATGTGCTGAGGTCGTCGCTGATGCTCTGTTCGTCGCCTATGTCGAGCATGATGTTTGCAAATATTCCCGTCGTCGACCGTTCTCCGACGGGTATTGACAGTCCGCATTGCAGCATGTACTGCAACAGTCCTGCCGTCTTCAGACACACCGACTTGCCGCCGGCGTTAGGTCCTGAGATGATGAGCAGGTGCTGCTGTCGCGTGAGCATTATGTCGAGCGGAACTATTTTCTTGTTCTGCCTGTTCAGCGAGCTTTCCAGTATGGGGTGGCGTGCGCCTCTCCAGTCGAGATGCGGCTTGTTTCCCAGCTGCGGCTCTATGGCATTCATCTCCTTCGCCAGTTCCGTCTTGGCATAGAGCAAGTCTATCTTTGCCATGAACTTATACGAGCCGAGCATGTCGTCTACGTATGGACGTATCTCGTTGGCAAATGCAGTCAGTATTCTTATTATCTCCCTGCGTTCCTCACTTTCCAGCTCGCGTATGCGGTTGTTTGCCTCCACCACCTCCGTCGGCTCCACGTAGACAGTCTTTCCTGTGGCGCTCTCGTCGTGCACGATGCCTTTCACCCTGCGTTTCAGCGACGGTGCTATGGGCAGCACGAGCCTGCCGTCGCGCATGGCAGGCGTAACGTATTTGTCGATGAGTCCCTCGCTCTGTGCCGCGCGCAGTATATTATATAATGTACGCGAGATGCTGTTGCCCGTCTTGGCAAGCTCATAGCGTATGCGTGCCAGTTCCGGCGAGGCATTGTCGCGCATCTTGCCATACTTGTCTATAATGCGTTCTATGCCCTTCACTATGGCAGGAAACGTGCTGACGTCGGCTGCCATTCGCGACAGGGTAGGGTAGGACGCCACGTCGTCGCCCTCGCTGCGCGTCAGGTAAGCCACTATGTCGACAATGGTTTGCAGCGAGCGGCTCATGTCGTGCAGCTCGCCCTCGTCGGCATGGGTGCCTTCCAGGCGCAGGCGGTGCAGCACCTCGCGCATGTCGAAAAAGTAGCGCAGCGGAAAATCGTCTGCCGTATCAAGTATATGCCTCATCTCCTTCGTCTGCTGCAACAGTTCGCGTATGGAGTCGGCATCGGTGGAAAAACTGATATTGTCCACCTCGTCGTGTCCCAGCTGCGACAGGCAATGCTCGCGCAGATAGTGGCGTATATAGTCGAAACCTATCTTCTGTTCAAAGTTGTTTGGGTAAATCATGTCGCAAAATTATATCAAATTATTGAATTACGGCAAACATTTGCCGTTAACTTTCATTCTTTTTCAAGAAATCGGCACTATTTTCCAAACTTACAGCAAAAACCGTGCCAAACTCGACGGAATTTTCCTTCGGGGCAAAAAATGATGAAAAATTTTGACACGGAAAAACTCTCCAAATAGAATCGGAACAGCCCTTGAAACTGTGAAAATATGTGAAAATACGACTCGGCGACAACTGTTAAAATTGTCAAAGAGTATCTTTGAGGCTGCTATTTTGCCTTTTTTGCCCTGCCAGGCATAGTGTCCGATATCCCCAAACACTATGTTTGGCAGCCTCAAACAGTGTGTTTGACAATGTCAAACATGCTCTTTGACAATTTTAACACTTGTATTTCCTGCACGGAAACACTATATTTACAGTTAACAAACTGACTGTCAGACGGTTGCAGGTGTATGCGAATTTTGGGCATATTTTGCCCCTCTGATTTCCGAAACGACTTTCGAGGGCACTCACGCGACAGTAAACGGGCGAAAATTGATTATACTTCTCCGTGCGGAAACATGCCTGCGACAGAGCAAAAAATTTTTTTTCTGATGCAGAATGGTGCTCCTTCCGACAATAATTGCTAACTTTGTGGCAGAATAACTAATAAGCATAAGCATGAAAAAACTATTTTTACTCACCGCAGGCTTGCTGCTTCTCGCAACGACGGCAAGTGCGCAGGAACTGAAAAAAGTCTACAACGAAGACATCAACCCGCTGGAACAGGTGGCGGAAGCCGTTGAGCAGGCAAAAGCTGAAGGCAAGTTCGTCGTCTGCCAGGTAGGCGGAAACTGGTGCGTATGGTGTCTGCGCTTTGCCGACTTCATAGAGAACGACAGCACCATAAGCCAGATGATAGACGACAACTTCGTCTACATACACACCGACTACACGCCGAGTCGCTCGGCTGGCGAGAACAAAATTCAGCAGGGCAAGGCTCTGATGCAGCGTCTGAACAACCCCGCGCGCTTCGGATTTCCTGTTTTCGTCGTACTCGACGAAAACGGCAACGTGCTCCACATTCAGGACTCGAGCTTCCTGGAGGAAGGCAAAGGCTACAACAAAGAGAAGGTGTTACGCTTCTTCAGGAACTGGACGCCAAAGGCAGTCAGGAGGTAGCCGGCACACACCATCCTAACCTCACATGCCATGTAGACCGCACCGACGGTCATACATAGGCACACATGGCACCAACTCTGAAGACCTATCATATTCAGTCTGTCATACGGCAATGCGTCATCAGCACTTGGCGCATTGCCTTTTTGTCTGTGCATGTTATTCCAAATCTGCTGACACCACAAGGGAAACAGTAGCAAAAAAGCTGAAAACACTACTTTTATAGCACTCGACAGCCGAATAGCTCCGCTGTGGCAGGCTCTCATTGTCTGCAAAAAACGGGAAATCTTATGTTTTCGCTGTTTAAAAAAGTATTATAAAACATTAAAATCGCCCATCTTCTTCTAAACGTTTGTTAAATTATTTTGAAGATTGATACTATCATACGTATCTTTGCACCTGATTTCCGCGTAAGTGGGAATATGAAGTGTGAATTGGTCTGATAACTCCGGACTATTATAATTTTATAAATGTGGTAATATCGTATTCGATTTCCATTGGAAACTGTCATTAGGTAGATGTGGAATTCGTATGACGGAATATCATGATAATCCATAACAGCTAAATACTATATTGTAGTAGAAAATGTAATAGTAACCAAATTGTAGAACAATATTATAAAAATCCCTGACACTATTTATGATCACGCAAATTCAAGCAAAGAAATCGTACGAGGCTCCATACCTTGACATAATAAAGATGGAATCGGATATGTTGATGAAGCATTTCAGTTTTGTGTATGACGGTCATGGCGGAACACACACAGTCTCTGATGAAGACGACTCGGAAGGAATGTCAAACGAATACCTTTGGTATGATGACTTCCCTGAAGAATAGTCTGCCGATGAACGATAAAGACAATTCTGGGAATAATAGCACAATTCGGAAAATAAATAATAGAAACAATACGATGAAAAGAACAATTACATTGATTCTGATGGCTTTCATGACCATCACAATGACATTTGCACAGCGGTCTAAGGGAGAGTCCGAAGTGCCAGGATCCGTGTCGCCTTATGGCGCAGACTGGGAGGTGTTCAACCTGAAAGGTAAGAGCTACAACTACTTCAAGGGTAATGCTGCCGTCGATGCTATAACGGTGGAAAACCTGCTCGGTAAACACTGGAAGGGCAACGAGGTCGACATCATTGGCGATCAGGAAATCTATCTCTGCAACGTCGCTACGGGCGAATACCTCCTTGTGGGCGACTACTGGGGAGAAACCTCGATGACTAACCATGTGGGTATGTCATATAAACTCCTGCCTGGAACAAGTACGCGCCAATGGGGAATACTCCCTGACATGGGCAGCGGAACATATTGGATTCAGCCAACAGGTGTGCGCGAAGAGCGCGTTATCGGACGAGCATCAAGGAACGATGGTGATGCGGGACATTTTGAGCACAACGGCTATCTTTTCATGCGCCACCAAGTAGAATATGAAGGAGATCAAGCTACGAAGCATCCAGGCGGATTCCTTTTCAAGTTCGAGCCTGTTACGACACTCGATGGAGAGCAAGCATACATCATATACACCCACAGAAAAACAGCGGTAAACACCTCTGATTTGAAATACTATGAGTACTTCAACCGCGATTCCTACTTGATGATAAGCTCTGCAGGAAAGTCTAAAACAGCCGACTACACCAAAGTGCGCTTCAAGAAGTTTGCAGGACAGATGTGTGGTAGGGAATTGGTACATACTGCTACACTCTACGACAAAACCGATTTGCCTACAATTACATCTGACGCATTGGCAAAAAGTACCAACGAACACAAATACGGAACATACGACAATGCAAACAAAGTAGGAACCTCCTTCACAAGCAATGAAAAATCGGGCGTAGAAGGGGTTACCGTATCAATAGCCAATGGTAAACTCGGGGCTGGCTATTATAGCCTGGGAGGAACCAATAGTCATACAATGGAGATTTATCCTCCACTCAAGAATCAGGGAGAAGCTACCCTGACAATATCTGCACCGACAGGATATGTCATCACTGCAATTCGCATTAATGGTATTTCTAAAAATGGAAACCGCCAGTTTAATGTGCAGACACCAACTAGAAAATATGAATGGGTAAATGCGGCTTATGGTAAATGTAATATCAATGAGTCCGTCAACTCATTAACGTCTGTCAATTTGAAAATTAGCACGGTTTATTCTTCTGGCTCGGTTGATAATATCCCCCTCTGTTTCCCTGAGTTCACAGTAACACTCAAGAAAATAGGAGATGAAAATCTAACGTTGCCTTCAGGTTCCGTAAACTATACAGGTGCTAATGCCTATAAGAACAGTCCACTCGGCGACGAAGTTGCTTTCTACAACAACGGAAAGGCATTCGTGTCGCTGGAGGATGGACTCGCAGCTGCTAAGGCTGACCCTAACAATCTTTGGAAACTCGTTACACGTGCGCAGCGCGACCGTTATCGCATCGTGGCTTCAGACAAGAAGCCTGTCGATGTGTCGAGCCGCATCTTCAACCCGAAGTTCAATACGACCTATATATATAACGTGAAAAAAGAAGATAGTCAGTGGGATGCCGGAGATAACCACTGGGAACTCAAAAACCTTATAGAACACCCTGATTACGGCTGGACATGGTATAATACCGACCGTCCGAGCCACACCGCCGAAACCCACAAGCAGCACGTACACCCATTCGACCTCACTAGTTCTGACAACGGATATTGGGGTATTGGCAAAGAGTTTCACAAAGTGGGAACAGGACAGTTCTATCGCTTCTGGGATACAGCAGGAGGACAGTGGGACGATGGTGAGGAAATCGCTATTACCTATGGACATGAAGCCAACTATGTGGGCTCAATCTATCAAGGCACTGCCAACTTGCAGCAGACCATCACTGGCTTACGCGAGGGTAACTATATTCTCTTTGTGCGTGGATTCTATGCTCCTCACAACATGCTGGAATACACCAAAGATGGAGAAACACTAAAGTTCGGTGGTTCGACAATGGGCAGCGCTGCTGATACTTGGAAGAAGCAGGCTCTTGTTCGCATGGAGGGCAGCGAGCCCGTATGGCGACGCAGCCACGACTCATATCTCTTTGCATGGAGTCATCCTCATTCACGCTTGGCTACAAAAAGCGATGTTGATGCTGGAAAAGCATCTCAAGTAGGCGAGCTTATAAACGATGGAGACGAGGATAAAGTAGAGGTGCGCCGCATGCTGCCATCTATATATGAAGGAGCAACTAAGGTTGCCGACATAGGAACGATGTCGAAAGAAACTTTCCTTGATGGTGACGAATTTAAATACACCCAAGTGGGAGCAGAATCATTCGATGCAAGTCAAAGAGCAAAAATACTCAATTTGATGAGAGATGCCAATGTTTTCGCCTACTATAACGACGCATTCTTCAACACTGGCGGCTCTGACACTTACATCGTACCGAAGAACCTTTACGGCGCAGGCCGCTTCTTCAACTCTACCGATGCTGAAACACATAAAAAAGCACAGAACTACCGCATCGGCTTGCCAGTAACAGTGGGTGCCGACGGTGAACTGACTATCGGTGTAGACCATTCGAAAATAAAGGAGGCTTTCGAGTACACTTACAATAATGGTGGGGGAGACCAAACCATAACAGTTCAGCCAAGTAATGACCATGAGTGGGTAGCATTCGATGAATTTGAGCTGATCTATCTCGGTGCCGACGAAGATGAAATCTTCATCGTAGACGAGCTGAACAAACAGGGTAAGGTTTCTGGCTACCCATTAATTAATGGTTATACAGGTGAACCATTCAAAGACGGCGATAAAGGAAACGAAGGTCTCTGGGATGAAAGCCTGAACAATGTCTATGATTACGCAATGAGTCATGATGGTAAATCGCCTGAAGCAGATATCGAGAACAACACGCAGGCTCTGGATATCTTTGATAGATCAGACATTACAAATGATGGTGCCAATGCCAAGAAAATCAAGAACCTACTCATTCGCAGAACTCTGACAAAGGATGGCTGGAACTCTATCGTCTTGCCAGTGCCACTTACACGCGCTCAAGTGGAAGAGGGATTTGGCGCAGATGTCGCAGTGTCGAAACTGAAGACTGTACAAGGTACGACACTTGTATATGAGGCTGTAAACTGGTCAGACAAAAACGCAAAGAACTATATGGAAGCTGGTCAGCCCTATATTATCAGACCTTCAATCAACCCGACTATCGACGTAGGCGATAAATTTGAACGCCCAAGTTTTGGTATAAAGGTTTCTACAACCCAAATAGGTGTGGCTGGACTTTACTTGAAAGGTGGAGACTATTGGCGTAACTACCAGATAGAACATACGATGGACGGGCCTATATATGTCATTGAAAATGTAGAAATAGTTATGGGCGAGGTATTCCCGAATATGAACACGAGTACATCACAAGTAGCTGTTGACCAGTGGACAAACCTGAAACCTTATAACCAAGATGTGAAAGTAAGTGGCTATAGCCAAACGTTTACACTGAAGGAAACAGCCAACTACTTGAATCCAGACCCAGATGGTGATGGTCCGGAAACAGGTGTGCCTGCATACTCTTACTATATAAACAAAGGTAAATGGCGCTTCACGGAAAGAGGTTTCAATACGACGAAAGGCTTGTTTACATATCTGCAGCTGATAGACAAGACCAATGACGGGCCTTTGAATATGCCTTTCCTCGACAGAGGACTCTACTTTGAGCCTGTGGAAGATCCAAACGGTATCGTGGATGTGAACGACGACATCCAGCCAGACGATACAATTGAGGTCTACGACCTGATGGGACGCAAGGTAAAACGTACAGGAAAGGGTATCTATATCATGAACGGCAAGAAGGTACTTTTTAGGTAATGATACTTACAAGGTGAGATAATAAGA
Organism: uncultured Prevotella sp.; assembly: GCA_900315545.1. Lineage (GTDB taxonomy): Bacteria > Bacteroidota > Bacteroidia > Bacteroidales > Bacteroidaceae > Prevotella. The sequence continues at coordinate 194,579 of OMZM01000002.1, forward strand.
AATCGGAGTTGCATTGTCAACTCCGATTTTTTTTTCCTTCGCTGCTGTCTCCTCGCTAACCGTCAGACCGTTTCCTTCGCCTCCCCATCCGACACAAAGCAAGCCACAAGTCCGTAGGTGATAGTAGGGCGAATCCATATTTCCGTTAGCATATAGTCTGTATATTCGCTGATAGGATAAAGATAAATCGTATAGTTATAGAGTGCTGCAATGAGCATGTCAACAATGAAAATCATCCACAGGTTGCGCTTGGAATAACTCTTCCATTCCCTGCGGGCATAGAAGAAGGTCAGCATGAGCAGCAGCAGTACCGACAACGTCAGGCATGCCAGATGGATGGGAAAATTTGCCAATGGGGGCGGAAAGAGAATGTCGCGCAGCAACACGGTAAAGCCAATACAAACCGAGCACCAATAGTTAAACCTCTGACTGTTGAGCCGCTTGAAGAAATACATCCAAATCATAACCAGACAGGCAATGTAGAACACATTGAGCACCAGCTCGGGCCACGCCTCATGAAGACCGAAATGATTGACACCATAGAGCATGACGCCAACTGACAGCATTGCTGACAAAACCGTAATGGTAATGTCAAAGATTTTAGACTTGTTCTTGTATCTTGTTCTCATATTCTTTTGTTTTTATAGTTACGTTGTTATTAATAGTTACGTTGTTATTGTGTGCTACTTCGCTTACAAAGATACAAAAATAAATGAAAATATACGGCATCTGCATATTAAAGAATAAATAGTCATGCATAATGCTGGGCTATCTGACAATTCAGGCAGATATAGTTGCGTTTTTTGTGTTAATAGCAAGACTTTTATTATATTTGCATCATAAAACAAATATAACCATAAAAGAGAAAACGGTTATGGAACGGAAACGAACAACGCCAGATTTCATCACTTCGCTGGAGCCAAATGATAAACAGCAAGGCGTTGGATAGACATAATAAATAATAGCAACTATGATAAAAATGTATGTAATGCAAACCTGCCCCGACTGTGAGTACGTGGAGAAGCAGGTGGAGGGAAATCCGAATTTTGAAGTAATAGACATAGGCAAGCATGTCAGAAACCTGAAAGCGTTTATCAAACTCCGCGACACTAACCCAGCCTTCGATGAAGCGAAAGCTGTTGACGACCTGGGCATACCTTGCTATGTGTTGGAGGATGGCACCGTTACGCTCTATTCTAAGGACGTAGGACTTGAGCCGAGACCACAGGACGGCACATCTTGCACCCTCGACGGAAAAGGCTGCTGAATAGCAACAACAACTTTATAAATATTATTGGCATGCCCAGCCGACGACTATCACTTCGCAGATAGAGTCTTTGAGCATGCCAGTTGTTCTTCATACAAAATAGTCTTGATTTGTCTGTCTACTAAAAAAGTCTTGATTTGTCTGTCTTATAAAATAGTTTTGATTTGTCTGTCTTATAAAAAAAGTCTTGATTTGTCTGTCTTCTAAAATAGTTTTGATTTGTCTGTCTTATAAAATAGTTTTGATTTGTCTATCTTATAAAATAGTTTTGATTTGTCTATCTTCTAAAATAGTTTTGATTTGTCTATCTTCTAAAAAAGTCTTGATTTGTCTATAAACAAAAAAGCAACCCTTTCGGATTGCTTTCTCTTTTTTTGATAATCAGCGGAGAGAGAGGCTCTCAAACTTATGGTTTCTTAGAATATCACAAAATACACAAATATCTGTATATCAGCTATTTGTAAAATTCGTCAAAAATCAGGATATCACAAAATATCTTTCCATATCGCTATTTTTGGGTGTAAAATTGGGTGTGGTTTTTGAAGTTACACCCAAACTCAGATTCGCTGAAGCAGGTTTAGGTTCATCCGACATTTGGAGTGATGATATATAGAAACAATAACTTGGCTATCGCAGCCACATTCTTTTATTATCTTAAATATAAGGTGTTTAGGAAACTTATTGCTATGATGTACATTTGTCATCAAATAGATTACTCAAATTAGCATTATTGAATTCGAAAAGCCCTGTAATTGAGACGTATAATAAATGCCATATTTATGTATGTCATTGATTAACAGGTTGTAACCGCCATCACTCTAAATTCCGGAAGACCCTAAAAGCATTCATTACAATAAGAAGAAATCGTTGACCTCTGATTTCTGTCCCAAATATATTATAATTTTGGGACAAAAACACACAAAACGGTACTTCAAATGTTAAATTATTGCTAACCCTATTAGATTTAGTCTTGTTTTTTGCGTTAATAACAAGACTTTTTATAACTTTGCACCATCAAAAGCTATAGATATGGTAATTGGTAATGAAGTAAAGAAGAAGATAGCTGACACTCCCGATGGTGTTGTTCTCACCATTGGCGACTTCAACGTGCCCATGCAATATCAAGGAGCATTGGTCAAGGCACTAAACAGACTGACCAATCAAGGTACTCTGCAAAGGCTATCCAAGGGTAAGTACTATAAGCCACGAAAAACAATCTTTGGAACTTTGAAGCCAGTTCCAGAAGAAATCACGAAGGATTTCTTGGAAAAGAATGGAAAGTTGGTCGGTTATATCACAGGAAACAGTGCATTCGCATCAATGGGACTGACCACACAAATCACCTCTTCGATTTTGATAGGAACGAATCGCTATCGCAATCCTCTGACCAGAGGGGATTATGTCATCTCTTTCTTGCTGCAACGCAACCCTATCACAGAAGAAAACATTCCTCTTCTGAGGATTCTTGATGCTTTGAAGTTTATCAAGAAAATACCAGCAAGTAGTCCTGATAGTATAGTGGGCCAACTGGGCAATATCATCTGTACTCTTTCCAAAGTTGAACAAAAAAGGTTGGTGGAACTGGCGGAGAACTACACGTCATACGTCAGAGCGCTTCTGGGGGCTATCATGGAACAGAACAACCTTGATACAGAATCTCTGAAGAAAAGTCTTAATGGCACTACTAATTATAAACTGCCCATCTCTGAGCAGGCATTACCTAACAAGAAAAACTGGAATATCTTATGAGATTACACGAGAACAAACAACTGTTTGCCGATGCCATCAACGCGGCATCACGTCCGAAGAGTGAAGGTGGGCTTGGCATCAAAAGCATCTTCATCGAGAAGGATTACTGGATTTGCCGTTCACTGAAGTTGATGGCAGAAGGTGACAAAGGTGGTAATGCTGTGTTTAAGGGTGGTACCAGTCTTTCGAAGGCATACGGCATTGGGGCACGCTTCTCAGAAGATATCGATGTCGCCATAGCAGAAGCATGGACGTTGAGCGGTAATCAGTTGAAGAACCTCATCCGCAGAACAGCCAAGACCATGACCGCAGGATTGGAAGAAATAGTTATCCCTGGAGTAACCAGCAAAGGTTCTCACTATCACAAGGCATTTTATGCATATCCACGAGCCGTCGCAACCGAACAGGTAGGAGCAATAAAGGCAGGTCAACTTTTGGTGGAAATTAACTCTTTTGCCAATCCATACCCCTCGCAAAAATGCACATTGAGCAGTTTCCTGACAGGCTTCATTATCCAAAGTGGCAATGAAAGTCTGATTGAGCAATACGAAATGCAACCATTCGAAGTCATTGTCCTCGATAAACGACGCACATTGACAGAGAAACTGGTGTCCTTGCTCCGTTGTTCACTTGCTAACAATCCTATGCCAGAGCTGTCTTCTAAGATTCGCCACTTCTATGATCTCTATTTCCTTCTGCATGACACAGAGACTCACACCTACTTACAAAGTGAAGACTTCAAAGCTGACTTGAAGGCATTGTTCGACCACGATCAGCAGGAATTTGAAAAACCCGATGGGTGGCAAGGCAAGACGATGGCTGACTCTCCTTTGCTGACAAATTTTCATGAAGTGTGGAACAATCTGGAATCCCTTTATTTGCGAGAATTGCCAGATCTGGCCTATCAAGAGATTCCTTCGGCTGAGGAAATCGAAAATAGTCTTATTACCATCCTTTCAACCATAAAATAGCATAGCATATGAATATCAAGAGAAATATCATCTTTGCCCTTGAAGCGAGAAAGAAGAACGGTGTGGCAATTACTGAGAATGTACCTATCCGCATGAGGGTGAATTATTCTGGACAACGTATTGAGTTTACGATGCCCTATCGTATTGATGCAGCTAAGTGGGATGCCACTAAACAAAGAGTAAAAAATGGTTGCACCAATAAGTTGAAAGTTTCTGCATCGGAAATAAATGCTGAATTGACACGAAGTTACACTCTGATTCAAGATATTTTCAAGGAATTCGAACTGCAGGAGTTGATGCCGACCACAGAGCAACTGAAGGATGTATATACATCAAGAACAAAAGTGGAAGATCCAAAAAGTGAAGAACTCATTCACCAAAAGACCTTCTGGGAAATATACGATGAATTTACCGAGGAGAATGGCAAACTTAGCAATTGGACAAAAGCCACTTTCGAGAAATTCGCGGCTCAAAGGAACCATCTTCACGATTTCAACCCCAACATATCCTTTGATGATTTCACAGAGGAAGGTCTGAACGACTATATGGATTTTCTTGGCAACAAGTTAGAAATGAGGAATAGTACAGTTTTAAAACAGATTGGCTTCCTGAAATGGTTTTTGAGATGGAGCATGAAAAAGGGTTTCCATCAAAATGCTGCATACGAAACATTCAAACCAAAGTTGAAGAAGCCAGACAAGCCTATTATCTTTTTGACTCGTAAAGAGCAAGAGCAATTGCGTGACTATCAGATTCCAGACAGTAAGCAATACCTTGAACGTGTACGTGATGTGTTTGCATTTTGCTGCTTTACAGGTCTGAGATATTCGGATGTATACAATCTCCGCCGAAGTGATATTAAGGATGACCATATCGAAATAACTACAATCAAGACTACCGACCATTTGAAGATTGAACTCAACAAGCACAGTCGTTCTATTCTTGACAAATACAAGGATGTGCCGTTTAAGAATGACAAGGTTCTGCCTGTTATCAGCAATCAGAAGATGAATGATTATCTGAAAGAGTTATGCGAACTGGCTGGCATAGATGCCCCAGTACATATTACATATTATTGCGGACAGGAACGCATAGACGAAATCCGTCCGAAATATGAAGTGATGGGCACTCATGCGGCCCGTCGAACCTTTATATGTAATGCCATCCTTCTGGGCATACCTGCAACTGTTATCATGAAATGGACTGGACACAGCGATTATAAGGCCATGAAACCCTATATTGATGTTGCCGACGAAACTAAGGCCGGCGCTATGTCAAAGTTTGACTTAATGTAAACTACTGATATGATTATAGAGCCAGAAAAGTATTTTCAATACACTATTCCCAAGTTGCACACTCTATGGAATGGTAAAATTAGGGACTTTAGCCATCAAGCTATAGATGGCTATCAATATTTCATTTCAGCCTACCAGGACAAAAAACTCGTTGTGTTAATTACAACGTCAACCAAAGATAAATTGCAGGCTTACTATGATTCAATGACCAATCAAAAGAGTAATGTGCCATTGATGGAATTGTCGCATGCAGGCCGATGGTACGCTAATGGATTTATCTCTGCTTACAACTTTTGTGAGCAATATGAGAAGGAACGTCCATCAGCCAATGTGGATTTTGCCCTTTATGCTGATAATCTTGAACTGACAAATGAAAAGCTATCATCTTCAAATAATAAACTCAGCCAGAACTACATCATAAATGTTGGGCGAATAGAAGGGGTTCGTTTTTACCTTAAAGAGCAACAAGGGCTTTCTGGCAATAGCGAAAATAGCACACCCCCTACTCAGTCGCAAGCTGAAAATACGATGGAAGAAAAAATCCTCATGTACAACTCAACTGGATTGACACTGAGCCAGAATCTGAGACCTGCATCTTCGAATCAACGTGTCATTCATGCTATTGAAGATATATTAGCGCGGCACAAAGGCAAGAAATCTGAGAGAACCATTGTTGGTTATTGTATGATTGCCATAAGAGGA
>OMZM01000014.1 GCA_900315545.1 uncultured Prevotella sp.
GACTGATTTCAATAATGTCAAAGAACTCGATTGTCCCCTCTTTCCGGGGTTATTTGATTAATATTTAACTGATCCCGATTTTAACGGGACACTAATGATAATGACTCAATCCATACATTAATGCAACTCCATGACCAAATACTTCATGCATTGAGACTATGGATCTTGATTTTACATCCATTTGGTCAATAACAACTGAAAGTGAACTCTTATATTTTTGGGAAGTCATGCCTCCATCATAAAACATCTACTTATATGCAGAAGATCTATAAACACTAACATAATATTTTTAATATTCATGCAACTATCAATTTAAAGATATTTTGACAACAAAAAGTCTAACTAAGATGTAAAAAAGCAATTACAAAAAACACAACTTCAACTAGCAAAAATAATTCCGTACACAATAAGATAATGCCACATTTTATATGAAAAGATTTGTTGTTTTTTGATAACTGCTTGACAGAGTTATAACATTTATCATCATCCAAAACAGTATTACCAATAGACGAAATAAATAGTACGATTAATAAACCGAAAACAATTATGCCTTTTCCAGCATAAGAGAAATCATAATGATAAGTTTTATTTATAATAAGTTCTAACAGACATAGCGGAAAAATTGTGTTTACGGTTAAAAAGAGAAGTAGATACTGTAACAAACTATTACTAAAAAAGGATATTATAAAACCTCCCTTTGGATTAAAAGAATTATATAGATTTTTCTCTCCTTTTTTCAAAATAGTTTTTCGTTTGCGGTTTCGTTTAAAATATAAATCTATTAAAGTCTTATGTGTGAACTCCGGAGATACATCTAAACCAAAATGACAATAAATAAAGGAGAACAATTTGTTGAACTTTATAGTAAATACCAATAACCAGTACCACTCAGAATACTGTAAAATTCTTATAAAGTTTATAATCTTTTTGCTCAACATATTACTTATTATAGATATTGTCGATAAAATATTCTCCAAAAGCTTCATCTTGTGGATCATCCCATACTGTTAGATAATGTGTATACAGCATTTTCATGCCGTGATATTCAGAAAAACAAGACAGCACCTTGTCTGCCCTTCGACGGTTTACATAGGCAATACTGTCGGTTTCGCTAATGTATTCATTACACTTGCTGCTGTCTGAAACACTGCTCTCTAACGTCTGAGAACTACACACAGACACGCAAAACAATGATAAAATTATAATTGCTGATTTTTTCATTTAATATAGCATTTAGTTACCTTACATAGTATATCCAATTACATAGTATATCCAATCACATTGCAAAGATACATATTATCTATAAAACGTGAAAACAAATCAACAGTTTTTTCATACAAAGTCAGCGTTAACGATAGAAAGGGCTAATCAATTTTGGGGTCGTTTACTGTCGCGTGAGTGCCCGCGAAAGCCGTTTCGGAAATCAGAGGGGCAAAATATGCGAGTATTTTGAAGGTTGTTGTAATTATCTGAGAGTCAGATTGATAGTGCGAAGTGTGGCGGTTTTAAGGGCGAATGAGGAGTGTTAAAATTGTCAAAGAGCATGTTTGAGATTGTCAAACACACTGTTTTACGCGGTCAGACATAGTGTTTTTGGGGTGTCGGGCACTGTGTTTTGCAGGGCGATAACAACCGAATCCGCTTTCAATGATGTCTTTGATGCGGTGTCGGGCACTGCGTTTTGCAGGGCGATAACAACGGGAACGTTAACGGGAACAGGAAATATTGACGGGAACGATAACCTTAACGAGAACTGACTTATGCGGGTGTGGATGCCAAACATAAACAGGGTCTCGAAATGCGGTATTCGACACCCTGCCATAAAGTGGTTATACATATTTATACTATATGTATCGCTATGTTTTCTGCAATGCTTATTCTGCGCTTGGCTTCATGTTTGTGTAGACCGTCTGCACATCGTCGAACTCTTCCAGACGTTCCACCATCTTGTCTATAGTAGCCCTTTCTTCGTCGTTGACATCCTTAAGGTCGTTTGGAATACGTGTGAATTCGGCTCCAGTAACTTCAAATCCTTCGCTCTCGAGGTGTTTCTGTATCTCGCTGAAACTTGTCGGTTCGCCGTAGATTGTTACTTCTCCTGTTTCCTCGTCTTCATCGAATTCGTCTTCCACTCCATAGTCTATAAGGTCTAATATCAGTTCGTCCATGTCGAGACCGTCTTTCTTCTTGAATGTGAACACAGCCTTATGGTCGAACAGGAATGACAGACTGCCCTGTGTACCGAGATTACCATTGAATTTGTTGAACACCGAGCGTACGTCTCCAACCGTACGAGTAGTGTTGTCTGTCAGCGTTTCCACGAAAACGGCGATGCCATGCGGTCCATATCCCTCGTAGGTTACTTCCTTGTAGTCGGCATGATCTTTTCCCATAGCGTTCTTTATTGCACGCTCGATGTTGTCCTTCGGCATGTTTTCGCGCTTGGCATTGGCAATGATAGCCCTCAGTGTCGGGTTCATGTCAGGGTCTGGTCCTCCTGCCTTCACTGCTATTGCTATTTGTTTTCCAATCTTCGTGAAGGTTTTAGCCATGTGTCCCCATCTTTTCAGTTTGGCTGCTTTACGGTATTCGAATGCTCTTCCCATAGTTAAATATTATATTTTACGTTTTACTTTTATTATCTTAATTCTGCATTTAGCTGTCGTTTCAGGTTTTGAATTAGTTTCTGCATGATACTGTCTATCTGCTTGTCGTTCAGTGTTTTTTGGTCATCCTGTAAGACAAAGTTTACTGCATAGCTCTTCTTTCCTGCCGGCAGGTTCTTTCCTTCGTAGACGTCGAACAGCTCAACGCTCTTCAGCAACTTTTTCTCGGTCTGCTTTGCGACCTGCTCTATTGCCTCAAACTCTACGTTTTTGTCAACCAGCAGCGCCAGGTCTCGGCTCACGCTCGGGAACTTAGGCACTGGCGTGAACAGCACTTTCGACTTCTTCACCAGCTTCATGAGTGCCGTCCAGTTGAGTTCTGCATAGTAGACCGTTGTCTCGATGCCACACTTCACCTGTATCTTCTTGCTTACCTGTCCCATCTCGAACAGTGTCTTTCCTCCCCTACTCTCATACTTGACAGCCTTAGAGAATACGTTGTTGTCTGTCGGCTTGCCTACTATCATTCCCTGCTCAACGCCTATGCGCTTCAGAATGTTCTCTACATAAGCCTTCAGTTCATAGTAAGACGCCTCTTCGTCGGCATGTATCCATGATCCCTGAACACGCTTTCCAGTGAGCCACAGTGCAAGATGATATTCCTCAGAATATGCCTGCATCGGGTTGTCGTCGTTCTTTCTCTCGCCGTTATACTTATAAATGTTTCCAAACTCAAAGAATCTGATGTTTCCATTCTTTCTGTTGGCATTGTAGGCAATGCTTTCCAGTCCTCCGAAAAGCATTGTACGCCGCATGACGTTGAGGTCGGAACTCAACGGATTCATGATGTTTACGAAGCTGTCCTGCTGGTATTCGTTCAGTCCGTCGTAGTATGCCGACTTTGTCAGGGAATTGTTTAGAATTTCATTGAAGCCAGAACCGATAAGCTGCTCAGCCACAATGTTTTCCATTTTGTGCTTCTGGTCTTCTTCATCCTTTATAACGAGCGAACTCTTGAGCTGTGTTGGAATCTCTACATTGTTGTATCCGTAGATGCGGAGAATATCCTCCACGACATCGCACGGTCGCTGCACGTCCACGCGGTAAGGCGGTATCTGCAGACAAACAGCCTCGTCGGTTTCGTTCAGGATTTTCATTTCAAGACTCTCGACAATGCTCTTGACTGTGTCGGCAGGTATTTCCTTACCTATAAGCGAGTTGACATAGTCGTATCTGAGTTCCACCTTCGGAGCCTCTATCGGGTTTGGATAAACGTCGCAGATGTCCATAGCAATCTGTCCGCCTGCCAGTTCCTTGCAGAGTATGGCAGCCTGCTTCAGCGCATATACCGTTCCTTCAGGGTCTACACCGCGTTCAAATCGGAACGATGCGTCTGTGCTCAGACCATGACGGCGGGCACTTTTTCTAATCCATGTAGGGTTGAAATATGCACTTTCGAGCACCACGTTGCGAGTCGTTTCGTAAGTACCGCTACCCTTTCCGCCAAACACTCCGGCTATACACATCGGTTCTTCGGCATTGCAAATGGCAAGGTCGTGCTCGCCAAGCGTATGTTCTTCGCCGTCGAGGGTTATGAACTTGCGTCCCTCGTTCTTGTCCTTGACAATGATTTTTCTGCCCGTTACCATGTCGGCATCAAAGCAATGCAACGGCTGTCCATAAGCCATCATGACATAGTTTGTTATGTCTACGATATTGTTTATAGGTCTCAGACCAATCGTGTTCAGCTTGTTTTTCAGCCATTCCGGCGACTCCTTGACTTCGCATCCGGCAATGCTGACACATGCATATCTGCGACATGCCTCAGTGTTTTCTATCTCTACATTTATAGGCAGACTGTTGTTGTCCACCTTAAAGCCGTCGCACGACGGTCTGTGCAGCGATGTCTCGTATCCGTTTTGCTTCAGCCACGCATACAAATCTCGTGCTACGCCCCAGTGTGAGAGAGCATCTGCGCGGTTGGCTGTTATATCTATTTCGATAAGATAATCGCTTTCCAGGTTATAATATTCAGCGGCAGGCATTCCCACAGGTGCATCCTCCGGCAGGACGATAATGCCGTCGTGGCTGTTTCCGACGCCTATTTCGTCTTCCGCACATATCATTCCGTACGACTCAACGCCACGCAGCTTAGACTTCTTTATGGCAAATTCCTTGTCGCCGTCATAGAGTATACAGCCAATGTCGGCAACTATAACTTTCTGTCCGGCAGCGACATTAGGTGCTCCACATACTATCTGCGAAGGCACTTCGCGTCCCAAGTCGACCGTCGTAACATGCAGATGGTCGGAGTCGGGATGCATGTCGCATGTCAGCACCTTTCCTACGTACAATCCTTTCAGCCCACCCTTGATAGACTGAACTTCCTCCATTCCTCCAACTTCGAGACCTGTTGATGTCAGCGCTGCACACACTTCGTCTGGCGACAGACTGAAATCAACATATTCTTTAAGCCATTTATATGAAATATTCATATCCTTTTTAGATTTCTTGTTTGTTATACCATAAAATCGTGCAAAAATAAGCAAAATCTGCGACATGGCAAAATAAATGCTCAAAAAACGCGAATCGACATGAAAAAGGCTAATCAATTTTTGCCCGTTTAGTGTCGCGAGAATGCCCGCGAAACTCGTTTCGGAAATCGAAGGGGCAAAATATGCCCAAAATTCGTACGCATCCGTAATCGCCTGATGTTCAGTTTGTTAATTGCAAATACATCCTTTGTGTGCAGAAAACACAAGTGTTAAAATTGTCAAAGGGCATGTCTGACATTGTCAAACAGTGTGTTTGAGGTGGTCAGACATAGTGTTTGGGGCATTCAGACACAATGTTTAGAAGGGCAAAATAGACGATATATGCACCTCAAAGGTACTCTTTGACAATTTTAACACTTATGCTTGGCTCTGAATTTAACAGAATTTTGCAGTTTCGGAGGCTGTAAAATTTCTATTTGAACGATTTTCCTCTGTCAAAATTTTTCAGCAAATTTCGGGTCGAAAGAAAATTCCGCACATTTTGGCACAGTTTTTGTAGTAATGCCAACCTTAACCATAATAATGCCGGCAATTATAGTTAATTTATGCAAATAATATACATATTTATACATGAAATAGTAATTATTAGATTATTTTTGTAAGGAGAAATTATTATGAAAGAACAAAATTTACTTTTACATTCACAATTTATGAAACCAAGAAGAATTATCAGTTTACTGCTCTTCGCTGTTGCATTGATTACAGCAAGTGCCTCTCCTGTGAGCAAAGACACGGCACGCGACGTTGCGAGCAAGTATTTCATCTCGAAGAAAAAAGGCGTAAATTTAGCCTATGCCATGCCTAATGCAGGTTCAAGGAAGATGCTCGGATGTGCCGACAAGACTGAACCATTCTACGTTTTCAACGCCGAAGGCAACAATGGATTTGTCATTGTTTCCGGCGATGACAATGCTCCCGCCATATTAGGATATGCCGACAGCGGCGTTTTCAGTTGGGACGACCTTCCGGGAAGCATGACAGCATGGCTGAAAATGAATGCAGACTACATGTCAAGATGCAGCGACAATAGTGCGAAATCTATTCAGAAGTCGCCAGGCAAGCCTGTTGTTGAGCCACTGCTGGGCAACATTCTGTGGGGACAGGACGAACCCTTCAACAACATGTGTCCTACATATACATCAGGAGGAGAAACAAAACACTACTATGTGGGATGTGTTGCCACAGCAGCAACCCAGATAATGTATTACCATAAGTATCCTGCGCAAGGCAACGGAAGCAAGTCGTACAACATGCACGGAAACGTACTCACGGCAGATTTTGGCGCTACCAACTATCAGTGGGACTTGATGTTGCCTTCTTACAGAGAAATAGAGTCAACCCAAGCACAGAAAGATGCCGTAGCCACACTTGCGTCTCATTTCGGAATATCTGTAGAAATGCAGTATGAAATAAACGGCAGTGGCGCGAGCTCCATTTACGTTCCCGTTGCCCTGCGAGACTATTTCAGATACGACAAGAACGTGGTCATGGTAAAGCGCGACTTCTACACAAGCAGTGAATGGATGGATATTATCAAGACAGAACTCAACAGCGGACGTCCTGTTTACTACGGTGCCACCAGCATGGACGGACTGTCAGGACACGCTTTCGTGTGCGATGGCTACGACGATGCCGGCTATGTTCACATCAACTGGGGATGGTACGGCAAGAGCAACGGCTATTTCCTTGTCAACCACTTAGACCCTGACGATTTGGGCGAAGGCGGCGGAACAGGCGGATATAACCTCAGTCAGGAGGTTGTCATAGGCATTCAGCCCGAAGGCAGCACTGTTCCAACACAGCATTTCGGAAATGTTTACGGCGCATCACGCCTGTCTTGTACGTCGTTCGGCACCGACTTCATGCTGATGAGCTTTATCGAGAACTACGACAAACAGGCTTTTAACGGCAAGATTGCCGCTGTTGTCTGCCGCGACGGAAACATAATAAAAGTCCTGAAAGAGGAAGACTTGAACATCAATGGCTTCGCTAACTCAAAAACAGGATATGTAAGCATGACAATGAAAAACATACCTGTTACAGTAAGTGGAGTTGAAAACGGCAAATGCGAGATACGTTTTGCAATAAAAAACAATGATGCGGAAGAGTGGACTCTGCTGCGACACGGCAAAGGATATGCCGATCATGCAGATGCAGAAGTGTCGAACGGAAAGCTGAAAAACATCGAACAGTATAATGCTCACCCAAATGTGAAACTGCTGAAGCAACTGAACGCAGAAGACGAGGTGTTTGCGAGAGGCAGTGCCATGTTTAAGGTTAAGCTGCAAAACATGTCTGACGACATAATGCTGAGCAATGTTGTATTGCGCTGGACAAGTGCAGCAGACGAGACAAAAACCTATGAATCATCACACAGTGTTAATGTTTACGACAATTCTACGGAAAGTTTCGACATTGTAGCAAACTTGGATGAAGAAATGGAAGAAGGCATATATTATATAACAATGTATGAAAAGGGACACGAAGACTATCCGTTCGACGACAGCGAAGTAGGCAGTGGCGTTGTCGAAGTATTGCCTGCGAAACAGACTCCATATATGCGCATGAACTACAAACCTATGTGGTCGTCGGGCGATGGAAGCACAGAGAACATCAGACAGGGCAACATGATGCATATCATTGCCAATGCATGCAACTACGGAGCAGCTGGCGAGGCAACAGCAATAGCAAAGCTTACGGATATCGACAACCCTGAAAAAACCTATATTTTCCGACAGACAAGCATATTGACCGACAGAGGTAATAGTTCCAACTTTACATTCAGTCGCAGAATTCCAGTTGATCCTGGTACCTACTGCATCGACATCTGCTTCATCGATGAAGACGGTGTGGAACGCAAAGACACGAAGTTTGAGGACGACAAGACGATTGTTTCTGTTGTTAAAAACACTGAGAACGAACTTCTGCGCATAGTAGAATTCAGCCTCCCTGAGACCATGTATATCGGCGAAGAACATGAAGGCAAGCTCGTAGTGGCTTCCGACACTGGTTTCGACGGCAAGCTATATGTCCGCATACGACCATACACGCTTATGCAAGGCGAACTTGCGTGGATGGGAAGTGCAAAAATCAGCGAAGGCAACGACGGCAGTGTTGTCTTTAAATACAAGCCAAGCGTTGAGCCTGGAAAATATCTTGCACTCATCGAGGGCAAGGTTGGAAATGAAGAATGCACTGTCGGCGGCTATGCAAACGGTTATCGTCTCTTCGACATCATCAACCGTACAACTGAAATAAGAGACGTTAAGGCAATCGCAAACGTATATGCGCAGTCGGGCACTGTAATCGTTGAAGCAGAAAAGCCGGTAACGGTAAGCATTTACAATACAGGCGGCAGCTGTGTGAAAAAGCAGAAATGTCAACAGGGAACCAACCGCATAGAGTTGCAAAAAGGTATATATCTGATACGCACTGACGACGGTAAAACATCTAAAATTGCAATAAGATAATGCCAATATAACAAAAAAAGCACAAGCAGTTGTGCTTTTTTTGTTATTTTTTGCTACATTTGCACGGAAATATTAAATATCAATCAGATTATAACATAATAAAATCATATTCATCATGAGACTTAACGGAAGAAGAGAAAGTAGCAATTTCGAAGACCGCAGAGGCATGAGCGGAGGTCAGAAAGTTGCAGGCATGGGTATCGGCGGACTCATCATTGCCGGTATAATATCGTTGCTCATGGGCGGCAATCCCCTCGATTTGCTACAGCAGATGGGAGGTTTGAACGTCGGAGAAACTACGGAAGTGCAAGGCGAATATCAGTCGACGCCTGAGGAAGAAGAACAGGTTAAGTTCTGCAAGCAGATACTTGCCAGTACGGAAGACGTATGGACAAAGGTATTCGAGAGCATGGGACGCACCTACACCCCTCCTACCCTTGTCGTTTTCAGCGGCAGCGTGCAGACAAACTGCGGTGGTGCCACGTCGGCAGTTGGACCATTCTATTGCTCTGCCGACCAGAAACTGTATATCGACCTGTCCTTTTTCAGACAGATGGAGACACAGTTGAAGTCTGGCGGCGACTTCGCACGGGCATACGTAATAGCACATGAGGTAGGCCATCATGTAGAGAATTTGCTCGGAATACTTGGCAAATGCCATTCACAGATGCAACGTGTAAACAAGGTTGAGGCTAATAAGCTAAGTGTCAAGCTCGAACTTTTGGCTGACTATTATGCAGGCGTGTGGGCTCATTATGAGGACAAGCAGTTTGGCTCGCTCGACAGTGGAGACCTTATGGAGGCTATCAACTGTGCCGAACATATTGGTGACGACTACCTGCAGAAGCAGGCACAGGGATATTCGCAGCCAGAATCGTTTACTCACGGACGTGCCGACCAGCGCATGCGTTGGCTCAAACGTGGCTACGATACGGGAGACATGAATACAACAACATTCTCGTTTGACTACGATAAACTGTAGAGCGTTGTAGGAAAAACAATATAATATAAATATGTAAAGAGGTTATAAGTGAGTCAAAAAACTTATAACCTCTTTACATTTATCATACCAGATACTCTGTCGGGTCTGCTGCTCCGATAGCCTTGAAGGCATCTTTCCGCTCCCTGCAAGTACCACATTCACCGCAATGCACGTCGCCGCCACGATAGCACGACCACGTCTGAGAATAGTCGATGCCGAGTTCCTGTCCGCGACGGGCAATGTCTGTCTTTGTCATGTTTGTATACGGAGCGAGCACTCTAACGTCTTCGTAAGTGCCATTCATCACGGCATTGTCCATTGCATCTACAAACTCCGGTCTGCAGTCGGGATAGATGGAATGGTCGCCTCCATGATTTGCCATCATCACTTTCTTCAGTCCGTTACTTTCGGCTATGCCTGCTGCGATAGAAAGCATTATGCCGTTGCGGAACGGAACGACCGTTGAACGCATGTTAGCCTCAGCATAGTCGCCTGTAGGCACAGCATCGTCGCCATCGAGAAGTGAGCTGTGGAAATACCGTTGCATAAACTCCAGGTCGATGACTATATGCGGAATGCCCAGTCTGTCGCAATGATATTTTGCAAAAGGTATCTCCTTCTTGTTATGATTGCTGCCGTAATCAAACGAAACTGCCAGAGCTATTTGCTGCTGACAGTCGTATAGAAGAGTGATGGAATCCATTCCACCACTCACAATTATTACAGCATCTTTCATCGTGCTGCTATGCATTCTATTTCTACAAGCGCTCCTTTAGGCAGGTCTTTCACTGCGAATGCCGAGCGTGCTGGGTACGGCTCTTTGAAGAACTCAGCATAAACCTCGTTCATAGGACCAAAGTTTGCTATGTCGCTGAGCAGCACTGTTGTCTTAACTACGTTCGACAGGTCTAATCCTTCAGAGCGAAGTATAGCCTGAGCGTTCAGCAATGACTGGCGTGTCTGTTCCTTTATTCCGCCTGCGGGGAACTCGCCGGTTGTCGGGTCGATAGGAAGCTGACCCGATGTGAATACCATTCCGTTAACTTCAATAGCCTGGCTGTATGGACCAATTGCAGCAGGCGCATTGTTTGTGTTTAATACTTTCATAACATTAAATATATTATTTGTTTGTAATTTTTCGGCACAAAGTTAATCATTTCAGATAAAATAAACGTAACTTTGCACAAAATTTTAAACATCAAACAACAACTATCACAATTATGAAACATTTATTACTTATCTTATTAACTGCTTTTCTCAGTATCTCGTCGTTTGCCGACAACTTCACCACAGCCGGCGACGGAACAACCTACTCGTTTGAAAAGCTGTCTGCTACGGCTAACAGCGGAGTGAGCAAAATCAGCGAAAACGAATATCTTGTAACGCTCAGCACCGTCATTGCGGCTGCCGACAAGTTTGTCATCGACGAGCAGGGAACGGTTTACTTTGCCAACAATGCTGAGCTGATCATCGAGGGAGAGGCATCGCTCGTTGCAGGAGAAAACGGTATTACACTGACAAAATACAACGAAGACGATACGCCTTACAGCATCGAGATACACTATGACGGAGCTGTTACTGACGTAAAGAACATCACGTTCGAGTTCGTGGGACTGAAAAACTATTCCACTGCCGGACTCAACGTGTCCGACTGTACGTTCAGGGAGCACAACGGCAGCAGTTCGGGAGCACTGTTTCTCGGCACCGACGGTGCTGAGTTTACTGTAGAAAACTGTACCTTCGAGCTTTGCCTCAAGGCTGCCATCGGCGGTGCGGCTAACTTCTTCTGCCCCATAAAGATAAACAACTGTACGTTCAGGAAGAACTCGCAGAACAACAGCAACATTCCGCAGCTCAACCTTACGGCTGCCACCGACGTTACCATTACAAACTGCGAGATTGAGGGCGACCCTGCACTCAACATGGTGGGAGGCATCGGAGTGTCTAACTTCATGGCTAAGGAGGGCATGAACCTTACCATCACAAACTGCAACATCTACAACAACCGATACGGCATATCGCCTATGGGCAGCATGAACGTTGTCATTGCCGACAACATCATCAAGGACAACTGCTACGAAACCAATGCCAACAACGGCGGTAGCGGCATCAGTCTCTACGACCCATACAAGACGCTGACGGCTAAAATCAGCGGAAACACCATATCGGGCAACCTCTGGGGCATCACGGTCATTGGCTGTGCCGACGTGAACATTGGCAGAACCGATGTCAGCGAAGATGCCGAAGAATACAACAGGGGCGAAAACATATTCGACAACAACGGCAACAACGGTGTGCTGTACGACCTCTACAACAATTCCGACAATACCGTTTACGCACAGAACAACACTTGGGGTGTCGACGTGCAGGATGCCGAGCACATTGAGACGGTTATCTTCCACAAGTTCGACGACGACAAGCTGGGCGAGGTAATCTATCTGCCTGCATTCGACAAGGAACTGTCTGTTTCCGCCGTTGAGCTCTACGACAACCGCGACGGCAGCATCTACAACCTCAACGGACAGCGACTGACTAAGCCTGCAAAGGGAATTATGATTGTAGGTGGTAAGAAAATCATCTGCAAACAATAAGCCGTCATGCTGCGCCGACTGTCTGCATTTGCCCTTGCCACGCTGCTGCTTACGTCGTGCAGCATGGTGTCCGACAATGGCTTCGTGTCGATTGACGGACTGAAGGACTGCGACCTGCTGTTCCACGTAGCACCGTCTGACAATCCGATAACCGACGTTACGCAGGGCATCAACAACCAGAAGATAGACCATGTGGCGGTATTCTTCCGACAGGACGGCAAGCCCGTTGTTGTCGAGGCTGTCGGCAAGGGTGTCGTGATAACGCCGATAGACTCGTTCCTGAGCCGCGAGGGCGACGTAGTGGCTGGCATCTTCAGAAAAAATTTCGACAGGAAACGCTCGCTGCGCACTGCCCTGTCCTATCTCGGACGGCAATACGACTATCTCTACCTGCCAGACAACACCGACATATATTGCAGCGAACTGGTGCAGATATCGTATATATATAATAAAGGTAAGCGCGTGTTCGACCCGATACCGATGTCGTTCCACGACGAGACGGGCAACATCACCGACTACTGGCGGGACTTCTACGCGCGGCAGGGCATGGACGTTCCGGAAGGAAGAGACGGCACAAATCCGGGAGAAATGTCGAGAAGAAAGATTATAAAGATAAGACAACTAAAACGATAATAGCATGAAAATCAACGAATTTAACTTCAATGGAAAGAAGGCACTCGTAAGAGTTGACTTCAACGTGCCATTAGACGAGAATGGCAACATCACCGACGACACGAGAATCAGGGGCGCACTGCCAACACTGAACAAGATTCTTGCCGACGGCGGAGCACTCATACTGATGTCTCACTTAGGCAAGCCGAAGGGAAAAGTCAACCCGAAACTGTCGCTCGCACAGATAACCGAAGCCGTAGGCAAGGCACTCGGCAGAGAGGTGAAGTTTGCACCCGACTGCGCTAAGGCTGGCGACGCTGCAAAGGAACTGAAAGCCGGCGAGGTGCTGCTGCTCGAAAACCTGCGCTTCTACCCTGAGGAAGAAGGCAAGCCGGTGGGCATAGAGAAGACCGACGCGGGCTACGACGAGGCTAAAAAGGAAATGAAAGAGCGACAGAAAGACTTTGCCAAGACGCTCGCATCCTATGCCGACTGCTACGTCATGGATGCCTTCGGAACGGCTCACCGCAAGCACGCTTCTACGGCTGTCGTAGCTGACTATTTCGACAACGGCAGCAAGATGCTCGGAATGCTCATGGAAAAAGAGGTTGAGGCTGTCGACAACGTGCTCAACAACATCAAGCGTCCGTTTACTGCAATCATGGGAGGCTCAAAGGTTTCTACGAAAATCGGCATCATCGAAAACCTGCTCGGAAAGGTAGACAACCTGATACTGTGCGGAGGAATGATATATACTTTCGAGAAAGCTAAGGGCGGAAACATCGGCAACTCACTCTGCGAAGACGACAAGTTCGACGTGGCTCTCGATGTCATCAAGAAGGCAGAGGAAAACGGAGTAAAGCTCATCATGGGAACAGACAGCATAGCCGGAAACAAGTTTGCTGCCGACGCAGACACACAGGTATGCCCGTCGGGCAACATTCCAGACGGATGGCTCGGCATGGACATCGGTCCAGAGGCACAGAAAGACTTTGCAGCAGCCATCGAGGGCGCAAAGACAATACTATGGAACGGACCAGCCGGAGTCTTCGAGTTCGACAAGTTCAGCGGCGGCTCACGCGCAATAGCAGAGTCGATAGCAAAGGCTACAGCCAACGGCGCATTCTCGCTCATCGGCGGAGGCGACTCAGTGGCTTGCATCAACAAGTTCGGACTGGCAGACAAGGTGTCGTACATCTCTACCGGAGGCGGTGCACTGCTCGAAGCAATAGAGGGCAAGGAACTGCCTGGCGTGGCTGCCATAAAAAAGTAAGAAAATAATCCTTCGATTAATTTTTACCCCTCAAAATACTCGCGTATTTACAGACTGAAAATAATTTGGCTGCAAATACGCGAGTTTTTCGTGTGCATTTCTATTCGTCTGATACTCAACACGATAGCCGCAAACATAGTCCAAATGTGCAAAAAATATAAGTGTTAAAATTGTCAAAGAGCATGTTTGACAATGTCAAACACACTGTTTGAGGATGCCAAACATAGTGTTTGGGACTTTCAGACACAATGTTTCGCACAAAATACGCAAATAAGCGCCTCAAAGATACTCTTTGACAATTTTAACAATTACATTTGACCTCAAAATTAACACAACTTCACACTTTTAGCACCTATTCCGCATCTATTTTGCAACTTTTCCTCTGTCAAAATAAAATCACAAAATAATTCCCGCATTTATTCGTTTATAACAAACAAAATCATTACTTTTGCAAACAGTATTAAGACATTACGGGAGAAAGCCCAACCGCCCCAAAAAGGATAAAGGCAAGAGAAACTAATTTTGTAAACTTATGAAAAAACTTAAGAAACTATTACCAGTGCTCATCATGAGCATCATGTCCGTATCTGCCTTCGCAGAAGATGCAGTAATCGACGGAATTAATTATAGTTTAAACGATAAGACATCTGAAGCAAAGGTAGTTCCTAATTATTATAATGAAAATATTTTTGACAGTCAGAAAAATTATTCAGGAGACATAACCATCCCAGAGACAGTAGATTACGCTGGCAAGACATACAGTGTAACAAGCATAGGTGAATATGCTTTCTACAATTGTAAAGACTTGACATCGGTAAACATTCCCAACAGTGTAACAGCTATTGAGCCGAGTGCTTTCGAGAGCTGCTCAAGCTTGGCATCGATAACCATTCCCAACAGTGTAACAACGATTGGCGATGAAGTTTTCTCTGGCTGCACAGGCTTGACATCGGTAACCATTCCCAACAGCGTAACAACGATTGGCGATGAAGTTTTCATAAGTTGCACAGGCTTGACATCGGTAACTATCGGCAAAGGTGTAACAACAATTGGCGATGGTGCGTTCTTTGATTGCCCAAGCTTAGAATCAATCATTATAGAATACGATAATTTTGTTTATGACTCGCGCGACAACAGCAATGCAATTATAGAAACTGAAACAAGTACACTTATAACAGGGTGTAAGAACACTGTCATTCCAGTCAGCGTTACAGCAATTGGCGATGGTGCGTTCTATGGCTGTTCAGGCTTGACATCAATAACAATTCCCAACAGCGTAACAACAATTGGCAAAGGCGCTTTCCTTGGCTGCTCAGGCTTGACATCAATAACAATTCCCAAAAGCGTAACAAAGATTGGCGATGGAATTTTTACCGCAACTGGTTTGGAAACTATTACTGTAGAAAATAGTAATCCTGTTTATGACTCACGCGACAATGGTAATGCTATTATAGAAACAAAAACAAATACTCTTATAGCAGGATGTAAGAACACTGTCATACCAAGCAGCGTAACAACTATTAACGACTTTGCTTTCTTCCTTTGTCCAGGCTTGACATCGATAGTCATTCCCAATAGCGTAACAAGCATCGGGGAATGCGCTTTCTATGGTTGCACTGACTTGACATCGATAATATCTTTGATAGAAGAACCATTTGAGATAGAAGATGATGTGTTCGAAATGGCAGATGATGTACCATGGGACTATGAGATTACATCCGAGTTTACCACAGCCACTCTTTATGTACCTACAGGAACAAAGGCGAAGTATGAAAGCACGCCGGCGTGGAACATGTTTACAAACATTGTCGAAGGCATAGAGAACGATGTCAAGTCAGTAGAGACTGACGCTAAGGCTGAGGAAACAGAACGCTACAACATCGGCGGACAGAGAATCAACTCGCCGCAGAAAGGTCTGAACATCGTAAAAATGAGCAACGGAACGACAAGTAAAGTCGTAGTGAAATGATATATTACTTATAGAATCTACAAGTATAAGGTCTGAAACTGAACAGCAAAAACACAACTCCCCTTGCTGGTAGACACGTCTGCAAGGGGAGTTTCCTTATATATAATATACGGTACATAAAAGCATTGAGCCCAACAATATGCCGAGCTCAATGCTATAAAGAGTCTTGATAAGTCTTTTAGAATGGCAAGTCGTCTTCCGTACCGCTTTCCTGTGCAGGCGGGAACGGTGTCTGCTGTGCAGGTGCTGCCTGTGGTGCAGGCGGAACAGGAGCCGCGCCCTGTGCTGGTTGGAACGGTGGCTGTGCAGCCATGTTCTGCGGGTCGAACGGACGAACGTCGTATGCACGGATGCTGTTGTACCAACGTCCCTGATACTCATGTGCATCTATCTCGAACGATACCAGCACTTCCTGACCAACCTGAATGTTGAAACGCTGCAGGCGGTCGCTGCCAAATACTGTGAATACCATCTTGCGAGGGAAATTATCATGAGTCTCCACTACAAAGTCCTGTGCCTCCCATGGACCTCTTGCCGACTCACCACTACGCGGAGGCAATGCAACTAAAATCTTTCCTTGTAAATCCATTTAGAATGTTTGTTTTGTTATTTATTATTGTAATTATCTATATTAAAATGGGCATTTTTTCGTAAATCGATGGCGAAATTACTAAAAATATTGAGAATTAAGAAACTTTTTCGTTGTTTTTTTGCATCAGACAATTCTTTTTTTGTATTTTTGTAGACAATATCGGAATAGAATATTAACATAAAAATAAACAATAGAAATGAGATTCATATTATCAAGCTCGGCTCTCAACAGTCGTTTATCAACTCTTTCAAAAGTAATAAACAGTAAAAATGCGCTGCCTATATTAGACTGCATTCTGTTTTCAATAGAGAACGGAACACTCACGCTGACAGCCTCTGACAGCGAGAACATGATGAAATCGAACATCGCGCTCGAGGAAAGCGATACAAACGGAAGTTTCTGCGTGCCTAACCGCACCATTCTCGATGCCGTGAAGGAACTGCCTGAACAGCCTCTGACATTTGAGGTAAACCTCGAAACATACACAATAAAGGTTATCTACCAGAACGGTATGTACAACTTTGCAGCGCTCAATGCCGACGAGTTCCCACTGGCACAACCTATGACCGACAACGCAACGACCATTACTCTGGACGCTGCAACACTCAATAATAACCTCAACCGCTCGCTCTTCGCTACGGCACAAGACGAGCTGCGTCCTGTGATGAACGGCGTTTACTTCGACCTGACAGCAGAAGCACTGGCTATCGTGGCTACAGACGGACAGAAACTGGTAAGAAACAGAGTGCTGAACATCAAGTCGGAAACACCATCTTCATTCATTCTGCCAAAGAAACCGGCTATGCTTCTGAAGAATGTGCTGCCACGCGAGACTGGCGAAATAACAATAAAATACGACGAGCGCAACGCTGAAATAACATACAGCGACGGACTGCTGACTTGCAGGCTCATAGAGGGACGTTTCCCTAACTACAACTCTGTGATACCGGAAGGAAACCCAAACAAACTCGTCATCGACCGCAAGGTTCTGCTCAGCGCACTGCGCCGCGTAACACCATTTGCCAACGATGCGAGCCAGTTGGTACGCTTCCACCTGGAAAACGGACTGCTCGAGCTGTCGGCAGAAGACATAGAATTTGCTACAAGCGCAAAGGAGAAAATCACTTGCGAATATAACGGAGCACCGATGAACATAGGTTTCAAGGGTACAAACATTAACGAAATACTCAACAACCTTGAGTGCGACGAGGTCATGATAGAGCTGGCAGACCCAAGCCGTGCAGGACTGATACTCCCTACGACACAGCCTGAGAACGAAAATGTGCTTATGCTCATCATGCCTATGCTGCTCAACGACTAATTAGGAAATAAACGACCGATTGAAGTGTAAGAAGCAAGAATTAGTTGCCTTACACTTCAATCTGCATTTTTACCACATCACCAGAACAAAACCATGAAACTGAACCTCAACAAGCCAATTGTCATATTCGATCTTGAAACGACTGGACTCGACATTGTGAAAGACAGGATAATACAGATTTCTTACATAAAAGTCAGTCCCGACGGAAGCGAAAAGAGAAATAACCTGTTTGTCAATCCAGAAATGAAGATACCCGGAAACATAACGGAACTGACAGGCATAAGCAACGAAATGGTGGCAGACAAGCCAACATTCAAGGAGATAGCACAGAAGCTGAACGAGGAGTTTACAGGGTGCGACTTTGCCGGATTTAACTCAAACCACTTCGACATACCGATGCTGGCAGAAGAGTTTTTGAGGGCAAACATTGACTTCAACTTTGACAAATGCAGACTGATTGATGTTCAGACAATATTCCACAAAATGGAACGCCGCAATCTGGCGGCTGCCTACAAGTTCTACTGCGGCAGAAAGATGGAAGACGACTTTGAGGCTCACAGGGCTGATAACGACACTGAGGCAACATACCGTGTGCTGCAAGGACAGTTGGATATGTATGAGCCTGGCAGACAGGAAGAACCGGAACGCCAGTTGGAAAACAACATGGATGCACTTGCCGAGATATCGAAGACCAACGACAATGTTGACTTCATGGGACGAATGGTTTGGAAAAATGCTTTAGACAAGAACGGAAATCCTGTTCTCGACGAAAAAGGCAATCCCGTAAAGACAGAATATTTCAACTTTGGCAAATACAAGGGAATGCGTGTTGACGAAGTAATAAAGCGCGACACAGGCTACTATGGATGGATTATGTCTGGCGATTTCTCAAACAACACCAAACAAGCCATTACACGCATATACATGCGAGAAATGAAAAAGAACAAATAATAATACGATATGCTGAAAGGAAAGAAAATAGTATTAGGCATAACAGGCTCTATTGCTGCCTATAAATCATGTCTGATAATACGCGAGTTCATAAAGCAAGGTGCTGAAGTGCAGGTAGTGATAACACCTGCCGGAAAAGAATTTATAACACCGATAACACTGTCGGCACTCACACACAAGCCTGTTGTCAGCGAGTTTTTCTCACAACGCGACGGAACATGGAACTCACACGTGGACTTAGGGCTATGGGCAGATGCTATGGTCATTGCGCCGGCAACAGCCTCTACTATAGGAAAAATGGCTAACGGAATAGCTGACAATATGCTTATTACAACATATCTTTCGATGAAAGCGCCTGTATTCGTTGCACCGGCAATGGACTTGGACATGTTTGCACACGCATCGACACAGAACAATCTGAAGACACTGGAGGCATACGGAAATATCATTATACAGCCACAAAGCGGTTTCCTGGCAAGCGGACTGGAAGGAAAAGGACGCATGGAAGAACCAAACACTATCGTTGAAAGAGTGAAAGAATATTTTGAAAGCACGGACAAATGTGCCTGTTCAATGCTGAAAGGCAAACGAATAATGATAACGGCTGGTCCAACATACGAAAAAATAGACCCCGTCAGGTTTATAGGCAACTACTCGAGCGGCAAGATGGGATTTGCGCTTGCAGAGGAATGTGCAGCAAGAGGGGCTGAGGTTACACTTATTGCAGGACCTGTGAGCCTTTCTTGTTCACCGAACATAAAACGCATAGATGTAGAAAGTTGCGAGGAAATGTATATCGCGGCTACCGAATGTTTCAACAACAGCGATGCTGCAATACTTTGCGCAGCTGTAGCTGACTTCAGACCAGAAAACATTGCTGACAAAAAGATAAAGCGTGAGAAAGACGACCTCGTACTACGACTGCAACCGACACATGATATTGCTGCTGCTCTGGGCAAACAAAAAACTGACAAACAGACACTTGTGGGGTTTGCATTGGAAACAAACAATGAGGAAACGAATGCTAAGGACAAACTGAAAAGAAAAAATCTTGACTTCATTGTGCTTAACAGTACGCGTATTCCTGGAACAACTTTCAAAAGCGACGATAACCAGATTACAATAATATCTGACAGCAATGTAAAATCGTTTGACAAGAAACCAAAGACGGAAGTAGCAAGAGATATTGTTGACGAACTTTTATCTTATATGAAATAATATATATAGTAAAGATGAAACAAGTGAGATTATACATCATAGCGACATGCGTGGCAATATGCTGCACGGCTACGGCAAGCGCACAGGAACTGTTTGCAAAGGTTACTATAAACCATAACCAGATACAAGGCACTGATGCTTCCATATTTGAGAATCTGCAACAGACATTAGAGCAGTTTATAAACGAACGGCAATGGACAAACCTGCAGTTCCAGAAAAATGAAAGAATAAACTGCAACTTCAACATTACCGTAACAAAATACGACAAAGACAACAACCTCTTTACC
This sequence comes from uncultured Prevotella sp., assembly GCA_900315545.1. Taxonomy (GTDB): domain Bacteria; phylum Bacteroidota; class Bacteroidia; order Bacteroidales; family Bacteroidaceae; genus Prevotella. Next base: position 20,428 of record OMZM01000014.1, read on the forward strand.
TGCAATGCACTTATACAGGCTAACCGTCCTGTCTACAACTCTGCATACACCACTACCCTATACAACAACAAAGACGATGACTTCAACTTTGAGTTTGCACAGTTTGACCAACTGGAGTTTAACGAAGATATGATAGACAACCAACTCACTGCACTGATTGCCTATTACGCTTTCCTGATAATAGGAATGGATCTTGACAGTTTCTCACCTATGGGTGGTGAGAGTATTTTGCAACGATGCATGAATCTGACAAACAATGCACAGAACCTGTCATTCACAGGTTGGAAGTCGTTTGACAGCGACCGTAACCGATTTGCCTTTATAAACAGCTATCTAGACGGTGCCATGCAGCCGTTCAGACAACTGCAATACGACTACTATCACACAGGACTTGACGAAATGGCAAACAATGTAGAGAGAGGACGCACAAACATTACAACAGCTTTGGAGAATGACCTGAAGAAATGTCATGAAGACAGACCATTGAGTTTATTGCCACAGATATGGACCGACTATAAGAAAGACGAACTCGCCAATATATATAAGGGCAAGGGAACACAAAAGGAAAAAGAAACTGTTTATGACATACTTTTCTCTATCAATGCTTCACAAAATAACACATGGGAGAAAATAAAACAATAAATTATCACTCAATAAGATGCTGAAACACCTTTCCATAAGAAACTATACGCTAATAGAGAAGCTGGAGATAGACTTCCCGTCTGGTTTTTCTGTCATAACAGGAGAAACAGGAGCTGGAAAAAGTATAATTCTCGGAGCAATCGGTCTGTTGCTTGGACAACGTGCAGACTCGAAACAGATAAAGACAGGCGAACAAAAATGTACTGTTGAAGCACACTTTGACTTGTCGAGATATGACATGGAAACTTTTTTCAGAGACAATGATATAGACTACGACAGGGAAGACTGTATACTCAGACGAGAACTTACTGCAGCAGGAAAAAGCAGAGCATTTATTAACGACACGCCTGTTCAGTTGTCTATAATACGGGAACTTGGAGAACAGCTTATTGACATACACAGTCAGCATCAGAATCTGCTGCTCAACAAGGAGAATTTCCAACTGAGTGTAGTAGACATCATTGCCAATGACAGCAAGCAACTGCAAGAATACAGGAAACTGTTTGACGACTATCATAAGGCACTTAGAGAATACAATCTGCTGAAAGATGAGATAGAGAAAAACAGACAGAACGAAGATTTCCTCAGATTTCAGCTGAATGAACTTGAAGAAGCAAACCTGCAAGAAAATGAACAAGATGATCTTGAACAGAAAATACAAATGATGGAGCATGCCGAAGACATAAAGACATCATTGTATGAGACTGACAACATTCTTTCAGGCGACAATAGCTGCGTGGAAAAACTGAGACTCTGTTACAAACAGTTGCAAGCTATAGAAAATGTATATGCAAAAGCCTGCGAACTGGCAGGACGCATAGAAAGTTGCCAGATTGAACTGAAAGACATTGCACTGGAAGTAAGCAATGCATCGGAGCAGATAGATTTCGACCCTATAATACTTGACCAACATAAACAAAGGTTAGACCTGATATATCATTTACAGAATAAACATAAGGTTGATACAATAGGTGAACTGTTAGATATTTATCACAATCTGAAACATCAGATTGACAACATTGACTGTGGCGACGAAACTCTCGAGAACAAGAAGAAAGAGTGTGAAGCTTTGTTTGAAAAATGCACGAGCAAAGCAATGTCTATCAGCAAGTTAAGACATGGTGTTTCAACCAAGATTGAGCAGCAAATCATAAAGCAACTGACAAATCTTGGCATGCCTCACGTTCGATTTGAAATACATTTTGACATGAAGGAAATAAGCAGTGATGGATGTGATAAAGTTGCATTCATGTTCAGCGCAAATAGCAATACCACACTCCAACATATATCTCAAGTTGCATCTGGAGGTGAAATTGCAAGAGTTATGCTTGCACTTAAAGCAATGATAAGCGGAACTGTGAAACTGCCGACTATAATCTTCGATGAGATTGACACAGGCGTGAGTGGCAAGATTGCAGAACAGATGGCAAACATCATGGACAAGATGGGACAAGAAGAGCGACAAGTTATTAGCATAACCCACCTGCCTCAGATTGCTGCTAAAGGTAAAGTTCACTATAAAGTATACAAGGAGGAAACGACAGAAGGAACAGTTTCACACATGGTTATGCTCAATAAAGAGGAACGAGTAGACGAGATTGCGCAGATGCTTAGCGGAAGCAAGATAACAGCAGCAGCAATAGACAATGCCAAACAACTACTCGAATAATTATATATTAATATGTATATAATATGCAAAGCAGAGAGAAACAACTACAGCGCAAGATAGGACGACGATTTCAAAAAGCATTGTCGGACTACCATCTGCTTGACGACGGCGACAGGGTTCTTGTTGCTTTGTCTGGAGGAAAGGATTCTCTGCTACTGCTTGAAATGATGGCAAGGCGCTCACGCATACACCGTCCCAAGTTTGATGTAGAGGCTGTGCATGTTAGAATGACAAACATCAGCTATGAAACAGATACATCATACATTGAAAATTTTGCAGAAAGATTTGGTGTAAAATTACACATACTGACGACATCCTTCGATGCATCTTCTGACACGCGCAAGTCTCCATGTTTTCTTTGCTCATGGTATAGACGCAAGGCTTTGTTCGACTATGCACAAGCCAATGGCTTCAATAAAATTGCATTGGGACACCATCAAGATGACATTATACACACAATGCTTATGAACATTGTCTTTCAAGGACAGTTTTCGTCAATGCCAGCTTCACTGAAAATGAAGAAAATGCCATTGACTATTATACGTCCGCTATGTCTCGTAGAAGAGAGCGATATAAAGGAATATGCTTCACTATTGAGATATGAGAAACAGAAGAAAACATGCCCATACGAGCACGACACACACAGGCAATCGATGAAACAACTGTTTGACACTATTGAACAGCTTAACTCGGAAGCACGATACTCTATATGGCATGCTCTGGAAAAAGAAAACAAGATTTTAGAATAATAATATAAATAATATTTTTAATTATGGAACAGAAATATTTTGCACCATCAGAATTAGTAATTAATGAAGACGGAACTTGTTTCCACCTTCATCTACGTCCTGAATATTTGGCAGACAGAGTAATCCTTGTTGGCGACCCGGCAAGGGTAGACACCGTTGCTGCACATCTTGACGAAAAGGAATTTGAGACGCAAAGTCGCGAGTTTCACACCATAACAGGCACATATAAGGGTAAACGCATAACAATACAGTCGCATGGTATCGGTTGCGACAACATCGACATTGTCGTAAACGAACTAGACACTCTGGCTAATATTGACTATAATACCAGAACTGAAAAATCGGAACACCGAACATTGACAATGGTACGCATCGGAACTTGCGGAGGATTACAACCATATACACCTACAGGCTCTTTCGTGGCAAGTGTTAAAAGCATAGGTTTCGACGGACTACTGAACTACTATGCTGGAAGAAATGAAGTGTGCGATTTAGACTTGGAGAAAGAATTTGTAAAACACATGGACTGGAACCCACAGAAAGGTGCACCATACGTTGCTGTTGCAGACGAAAAACTTACTAATCAGATAGCACAAGACGACATGATACGCGGATATACGATTTCATGCGGTGGTTTTTATGGTCCACAGGGACGTGAACTCAGAGCACCGATTTCTGATTCCAAACAAAACGAAAAAGTAGAATCATTTGAGTATGACGGCATGAAAATATGCAACTTTGAAATGGAATCGTCTGCTCTGGCTGGACTTGCTTCTCTTCTTGGACATAAGGCAACAACATGCTGCATGGTGATAGCCAACCGCTATGCAAAAGAAATGAATACAGAATATAAAAACTCGATTGACACACTCATAAAGAAAGTGCTCGACAGAATTTAATGCACATGACTGTTTTTGTTAGCAATACGGGATATAAAAGAAACGAAGAAAACTTTAAAACAAACCATAATGCAAATGCTGAATAACATTAACAACGACACGATATGCGCACTTGCCACACAAGCAGGCGGAGCGATTGGCATTGTGCGCATATCTGGAGATGAAGCTATTAACATCGCAGATAAGATTTTCAACAAGAACATCATAGATGCAAAACCTAACACCATGCATTATGGACAAATAATAGAGATGACACATAATGGGGAAGAAACAATCGATGATGTTGTTGTTTCTGTCTACCGAGCACCACACAGTTACACAGGAGAAAACGCAATAGAGATTTCATGTCATGGTTCATCGTACATAATAAATAAAATTGTAGAACTGCTTATCAACAACGGTTGTCGCATGGCACAAGCTGGCGAATATACGCAACGGGCTTTCATGAATGGCAAGATGGACCTTAGTCAGGCTGAAGCAGTAGCTGATCTCATTGCATCGACAAACAGAGCTACGCACAAAATGGCAATGAGCCAACTAAGGGGAAACTTCTCTTCAGAACTGAAATCGTTGCGTGAACAACTGCTGCACCTTACATCATTAATGGAACTTGAGCTCGATTTCTCAGACCATGAAGATATCGAGTTTGCAGACAGGACGGAACTCCTAAACATTACACGAACAATAGAACAACACATAAGCCATCTATCCAATACCTTCAAGACAGGACAGGCTCTGAAACAAGGAATACCAGTTGCCATCGTCGGACAAACTAACGTAGGAAAATCAACTCTGTTAAATCGGCTATTACATGATAATCGCGCGATTGTTTCCGACATACATGGCACAACACGCGACACGATAGAGGACACTATTAATATAAAAGGTGTATGTTTCCGATTTATAGATACTGCTGGTCTAAGATATACGGAAGACACCATAGAACAGTTAGGAATAGAACGCACATACAAGAAAATAGAAGAAGCATCCATCGTAATTTGGCTTACAGACCAGAAGCCGACTATTCGTGAAATAAAAGAAATGGAAGAATTAACCTATGGTAAAAATGTAATTATAGTTCAAAACAAAGCAGACCTAACACCTAATGCTGCAGAAACAGCCTGGACATGCCCTATGCTATTCATCAGTGCAAAGGAAAACATTGGAATTGACAAACTTGAGCAGGTAATTTATAAAACAGCAAACATACCAGAGATTAGCGAAAACGATGTTATAATAACAAACGCACGCCACTACGAGGCACTGAAAAAGGCGCACACCAACATTACAAGAGTATTAAATGCAATACACTCCAACATGCCATCAGACCTTATAGCCGAAGACCTACGCCTTATTCTTTCCGACCTCGCAGAAATAACAGGCGGAGAAATAACAACTACAGAAACACTCAGCAACATCTTCTCCCATTTTTGCGTCGGAAAGTAGATTCTGCGTGGAAATGAGCGTAAATAGCGGCTGTATGCTGCATCGTCGCCATCGATACGCTCATAGCCAAATGGTGTTGGGATGTCGCCAACCGTAGCATAGTTTCGCGGATTGCTCGTCTTGCTTCCGTATAAAATCCAGAGAACTGCACTTGCACATATAACTGCAAGCAACAGCACGCTGACGAAAAGTCTTTTTACTATCTTCATATTTTCTCTTATTTTTAATTCACAGTGCAAAGTTACGTTGCTGTTTCCTGATAAACAAACAAATGATGGTCCTTTGTATGAAATCCACGTTTTATTGTATGACGTGCCGTATGGAGTATCTGTAACGCTCAGAAAAACTTAATCAATTTATGCCCGTTTACTGTCGCGAGAATGCCCGCGAAAGTCGTTTCCGAAATTGCAGGGGCAAAATATGCCCAAAATTCGCGATTTACTGTAATTATCTGAGAGTCAGCTTGTTAGTACGAAATATAACGTTTGTGCGCACGAAATACATGTGTTAAAATTGTCAAAGAGCATGTTTGACATTGTCAAACACACTGTTTGAGGAGATGAAACATAGTGTTTGAGGGTGTCGTGCACTGTATTTTGCAGGGTGAAAATGATGAAATAGACGCGTCAGAGGTACTCTTTGACAATTTTAACAGTTAGCAGCGGTCTGTAAATTAACAGATTTTTGCACTTTAAGAGGCTATTTCCATTCTATTTTGCGACTTTTTCTCTGTCAAAATTTTTCATACTTTTTCGGTTCGGGGAAAATTTTTGCTCACTTTGGCACAGTTTTTGCAGGGAGTCGACACTAATCTTACGATAAAATCAACTTTATTGCCTGAAAATCCGTTTATATTCAAAAAAAACATGTATATTTGCATGTGTGAAACGACAATTCATATTTACAGCATAATCATACAAACGCTTCAGAACTAAATAAAAAACAGTATTTATGAACAGAATGAAAACTATCATCATGTGCATCATGGCATGGCTGACAGTCGGCTGTGGCATGGCTGCAACTTCGTCAACAGACACGGAAATATCAAGAATTAAAAAAATGCCGTCGGACGCTGTCCTTCTGCAAAGTCCAGACAAGGTGCTCGAGATGAGATTTGCCGTAGTCGACGGCGTGCCATACTATGCCCTCACGCGAAAAGGCACTGACGTCATACTGCCGTCGCAGCTTGGTTTTCAGCTTGTTGGCACTGCATCGCTCGACAAAAACTTCACACTGACAGACACGTCTGCATCGTCGTTCGACGAGACATGGCAGCCTGTTTGGGGCGAGGAAAGCAGCATACGCAACCACTACAATGAGTTGCTGGTGAAACTAAGTAAACCTGCAGAAGACGGACAGCAGAAAAGTCAGTGCATGAACATACGCTTCCGCCTTTACGACGACGGTCTGGGCTTCAGATATGAGTTTCCGCTGGAAAACGCACTGACATATTTCAAGATAAAGGAAGAACTCACAGAATTTGCCCTTACGGGCGACCATACGGCATGGTGGATACCGGGCGACTACAGCACGCAGGAGTTTAATCCTACAGAGTCGCGGCTGTCGGAAATACGCAACCTTTCGGATGAGCCGAGAAAACGTGGCGGCTGGCCGCATCAGGGATTTTCGCCGACAGGCGTTCAGACTGCCTTGCAGATGAAGACTGCCGACGGACTTTACATCAACATACACGAGGCGGCAGTGCTGGACTACCCTACTACAAACCTCAACCTCGACGACCGAAACTTTGTTTTCCGCACATGGCTCACGCCCGATGCCGAAGGCTACAAGGGCAGGATGCAGGCACCGTGCAAGACTCCATGGCGTACGGTCATGGCATGTGCAAGCGCTACCGACGTGCTTGCATCACGTCTCATACTCAACCTGAACGAGCCTTGTAAGATAGAAGACACGTCGTGGATTCATCCTGTCAAGTATATGGGTGTCTGGTGGGAAATGATTTCCGGCAAGAGCGAATGGTCCTACACCTACGAATACCCGTCGGTGCAGCTCGGAGTTACCGACTATGCACACTCTAAGCCACACGGACGGCACGGAGCAAACAATGAGAACGTGCGCCGATACATAGACTTTGCTGCCGAAAACGGTTTCGACGCAATACTCGTGGAAGGATGGAACGAAGGCTGGGAAGACTGGTACGGCAAGCAGAAAGACTTTGTTTTCGACTTCATTACCCCCTACCCCGACTTCGACTTGCCGGCACTCAACAACTATGCTCACCAGAAAGGCATACGCATAATAATGCACCACGAGAGTTCATCGTCGACCGTCAACTATGAAAGATGGATGGAACAGGCTTACAACCTGATGGACAAATATGGCTACAATGCCGTGAAAAGCGGATATGTGGGAAAGATTATTCCTTACGGCGAATACCACTACAGTCAGCCTCTCATCAACCATTATCACTACGCCATTACAGAAGCAGCCAAGCACCACATAATGGTCAATGCCCACGAGGCTGTGCGTCCGACAGGACTATGCCGCACATGGCCTAACATGATAGGCAACGAGAGCGCTATGGGAACAGAGTTCAGGGAAACGATAAAGCCCGGACACACCACCATTTTCCCGTTCACGCGACTACAAGGAGGACCTATGGACTACACGCCGGGCATATTTGAGCAGGACATGGCTATAACTGCGCCAGGCAAATCGGGAAAGATGAACCATACAATATGCAATCAGTTGGGACTGTACGTTACGTTCTACTCGCCTCTGCAGATGGCTGCCGACCTGCCCGAGAACTACGAACGGTTCATGGATGCCTTCCAGTTCATAAAGGATGTGGCTGTAGACTGGGAAAAGACCATATACATAGAAGCAGAGCCTAACTCGCATATCATTACGGCACGCAAACCGAAACTGTCGACACTGAACAAGGCTTCGGAGAGCACAGGAACACTGAAGGACGGCAAGAAAGGCGTAGTCAACAATGCTACGAAATTTGTCTATGCACTTCCAGACAATGCAACGGCTGCCGACTTGGCAAAAGCCGAGCCTCGCGACGTGTGGTATCTTGGAGGCATAACGGGCAAGAACGCACGCAACGCAGCAGTGAAACTCGACTTCCTGAAGCCTGGCGTAACCTACGAAGCAATCATCTATGCCGACGCACCGAATGCCGACTATCAGACAAACCCGCAGGCTTATACCATCAGCAAGAAGAATGTCAACTCTAAAACCGTACTAAAACTGCGCATGGCACGTGGAGGTGGATTTGCCGTTTCACTGCGTGAGAAAATCAAGTAATAGTATAATTTATATATATAATAATGAGATTATCAATCATCAGCATAGGGAAACAATACCTTCTGCTGCCATTGTTCTTATTGATAGGAATGGCTGCAAAGGCAAACATAGAAGTAAAATCGCCATCGGGAACACTGACTCTGACTGTCGGCATTAAGGACAACAAGCCATTTTACAGTGTGGCGAAAGGCTCACACGATGTCATCAAGCACTCTGCACTGGGTGTGAGATACGGCGACGTTTGTCTTTTCGACTTCGATGGTGTTACGAATGACAAGACCGAGACTGTCAGCGATACCTACCAGATGCGGCACGGCAAGCGCTCCACTTATGTAGACTACTGCAAGGAACTTACCGCTACCTTTACGAACAGCAAGAATAACAACCGCCTGACGATGGTATTCCGTGTCTACGACAATGCTGTCGCATTCCGATATGTCAAGTCTGACGGAGCAGGCACATACGTTTTCGACGACGAACAGACGGAGTTCTGCTTCAGCACGTTTAGGAAATGCTGGGTGATGAACAGATATACTCCCAGCTACGAGGCACATTTCCGCTGCCACAAATGGGATGAGCTGAAGACTACGAAGTATAAAGATGCCGACTACGGATACTGTATGCCGATGCTTGTACAGACTGACTCAGATGATGCCTGGTGCCTCTTGACGGAGTCGGCAAGCCTTTCTTCCACCGCCGCCAGTTCTCTTATACGCGGCGAGAAAGAAGGCACGCTCGGACTAAAACTGTTGAAGCATGGCAACAAAGTGGGCAAAGGTCCGACAGAAAGTCTGTTTACAGTGCCTTTCCAGTCTGCCTGGCGCACCATCATTATTGGCTCTTTGGCTCAGATTGTAGAGTCAAACGTAACTCAAAACCTGTCTCCAAAGAGTATCGCAGCCGACAACAGTTGGATAAAACCAGGACGCGTGGCATGGAACTGGGCTGCTGAGGACGGCAGCCAACAGCTTGATAGCGACATGTGTCGACGATATACCGACATGGCAGCATACTTCGGTTGGGAGTACAACCTGCTCGATGAAGGATGGGACGGCAAGCTCGACGTGAAGGCAGAGATTGAATATGCGCGGCAGAAAGGCGTGGGACTCATTCTCTGGTTCAATCAGGATCACTTCAAAGGCAATGCCACTGATATATACAACGACATGAAGCAGTATGCCGACATGGGCGTGAAAGGATTTAAAATCGACTTCTTTGAAGACGACAGGCAGCAACAGTTGGAGAAATATGAATGGATACTCGATGCTGCGCAGAAGCTGCATCTGCTTGTGAACTTTCATGGTTGCACCAAACCATCAGGGCTCGACCGCACCTGGCAGAACCTGCTTTCGATGGAGGGAGTATTCGGAAATGAGCAATACATGTGCTTCCCCGACTGCACGCCGGCATCCCATGTCATAAATCTATGCCTTACACGCAACGTGATTGGCAGCATGGACTATACGCCACTGAAATGGGGAATGAGCACCAACTCTATCCGTAGCATCGCCGACAACACGTGGGCACAGCAACTTGCCATGTGTGTGGCATACGAATCGGGACTGTTTCATTCATGCGACACACCCGAAAACCTGACTTATTCCATTGCTGTTCCGCTGCTGAAACGCCTGCCGGTGGCTTGGGATGATATACGTTGCCTTGAGGCGAAGCCTGACCAGTATGTTACCATTGCCCGCCGCAAGAATGACGAATGGTGGGTGGCAACTCTTTCCAACGACAATCGCACGGTGAGCATCAACACTGATTTCCTCGAAGAGGGTAAGAAATACTACGCACACATATACCGCGACGGCAACTATCGGTATGAAGTGAAGTCGGAAATACGCAAGGGCATAGTCAAAGGACATACCATTGACATTCCCGTGATGCAAAACGGAGGAGCAACGTTAGTATTTACCACTGATGCAGACATGGGATTCGACCATGAGCGCTGCTATGAGGCTGAGCACTACAATCAAGGCGGCACCATCGGAACCGATACCCGACTGTTTGGAGGCAAATATGTTTCAAATCTTGGCGGCAACCGTCGTTTGAAGTTCACAGATATAGTTGCTCCTACGGCAGGACAGTATGCTGTTACGATATACTACAGAGCCGACAGTCCGACGAACGTATTTGTGGAAACAGAAGACGGCATTAAGACTCGCCTGTCGCTATTGCAGCCTGGCATACGCGACAACTATCATCCTGGCGAGAACATTGGTTTCCGCACTGCACTCGTCAGTCTGAAGCAAGGAATGAACACCCTGACTATTGGAAACGATGAAGACGGCAATGCCCCTATGGTCGACCACATCGCCGTGCGCCCCGTCTCTTTTCCTCCGGCACATGACTACGAATGCCTGACTGCTGACGGATTGTCGCTCGAAAACGCCATTAACGCTAAAGAAACGAAGGCACCGGGGAAATATACTGTAAGCGTTGAGAAAGAAGGCATATACGACATTACTGTTTTCTATATGTCGACAGAGGATTGCGACTTATACGTTGCGACAGGCAACAAGAACGTACCACTCTCCTGCCCTGCCACCGGCACGGGCGCAAAGCGTGTTACTGCATCGCTCCGTCTGAAGTCTGGCAAGAATAAGATTACTCTTTTGCAAGAAGAAGGCAAAAGTATGGAAATTATGAAGCTGCAGGCTGGCTTTGTCTGCGACGGCAAAAAGCATTGAGAAAGATAACGCAACAGACTATCAAGGCATCAGTATTCTTCGTCGGATGACAGCAGCATTGATATGTTTGTATATATCATTATGTCTTCTGCCGTTTGCCTTATAGCCTCGCCGTGCCCCGTGAGAGCCGCGAAAGGAGCGAACTGTGCCGCGCGCATGGCTGCCGACATGCGCTGGTGTGTCTTCGACGCATGGTGTGGCAGCGATATAATGTCGTCATAATCGTCGCTTGCCATTGGGTGAATGTTAATGTCTGTCATGCCTTGTGTCCTCCTATCTGCATGTTGCGTTCCCTTGCCGTCGCCCCGTCGCCGAAGTTCAGTCCCTTCAGTATGGCATTCTTGCCGAAACGCTGTTTAATTGCTATCTGTGTTTTCTGTATCTGTCGTTCCTTGCGCTTTCGCTTTATGCTGTCAGCCGTGTTGTCGCTGCCACCGTCGGTATCGGCAAATAGTTGTGTCTGTGTAGGCGTATTGGCATATTTTGAGTTCTCGCCGACGACATTGCTTGTCGTTATATAAATTCTTCTTACGAGCAGATTGCGGTCGACTATCTTGTCGTAGAGCCTTGCTACAGCCTCCACTATCTGCGTCGACGATGCCGTATATTCCTTCAGGTTAACCGTGCCGTGCGCATGCTTAGGCACCTGTCTGCCGTATCTGTCGGTCGTTATCTCGCCTGCGTAGACTATGTTCTTGTCCGTCAGGCTGCTTATGTCGTAGCCGACGGTCAGCACAATCTGCTTTGTCAGCATCTCTTTCTCCACAAGGTGGAGTGCTGCTGCGTCTGCCATTTCCTTAGCCACGACCCGTGCTTTCTTCCAGTCGTACGGCGACGTCAGCACCTGTCCGTTGCTGAACGAGTTGTGCTCTGGCTTGTAAGCCTTGACATCCTTTATCGTACATGGTTCCCATCCCCATGCATGGTCTATCAGAAGTTCGGCATTTACGCCGAAAAGACGATACAGCAGACCGTCGTTCTTTACCGACTGCCGTGCTATCTTTCCCATCGTGTCGATGCCGTATGGTGCCAGTCTGGCAGCCGTTCCGCGTCCAACTCGCCAGAAATCGGTCAGCGGGCGGTGGTTCCACAGCATTTGTCTGTACGTCATTTCGTCGAGCTCGCCTATTCTCACGCCGTTCTTGTCTGCCGCAACGTGCTTGGCAACAATGTCCATTGCCACCTTAGCCAGATACATGTTTGTGCCTATTCCGGCTGTAGCCGTGATGCCGGTAGTAGCATATACGTCGTGAATTATCTTTGTTGTCAGTTCGCGCACGCTCATCCTGTAGCTCCTCATGTAGTCGGTAACGTCGATAAACACCTCGTCTATGCTGTAGACATGTATGTCCTCAGGCGCAGCATACTTCAGGTAGACCCTGTAGACGTCGGTGCTTACCTTTATATAATGTGCCATTCGCGGCGGAGTCACTATGTAGTCCAGTTCGTAGTCGGGATTAGCCTTCAGCACATTGTCGTCAGACGACTTTCCCTTGAAGTGCCAGCCAGAGTTGCGGTGCCGCTCACGGTTTATCTCCCTTACGCGCCGTACCACCTCAAACAGCCTCGCACGTCCGCCGATGCCGTATGCCTTCAGCGATGGCGACACGGCAAGGCAGATGGTCTTCGTAGTCCTGCTGAGGTCTGCCACGACGAGGTTTGTCGTCATAGGGTCGAGCCCCATTTCGACACACTCCACCGAAGCGTAAAACGACTTCAGGTCTATGGCTATATATGTACGCGGTTTTTCCTGCATCTGTCCTTAGTATTGCTGCCGTCTGCTGTTCTCTCTCTCCATGTCGAGCAGCCATTTCTTCCTGTCCACACCGCCGGCATATCCCGTCAGCCTGCCGTCGGAAGCCACTACCCTGTGGCAAGGCACTATCAGCGATATTGCATTGTGAGCCACCGCCCCTCCCACAGCCTGTGCCGACATGCAGCCCAAGCCTCTCTCGCGGGCTATCTCCTGTGCTATCTGCATATACGAGATGGTCTGCCCGAATGGTATTTTCAGCATCACGCGGCATACATCCAGCCTGAACGTCGTGGCTTTTATGCGCAGCGGAGGCGTGAAATCGGGCACACCGCCACCGAAATACACGTCGAGCCACCTGTAAGTCTCTGCAAACACAGGCAAGTCTGCCGCAGCATGCTCAGCATCGAGCGTGTCGCAAAAATACTTCTGACCGTCGAACCACAAGCCCGTCAGGCGGCATCCGTCAGAGGCTACGGTGATGCCGCCGACCGGAGAAGAATAATGACCTAAATACTCCATTGTCTATGTTTCTGCAAAGTTATAAATAATTTCGCAGACAACCAGCATTTTGCCAGCATAAAATTTCGGCAAGCGAGAGCAATTTTAATCTGTCGTGCCGACAGCAACTATAATCAACAAACAGACATAAAAAAGAAAACAAACCATGCCGAGACACTCGCGCAATGCTAATCAATTTTTGCCCGTTTACTGTCGCGAGAATGCCCGCGAAAGTCGTTTTAAAAATCACAGGGGCAAAATATGCCCGTATTTCGCACACTTTCATAATTTCCTGACAGCCAGTATGTTAACTCCACGCATAAGCATTTTGCCTAACAAACACAAGTGTTAAAATTGTCAAAGAGCATGTTTGACAATGTCAAACACACTGTTTGAGGATGCCAAACATAGTGTTTGGGGGTGTCGAACACAATGTTTCGCAAGCAAAAAATGCGTTTTAGAGGTCTCAAAGATACTCTTTGACAATTTTAACAATTACATTTGGTCTCAGAATTAACACAAATTTGCACTTTCAGAGGGTAAAAATTTTCTATTTGGAGACTTTTTCCCTGTCAAAATTTTTCATACTTTTTTGCCCCAAGAATTATTTTTGTTCATTTTGGCACACTTTTTGCTGCAACATTAACCTTATATAAAAAATAGTAGGTAAATTATTTCAGTAATCTGATATACTTTCAGAAAAAATCATTACCTTTGTATCGTCATAGCGTCAGAACAGGCACATGACAGACATATCAGAGAGCGCATTTTCGCTTACCCAGCCAACGTGAGGGTTTACATTAAGGGAGAATTTGGTGGCTCCGCTTTCTTTTATGTCTACCTAAACATAATAACAACCAGCATCGCAGAGTCGCAGATGCAAAAACTGATGCTCAACTACCATGAAAAAGTATTTTTGTATTATGGCACTTGCCATAATAACTGTATTCAGCCTGACATTTATTTCGTGCGGAGGCGACGACGATGACGATGTCGTTAATAAAAAACCTATCATGCTTTACGTTGGTGAAGAAACCCGCGTGCCAGAAACAACCAACTTAGAAAGTGAAAATAATTTCGTGGCATTTGCTACAAGCAACAATAAGATAAAAGGCTTTCATGTTGGAGAAACTTTCGTTAAGACAGATGGAAATGTACGTATTCCCATTATTGTAAATTGGAAATACAAAACACATGATGACCCCGTCATAGAATGGGGATGTTCGCAAGAATACGTCAGAGCAAGACATAAACAAGGCACACTTAGCAGCAATTCAGACAGCAAAAATCTTGTATATGAAAAAGCCGGACACGCAGACATTATTGCATACTCATTTGAGAATGACAAATTAGAAGCCGTTGTTACATTCGTAAGTACAAAGTGGACTTTAGAATACTGTAATTATCTGGTAGAAAGATTTTTAGTTGTCCCATACAATTATGAAAATGAAACATATTATGTTTTAATTGATGCATTAGAAAAAGAAAATGCCAAAACACTTATTAGTCTTGGAAAGTATAATAGTAATTATTTGTCTTGCATTTATACAAAATATCCAGTTTCTTCAAATGCTAAAGCGCGTCTTCCGCAACGTGATAAATCAAACAACACTAAGATAAAGGAGATTGCAGAATATTTAAACAAATAAAACGCTGAATATAAAAAGCGAGGCTAATGACCTCGCTTTTATTATTTATAATGAAGTGATGATAAACATGGTTTCGTCCTGTCCTGTTCCGAAAAATAAAGCGACAACCGAATTACTCCGATTGCCGCTTTGTATCGGGAGTGCTGACGAATTATCGAACTTTGTACGAGTAACTTGATGGACTTACAGAAATTTTGATTACCTTTGCATCGTCGTATTGCCTTGATAGGCAAAAGACAGACATATTAGATAGCGCATTTTCGCTTTTCTGATTGCGTGAACTTGGACACTTCACAAATTGGCAGCTGCCAAATGATATTTCAGAAATGTGGGAAACGCTCTCTTGGTATGTATCATCGTTATATTCGATATACTGCCAAGCGGAGGAACGTTCCTATTCTGTAATATCAGGGAGTCCAAGCCCCACGCAAGCAGTATAGGCAAATGGTGACTCCGCTTTCTTTTATGCCTTCGAAAACGTAATAACAACCCGCATCGCAGAGTCACAGATGCTTAAAATTTATTGCGTTATGGCACTATATCGATGCTTAAAAAGCAGTTGTGAAAATTCAAAGAATCCCGTTTCTGCCCCTTGTGAGAATGAAACTTTCATCTGCCCAAAATGCGGTGCAACAATGTTGCGAGTGGATTTATTTCAAAAGCAAGATCAAAAACAAAAGGAAGGAGACGAGAAATGAAACAAACTATCAAATTTGTGGGATATATTTTTGCATTAGTGGTTTGCTTTGCATCGTGTGGAGGCAATTCCAAGAGTGAAGTAAACGTACCTACAGAGTATGGCGAGGAACTTGTTAAACTCGCAGAGGATGGTAATGCAGAGGCTCAATATCGTTTAGGTATGTGTTTAGGAAAAGGTCAAGGTGTATCACAAGATGCTAATGAAGCAGGCAAATGGATTGAAAAGGCAGCAGCGCAGGGGCATGTAGAAGCAAAGCTTTGGGATGCAATAGCAACCGAAAATGCGGCTACTCCCGTAGAAGTTAATAAAGGTGTAGTCTTAGAAAAGGCTTTTATTGAGGGCGATTATGTTACTTATACATATTCAGTGAATGAGTCCATTCTACCCATTGAGAATGTCATTCAGAACGCAGAAAACTCAAAGCAAATGATGATTTCTGCATTCCATAGCACTGAAAAGGGTAATAATTTCGCTCAGCTATGTAAGGATGCCAACAAAGGTATATTATACTATTATGTTGGTAGTTCAGGTAATAGGAATTGCACTATAAAAATAGAGCCTTCAGATTTGTAGTTATGGCACTTATACAATGCAACAGATGCGGCTCAACGGTCGCAAACATCGGCAAATGCCCCAAATGTGGTGCATTACTTTGTAAAGAGTGTGGGCATGAAGTTGGCTCAACGGACTTGAAATGTCCGAATTGTGGAAAGGGCACAATGCTCTTTCAAGAGAATATAAAGAAGGGAATTGTGTGCATTGCTGTGGGTATCATGCTTATGGTAATGCCATTTTTATTTGGTGCAGCACATTCTTCAGGTGCAGCGTTTATGAATATCGTTATTTGTCTTAGTGGATTGGTCTTTTTGATTATAGGCATCTACAAATTAGCCAAGTATAGTAAGATAAAACATTTCTCATAAACATCTACCGCTTCCCAAAAACACCGATTGGTAATAGTCGGTGTTTTTATTTTGCATGATATTTTTCGTTAATGTCGTTTTCTGTTATTTCTTCACTTTGCAGGGCGTTTTTTATGTCGGTGGCAAAATCAATTAGTGAGTTTATATCGTCAGTTACAAGTGTTTTCCCTCTCCAAACGACAATGGCTGTTAGGTCGCTTTGGTCCAGAGGAGTATGGAATAAGTTTGCAACGATAAGAACACAGATGATTATCGAACCGAAACAGAGAATGAGGTGTTTAAGACATTTCGTTTGTTTTCAAGCACTTGCAAGGATGGAATAGAAAAAGCGACAAGCGAAATTACTCACTTGTCGCTTTGTGTCGGGATGAGGCGACTCGAACGCCCGACCCCTACGTCCCGAACGTAGTGCGCTACCAACTGCGCTACATCCCGATGCATTGTCTTGCGAAATATACGCTATATCTCAGAAATGCGATGCAAAGGTACAGTATTTTTATTAAGTACACAAATATTTTTAAAATTTTCTTGCTAAAAATTTGGACATATAAAAAAAAGTCCTTACCTTTGCACCGCATTTAAGAGAAAATGCTTTTGAAAACATAATGAATGGTGCCTTAGCTCAGTTGGTAGAGCATCGGACTGAAAATCCGTGTGTCCCCGGTTCGATTCCTGGAGGTACCACTCCTCCTTTCATTAGCCCAGTTGTCGCAAGACGCTGGGTTTTTTGTTTGCAAAAAAATAAGTGGGAAGTGCGTTTGCACTTCCCACTTGCATGTTATTCAGCTTACGCTTTCCGTGTTTATTCGAAATAACGCTTGTGCAGTCCCATGAAGCCGGCGCAGTGGCGAGCCTCGTCTTTTGCCATCTCGTGAACAGTGTCGTGAGTAGCATCCATGCCAGCAGCCTTAGCGTTCTTAGCGATGCGGAACTTGTCTTCGCATGCTCCGCGCTCTGCAGCTATGCGTGCCTCGAGGTTTGCCTTTGTGTCGCCCAGTACGTCGCCAAGCAATTCTGCGAAACGAGCAGCGTGCTCAGCCTCTTCAAAAGCGTAGCGCTTGAATGCCTCAGCTATTTCAGGATAGCCTTCGCGGTCTGCCTGACGGCTCATGGCGAGATACATACCAACCTCACCACACTCGCCGTGGAAGTGGTTGTTGAGGTCTTTTATCATTTCCTCGTCTGCACCTTCATTGCGTGCAGCACCGATTACGTGCGCTGTAGCGAAAGCGGCTGTATTGTCGTTAGCCATTTCCTTAAACTTTGAAGCCGGCGCCTTGCATATCGGGCACTTCTCTGGAGCTTCTGTTCCTTCGTGGATGTATCCACATACTGTGCAAATAAACTTCTTTTTCATAATGTTTTGTTTTTTAAAAAGTTATATATATAAATATGTATTAATGCATCTATTGTTGCATTATAATGTCTGCTGTCTTCTCTTTGTCGACGAGTTGCTGCTCGCCGGTAACCATGTTTTTCAGTGTTATCTTGCCCTCTGCCATCTCGTTTTCGCCTGCCATTGCCACGAACGGAATGTTGCGCGCATTGGCATAGCTCATCTGCTTTTTCATCTTTGCCTTGTCGGGATATACCTCCGTGCGTATTCCCTTGTTGCGACACATGCTTGCTACAGGCATGCAGTATGCTGCCTCGCACTCTCCGAAGTTGATGAACAGCAGTTGCGTAGCATTGACCGCCTCCTTAGGATAGAGGTCCAACGTATTGAGCACGTCGAATATTCTGTCTGCTCCGAACGATATTCCCACGCCACTGAGTCCCGGCATGCCGAAGATTCCTGTCAGGTTGTCGTATCGTCCGCCACCCGTTATGCTTCCCATAGGCGTGTCGAGAGCCTTCACTTCGAATATGGCACCCGTGTAGTAGTTGAGTCCGCGAGCCAGCGTCAGGTCTAACTGCATTTCGTTTTTCAGACTGCATGCTTTCAGCGTGTCCAATATGAAGCGCGTTTCCTCGACGCCTTTCAGTCCTGTTTCTGACGATGCAAGGACTTCGGAGATTACGTTCAGTTTCTCATCGTTTGTACCTGAGAGAAGTATTATAGGCTGTATGCGCTGTATCGCCTCATCGGAAAGTCCTGCTTTTCTCAGTTCGTCGTTGACATTGTCGATGCCAATTTTCTCAAGTTTGTCGATGGCGACGGTTATGTCTACTATCTTATCGGCTGCGCCAATCACTTCGGCTATGCCGGTAAGAATCTTGCGGTTGTTTATCTTTATCTGTACTCTTATGCCGAAACGCGTGAAGACTGTATCTATAATCTGCATCAGTTCCACCTCGTTGAGCAACGAGTCAGAGCCAACGACATCGGCATCGCACTGATAGAACTCGCGGTATCTGCCTTTCTGCGGACGGTCTGCACGCCATACGGGCTGTATCTGATAGCGTTTGAACGGCATCTGCAACTCGTTTCTGTGCATAACGACATATCGTGCAA
Organism: uncultured Prevotella sp.; assembly: GCA_900315545.1. Classification (GTDB taxonomy): domain Bacteria; phylum Bacteroidota; class Bacteroidia; order Bacteroidales; family Bacteroidaceae; genus Prevotella. The sequence goes on from OMZM01000014.1 coordinate 39,780, forward strand.
ACGGCACGGTAAGGTCGTAACGCAGTCCTTTCTCGCATATACATGCAGCTATGTGCGGACTGCAGCACTCCATCAGCTCGTCTTTATTTACCTTGCTGAGGAAATCGCCCGAGTTGAGCACCTTAAACAACAGCTTGTCGCCCTCTTCGCCGTATTTGCCCATGAGTGTCGACAGGTTTTCCATCGACGGCGTTTCTATCTGCTGATAGCCGTAGAGTGCATATACGTCCTTTATTGTGTTGAATATGTAGTTGCGCTTAGCCATCTCTTCTGGAGAGAAATCGCGCGTACCTTTTGGTATGGATGTGTTCATTATAATATAATTGTTTGTTCTCTGTCTGGTCCTATTGATATTATTGAAATTGGTGTTTCCAACTCTCTTTCCAGGAAGCTGACATACCGCTTGAAGGCATCTGGGAACTGCGACGGACTCGTCATGCGCGTCATGTCGGTCTGCCATCCTTCCAATTCCTCGTAAACAGGTTCTATGTCGCTTTCTATCGAATAAGGGAAGTCGCGTGTCAGTTCACCCTTGTGCCTGTATGCCACACATGCCTTAATAGTCTCAAACGTATCAAGCACGTCACTCTTCATCATGATGAGGTTTGTAACGCCGTTGACCATGATAGCATACCTGAGTGCCACAAGGTCTATCCATCCGCATCTGCGCTCACGACCCGTAACGGCACCGAACTCATGTCCTATGCGGCGCATTTCGCAGCCAGTCTCGTCGAACAGCTCGGTAGGAAACGGTCCTGCACCTACTCGCGTGCAGTACGCCTTCATTATTCCGTAAACCTTTCCTATCTTGTTTGGTCCTATGCCCAGTCCTGTACATGCTCCGGAGCATATTGTGTTAGACGATGTTACGAAAGGATAACTTCCAAAATCAACGTCGAGCATTGTTCCCTGTGCTCCTTCGCACAGTACGCTCTTTCCTTCTCTCAACAATTTGTTGACCTCGTGCTCGCTGTCTACAATCTGGAACTGTCGCAAATATTCTATTCCTGCCATCCACTTCTGCTCAACGTCAGAAATATCGTAGTTGGTATAGTTCATATTTCGCAGCATTTCCTCATGTCGCGCCTTATGCTCTGCATATTTTTCCTCAAAGTTTTCAAATATGTCGCCTACTCTCAGACCATTGCGTGAAATCTTGTCGGTGTAGGTCGGACCTATTCCCTTGCCCGTCGTTCCTACCCTACTCTTTCCCTTCGACGCTTCGAGAGCTGCATCGAGGATACGGTGTGTTGGCATAATGAGGTGTGCCTTTTTCGATATGTGCAGTCTGCTTTTCAGTTCATGTCCACTGCTTTCAAGAGCCTTAGCCTCTTCCATGAACAGGTCTGGAGCCAAAACGACACCATTGCCGATTATGTTTATCTTTCCTCCCTGAAATATTCCAGATGGGATGCTGCGCAGAACATACTTCTGTCCCTCAAACTCCAACGTGTGTCCTGCATTAGGTCCACCTTGAAAACGTGCTACGACATCGTAGTTTGGAGTTAATACGTCGACAACCTTTCCCTTGCCTTCGTCGCCCCATTGCAATCCTAACAGTACATCAACTTTTGCTGTATTCATATCTATAACGTTATTCTTTATTAACTGTTACTATTATTTTCTATTTTTCTTCTTTGAGTTTTCCTTTTTCCTTTCGCGTGTCAACCTTGCCTGACAACTGCTGCATATACCATAGACATACAGTGAAAAGCCTTCTTTCCTGAAGCGCTTGTATCGATGATTGTCTATTGCAGATACTACCATCGGTATGCTTATTTCCGTTACTTTATTGCAAACATTGCATATCTGATGACACTTTGGCTCATCGGTCATATATGCTTCATATCGCGTTCCATCACGGAAATTATGCCTTACAATGATGCTCAGTTCCTGAAAGAGTTTCAGCGAATTGAACAGTGTAGCCCTGCTGACAGGGAAATGTGCATTGTTGAGTTTCTCTTTCAGTTGCTCAACAGAAAAATGTCCCTTGATGTCGTATATTGCATCGAGTATGGCATATCGCTCGGGAGTTTTCCTGCGATTGCTCTCCTCTATGTAGGCATCAAGTTTTCTGTATGCTTTTTCCCTTACGCTGTTATTCATATCTATGCCTGATGCTCGTTGCGAAGTAAATCGTTAACCGTCTTTACGGGGTTGAATGTTATGAGCGGTACTTCAACAAACAACGTTATCCACTTGCTCATTGCACCATTCCATAGTCCCGGAAGTTCCAGTGCTTTCAGTTCTTTACCATCCTTACTCTTAACACTGATAAATCCCGTTGTTGGGTCTACATAGTCAAGGAGATTGAAGTGCTTTCCTTCAACATCCTTCAGTGCACATACCAAATCCACCGGATTGAAATGCGTGCCCTCATTAAACATACGTACGTATCGTTCGTTGCTCTTGTCTATTTGCGACGATTCCAGTATTTGCAGCGATGTAGTGTTGTCTTTCTCTTCTATGACAAACGGTCCGCCACCGGGCTCTCCGACGTTCTTCACGACGCCGCATACACGCATCGGGCGATTGAGTTTGTCTTTCAGGAAATCTTTTATCTTGCTGTCATCCCAAGCATCCAGCACTGGCAGTTTCATCATCAGACAGTCCTGCATGTCTGCTGCGATGCCAAGAAGCTGGCTGCGAGATATATTTTCAGAATTAAGTTGTTTTATGTGACGGAATACTTTTTCCTGTATAGAGACAAGAAGTCCCGCTATGACCTTTTTGTACTTTACAGTTTCATCCTTAAGCCTGTCTGGCACAATGTTGTCAATATTCTTTACAAACACTATGTCGGCATCCATATCGTTAAGGTTTTCTATAAGTGCTCCATGTCCGCCAGGACGGAACAGCAACGAACCGTCTGCGTTTCGGAATGGCTTGTTGTCGGTATCAACAGCAATGGTGTCGGTTGATGGTTTCTGTTCTGAGAACGAAATATCGAACGCAACTCCATACCTGTCGGCGACAACACTTTGTTTCTCCTTCACTTTTTCAGCAAATATTCCATTATGCTCGTTACTTACCGTGAAGTGTATTTTAGCCTGTCCTTTTGTGTTTGCATATAAAGCTCCTTCTACAAGATGCTCTTCCAGCGGTGTCCTGATGTCATCCGAATATTTATGGAACGACAACAACCCTTTCGGAAGTTTGCCATAGTTAAGTCCATCAGCACCAAGCAGGTTTCTGGCAATGTCCTTATGGCGGTTGCAGCCCATAAGTCCGTCTATGTCCTGATCACAGTTCGACAAGCACACCTTGTTTAGTTCATCGTAGAAAGCGAAACGTCTTATATTTCCGAAAAATGTCTTTTCAAAATCCGTCTGTGGCGTGTCATATTCTGCATCGATAAACGCAAAAAGTTCCTTGAACATTCTTGACGCAGCACCCGATGCCGGAACAAACTTGACGATATCATTATCTTTGTCAAGATATTTGTTCCACACGTCAATGTATTTTTCCACATCATCATCACTCAGGCGCATTATTCCATTGCCAACTGAGGCAGCCGATGCTATCTTCAGATACGGGAAACCAGTCTCAAACTGCTGCAACTGTTGCCTGACCTGAGCCTCATTAATGCCTTTTGCAGACATTTGCCGTATGTCTTTTTCCGTGAACATAATCGTGTTAATATATAAATTCTGTTACAAAAGTAAATCTATTTTCTCAAACTTCCAATATTTCAATAAAAAAAAGTAACTTTGCAACATAAAAATTATTTTGTTTCGTATTGTTGATAAATTTCGAGAAATCATGAATAGTCAAATAACGACAGATGAACTGAATAAGATAGATGAGTTGAGAACTAAATTGTTGTCAGTCATTCCAGGTCTTACGGAAAACTCAAAAAAAACCATAGAGGAGATAGTTTCCGACACCTTGTCTGTTGAAAAACCGGCACGCGACAGGTTTGGCAACCTATCTATTCTGTTTGGTCTGCAAACATCTGTCCTCTCTGTCGAAGAGGTCGGACTGCGCGAAGATGGCGTAATATCGGTACTGCTGTATTTCTCAACACTGTACAAGAACTATACCGAAGAAGAAATAAAGGCTAAGTATGGCGAGCATGTACTTCATATTATTAATGGTCTGACACGCGTACAGGAGCTGTATAAGAAGAATCCGTCTATTGAAAGCGAGAATTTCCACCAGCTGCTGTTGTCTTTTGCTGAAGACATGAGGGTCATTCTGATAATGATTGCCGACCGCGTAAACCTTATGAGGCTGATAAAAGACTATGAAAACAATGACGTAAAAAGAAAAGTCAGCGAGGAAGCGGCATATCTTTATGCTCCACTGGCACACAAATTAGGCTTATATAAACTGAAAAGCGAGCTTGAAGATTTAAGCCTGAAATATCTTGAGCACGATGCATACTACATGATAAAGGACAAGCTCAATGCCACCAAGAAGACGCGCGATGCTACTATAGAAAGCTTTATCACTCCTGTTGCCAAGCGACTGGAAGATGCCGGGCTGAAATTTCACATCAAGGGACGCACCAAGAGCATCCATTCTATATGGCAGAAGATGAAGAAGCAGCGCTGCGAATTTGAAGGCATATACGACTTGTTTGCCATACGCATCATTCTCGACTCGCCTCCCGATAAAGAGAAGATGCACTGCTGGCAGGCTTATTCGGTGGTTACCGACATGTATCAGCCTAATCCCAAGCGACTGCGCGACTGGCTTTCGGTGCCTAAGACCAACGGCTATGAGAGTCTGCACATCACCGTACTCGGCCCTGAGAAGAAATGGGTGGAAGTGCAGATACGCACCGAGAGAATGGACGAGATAGCCGAGCACGGACTGGCAGCACACTGGCGATACAAGGGCATAAAGACTGAGAACGGACTCGACGAGTGGCTTAACAACATACGGTCTACACTCGAGGCTGGCAGCAACAACATGCAGGCTATCGATCATTTCAAGATGGACCTGTATGAGGATGAAGTTTTCGTGTTCACACCGAAAGGCGACTTGTATAAATTCCCCAAAGGTGCTACCATCCTCGACTTTGCCTACCGCATCCATTCAAGAGTTGGCAACCAGTGCGTTGGTGCTAAGATAAACAACAGGCTGGTGCCATTCCGCACAGAACTGAACAGCGGCGACCAAGTGGAAATCATTACAAACACAAACCAGAAGCCAAAACTGGAATGGCTTAGCATAGTAAAGACAAGCCACGCAAGGGCAAAGATACGCCTGTCGCTAAAGGAAGCAAAGACTAAGGATGTCGACTACATAAAGGAACTGCTTGCACGCAGGCTGAAAAACCGCAAGATTGACCTCGAAGAACACATTATGTCGCTGGTTGTAAAGAAGCTGGGCTATAAGGAAGTGAGCCTTTTCTACAAAGACATTGCCGACGGACAGCTGGAGCCTAACGATGTCATAGACAAGTATATCAGCATACGCGACTCTGAAACCAACGAGCAGCCGGCTCAGCACAAGAGCGCGGAGGGATTTTCGTTTAATGCTTCAGAACAAGCAAAGGCTCAAGGCAACAGCGATGTACTGACCATTGGCAAGCAGGTAAAAGGTATCGACTACACGCTGGCGAAGTGCTGCAACCCACTTTACGGCGACAAGATTTTCGGATTTGTTACAGTCAGTGGCGGAATAAAAATCCACCGTGCAGACTGCCCCAACGCTGCGGAGATGAGAAGGCGCTTCGGCTACAGGGTCGTAGAGGCTAAATGGAGCGGTAAAGGAAACAACAGCTATTCCATTCCGCTGCGCATAACGGGCACCGACGACATGGGCATCGTCAACAATATCACGAATATAATTCAGAAAGAGGGCAATATCCTGCTGCGGTCTATCAACATCGACAGCCACGACGGACTGTTCAGGGGAACGCTGCAAGTGCAGGTGGACGACAACCATACGCTTGACAATCTCATCAAGAAACTCAAGAATGTGAAAGGTGTGAAAAGCGTAGACCGATAGTCTGTCGGCACGCTTTTCACACTGTTTTATTTCTTTTCCAGCATCACTACGTTCTCAACGTGCGGTGTATGCGGGAACATGTCAACCGGCTGTACTACTCTGATGCTGTATTTTTCCGTCAGCACGGCAAGGTCGCGAGCCTGCGTCGCAGGGTTGCAGCTGACGTAGACTATGCGTCGCGGAGAAGCATTGAGTATTGTCTTCACCACGTCTGGGTGCATTCCGGCACGCGGCGGGTCGGTAATGATGATGTCTGGCGTGCCGTGAGCGGCAATGAAATCGTCGGTAAGAATGTCTTTCATGTCGCCGGCAAAGAACTCGGTATTGCCAATATTGTTTATCTGCGAATTGATTTTTGCATCCTCAATGGCTTCCGGCACATATTCTATGCCGACAACCTTGCTTGCCTCGTGAGCCACAAAGTTGGCTATGGTGCCGGTACCCGTATACAGGTCGTAGACCTTCGGACTGCCCTCGCCTGCCCTGCTGCCGTCTGACAGTGGCATGAACGCCAGCTCACGGACAACGCTGTAGAGATGGTAAGCCTGCTCGGTGTTGGTCTGATAGAAACTCTTTGGACCTACCTTAAACTGCAAATCCTCCATTTTCTCGATTATATGGTCCTTGCCTTTGAACAGGTTTACAGGCAGGTCGCCAAACGTGTCGTTGCACTTCTGGTTGTCGACATACATGAGCGACGTTATCTGCGGAAACTTCTCGGCAACGTATGCGAGCAACTGCTCTGCCTTTGCCTTGTCAGCGGCTGCATCTTCGCTAAACTTAAACTGCAATATAACCATCCATTCGCCTGAGTTTGAATTTCTTATGATAATATCGCGCAGTAGTCCGTGCTGTTCGCGCAGGTCGAAAAATGTCAGTCTGTTTGCAGTAGCATAGTCGCGGATGGCGTTGCGAATCCGGTTGTGCAGGTCGTCCATGAGATGGCATTTCTCTATTGGCAAAATCTTGTCGAAAGCACCCGTAATGTGAAAACCTACGGCAGGTGCATTCTTAGCCGACTCCACAACGTCGCCATCGCCGCTCTGCTTGGGCAGCAATGCTATCTCCTCGCGTGTCAGATAGCGCTTGTTGGCGCATCCGAAGTCGAGCTTGTTGCGATAGCAGAATATGTTTTCGCTGCCGAGTATATTGCGGAACTCCATGCCGTCGGCATCCGAGCGTGTTCCAGGCTGAGGCAGCGCGAGATGACCGATGCGCGTCAGCTGGTCGTACACCTGCTGCTGCTTGAAACGTATCTGCTCGCCGTAAGGCAGATTTTGCCACTTGCATCCTCCGCAGACACCGAAATGCTGACACTTTGGCACAGTCCTTAACTCGCTGTATTTATGAAACTTAATCGCCTCCGCTTCAGCAAAACTGTGCTTTTTGCGGCGTATCTGCAAGTCGACGACATCGCCCGGCACACACCACGGCACGAACACGACGAGCTGGCTTTCGGGCGTGCCGTCGTGGGATGGTATGGTTATGCGGGCAAGCGACTTGCCCTCTGCAGCAACATCGGTAATGGTTACATTTTCGTATATCGGTAGCGGTTTCTTGCGTCTCATGTTTCTGTTCTTTTGTTTTGCCTGCAAAATTAAGAAAAAACAACCAACCGACAAAATAAATGGCTACTACAACGACTATCATCTATAAAATATCACGAAAAAAACGGCTTTACATGTCGCTGATAATAAAATATTTTGTACTTTTGCCGTCGCAAACTCACGCCGAGCCGGATTGCAAGTTTCAACCAGAGCGGCTGTTGGAGGGAGCACTACATATTGAGAATGCGTTTGCTAACGCTTTGTTTTTGACCGTTGGAACTTAGGAACTTCAGACGTGTATGTCAGAAACGATGCAGATAGTAGATGCTACGGGTAGGTATATGACCGTCCTGTCGGCGTGCAGAGGACAAATAACAAATGTCCTCACGCACGCTTTTATGGGCGAGTTTATATGTCAACGGCGTGGGTATCCAATTCTGTTCTGTTCATATACACAGGTTTCCTAAGGCCTCAACGGTGGACAGGCAGAGGCAAGATACCCCGTTTTCTTTTTATGTGGCATATAAACTATTTAAAACAATCCGTATACCTCTGGGTATCTGGCATACACAATTTTTTCAATAAAAACATGAAAAAGATTTTTATTTGTTTTGCTCTGTGTCTCATGTCCATTGCCGTATTTGCGCAGAAAGAGGTAATGGTTAAGGCTGGTACGCTCGTGCCATTACAAATTGTCAACCCTACAAAAGCCGCCGATGTCGCAGTTGGTGAGAAAGTGGCTTTTAAAGTCTCTCGCGACATTAACGTCGATGGCGTTACAGCAATTCCATTTGGAACGATTGTCAACGGAAAGGTTTACGAGGCAAAGAAGTCGTCCTGGTGGGGAACTAAGGGTCGTCTTGGCATTATGATTAGTGAACTTTATGCACCTAACGGCGAAATGATACCACTGACTAATGGCAATGTCTATGTTACGGGAAAGAATCGCACTGCGTTGTCAGCCGTGCTTTTTTGCTTCGTAACAATACCAGCATGCTTCATTTGCGGCTCAAGGGCTGAGATTCCGGCAGGCTACGAAGTTCACGCAAATGTCGCATCAAACACTACGGTAAGTGTATTCTAAACATTACTATAAGACCTTGATAATGCCTCTCGGTCTTATATGATTTGGTCGGTAAGGCAACATCTGAATAGCATGTAGCCTTACCGATTTTCAGATTAAGGCATTAGGCATTCGTTTGTGTACTGTTATTTCACTTTCACTGTGCAAAATTCTGCTCGTTTTTGTGTCTTGAAAATCGTTTTTACTGTCGCGAGAATGCCCGCGAAAGTCGTTGCGAGGAAAAAAGGTGCGAAATATGCCCGTTTTTCGTGTGCATTTCTATTAACCTGACAGTCAGAATGTTAGCCACAGACACGAGCCTTGTGTGCAAGAAATATGAGTGTTAAAATTGTCAAAGAGCATGTTTGAGATTGTCAAACAGTGTGTTTGAGGAGGTCAGACATAGTGTTTGGGGTGGTCGGACATAATGTCTGGCAGGGTGAAATATGCAAAATAGACGGCTCAAAGATGCTCTTTGACAATTTTAACAGTTGTATCTGGTCTTAAAATTAACAGATTTTTGCAGTTTCAGAGGCTGTTCCGCATCTATTTGAACGATTTTGGTCTGTCAAAAAAAAATCACAAAACTGTCAGAAATCGGTCGTGTTTTTTGCAACTGAGAAATATTGCAGATTTTCCCAAACGAAAAATTAAAAAGACAGAAATGAGAGCACCGCCGACTATTTTTTCAGCGTTTTATTTGCCTGTTTTATATTATTAATGTAAATTTGCAGACCAAAATAATATCCAATAACCAAAATAACATAAAATCGATTTTATGAGTACAAAAAGAGTTTACACCTTCGGCAACGGTAAAGCTGAAGGTAACGCTAAAATGAGAGAGGCATTAGGCGGCAAGGGAGCTAACCTCGCCGAAATGAACCTTATCGGTGTTCCTGTGCCTCCAGGTTTCACAATCACGACAGACTGCTGTAACGAGTATTACAAGGTTGGTCAGGAGAAAATCATGGAGCTTCTGTCTGACGAGGTAAACGCAGCTGTGAAGCACACCGAATCGCTGATGAACTCTAAGTTCGGCGACGTAGAAAATCCTCTGCTTGTTTCGGTACGTTCCGGTGCACGCGCATCAATGCCGGGCATGATGGACACCATCCTCAATCTCGGTCTTAACGACGAGGTGGCAGAAGGACTGGTAAAAAAGACTAACAACCCACACTTCGTTTACGACTCATACCGCCGCTTCGTACAGATGTACGGCGACGTAGTGCTTGAGATGAAACCAGTAAACAAGGAAGACATCGACCCATTCGAGGAAATCATAGAACAAGTGAAGGCTGAGCGCGGCATCAAGCTCGACAAAGACCTGAGCGTAGACGAACTGAAGAAGCTCGTACGCCTGTTCAAGGAAGCTATCAAGGAGCGCACCGGCAAGGACTTCCCTAACGACCCGATAGAGCAGCTCTGGGGCGCTATCTGCGCCGTATTCCGCAGCTGGATGAACGAACGCGCCATACTCTACCGCAAGATGGAGGGTATTCCTGACGAATGGGGAACAGCCGTGTCAGTCATGGCAATGGTATTCGGAAACATGGGCGACACCAGCGCAACAGGCGTTTGCTTCAGCCGCGACGCTGCCAACGGAGAAAACGTATTCAACGGAGAGTATCTCGTAAACGCACAGGGAGAAGACGTAGTAGCAGGTATCCGCACACCACAGCAGATTACAAAACTCGGCTCACAGCGCTGGGCTGAGCGCGCAGGCATCTCAGAAGAAGAACGCGTGGCTAAATTCCCATCAATGGAAGAGGCAATGCCGGAAATCTATGCAGAACTGAACGCAATACAGGAAAAACTGGAAAACCACTACCACGACATGCAGGACATGGAGTTCACCGTACAGGAAGGCAAGCTCTGGTTCCTGCAGACACGTAACGGTAAGCGCACAGGCGCCGCTATGGTAAAGATAGCCATCGACCTGCTGCACGAAGGCATGATCGACGAAAAAACAGCAATCACACGATGCGAACCTAACAAACTCGACGAACTGCTGCACCCAGTATTCGACAAGATGGCACTCTCAAAGGCAAAGGTAATAGCTCAGGGTCTGCCAGCATCTCCAGGCGCAGGCTGCGGACAGATAGTATTCCACGCCGACGACGCAAAGGAATGGCACGAGGACGGCAAGAAAGTAGTTCTCGTACGTATAGAGACATCACCAGAAGACCTCGCCGGAATGGCAGCAGCAGAAGGCATCCTGACAGCTCGCGGAGGTATGACATCTCACGCAGCCGTTGTAGCTCGCGGTATGGGCAAGTGCTGCGTATCAGGCGTAGGAGCACTCAACGTAGACTATAAGGCTAAGACTGTAGAAATAGACGGCGTAGTTTACAAAGAAGGCGACTATATCTCTATCAACGGTACAACAGGACAGGTGTACGAAGGCGAAGTTCCGACAAAAGCAGCAGAACTCAGCGGCGACTTCAAGGAGCTGATGGATCTCTGCGACAAGTACACAAAACTGCAGGTACGCACCAACGCCGACACTCCACACGACGCAAAGGTGGCACGCGACTTCGGCGCTAAGGGTATCGGTCTGACACGTACAGAACACATGTTCTTCGAAGATAAGAAAATCATCGCAATGCGCGAGATGATTCTTGCAGAAACAGCTGAAGGACGCGAAAAGGCACTTGCTAAGCTCCTGCCATACCAGAAAGCCGACTTCAAGGGCATACTCGAAGCAATGGACGGACTGCCAGTAAACATCCGCCTGCTCGACCCACCACTCCACGAGTTCGTTCCGCACGACCTGGCAGGACAGGAAACAATGGCTAAGGAAATGGGCGTAAGCGTAGAAGTTATCAAGCGCCGCGTCAATTCTCTGTCTGAAAACAACCCAATGCTCGGACATCGCGGATGCCGTCTGGGTATCACATTCCCAGAAATCACAGCCATGCAGACACGCGCCATACTCGGTGCAGCATGCGAACTGAAGAAGGAAGGCAAGAACCCAATGCCGGAAATCATGGTACCGCTGATTGGTACACTCCACGAACTCGAACAGCAGAAAGAAATCATCATGCGAGTATCTAAGGAAGTATTTGCAGAAAACGGCATCGAAGTAGAGTTCGAAGTAGGTACAATGATTGAGATACCACGCGCTGCTCTCACAGCCGACCGCATAGCAGAACAGGCACAGTACTTCTCATTCGGTACAAACGACCTCACACAGATGACATTCGGATACAGCCGCGACGACATCGCATCGTTCCTGCCGGCATACCTCGAGAAGAAGATTCTGAAGGTAGACCCATTCCAGGTACTCGACCAGAAAGGCGTAGGACAGCTTGTCAAGATGGCAGTAGAAAAAGGCCGTGCCGTTCGTCCAAACCTCCGCACAGGTATCTGCGGCGAGCACGGAGGCGAACCGACATCAGTTAAATTCTGTGCAAAGATCGGTCTCGACTACGCATCATGCTCTCCATTCCGCGTGCCAATAGCACGCCTCGCCGCCGCGCAGGCAGCTGTTGAGGAGTAAATAATACTCATACATAATTTGCGAAGGGACTTGTCCAGTTGGACAGGTCCCTTTTCTTATTATTAATCATTCGTTGAACAGTTAATAATGAAACTCCTTTCGTCTTTGTCTGACGAGATAGAACGTCCAACTAAGGTCCAAATAAATATCACGAATCTCGATAAAATGCAAACACAGCTATATCAGAGTGTATTGGAATGATGTCCCTCGATAGGATAATGAGTAACATACGATCTCCATGCGGATGGAGCGGTGGAAATGACTGTCCATACTTGCCATTATTCCATAAAAAACATAAATCTTATCGATTCAGTTTGAATTTATATGCCGAATTGCATGAAAGTGAATTTATTTCACTACCTTTGTGCCAATAAAACGTCTAATTATGGAAGATGTAAATCGAATTAAACTGGTACAGGTCGAGAAGAAGCGCACCAACAAATGGCTATCCGACCAAATGGGTGTAACACCATCAACCCTTTCTAAATGGTGCACAAACTCATCACATCCTGACTTGTCCAGCCTTCTGAAGATATCGGACTTATTAGAAGTCGATATAAAAGAGTTAATAGTTCGAGAGTATAAAAAGTTCTTGGTATCACAGGAACTGACGAAAGAAGCAAGAGCAGAGGGCAAGATTGCTTACACTATGCCTTGCAAGGAGGGAGAAGGCGATAGCCAAATGATTCAAAAACAAATCAACTATGGGAAAGAATGATATTATTAGTATAGACAAGGTGGAGTATCAGAAGTGGCTCCAAACTCTCTGCGATGAAATCGATCGTCAAAGGCTGAAAGCCGTGATGCAGCTCAACGCATCAACTTTGCAGCACTATTGGTGGTTGGGAAATGACATTTTGAAGAAACAGGATGCACAAGGCTGGGGCGCGAAGGTCATTGATATGCTTTCGACTGACCTAATGAAGCGGTATGGCAATGATAGTGGTTATTCTATCCGAAACTTGAAATATATGCGTCAGTTTGCTGTAGCATACCCTGATTTCCCATTTGTGCAAGTGCCGCTTGCACAATTACAGGATAATCAAGTGTTAAAATCGAGGTTGTCGAAATTTACGGTTACTGCTGATGGCGAATTTGTGCAAGTGCCACTTGCACAAATCACATGGTATCATCATATATCAATGTTTCCAAAGGTTAAGGATAATGTACTACGTGCTTTCTACATTACAGAGTCTGCTTTGCAGGGATGGAGCCGTGACATAATGCTCATGCAGATTGAGGATGGATATCACAAGAAGGTTAAGTCTCTCCCCAACAATTTTGCCGACACATTGCCTCCACTAAAAAGCGACTTAGCCAAGGCTGCATTCAAAGATCCGTATAATTTTGGTTTTGTTGATATGTCAAAGGTCAAACAGGAAACCGATCTTGAAGACCAGTTGACTACTAAAGTTACAGATTTTTTGCTGGAACTTGGAACAGGATTCGCCTTCGTTAGAAGGCAGTTCCCACTGAATATAGATGGGGACGATAGCAGAGTTGATTTATTGATGTACCACACACGTTTGCATTGTTATGTCGCAATCGAATTGAAGGTTGTGGAGTTCCAACCAGAATTTATCAGCAAACTGAATTACTACATATCTGCCATAGATGATTTGGTAAAGATGCCAGAGGACAATCCTACCATTGGACTTCTTCTCTGTCGTTCAAAGAACAATACAAAGGTAGAATACGCTTTGCGCGGGATGACTCAGCCTTTAGGTGTGGCTGCCTATAAGACAAAAGAGTTAATTGAAAATTTGAAGTCATCACTTCCTTCTATAGATGATTTGGAGAAGACACTCAACGAATAAATCAAAATGGAAGGAAAAAGAGACTAAAATATCACTTTTTCTCAAACCTCTGCTACAGTTTGGCGTACCCTTGTTTTACTTTTGCAGAAAAATCATAGAAAAATGGACAACGATAGAGGACAAAGTTTGATAACCAAATACGTCTGGATGATAGAGACCATCTATCGCAGACGTAAGATCTCGTTCAAAGAACTGAACGAGCTGTGGCTGCGAGATGACATCAGCAGAGGGGTCGATATTCCCAAGCGCACCTTCGACAACTGGCGTTATGTCATCTGGGATATGTTCGGCATCAACATCGCTAATGAAGGACGTGGCGAGTATCGTTACTACATTGAGAACGAGGAGGACATCAGTAAGAA
>OMZM01000008.1 GCA_900315545.1 uncultured Prevotella sp.
CTATAATAATCTTATCTTCAACTACCATGTCGGCAACATTTAATGCAACCCAAACTGGAAATATGTATGTAGGTTTCCACCACTGTACAACAGGAGAAAAGTACTCGGAAAATGTTTACATCTACTCAATCAAAGTGACGGAGCAAGCCGCAGCAACTGCAGTACCAGTTAAAGTGAGTGGTCTGAAAGTGACACCGGCGACCACCGGCGAACTGAAAGCAACAGTAGAGTTCACCACTCCATCACTTGCAGCTGACGGCACAACACTCACGGAACTGACAAAAATCGACGTGAAGCGTGACGGAGAAGTCATTAAAACATTTGCCAATCCAACCACTGGAGCAACCCTGAGTTTCGAAGATACAGGTATGACAATCGGAAACCACACTTATTCGGTAGTGGCAGCAAACAGTGTAGGAGAAGGAGAGGCTGAAACAACACAAGTGTTTATTGGTGAAGACCTGCCAGGACAGGTGACCAACTTGCGATTCGTATACGACTACGAAACAAAGACGAGTACCCTTACATGGGATGCACCTACAACGGGAGCAAATGGAGGAGTAATTAACCCTGACAATCTCACATATGAAATTAGACGAGCTAACGCCGATGCACCGGAAGTAACAGGATTGAGTGAGTTAACATACTCAGAAGAACTGACTATAGATTACCTCCATGAGGCAGAAGAAAGGCAACGCCAGAAATATGAGGCAGAAGGCAGAAATGTACTGGTACGTTTTGTCGTCGACGGACAGGGAACGATGAACTACTATGTGAAAGCAGTGAACGCAGCAGGTAGCGGCAATGAAGTGAAGACAAATCCAGTAATCATAGGCGAACAAAATGTCATTCCTTACGCTGAATCATTTGCTGACGGCGGACTCACTCATTACTGGCGATTGAGTGAAACAACTGGACGTTCGTTCTTCCTGAATGTCGAAGACTTCCGCTATTCGCAAGATGGGGACGATGGATATCTCTCTTACACCATCATGGACGACCAGCCTACAATAGCCATGGCACACACTGGAATGATTTCAATGAAGGATGCAACAAATCCTGTAATCTCGTTCCACTACTTTACTGCCACACCTTTTGAAAAACCGCTGAAGGTAAAGGTGGCTAAGAACACTCTCAATTTCGAAGATATTGCTGAAGTTGATTTGGCAGAAGACATCAGTGCAATTGAGAATTGGACAAAGGTAATCATACCGCTGACAGGATGTGCAGGGGAAGAACATGTTTACGTAGGTCTCGAGATATTCAGCCAGTCGAGCGGCGATCTGTTCTATATAGACAACGTAAAGATATACGACCAAAAAGATAACGACCTTGCTGTAGTAGAAACCACACTGCCTCCAGCACTTAAAGTGGACGAACAGCGCAATTTGAAGGTTGACATAGAGAATCTTGGGACCACTGACGTAGCGGCAGCAGACTACAGAGTACGCGTAATGGTTGACAACCGTCAGGCTGGCTTTGCCAATGGATTGGCAATCGAGGCTGGACAGACAGCAACGATTGTTGTACCTGTAACAGCAACAAACCACATGGATGAGAAAAGTGAAATCTATGCTGAAATAGTCTATGCGAACGACAATGCAGTTGAGAACAACCGCAGCAAAGTAGCAGAAATAAGCGTCAAGATGCCTAATCTGCCAAAACCAGAAAATCTGCTGGCTGCAAACGCAGGAACAGGAATTAACTTGAACTGGACTGCAGCGGCAGCTCCACGCACTGCAGACGAACAGATTACTGAAGGATTCGAAGATTATGATGCTTTCCAGCGCACAACAAAACCATTTGGAGAATGGGCGATTATTGACAAAGACAACCGCGTTACATATTCTATAAAGAACTATTCATTCAAGAAAGCTGGAGCACCAATGGCGTTTATAATATTCAACCCAGGACAAGTAAGAAACGAAACAGATGGAACAATGGGCATGACACAAGCTATGTGGCAACCTCGAACAGGGCAACAACTTGCAGTATCGTTCTCACCGGCAGGAGAAGGCAACGACTGGCTTATATCGCCGGAACTGTCAGGAAACCCACAGACAATATCGTTCTATGCTCATCAGGCTGAAACTTATGTAGAGAGTTTCAACGTCCTCTATTCTACGACAGGAACAGACGAGAGCAACTTCGTAACTTTGTCAAGTGCTGACAAAACAGAAGGCACTGATTGGAAGAAATATGAATATACACTGCCTATGGGCGCAAAGTATTTTGCGATACAGAAGGTATCAAACGAAGCTTATGCATTTATGCTCGACGACGTGACATTCTCACCATATGAACTCGGAGCACAAACAGGTGCAGAGCTTGCAGGCTACAACGTATTCCGCAATGGTGAACTCATCAACGGCGCACTTGTCAGTTCTACAAATTTCAATGATGCTGAAGGAAAAGCAGGCGACGTGTATTATGTAACGGCTGTATACAACAATGGCGAGTCCGGACGTTCAAATTATGCGCAAGTAGTAGACGAAACAGCTGTTGAAGATGTATCAACTGGCGTTGAAACAGGAGCAACTAATGACGATGCTTACGACCTGCAAGGCCGCAGAGTAAGCCGTGATTACAAGGGTATTGTCGTCACAAAGGGAAAGAAGATGATAAAACGATAATATACGGAGATACAGAATTAAACCTAACGTGAGTTCTACCATCTCACGTTAGGTTTAGTCTTTTATAGCAATTTTACTATATAATAGTAAACATTTGTCCTTTTTCATCTTGGGAATATGGAGTCTAACCTTCTTAATCCAATTAGGCAATTCAATAATATATGACAGGGCAAACAGACAACTAATAGCTAGTGTAAAAAAAGTTGGCGTATATTCGCATACCCGCCAACCCAAAAGTGTGTAAATATAAGTATTAAAAAAGATAATTAAAGAATTATCTTCTTTCCCTTGTGAATGTAAATTCCGCTTCTCGGATTAGCAACAACACACCCTTGCAGGTCGTAGTAGCGTCCGTCAGTGTCGTCGCGCATTACATCCATAATTCCAATATCCTCTACAGGCTCAAAGATATAGTCGCCGTCCATTATCTTGTGTGGGAACGCATTGTCTGTGCCTTCCTACTCCAGACGAATGTAGTAGCGGTAGCCTTTCATCTTTACACTTATCTCGTTAGAACCTATGAAGTAGAGGTCTATATTTATTTGCAGTTCGTAAAACAAAGATCTGTGTGGCATTATTTCCCAATCATTGTTCTTTTCGAGGTGTCCGTTATTTCCTACTGGACTTATACTTTGCGTCTTTAATACAAATAGTATGTACAAGACAAATTAAAGCAATACTATTTCCTCTTATCTAAAAGTCAAATTATTGGCTTATTTTTCAATCCACGTTGCAAAGATAAACATGTTTATATTATTTCTCAAAAACATTTAACATACGTTTAGAACTTTCGTTGCGTTTTAATGTTTCGTAACAAAGTTTTCTGATTATTTCACTTTCGATGCTAACTATAACGGTATTCTTAACGTTAACGGGGACGGGAACGCTAACGGGGACGAGAACGCTAACTGAGAGTTATGCCCTGCGGGTCTGAACTAAAAAGCGAGCCGGATTGTTGGTGTTATACGATAAATTATTATTAATAATATGTGTGTGAATGAATAAAAAGTAGTATCTTCGCAGGCGAAAATAAGTGTTAGACTATGGATGTAAAGATAGAATCTTCGTGGAAGTCGGTGCTTGCCGACGAGTTTGATAAGCCTTATTTCGCGCAGCTGGCGGCAGCGGTGAGGGCGGAGTATCAGAGCCAGACGTGCTATCCGCCTGCACGGCTCGTCTTCAATGCTTTCAACCTTTGCCCGTTCGACAGTGTGAAGGCCGTCATACTGGGGCAGGACCCTTACCATGAGCCTGGACAGGCGCACGGACTGAGTTTTTCCGTTCTCGACGGCGTGGCGTTTCCTCCGTCGCTGCAAAACATTTTCAAGGAGATACACGACGATACGGGCAGTGCCGTGCCTGTGAGCGGCAATCTCACGCGGTGGGCTGAGCAGGGCGTGCTGCTGCTTAACTCTACGCTGACGGTGCGTGCGCATCAGGCTAACTCGCATGCCCGTCTGGGATGGCAGACGTTTACCGATGCTGCCATCAGCCGCTTGTCGGAACGTCGCGACAACATTGTGTTCATGCTGTGGGGCGGTTATGCGCGCGGCAAGAAATACCTCATCGACGGCAGCCGCCACTGTGTGCTGGAGTCGGTGCATCCCTCGCCGCTGTCGGCAAACAGGGGCGGATGGTTTGGCAATCATCATTTCTCGCGCTGCAACGATTATCTGACAAGTACAAGCCAGAAGCCGATAGAGTGGTAGGGCGAAAAAACGAAGGTTTCATCGAACGAAAATAAAGTGAAGACACATGAATGACAAGACATTACCTATATTGCAGTTGGACGATGTGCTGCTGTCGCCCGACATCATAACGGAGTTTTTCTGCTGCGACTACGACAAGTGCAAGGGCATCTGCTGCGTAGAGGGCGATGCCGGTGCGCCTGTGCTGATGGACGAGATAGCTGAACTGGAAGACTGTCTGGACTGCGTCTGGCACGACCTTTCGGCTCAGGCACAGGCTGTCATCGACCAGCAGGGCGTGGCTTACAGCGACCGCGACGGCGACATGGTTACGAGCATAGTCAACGGCAAGGACTGTGTCTTCACCTGCTACGACGGCGAGAGCTGTCTCTGCGCTCTCGAAAGGGCATACCGAGAGGGCAAGACGCGCTTCTGCAAGCCTATCAGTTGCTCGCTCTATCCGATACGCGAAAAGCAGTTTTCCAATGGTTTCATCGGGCTTAACTATCATCGCTGGGACGTGTGCAGCGATGCCGTGAGGAAGGGCAGGGCTGAGAATGTCAGGGTGTATGAGTTTCTGAAGGAACCGCTGACGCGCCGATTCGGCAAGGAATGGTATGCCGACCTGTGTGCCCTCGCAAAAGAGATATTGGAACGATAACATTAGCGGGGACTGATTTATGCGAGTGGGGATGCTCACGCTACATATTCGCTGTTCACATCGTGGAGTTAACGTTAACGTTCTCGTTATCGTTAAGGTTAGAAAAGGATATAATCAATTTTGAGGTCGTTTACTGTCGCGTGAGTGGCGGCGAAAGTCGTTTCTGAAATCTGAGGGGCAAAATATGCGAGTATTTTGAAGGTTGTTGTAATTGTCTGAGGGTCAGTTTGTTATCCCTAAATGTAAGTATTTTATGCAAGAAACACAAGTGTTAAAATTGTCAAAGAGCATGTTTGAGATTGTCAAACAGTGTGTTTGAGGCGGTCAGACATAGTGTTTGGGGGTATCGGACACTGTGTTTTGCAGGGCGAAAATGAAGAAATAGGTGCGTCAAAGGTACTCTTTGACAATTTTAACAGTTATCGCTGACTCGGAATTTAACGGATTTTTGCACTTTCAGGGGCTAAAATTTTTCTATTTGGAGAGTTTTTGTCTGTCAAAAGTTTTCATAATTTTCGTGGTCGGGAGGGAGGGCGCGAACACTTTGGCACGGTTTTTGCAGGGAGGAAGAAAATCAATAATGAAACAAGAATGTAGATTGACTCTTGAAGAACAGGAAAAAATAGAGAGTCCAGACGGTGCGGGATATAGGGAGAATATAGAAATATGAGAAAGTATGGACTATCTGTAGGAATTATGAGGGTCAGGTTATAAAAAGGTTATTATGCGGCGCATGACACGCCGCATAATCTTTATTTCAGTCTTTTTTCAGCCTGGTTGACCAGTCTTTTGCCGAGTTCGTAGGCATTGTGCAGGTCTATGGGAAACTGTATGGCGCGCGTTTGCTCTTTTGCGTCGACGCTGAACTGTGCCGCGTCGTATCGGCTGTAGTCGTTAAACTGATATGTGTTCATCGACAGCAGAGTCTCCGTGTGTCCGAACATTCCGAGCTGCGACGCGTTGGCACCCATCAGCACGTTGTATTTCACCTGCTCGTAGGTAGTCTCGTCGGGGCAGTTCATGGTGTAGATGGTAGCCGAGTCCTTCTGTTTCAGTATGACGGGATGCGCAAAGTCGGAATAGTTGACAGCCGGGAAGATGAGCCTTTCCATGAATGCACGCAGGTTGGCAGACGGATAGTTGCAGTAGACCGGCGAGCCGCATACGAGCACGTCAGCCTCGACAGCTTTCTCCATTATCGGCTGCAAGTCGTCCCTGAACGAGCAGACGCCCTTCTTTCCGTTCTTCACCTTGCATGCAAAGCAGCTCATGCAGCCCTTGTAGTTCAGCTGGCGGTCGTAGAGATTGACCATTTCCACTTCCGCTCCAGCCTCTTCTGCACCTCTCATGGCCTCTTTCAGCAGCTGCGCGGTGTTGTTGTTGCGGCGTGGACTGCCGTTTATGAATAATGCTTTCATAATGTTTTGCTTGATGTGAAGTCTTCGTATGTGTTGATATTATTCCAGATAAGTATATCCGTATAGTCCCGAGCGATAGTTAGACAAGAACTCCTTGCCCTCCTCGAGCGAGATCTTGCCCTGCTTTACACTCTTTGTAACCCATATCTCGAGCTGTCGCACAAGTTTCTTCGGGTTGTACTGAACATAGTCGAGCACCTCCTCAACCGTCTCGCCGTCGAAAATCTGGTCGATGTGGTATGTTCCGTCCTTTATCGAGATGTGTACGGCGTTGGTGTCGCCAAACAGGTTGTGCATGTCGCCGAGAATTTCCTGATATGCTCCCACGAGGAACACGCCCAGATAGTAAGGCTCCTGCTTGCGCAGCGTGTGTACGGGCAGTATCTGCGAGTTGTTTCTGTTGGTTACGAAGTTGGCAATCTTCCCGTCGCTGTCGCATGTTATGTCCTGCAGTGTTGCGCTGCGTGTGGGTCTCTCGTCGAGCCTCTGGATAGGCACAATAGGGAAGAGCTGGTCTATAGCCCAGCTGTCGGGCAGCGACTGGAACAGCGAGAAGTTGCAGAAATACTTGTCGGCAAGCGTCTTGTCGAGCTTGCGCAGTTCCTCCGGAGTGTGCTTCATGCGCTTAGCCAGCACGTTAATCTCGCGGCAAACGCTCCAGTACATGCTTTCCACTTCGGCACGCGTCTTCAGGTCGATGATGCCGTGTGAGAACAGGTCGAGCGCCTCGTCGCGTATCTGTTCGGCATCGTGCCAGTCCTCAAGCATTGTGCGCGTGTTGAGGTTGTCCCAGATGTCGTAGAGTTCCTTCACGAGCTTGTGAGCATCCTCGTTAGGCTCAAACTCCTCGTTCATCTCCGGCAGCGTAGCCGTTTCGAGCACGTCAATGACCAGCACCGAGTGGTGGGCAGCAAGGCTTCTGCCGCTCTCTGTGATGATGTTCGGATGAGCAATATTATTCTGGTTGGCTGCATCGACGAAGGTGTAGATACAGTCGTTGACATATTCCTGTATGGTATAGTTGACCGAGCTCTCGCTGCTTGGCGAGCGTGTGCCGTCGTAGTCGACACCCAGTCCGCCGCCACAGTCTACAAAGTCGACATTGTAGCCCATCTTGTGCAACTGAATGTAGAACTGTGCCGCCTCGCGCAGCGCAGTCTGTATGCGTCGTATCTTTGTTATCTGGCTGCCTATGTGGAAATGTATCAGTCTGAGCGAGTCGTGCAGTCCCTTCCTGTCGAGTATCTCCAGCGCCTCAAGCAGTTCGCTCGACGTCAGTCCGAACTTGGAAGCGTCGCCTCCGCTCTCCTCCCACTTGCCGCTGCCCGACGAAGCCAGCTTTATGCGTATGCCGAGATTGGGCTTGACATTGAGTTTCTTGGCAGCTTTGGCTATAGTCTCGAGCTCGTTCAGTTTCTCTACCACGATGAAGATGCGCTTGCCCATCTTCTGTGCCAGCAGCGCCAGCTCTATGTAGCTCTGGTCCTTGTAGCCGTTGCATATTATCAGCGAGTCGCTCTGGCACTGCACGGCAATGACAGCATGCAACTCAGGCTTTGAGCCAGCCTCGAGCCCGAGATTGAACTTGCGCCCGTGAGAAATAATCTCCTCAACGACAGGCTGCATCTGGTTGACCTTTATCGGATAGATGACAAAGTTCTCAGCCTTGTAATCATACTCCTTAGCCGCCCTTTTGAAGCACGAAGCCGTCTTTTCGATGCGACTGTCGAGAATGTCTGGAAATCGCAGCAGTACCGGCGACGTAACGTCGCGCAGCGCCAGCTCGTTCATGACTTCGCGCAGGTTTATCTCTCCTTGTCCTTCGCGCGGCGTGACGATCAGGTCGCCATCGTTGTTTACGTTGAAATATGGAGTACCCCAACCGTTAATGTTGTACAGTTCCTTAGAATCTTCTGTTGTCCATTTCTTCATAAAGCACGTAGTATGTATGATTGTTATTATAAAAGTAAGTTCTGTATCTGTTCTATCGACGCCCTTATCTTCTCCCTGCTGTCGAGAACATCGACGGAGAAGGTATGCTTCGCCTTGCTGTAGAACGCCTCTCGCTGAGCCATCTGCTGCCTGACGAAAGCCAGCATCTCGTCGTCGCTCTTGCCCCTGAGCAGCGGACGCTCGTTGAGCGACATCTTCAGATGGCTGCATATAACGTCGGGCGATGCCTTCAGATAGATGGTTTCTGCCTGGGCGTTCATGTATTCCATGTTGTCAAAGAAACATGGTGTTCCGCCTCCGCAGCTGATGACTACGTCCTCAAACTCAGCCACCTCGTGCAGCATGTTATGCTCAATCTTTCGGAAGCCATCCTCGCCGCGCTCCTCGAAGATTTGCGGAATCTTCTTCCGCATGCGTGTCTCTATGTACCAGTCGAGGTCGTAGAACTGCAATCCGTTGCATTTAGCCATCTGCCGACCTATCGTGGTCTTGCCGGCTCCCATGTATCCTATGAAGATAATCCTTCTCATTCCACTTGGCATGTTTGTTCGGCAGTGGCATAGCGCTACTGTCTGCGTCGAGGCTTTTCAGGCGTTTGCTCAATTATCTTCATACATTCGTCGAGCGTCAGGTCAGCCACCTTGCCGTGCATGGCTTTCGGAATGCGATAGTTCTTGCCCTTGTAGGCTATGTATGGTCCGTATTTTCCGTTGAGCAATTCAAGGTCCTTGTCTTCCTCGAACGCCTTGATGTGTCGCTGCTGCTCCTGTGTGCGCTTCTCCATGATGAGCTGCGTAGCCTCTTCGAGAGTAATCGTCATAGGGTTCAGCGACTTAGGCAGCGACACGTATTTCTTGTTGTGCATGACGTATGGACCGAACTTTCCTGCTCCTATGACTACGTCGGTGCCTTCCAGTTGACCTACTGTGCGCGGCAACTTGAACAGTTCGAGCGCCTCGTCGAGCGTGATGGTGCTGATGCTCTTGTCTGCCGGTATCTGTGCAAACTGTGGTTTCTCTGCATCGTCGGCAGAGCCAATCTGCACTAACGGTCCGAACCTGCCAATCTTGACAAACACTTTCCTGCCCGTCTTCGGGTCGACGCCTATCTCGCGCTCGCCCACCTTGTGCTCCGAGCGCTCGCTTGAAGCCTTCTTAACCTCAGGCTCGAAGTCCTTGTAGAAGTGCTGCAGCGTACTCTCCCATTTCGATTTGCCCTCAGCAATCTGGTCGAACTGCTCCTCTATCTTGGCAGTGAAGTTGTAGTCTACAATGTCTTTGAAGTGTTCCGTGAGGAAATCGTTTACAACGATACCTATGTCGGTAGGCATCAGCTTGCCCTTGTCGTTGCCCACCATTTCCTTCTTGGTCTTCGATGTCAGCCTGTTGCCCTTCAGCGTGTCGATGGTATAGTTGCGCTCGGTGCCCTTCTTGTCGCCCTTCACGACATACTCGCGCTGCTGTATGGTAGAGATGGTAGGTGCGTAGGTAGACGGTCTGCCGATGCCCAGTTCCTCCATCTTGTGTACGAGCGTAGCCTCCGTATATCTCTGCGGACCTTGCAGGTATCTCTCCGTAACCACAATCTCGTCTCTCTGCAGCGTGTCGCCAATGTTCATAGGTGGCAGCAGGTGTCCTGTCTCGGTCTTGCCGGCATCGTCGTCGTCGACAGACTCGTGGTAAACTTTCAGGAATCCGTCGAATGTTATTACTTCGCCGGTGGCAACAAACAAGTCGTCGCAGCCTTCCATACCAATCTCTATAATGGTTTTCTCAAGCATGGCATCAGCCATCTGCGATGCTATGGTGCGCTTCCAAATCAGTTCGTAAAGCCTGCGCTCCTGCTTGTTGCTGTCAATTTCCTGCGTACTGATGTACGACGGACGTATGGCTTCGTGAGCCTCCTGAGCTCCTTTGGCGTTTGTATGGTAGTTGCGTGGACGGCTATATTGCTCGCCATAGAGTTTGGTAACCTCCTCCTTGCTCGTGCCAATGCACAGCGATGAAAGGTTTACGGAGTCGGTACGCATATATGTTATGAAACCGTTTTCGTAGAGATGCTGTGCCAGCATCATTGTCTGGCTGACCGTAAATCCTAGTTTGCGAGCCGCCTCCTGCTGTAGTGTCGACGTCGTAAACGGTGGCGCCGGAGCACGCTTGACAGGCTTCTTCGTTACGCTGTTGACCTTGAACTTGGCATCCTTGCACTTCTCAAGGAAAGCCAGAGCTTCCTCGTGAGTGCTGAAGCGCGTGTTCAGCTCTGCCCTTATCTGCTGTGCGTTGCCCTCTGTATTGAACACAGCCACTACCCTGTAGTAGGGCTCGGTCTTGAAGTTCTGTATTTCTCTCTCTCTCTCGACGATGAGTCTCACTGCCACGCTCTGCACGCGTCCAGCCGACAGTGCCGGCTTAACCTTCTTCCAGAGTACCGGCGACAGCTTGAATCCCACCAGACGGTCGAGCAAACGGCGTGCCTGCTGAGCGTTGACAAGGTTCATGTCAATGTGTCGCGGGTTTGCAATGGCATCCAGAATAGCCTGCTTCGTTATCTCGTGGAATACGATGCGGTTGGTCTTGTCTTCATCCAGTCCGAGAACCTCGCACAGATGCCATGAGATTGCTTCTCCCTCGCGGTCTTCATCGGAAGCAAGCCACACCTTCTCAGCCTTCTCCGACTGTTTCTTCAGCTCAGCAACGAGGCGTCTCTTCTCGTCGGGGATTTCGTAGTGAGGCTGGAGATTGTCCAAATCTATACTAATTTCCTTCTTTTTCAAGTCGCGAATGTGTCCATAGCTTGACATCACTTTGTAGTCTTTGCCAAGAAAGCGCTCTATTGTTTTTGCCTTTGCCGGACTCTCTACTATAACCAAATTCTGTTGCATAATTGTACTAATGTTCTTATTTGGAGCGGCAAAAGTAAGCAAAAAGTTTTTCATATACCTTATTATATATAGAATTTTTGCATTTTTTTAGTATTAGACATCTATATTATTTTGCTACTTGAGTCCTTTTCCGTAAATTTGCAACGGTTTTAAACACGATAATTCAGATGAAAATTGCAATTATAGGCTATGGCAAGATGGGGCGTATGATAGAGCGCGTTGCCATAGAGCGAGGACACGAAATAGTATGTACCATTGACGTAGACAACAGGGATGATTTTTCGTCGGAAGCTTTCCGCTCGGCTGACGTGGCAATAGAGTTCACCAACCCGACGTCTGCCTACGACAACGTTATGCGTGCTTTCGGCGAGGGTGTGAAGGTCGTATGTGGCAGTACGGGATGGTTTGCTGACCACAAGGATGAGATGCTGACTATGTGCAGCGAAAAGGGGAAGACCCTTTTCTGGGCAAGCAACTTCTCTGTGGGCGTAGCCATCTTCTCGGCTGTAAACCGTTATCTGGCTCATATCATGAACAGTTTCCCACAGTATGATGTCAAGTTGGAAGAAACCCACCATATACACAAGCTCGACAAGCCGAGCGGCACAGCGATTACTTTGGCTGAGGCAATAGCAGGCGAGATAGACCGCACCGACGGCAAGTTGCCTCCGATAGAGAGTTATCGTGAGGGTGAGGTTCCGGGCATACATACTATTATATACGATTCACTGGCAGACAGCATACGCATCACCCACGATGCACATTCGCGCGAGGGGCTGGCGCTGGGTGCCGTGCTGGCTGCGGAATATACGCAGGCACACGAGGGACTGCTGACAATTAACGACTTATTCAAATTCTGAGTATCAACCCATAATTCCCAACACAACATGAAATGCATCCAATTTGCCATTGCTATCATTGTGGGCATGTTGCCAATGAAAGCCCAATCACAGGGCGGTGCACCAAACTGGGTAGACCATCCTACAATAGAAGTTGACTTCGATTATTTTGAGTGGGCTAAGGTAACTAATGTCTATGACGATATCTTCGCAATACAGAAGTCAGACGACAAAGGCATCATCTGGAATTTCTATAATGTGAAAACCGCAAAGGCTGTATCGAACAGAGGATGGCGTACGCAAGACACGCCGCGGTTCGACAACGGAATATGTGCCGTGTGCGACACTACACCTGCAAATGGAAGTTCTGCCGGCGATCCTAAATATCAATGGTATATCCTTCACAAGTCAGGCGAGACGACAGCTCTCGACCACAGTATCACCGCTGTCGGCAACTTCTGCGACGGACTGGCTGTGGCTAAAGCCAATGGCAAGATGTTCTTTATCAACGACAAAGGGAAAGCCGTATTGCCAAACGTCAAGCCCAACAGTTTCGTTACATATCCGCTGAAAGATGCACGACGGCTGTTTCTCGGCGGTTTCATGAAGTTCGGCTACCTCGATGCTGAGGGGCGCGTTATCATAGAGCCACAGTATAAATATGCTCGCAACTTCAGCAGCAATCATGCTGTAGTGCGTAATGCAAGTGGAAAGAACATCATCATCGATCCCACAGGGCGTGAGGTCAGCGAGATTCCCTCGCAATACATGTCGTTCACAGGTACGACGGTTACTGATTTTGTCGGCGGCGGAGCTGTGGCTCTCAATACCGAGACCAACCGCTATGACATTATCACACCAACCCTTGAGGTGCGCGGCAGTTTCGACAAGGCTACCGCTTTCTATAACACCATTATCAGCGAAGATGCCACAGCCATCGTAATGAACAACGAATGGAAGCATCCGCGACTATGCAAAACCACCGGAGAGACGTCGGACGGAAGCATATTTATCAGCATTCGGGGAGATAATGGAGACGAAGTGTTCCTGCAGCCAGAACCAGATGGCGAAGCCGACAATCCACTGGCTGCCGACCTTCTGGAGCGAAGCTACTGGAACAATACCGGGCTGCGGCTGGCTAACGTATATTTGATAAACACTACCGGAGCACTCTTCAATAGCAATGGTCAAATAGAATGGAAATATGACAACGAATACTTCAAACCCGAAGACTTCTCGCCAGCAGGCTATGCCAAGGGCATCGTACGTACAGCCGTGAAGGGTGATACTTCTGGCAATATGATCGACCATTTTGTATTCTTCGACAGACAAGGGAACATCAAACTTGAAGTAGTCAAAAGATAAAGATGATAATAGTTTAATATAATTAAGACATAGATACAAAACAATTCATTATGGCAAAAAATATATATAAAACAGAAATGAAAGACGTAAACATGAAGGTGCAATGGGCTAAGTTCATCGTAGTGCTGTTGCTGTATATAGCATTCCTGATTTGGCTGAAAAGCTGGCTGGGAATAGTCGTCATACCTTTTATTTTCGATGCCTATATAACCAAGAAGATACGCTGGCAGTGGTGGAAGGATGCAGAGAAACCCGTGCGTGTGATAATGAGCTGGGTCGACGCCATCGTGTTTGCACTTGTGGCTGTGTACTTCATCAATCAGTTCTTCTTCCAGAACTATGTCATACCTTCGTCATCACTCGAGAAATCGCTGCTCACGGGCGACTATCTGTTCGTGTCGAAAGTAAGTTACGGACCGCGCATACCAGAAACACCGCTGACGATGCCGCTGACGCAGCACACCTTGCCTGTATTCAAATGCCAGTCGTACATCCCTGTGCCGCACTGGGACTATCGTCGAGTAAAAGGACTCGGCAATGTGAAGATAAACGACATAGTTGTGTTCAACTATCCGGCAGGCGACTCAGTGATGATGGCAGACCAGTATCAGCCACAAGACTACTATCAGTATTGCTATTCCTTCGGCATGCAGAACTCGCCAGAGGGGCAGCGCAGCACTGAGGGAATGTCGCCGGCAGATGTGTTTACACACTACAACCGCATCATTGCCGACGGTGCAGACTTCATAAAGCAGAACTTTGCCGAGTTCGGAAAGATAAAGTACCGACCCACCGACCGTCGCGAGAACTATGTCAAGCGCTGTGTCGGTCTGCCAGGACAGACTTTGCAGATAAAAGACCGCATCGTATATATCAACGGCAAGGCAAACAAGGAACCAGACAACGTACAGTACACGTATTTCGTCAAGTTGCGACAGGCAATAACGGAAATACCGGAAGAGCTGCTGATAGACTTGGGCATATCTACCGAAGACCTCATAAGCCTCAATCAGAATGGCTACATGCCGATGACTGAAAAGGCATACAAGACGTTGCAGGCAAGGAAAGACATCGTCGAGCATATTCGTCCTGTGAAAGACAGCGACCGCATAGACGTGTTCAAGTGCTATCCGCTGAACGGAAACCACAACTGGACACGCGACAACTACGGACCGGTGGTCATACCGAAGAAGGGTATGACGATGAAACTGACACTCGACAACATTGCCGTCTACGACCGCCCGATACGCGTGTATGAGAAAAACGACCTGCAAGTGAGGGGAGGAAAGATATTCATCAACGGCAAACAGACCGACAGCTACACGTTCAAGATGGATTATTACTGGATGATGGGCGACAACCGACACAATTCGGCTGACTCGCGCTATTGGGGATTTGTGCCAGAAGACCATGTCGTGGGCAAGCCTATCTTCATCTGGCTCTCTGTCAATCCCGACAGCTATGGCTCAAAGATACGCTGGAACAGGCTGTTCCGCTGGGTCGACAACATAAAGTAAGCAATGGACAGCCTGCTCAGCACAACTTATTTCGGACCTGTACAGTGGTATCAGAAACTGTACAGGTCTGACCATGTTTATATGGAACAGCACGAGTCGTTCATAAAGCAGACCTACCGCAACAGGTGCATCATAGCCACTACGAACGGACCGCTTGCCCTGTCGGTGCCCGTCATACACGAGTCGAAGCACGAGTCGGTGCGCGACATACTGATAAGCTCGCACGGCAACTGGCAGCACCAGCACTGGAATGCCATACAGACGGCTTACGGCGACTCGCCATTTCTGATGTATTATGCCGACGAACTGCGACCTTTCTTCGAGAAACAGTGGAAATATCTGTTCGATTTCAACACCGAGATAACCGAAAACGTCTGCCGACTCATCGACATAAGCCCCGATATACGGCTTACCGAAGGTTATGTAAGCGCCGACCGTCTGCCGTCAGCGACCGCCGACTATCGCGAGGCGATAAACCCGAAGCAGCCTGCCGACGACCCCGACTTCGAGCCCAGACGCTACTGGCAGGTCTTCGAGCAGCGCTACGGCTTCATGCCCAACCTCTCGGTGCTCGACCTTCTTTTCTGTTGCGGTCTCGAAAGCATCTACTTTCTCTGACCGCTTTCATTCTTTATAGGTAGTGGTGGCGGTGGGTGATTACTCATTTATGGTTATTACGGTGTGTGGGCGAGGGCATAAAAGACATTAGCCGACAGGTGTGCTGCCGGCTAATGTGCGTTGATAATGGTAGTAACTTGACTGATTTCCAGCCTCTCTCTAAATGATTTCTCATGTGTTTGTGCTGACCGTATGCTGTCTCTGCGTCAGCTGATGGCAGCTGTCTGCGTCTGTGTTTCGGCTGCCTGTGTGCGTCTGGCGTTGCCCTTGCGCAGGCAGAAACGCTCGCACTGTGCGCAGATGTCGTAGCCGAGCATTGCTCCGAGAATGAAGTCTTCTTCGGGCGACAGTTCGTTCAGCGGTCGGGTGATGATGAGCTTTATGGCGTCAAGACACTCGCTGCGTCCGAAATAAAGGTTGAGGTTGCGTTTGCCTGCCGGTTGCAGCATGTATGGTATGCCCAGGCGTTGCAGGTGCGACGTGGCAAATTCCTCATACTTGCGGTTGCAGGTGAACAGTACCATTCGACGTACGCCCTTGCGGTACTCGTAGATATGGTTCATCAGCACTTTCATTTCTGTCGGTAGTGGTCTTGCTGCGCTCATGTTTTCGGTGTCAGTTATATTATAGTTGTGGTTTTATTTCCTCTATCCATGCGTCTATGCGGCTGTCGGTCTTGTCGTCTTCGTTGACGTCGTCGAGCGGCAGTCCGATGAACTTTCCGTCTACAAGGGCTTCAGAGTCGTTGAAGGTGTAGCCGTCGGTAGGCACAGAGCCTATGAACGTTGCGCCGCACGACTTCAGTCCGTTGTAGAGTTCGCCTATTCCGCCCACGAAGGTGTCGCCGTAGGATGCGCAGTCGCCGCAGCCGAACAGGGCTATAGTCTTGCCGTTAAGGTCGCTGTTGCGCAGCATGTTCAGTCCGTCGTACCAGTCGTCCTGCAGTTCGCCGGCGCCCCATGTCGACGTGCCCAGTATCAGGTTATCGTGGCTGTTGATTGTGTCTACACTCATGTCGGCAACGTTGATGGCTTCAGCGCCCAGCTTGCCGGCTATCTTCTCGGCTATCGCCTCGCATGTTCCGGTTGAGGAACCATAGATTACGATTGTTGATTTCATTGTCTTTTAATGTTTTGTCTGTTAATAATCCGCTGCAAAGATAGGCTTAAAACCAGACTGCTGCAATACTCAAAACCGACGATTTCGGTATATCCATAACTTGGTATGCTGCCGCTACCGTAATATGATGAGCCGCTGGAAGGAAAACGAAGACGAGCCTGACATTGCTGTCTGACTCGTCTGTCATTTTGTTGGATTATGCCTTGACTGCCCGTTTACCATGCTATGCGAACAGGGCTGTTGCCATCGTTTGTGTAAACTCAGGATTACAGAAATTTGACATGCAACTTGTAATCCTTTTACAAGCTGCCTGTAATATCGTTACAGAGTATCTGTCACGCTGTTACGGAGTATCTGTCACGTTATTACAAGCCGTCTGTAAACTGGCGACGGTTTTCCGTTCGTTTTCAGCCGAATAAGCCTTATGTTTCCCGCACCTGCAGGTTGAGATTCTTCCCAAAGGCTTTCGGATGTTTTGCCCGATACGTTTATTCAAAAGAGATAGTGCCCTGCACGGTGTCGCGCATGCTCTCGCTGCCCTTGCCCGTATCCTCGCCGGTAGCCAGTTTGCGTATGTCGTCGAGGCTCTGGCGTGTGCGCTTGAACGTCGGCGTGTTCTCTACGGCGAGTATCACATCGTCGTTGTCCAGGTCTTCAGGTCTGAACAGGAAGATGTGCGGTCTGCGCTTGTACTGTGCGCTGTTGCCCTCGCGTCCGTAGTATCGGTTTCTGCGGTCGAGACGCTCAGCCGCCTTCTCCTCCTCGCGTGCCAGTCGGTCTACCTCCTCCTGCGTATGCTTCTTCAGGTGGCTGTTCATGCCGTCCACATTCTCTATGCCGAAGCCCGTCGCGAGTATCGTAACCTTCACCTTCGGACCGAGAGTCTGGTCGAGAGCCAGACCCCACTTTATCTCGAAGTCCTCGCCAAAGCGCGCCATGAAGTCGTTGACGTCGTTCATCTCGTCCATCATCAGACTTGTCTGGTCCTTCTTCTCGCTTGAGAACGTGATGTTCAGAAGAATCTTCTTAGAATTGAATATGTCGTTGTCGTTGAGCAGCGGTGAGTTCAGCGCGTCGTTGATAGCCTGCTTTACGCGGCCCTCGCCCTCGCCGTAGCCTGTCGACATGATGGCTACACCACCGTCTTTCAGCACCGTCTTCACGTCGTTGAAGTCGAGGTTCATCAGTCCGTGCTCGGTAATAATCTCTGCTATTGAGCGTGCAGCCACCGACAGCGTGTCGTCGGCTTTGGCAAAAGCGTCGAGCACCGTGAACTCCGGGTAAATCTGTCGCAGGCGCTCGTTGTTGATGACGAGCAGCGCGTCGACGTGCTTCGACATCTCCTCCACGCCGTCGAGAGCCTGGTCAATCTTCTTGGGACCCTCGAAACGGAACGGAATGGTAACGATGCCCACCGTCAGTATGTCCAGTTCCTTAGAAATGCGGGCAATCACCGGTGCAGCGCCAGTGCCCGTACCGCCGCCCATGCCGGCAGTGATGAAAGCCATCTTCGTGCCGTCGCTCAGCATGTTCTTTATGTCGCCTATGCTCTCCTCAGCCGCCTCGCGAGCCTTGGCAGGCTTGTTGCCGGCGCCGAGACCCTCGTGTCCGAGTTGCAGATGGATAGGCACCGGACTGTCGTTAAGCGCCTGGATGTCGGTGTTGCACACGACGAAACTGACGTCGTGGATGCCTTCTCGGAACATGTGGTTTACGGCATTGCCACCGCCACCGCCTACACCTATAACCTTGATGATACTCTTGTTTTTGTCGGGCTCACCGAAGTCGAGCCGCTTGTCTGTAAAGTTTATGTTCTCGTTTCCAACTTCACCGAAGTCGAGGAAACTGTCATTTCTATCGTTATCTTGCATAATCCTTTGTTTTTTGTATTGATGAATAATTGGGCTTTTGTTGTCGGCACATCAGTGCGCACCGTGTCAGTCTACCTTGTCGGAAACAACCTGGTCGAGGAATTTCTTGATATTCTTGAAGAATTTGTTAATAGGTTTGTTCTCCCTTTTCTTCTTTTCCTCCTCTTCCTGCAATCTGCGCTCTTCCTCTTCCTCTTCTTCCCTGCGCCTGCGTTCCTCTTCTTCCTTGCGCTGCTGTTCTTCCTCAGCCTTCTTCTTCTCAGCCTCAGTCAGCACGATGCCGTCGCCTGTCTCGCCAATCTTGCGTGGCTGGCGATGTATGTCGCTGTTGCCAGCCGCAGTATTGCCGATGCCGTCGTCGAAGAGGTCGCCGTCGGGATTGATTTCCTTGCCTGCACAGTTCATGTCGCCCTTGATGAGCAATCCTAAGATGGTGTTCATCATGCAGTTGTTTGCATTGATGTCGGGGTCGTTTGAACTGACAGTCTGCGTAACAGTCTTGGCAATGCGAATCTTCTCTATGTGTGTATGGTGTCTGAAGGCACGCTCGATGTTTCTCATGTTGGCACCGCCTCCAGTGATGATGATGCCTCCGAGCAGCTTGTCGTCGTACTCCGACGGCACCTGGAACTTGACGTTCTCTATGATTTCCTGCATGCGTGCCTCTACAATCTCTACGAAACGCCTTGCCTCAATGTTCCTGTCTTGGTCGATAGGTATGGTCTGTCCGTTGTCGATGTCGTTGTTCTCAGTCCATGCAGAAGCATATTCCAGCTTCAGACGCTCGGCATTGCTCTCCTCCATTTGCAGTGCCGCAATGTCTTTAGTGATGTTGTTTCCGCCGAGAGGGATGACAGCAAGATGGCGCAAGATGTTTTTGTAGTACACCGACACCGTCGTGGTGTCTGCTCCCAAGTCAACGAGCATACATCCGGCACGCTTCTCAGCCTCTGTCAGCACGTTGTCTGCAAGCATCAGCGGTGCCAGCAGCATGTCGGCAATAGGTATGCCTGCCGTCTCGAAACACTTGTTGAGGTTCTTGTAGAAAGCCTTTCTCCAAAGAATATTCAGTATGTTGCCCTCCAGTCGTGAGCATGGTATTCCCACAGGGTCGAGCTGGAACTGTGTGCCGACCTTGTACTCCTGTGTTGCAGCATACAGAATTTCCTGGTCAGGGTAAGCCATAGTGCGGTTGGCATCCATCAGTTCGTCGACCATCTGCTGCGTAACGACTTCCTCAGTCTGCAGCTCCTTGACAATGACGTTCTTTACACTTCTGATAGATTGTCCGCCTACTCCGACATAAACATGCGTGATGTCGGTGCGCAGTTGCGTACGCAGGCGTTTCACAATATTCGTCAGACAAGCGCATGTCTTGTCGATGTTGTAAATCACTCCCTTGCGTATGCACTGTGTAGAATCTTCCTTCACAACGGCAAGCACGCTGATGCTTCCGTCCAAATTTTTCCGTCCGGCAATACCGGTAATCTTCGATGAGCCTAATTCGATGGCTACTACAAATTCTTTTGCCATAAGCTTATATTGTTTTTTGTTGTTTCTGACCATTTTGCTGATTATCAGCAGGAGTCTTGGTTTGGTTTATTGTGCTGTCTTTGCTTACAGAGTCTGCTTCGTTGTAAATCTGAGTCTTCGGCTGATACTCGTCGTTGTCGAACTCTGCATTGCGCTTGCAGATGATCTGATTGTCGAACTCCATGTTGATATAGTTATATCTGTTCCAGCCTATCTGCGACAAGCCATATTTGTAGAACTTCTCCAGCCTTTTCAGTTTGAACGCCAGAAACTCGTCGATTTCCTTGTTCCTGCGCTGCTTGTCGGCAGACTTCGGCAGATTGCCCAGCAACACAATGTGGTCTCCGACACGCGGCACCAGCTCTACAGACAGGTCTGGCAGGATGTTTATCTGCTCTATCTGATTTCTCCATAAGTCGTCCTGCATGATGTAAAGAGCAAGAGGCGTGATATAGTTCTGCGCATACGACTTGCTGATGTTGCCAGTAGCGATAATCAGGTCTGACGTATATTTGGAGTTAGGCATTATGCCTCCCTTGTCGTCTATGTAGTAGTCGTTGCCGTTGGCACTTTTTATCCGTATCAGCGGTGTGCGCTGCGTTATGTCTATGTGCACCTGTCCGCCTTCGGTCTTGTAGCACTGCGCAGTGTTGACGAATGGAGTTACCTTCAGCAGGTCTTCTATCTGTCGTGGATTTATCCTCGACATGGGCTTCGTCTTGGGGTAGAGTCCCTTGTCGATGAGAATCTGCTTTATCTCGTTTGGCGACAGAAAGCCGTTCGTGTTTTCGTCGGAAATGTTTATTACCACTTCCTCGCACGTCTGTCCGCTGTCCTTCGGCGTGTTGAAGGCAGTGATGGCAAGCAGCAGATACACGGCAAGCACAGTGTCGAGCAGAATCAGCGATATTTTCCTCCAGTTTTTCTTCATTATAGTTATGTCATGCTTTATCGTTGTTGTTGAGCCTTTCAGCCAGAATGTCTTTTATCTGCGGCATCTTCATGTCTAAGTCGCCGGCTCCCAGAATGACGAGCACGTCGAAGTCGCGGCTCTTCACCAGGTCGATGACGTCGTCGAGATTGATAAGCTGTTTCTTTATGTCATTGCGCAGACAGTCGTATATCAGTTTCGACGAAACACCCTCGATAGGCTCCTCGCGGGCAGGGTAGATATCGGTAAGTATAACCTCGTCGAGCACATTGAGTGCTTCGGCAAACTCGCGGTAGAAATCCTTAGTGCGGCTGTAAAGATGCGGCTGGAAAATCACGGTTATCTTGCGGTCGTGATAAACCTGTCTCAGGCTTCTGGCACTCTCCAGAATTTCTTTTGGATGATGGGCGTAGTCGCTTATCAGAACAAGTTTGTCGGTCTTTATCTTGAAGTCGAAACGACGCTCAGCACCCTGAAATGTCTTCATGCCATACCGCAATTCTTCTTCGTTGCAACCTGCCAACTGTGCCATAGCCATAGCAGCCACACCGTTCTCTACATTGATAGGTATAGGCAAGCCAAGCTCAACGTCCTTAATTGACTGTATGGGCGAAACGAAATCGAATGTTATTTCGCCGTTTTCAATGCGTATGTTGTCAGCATGGAAATCTCCTTCGCCGATGCCGTAGTCGTAGACTTTCACACCTTCAGCCACGTCTGGCTTCAGTTCGATGCCCTTACGTATTATCAGTGTTCCCTCAGGACGGATGAGACTGGAGTAGTGTCTGAAACTTTCAAGATAGGCTTCCTTTGTTCCGTATATGTCGAGGTGGTCGGGGTCGGTGGATGTTATGACCGAGATGTATGGTCGCAGCCAGTGGAAAGAGCGGTCGTATTCATCGGCTTCGATAACGACATATTCGCTTTCCGACAGGATGTAGTTTGTTCCATAGTTCTTGGAAATACCACCGAGAAAGGCATTGCAGTCGACGTGGCTCTGATGCAGCAGGTGTGCGCACATGGTGGAAGTGGTGGTCTTGCCATGCGTGCCTGCAACGCAGAGAGCCTTGTAAGCCTCAGTCAAGCGCCCGAGTACCTGAGCGCGCTTCTCAATGTTGAAACCTTCGCGACGGAAGTATTGCAGCTCAGCATGTTCTGCGGGAACGGCAGGAGTGTAGATGACGAGAGTGGACTCCCGCTTGCGGCATGCTCTCGGAATGGCATCCACGTCCTCTTCATAGTGCAGGAGCATGCCCTCTTTCTCCAAGTGTGCTGTCAGCTCGGTAGGGGTCTTGTCGTAGCCAGCCACTACCATTCCCTTGTGCATGAAATAGCGGGCAATGGCACTCATGCCGATACCGCCGGCGCCAATGAAATATACCGCCTTTATGTCTTTTAGTTTCATTATCTAAATCTTGTTCTTAATTGTTTCTTTTATCTTGTTGCCATTTTAATTACTTCGTCTGCAATGATGTCGGCAGAATTAGGCAAAGCCATTTTCAGAATGTTGCTGCTCAACTCAGCCAGCTTGTCTTCGTTGCGGACAGTCTCAAATGCCAGGTCCAGCAACTTGTCTGTTGCACAGCAGTCCTTAACCATAAGTGCTGCGTTGTTGTTAGCCAGAGCCATAGCATTCTTTGTCTGGTGATCTTCTGCCACGTTTGGACTCGGAACCAAAATGACAGGTTTCCCTATCAGGCAAAATTCGCTGATGGAACTTGCACCTGCACGGCTTACGACCAAGTCGGCAGCCTTGTAGGCAGTGCCCATATCGCTGATGAAGTCGACGACTTTCAGGTTTGGTATGTTCTTATGTTCCGACAGTTTCTTCTTTATGTCGTCGAAATAGTAGCTACCTGTCTGCAGCATAACCTGTATGTCGCTGTTCTCTATTCTGTCGAGATGCTGCATGATGCTCTCGTTTATCGTTCTTGCACCCAGACTGCCTCCTACAAGAAGAATCAGTGGCTTGCTTTCGTCGAAACCAAGTGCTCTTATTGCATCTTCACGCGAAATGTCGGTATCCAGCAACGACTGTCTGACAGGATTGCCGGTGAGCATTATCTTTTCTTTCGGGAAGAAACGCTCCATGCCTTCGTATGCCACGCAGATGCGCTCAGCTTTCTTGGCAAGCAGCTTGTTGGTTACGCCTGCATAACTGTTTTGCTCTTGTATCAGACACGGTATTCCCATAGATGCGGCAATGTTGAGTGTTGGACCGCTGGCATATCCGCCCACACCTACGGCTGCCATAGGGCGAAATTCCTTTAAGAATTGTTTTGCTATGCGTTGGCTTTTCCATATCTTGAAAAGCACAGATATGTTTTTCAGCAAGTTCTTGCGGTCGAATCCGCAGATGGGAAGACCTAGAATTTCGTAGCCAGCAGCAGGCACTCGCTTCATCTCCATTCTGCCTAATGCTCCCACGAAGCGAATATCAGCATCCGGACGCTTGTTCCTGATAGCATTGGCTATCGACACGGCTGGAAATATATGTCCGCCTGTGCCACCTCCACTTATTACAATTCTTAGTTTATCTGTCATGATATGTTTCTTATGTTTTATTTATGTAGTTATTGTTTCGGTTTCATTCTTTTTCTTCGCCCAGAGACTTACACTGAGAATGGCACCTATATACATGCAGTTTATTATTGTTGACGTTCCTCCCCTGCTTATGAGTGGCAATGGCTGACCAGTTATAGGCGCAAGACCAACGGCAACCATCATGTTGAACATTGCCTGTGCCGCAAGCAGCAGTGCCAGCCCCATGGCAAGTAGTGCGGGGAAGGAATTCTCGCACCTGTTGGCTATGCGACCTGTCCTGAACAGTAGAATTACATACAACAGTGCAACGAATATTCCGCCTATTATTCCCATTTCCTCTATTATGATGGCATATATGAAGTCTGAATATGCCTGTGGCAGGAAGTCGCGCTCTACGGAGTTGCCCGGTCCGCGTCCCACTGCGTTTGAAGATGCAATAGCTATGTTTGAGTGTCCCTCCTGAGAATTTTTGTTTAAGTCGAACTTCTCTGGCGCTACACCCTCTTTGTCCAAGAAATTGAACATCCTGCTTCGCCATGTAGCTGCACGGTGGAATATGCTGCGCTTGTTAGATTTTTCCACTACTTCGGTCTTGTCTGTCATTGTCGTTTCAGATGCCACTTGCTCTTTATCGTTGGATGCGAGAAAGAGGACGGTGGCAATGACAATAACGATAAACAGTGCAAAGAAACCTAATAGCTTGCCCATCTGTACCATAGGCACCCTGCCAATAAACATCATCAGCACGATAACTCCGGTGAGCAAAGCGGCGGTGGATAGGTTCTCAATACCTATCAGTAGGATAAATCCTCCGCATAGGAACAGTATATAGCTCATAGCCTTGCGGTCGGCTCCATGTTCTGTCTGCATGGCACTGAGTATCTGAGCCACAGCAAGAATAAGAGAACCTTTGGCAATCTCTGAGGGCTGGAACTGTATCAGCCCTAAGTTAATCCATCGGCTTCCGTCGTTGACGGCATGTCCGGGCAGAAGTACCCATAGAAGGAAGACGATAGATAAGATAAGTAGGAACGGTGTTATTATTTTATAATATTGACAACGAACATTCATAACAATTATCGTACACACGATGCCAATAGCAAAGATGACACAGTGCTTGATGATAGGACCCCAGTAGCTCTGTCCCTTATATGTCAGCGAACTTGAAGCACTGAATACTTCTATTATAGAGATGATACACAGGAAAAAGAACACCATCCATATAACCTTGTCGCCTTTAAATATGTTATTCAGTTTTTTGTTCATTGTTTGTCTGTTCCGTATGTTGTCCGTTTATCAGTTTCAATATTTAAAGATTGCGTGCCAGTGTTTTAAACTGTTCTCCTCTGTCTTCCATGTTCTTGAATAGGTCGAATGACGCGCAGCACGGACTGAGCAACACGGTATCGCCCGGTTGTGCCAGTTCATAGCATGTGTTGACGCAGTCTTTCATGTTGTTGGTGTCGCGTGTTGTTATTCCTATGCCGTCGAAGAAGTTGTGCAACTTCGTGTTGTCGGCACCGAGATATACAATGGCACGACATTTCTTCTGTACCAGCTCGCGTATTGGCTCATAGTCGTTGCCTTTGTCTTTTCCACCGATGATAAGTATGACGGGTGTCGTCATGCTTTCCAATGCATACCAGCATGCATCTACGTTTGTCGCCTTGCTGTCGTTGATGAAAGTAACGCCGCCTACGGTTGTAACCTTTTCGAGACGATGTTCCACACCAGGGAAGTCGCTGAGGGCTTTCCTTATGTCATCTTTGCTTATGCCTGCTATGTTTGCCGTGATTCCTGCTGCAAGCGAGTTGTAGATGTTGTGTTTTCCTGTAAGGCTCAGGGATTCCTGCTCCATGTTGAATGGTGTAGGATATTCTATTTTGTATTGTCCCTCCTCTATATAACCTATTACGCCGTTCTTCTTTATTTCTGCAAATGGGCATGTAGC
Source organism: uncultured Prevotella sp. (assembly GCA_900315545.1). Classification (GTDB taxonomy): domain Bacteria; phylum Bacteroidota; class Bacteroidia; order Bacteroidales; family Bacteroidaceae; genus Prevotella. Next base: position 25,523 of record OMZM01000008.1, read on the forward strand.
GGCAGCAATGTTATATTTCTGCAGTTCTTTTTTTATTATCGGATCGTCTGCCCAGTATATGAAAGCATCGTCAGCCGTCTGGTTTTGCAGTATGCGCATCTTGGCGTCCACATAGTTCTGCATTTCGCCGCCATAACGGTCGAGATGGTCTGGAGTAATATTCAGCAACACAGCTATGTTTGCCCTGAAATCATACATGTTGTCCAGTTGGAACGAACTAAGTTCTATTATATAGTATTCGTGTGGTTCTTCAGCCACCTGAAGAGCCAGCGAATGCCCTATGTTGCCAGCCAGTCCGGCGTCGTAGCCAGCCTGACGGAAGATGTGATAGATAAGCGATGTTGTCGTTGTTTTGCCGTTAGAGCCGGTAATACATATCATCTTTGAGTCCGTATACCTGCCTGCAAATTCTATTTCGCTAATAATTGGAATGTTGCGTTCCATCGCCTTAACAATCATGGGCGCATCATCTGGAATGCCGGGGCTTTTTATTATCTCGTCAGCATCCAGTATCTGCTCTTGCGTATGTTTGCCTTCTTCCCATGCAATGTTGCGGTCGTCAAGCATTTTCTTGTAGCGTTCCTTGATGGTTCCCATGTCTGATACAAACACGTTGAAACCTTCTTTTTTTGCCAATACGGCGGCACCTGCACCGCTCTCTGCTGCTCCAAGTATCACTATCTTCTTCATCGTCGTATGTATGTTTTCTATCTTATCTTTAATGTTATTATTGTCAGTGCTGCCAGGATTATGCTGATAATCCAGAAGCGTATGGTGATTTTCGATTCAAACTGCAGTTCTTTCGGACCTTTTATTATGTATTTGCAGTCCTTTTCCATCTTGTCAGGACCAGTGCGGAAGTGGTCGTGGATAGGAGTACGCTTAAAAATGCGCTGCTTTACGCCGCGACGCTTGCCCGACTTGTAGTAGCCGACCTGCATCATCACGCTCAGACTCTCAACGAAGAATATGCCGCACAGTATCGGCAGCATCAGTTCCTTATGTATTATGATGGCGCAAACGGCTATGATGCCACCTATCGTCAGCGAGCCTGTATCGCCCATGAATACCTGAGCAGGGTAGGAGTTGTACCATAGAAATCCTATCAGCGCACCGATGAATGCACACATGAACACCACAAGCTCCTGTGAGCCTGGAATATACATTATGTTAAGGTATGATGCAAACTCTATGTGCGAACTGACGTATGCAAATATTCCCAGTGCCACACCTATAATGGCGCTGTTTCCGGCACACATGCCGTCCATACCGTCGTTCAGGTTGGCTCCGTTGCTTACTGCCGTAACGACAATAATGGTCATTATCACAAACAGTATCCAGCCTGCCGCAGTCTTATAGTCGCCCATAAATCCCATCACTTCAGAGTAGTCGAGATTGTGTTCTTTTATGAATGGTATTGTTGTCTTCAGCGACTTGACTGGCTCTGAGCGATGTTTGATAACTGTTTCCATACCTTGTCGCTCGATGCTCACGTTCTCGTTGATTTTAGCATCGGGACTTGCCCACAGCACCAGTCCTACGATTAAGCCCAATCCCACTTGTCCGATAATCTTGAACTTGCCGTGCAGACCTTCCTTGTCGTGCCTGAATATTTTTATGTAGTCGTCGAGTCCGCCGAGTATTCCCAGCCACACCGTTGTGATAATCATAAGAATGAGATAGATGTTTCGCATTCTTCCGAGTAGTATAACCGGTATGAGTATGGCTGCAATGATTACTATTCCTCCCATAGAAGGTACTCCCACCTTTGCCGTTCCAAACGGGTCGATTTTCTCGTCGCGTGCAGTTTCCGTTATCTGCCTGCGCTTCAGGTAGTTTATTATCTTCTTGCCGAAGTATATACTTATGACAAGCGACAAAATGAGTGCCAGCAGTGCCCTGAACGATATATATCCCCAGATGTGCGAGCCTGTGATGCCGAACTGGTCTAAAAATCTAAACAGATAGTATAGCATATTCTATTATTATCTTTGTTGTTTGCATTTATTCATTGAAAATCTCCTCAACAATCTCACGGTCGTCAAAGTGATGCTTCACGCCGGCTATTTCCTGATAGTCCTCGTGTCCTTTTCCTGCGATGAGAATGACGTCTCCCTTTTCTGCCAGCATTATGGCTGTACGTATCGCTTCCTTGCGGTCTACTATCGAAAGTGTTTTCTTTCTCTGCTGTGCAGACAGTCCTTCCAGCATTTCGTTGATAATCTCCTGCGGGTCTTCAAAACGTGGATTGTCGCTTGTCAGTATCACCTTGTCGCTCTGTCTTGCAGCCTCCTGTGCCATGATGGGTCGCTTACCCTTGTCGCGGTTGCCGCCGGCACCACACACGGTTATAACCTTTCCTCTGCCGTTGAGCACTTCGTGAATAGCATTGAGCACGTTGCTGAGGGCATCGGGTGTATGTGCATAGTCGACAATGGCTGTTATTCCGCTTGCTGAGTTTACTGGTTGCAGTCTGCCGCTTACACTCTTCAGTGTGCTCATGACTACCAGTATGTCTTCCGGTTTCTTGCCTAAGCAAACGGCAGTGCCGTATACGGCAAGCAGGTTGCTGACGTTGAACTTGCCGATGAACTGCACGCCCACCTCGCGACCGTCTATCTCCAGATACATTCCCTCAAAGTGGCATTCCAGAAGACGTGCCCTGAAGTCTGCCATCTGGCGTGTAGAGTAGGTCTTTACGTTTGCCTTTGTGTTCTGTACCATGAATGTTCCATTCTTGTCGTCGGCGTTAATAACGGCGAAACTGCCTTTTGGCAGCATGTCGAAGAACATTTTTTTTGCATCGCGGTACGCCTCTACTGTCTTGTGATAGTCAAGATGGTCGCGTGTGAGGTTAGTGAATATACCTCCTGCAAAGTTCAGTCCGCCGATACGTTTCTGGTGTATGGCATGAGAGGAGCATTCCATGAAGGCATATTCGCATCCTGCATCCACCATCCGTGCCAGCAATTTGTTCAGTTCTATTGCGTCGGGTGTCGTATGGTCGGCTGCTATTGCCTCGTCTTCTATGTAGTTGCAGACAGTTGAGAGCAATCCGCAGCGGTGTCCCATTTTGCGGAACATGTCGAACAGCAGGGTAGCAATGGTAGTCTTGCCGTTAGTACCTGTTACGCCTATCAGTTTCAGTTTGTCCGACGGATTGCCATAGAACATTGTTGCAACATGCCCAACTGCATCCTGCGTAGATGCCACCTTTATGTAAGTAACGTTTTCTTTCTGTTCTTCGGGCGTGTCTTCGCAGACAATGGCAACGGCACCCTGTTCCTCTGCCTTGCCTATAAAGCGGTGTCCGTCGACCTGTGTTCCGCGCATAGCCACAAACAGATGACCGTCTGAAACCTGCCGTGAGTCGATGTCAACACCGGTAATTTCTTTGTCGGTGCTTCCTGTTACTGCCAATGTCTTTATGTTTTTTATCAATTCTTTTAGTGTCATGGCTTTGCTCTATTTATCTTATATAATATTATTAATGTACGCGCGATAAGTTATAATGTCATGTTTCCGTTCTGCGTTCAGTTCATCTGAAGTGTGCAGACGTCTCCTTTCTTTATTTTGTGTCCGGCTGGCAGGCTCTGTGAGTTAACCTTTCCTCTGCCCGCCAGTTTCACCTTGACGCCTCTGCTCTCTATTGCGTAGACGGCATCGCGTGCTCCCATGCCTATCACGTTTGGCATTAACTGCGATGCGTAGACGGGTTCTTTCTTCAATGCCATTGTTTTTCCTGACGCTGGCTGTACCGTTCCCCATATAGGTTTTCCAGTGGCATACTTCCCGTTCCATCCTCCGCTGGTGCTGTAGCCCAGCTTAGAAAGCACATAGTCGGCAGCGAGCATGTTTCCGAACTTCACTTCCGGCATTATCACATCCAGTGGCTCGTCAGAGTTAATGATTTTTCTCTTTATGCTCTGAGCCATTATTCCTTCTGCTATTCTGCGCACTACGACGCCACTGTGCTTGCCTCCCGATGCCGGAAGTCCGCTTTTCTGTATGCATACGATGCAGCTGTAGCGTGGGTCTTCGTACGGGAAATATCCTGCAAAGCTGACAAGATACCCGGTCTTCCCGCTTGAGTTGTTGCCTATGCGCTGCCATATCTGTGCCGTTCCAGTCTTGCCGGCTATGCCGAACGACTGTGTGTTGACGATTTTTCCTGTTCCGATGAGCACCACGTTGCGCAGTACCTGCTGGATAGTCTTTACGGTCGACTCCTTGCAAATCCTTTCGCGCATGACCTTTGGCGGTATTTCCTCTATCACCTCGCCGTCTTTCACAATCTGCTTTACAAATCGGGGCTGCATCATACGTCCGTTGTTGGCAATGGCGTTGTAGAATGTCAGTGTAGAGATAGGCGGTACCTGTGTTTCGTAGCCTATGCTCATCCATGGCAGAGCCGTCTTGCTCCAGTTGACGTACTGTCCTCTTTCGTTTTTCTTTGGCATTCTCACGCGTGCCGACGATGCGCCCATGATTGGTATGCCCAGATTGTCGGTGAGTCCCGTGCGGTATATGCCCTCCACAAACTTCTCCGGATTGTTGCTGTAGTGCTTGTCTATGATGTAGCTGATACCTATGTTCGAGCTTACTTCGAGAGCCCTTGCGAAGTTTATCGTGCCGTAGCCGCCACTCGACCAGTTGTGGTCTTTCATGTATCGGCTGTGCATCTGCATTATTCCGCCGCCCGTATTGATGATGGCTGTAGTGTCAACGACTCCGTCGTCGAGAGCCACCATCATCGATGCCGTCTTGAAAACTGAGCCTGGTTCGAGCAGGTCACTGACTGCATGGTTCTGCCTTTCGGTGTAGTTACCCTCGCTGTCTCTTTCCATGTTGACAATGGCTTTCACGTCGCCTGTCTTTACTTCCATGACGATGGCTACTCCTACGTTTGCACTTATCTCCTTCAGCATGTCTACGAGGCATCGTTCTGCCAAGTCCTGCATGCCCACGTCGATGGTTGTAACGATGTCGGCTCCGTCGACAGGCGGTGTGTCTGTGATGTCGAGGAACTGGTCCATCACCTTGCGGCGGTGCTTGATGCCGTTCTTACCTCTTAGTATTGAGTCGTACGACAGTTCCAGTCCGTATCGTGCCACGTCCTTGCCGGCATAGAGGTCACCAATGGTTCGCCTTGCCAGATTGCCGAACGGTCGCTGACGCGCGTTGAAGTCTTCCTTGTGGAAGCCGCCCTTGTAAGGTGAGAGCTTGAATACCGGCAGTTTCTTCACTGCCATGTATGTATTGTAGTCCACGCGTTTGGGCCATATAGCCCAGTTCTGGCTCATCCTGCTGTGTCCTTCCTCGAGGTGCTGCTTGAACTCTTTTGCACTTTTCTGAGGGAATATCTTGCTCAGACCTTCGCATATCAGGTCTACGCTGTCGCGCCACATTGAGTCTTTTTTCTCGCCGCCAGCCTTGAAATCCATGTACAGCATGTATTTCGGCAGCGAGCTCGACATGAGTTGCATGTCGCAACTGAGGATGTTTCCACGCTGCGACGGTATGGGAAGGCTGTCTATCTTCTTCTGTTCTGCCACCTTCATCCAGTAGTCGTGTCGTGCAGTCATAGTGTATAGAGCCTTCATTATGACGGCAGTGGCTATGAGTGTCATCAGCACGGCAACCAGCGTGTAGCGTGGCATTACTTTCTTATAATTGAACTTACTCATGTCTTTCTTCTGCTTATTCTTCTATTTTTATGATGTATGGCGGTTGCGATGATATTTTCAGCGTCGAGTCGTTGTTGTTGTTGAGGTTGCTCAGCACATTGCTCTCGCGCGACATTTCCGTCAGTTCGCTTGATATTGACAGAGCCTTGTACTTGGCATTCTGCAACTCTTTGTTCAGTCTGTTTATCTCTATGAGTTTTTTCTGACAGCTGTATCTGTTGGCAACGTAGACGACAGTGAATGCGGCAATGAGCAGTATGAGCCATATCTGGCTTCGTATTGCTTCGGTAGACAGTATGTCGCCGCCGAGAATTTTCGTCAGCGTGAAGTTGCGCGACAGTGGCTGTTCGTCCTCGCGTGCATTTTCCTTTATAACCTTTTTCAGTTCGGCAGCTGCCCGTTCCTCTCTTTCCTCTTGTGTCTCGGCTTCCTTTTTGTTGTCGGCGTCATCGTCGTCGATGGCATCGCCGTTGTCGCCTGGCTGAGCATCAGGGGCTTCAGGAGTCTGCATGGCTCTTTCGAGCAGTGCGTCTATCTGAGCGTTGTCGTTTTTTTCTATGTCGTCTGGTCTACTCATATCTTTTCAGCTATTCTTAACTTGGCGCTCCTTGAGCGTGGGTTGCGTTCCTGTTCGTCGTCGGTGGGTGTTATTACCTTGCTGTTTACCAGTCGGAACGGTGTCTCGCGACGTCCGAAGAAGTCCTGGCTTATCTTTCCTTCTGCGTTTCCCGAGCGCATGAAGTTCTTTACTATTCGGTCTTCCAGCGAGTGGTATGTTATGACCGAGAGCCTTCCGCCCGGCTTTATCAGTTGTGTTGCGGCAGCGAGCATTTCCCTGAGTGTCGTCATTTCGTTGTTCACTTCTATGCGCAGAGCCTGAAACAGTCGTGCCATGTCTTTCTTTTCGCGCTCTCTGTTGAGGTGTTTCTCTGCGATGGCGGTCAGTTGTGCCGTTGTCTTTATCTTTGTTTCCGTCCGTGCCTTGCATATCGTTGCAGCCAGTCGCCTTGCCTGTTTCAGCTCTCCGTATATGTAGAATACGTCAGCCAGTTGCTGTTCGGTGTATGTTTCTATTATGTCGGCAGCCGTCATGCTTGCCCTCTTGTTCATTCTCATGTCGAGCGGCGCGTCCTGCCTGAATGAAAATCCGCGCTCGAAGTCGTCGAAGTGGTGGGATGACACTCCGAGGTCTGCCAGCAGTCCGTCGATGTTTTCCTCACCGTAGTATCTCATCCAGTTCTTCAGGTAGCGGAAGTTAGACCTTACAAACGTGAAGTTTGCGTCTGCTCCTGTGCCTTTTCCTCTTTCTCCCAGCCGTTTCTCTATGTTCTTTTCGGCATCGGCGTCCTGGTCGAAGCTGTACAGGTGTCCCGTGCCGTCAAGCCGTTGCAGTATCTCGGATGAATGTCCTCCACCTCCGAAGGTTACGTCTACGTAGACGCCTCCGGGCTTAATGTCGAGTCCGTCGATGCTTTCTTTCAGCAGTACGGGTATGTGGTAGGGCATCGTGTCAGTCATTGTCGTCAGTGTCGTTGCTGTCGCTCATCAGTTCCTCTATGGTCTTGCTGAACGTCTCGTCGTCTACGAATGGTTCTGCGGCATTCTTTCCGCTCCAAATTTCTATGGTGTTTCCCACGCCGATGAAGACAATGTCTTGTTCTATCTCTGCCATGCTGAGGTATCTCTTTGGTATGAGAAACCTGCCGTTGCCGTCGAGTTTCACTTCTATTGCTTCCCTGACGAACTGGCGGAAGATGTGCTGTTGCTGCTTGTTCCATCGGCTCAGACGCTTGCGCAGGGCGTCCTCTTGCTCGTTCCAAACGCTCTGCGGATAGAGCACGAGGCAGTCTTGGAAAATGTCTTTGCGAAGCATCAGACTTTCCTCGCCTGCTGTCTGCAGTACGCGACGGAAGGCGGAGGGGAGAAAGGCTCTGCCTTTGGCGTCGGTTTTGGCTTCTATGTTTCCGAGAAATCGCATTATTTTCAATTTTGGGTTATTCGCTTACAAAATTATAAACTTTTCTCCACATTTCCCCACTTTTCTCCACTTTATTTTTAAAATATGTGTTTTTTAACAATCTTTATTACTTTTCGCGCGTCTCGGTTGAGTTTCGATTTGTTACCATTTCTTGGAAAATGAGGAACCAAGTCAACGTCTGAAATGCTGAATTTATGAAAATTTTTGACAGAGAAAAAGTATCCAAATAGAATTTTTACAGCCTCTGAAACTGCTAATTTGTGTTAATTTTGAGGTCGGTTGTAATTGTTAAAATTGTCAAAGAGTACCTTTGAGGTGCCCATTTTGCATTTTCGGACTTGCGAAACATAGTGTTAGATACCCTCAAACACACTGTTTGGCATCCTCAAACACACTCTTTGACAATGTCAAACATGCTCTTTGACAATTTTAACACTCGTGTTTCCTGCACATATTGGCTGTATTTGTGGTTATCATGCTGACTGTCAGACGATTATAAATGTACGCAAAATACTCGCATATTTGTGCGGAAAAAGTTTTCAGCGGCAAAATACGGCACTCACGCAGATGGTATCTCTTAATCAAAAACCTGTTTTCCAACAGGTTACGGACTGTAAGCAGGATGCTGCGGCAACAGTCGTGCCGAGAGACGGGAAATTGCGACGTAAAACAAAACAAACAATCTGAAAACCGACAAAAATGTCTGTTTTTCAAACCAAAAATAAAAAAATATTAAGAAAATGTTACGATTTTTGTTTTTTTTATTTATATTTGCATGTCATAATTACTTAGGACAATGATTGAAGTTACAGAAAAAACGATTGATATCGAGGCTGTGCTCCGCAGCAAGATGGGAGAAAAAGTAAGGCTTATGCCTGCTTTCGTGAAGCGCTGGCTCAAGAAAATCATACATCAGGATGAAGTAAACGCTTTCCTTTGGGAAAACAAGGAGAAGACAGGTGTGGAGTGGCTGTGGGCTACGGTGCGCTATCTCGACATGAGACTGGAAGTGGAAGGCGAGGAAAACCTGCCCGACCCTAACGACGGACACCTCTACACGTTTGTGTCGAACCATCCGCTCGGAGGCATCGACGGAGTGGCGCTCGGAGCAATAATAGGCAGACACTATGACGGCAAGTTCCGCTATCTTGTCAACGACCTGCTGATGAATCTGCCAGGACTGGCACCGCTGTGCATACCGATAAACAAGACCGGAGCGCAGAGCCGCAACTTCCCCGCAATGGTGGAGGCAGGATTCAACGGCGAAAACCACATACTGATGTTTCCTGCCGGACTATGCTCGAGAAAGACCGACGGCAAGATAGCCGACCTCGAATGGAAGAAAGCATTTGTAACAAAAAGCGTGGAGCATCAGCGAAACGTCATACCTATACATTTCAGCGGACAGAACTCAAACAAGTTCTACCGCATAGCAAACATCTGCAAGAAACTTGGCATAAAGTTCAACATAGCCATGCTGTTTCTCGTCGATGAAATGTATAAAAACAGACATAAATCGTTCAAGATAACGATAGGCAAGCCAATATCGTGGGAAAAATTCGACAGGTCGAAGTCGCCGGCAAAATGGGCTAACCTGGTCAGGGCTCGCGTGTATGAAAACGACCTGCTCACGACAACGGCACCACTGGGCTGAGAAAGGAATAAAACGGCAGAAAAATAAAGATTTCATCGAGACAAAACAGGCAAAAATAAAATTCTACAAATAATAATTTATGCAAAATATCATACCACCAGTAGACAAGGCATTGCTTCGCAGCGAACTCACTCCCGACAAGCAGTTGAGGATGACAAACAAGAGCAATAACGAAATATATATTGTAGACTATCATGATTCGCCAAATGTCGTGTGCGAGATAGGCAGACAGCGCGAGGAGACATTCCGCGCAGCCGGAGGTGGTACCGGCAAGGCTCTCGATATCGACGAGTTCGACACGATGGAGAAGTGCTACAAGCAGCTGATTGTATGGAATCCGGACGAGGAAGAAATAATAGGCGGATACCGATACAAGCTCGGAAACGAAGTAGACTTCGACGACAACGGACAGCCCATTCTGGCAACAAGCCATATCTTCCATTTCTCAGAGAGATTTATCGAAGACTATCTCCCGCAGACCGTAGAGCTGGCGCGCTCGTATGTTACGCTGCCTTACCAAAGCTCGAAGATGGGCTCGAAAAGCCTATTTGCACTCGACAACCTATGGGACGGACTCGGAGCACTGACAGTCATCATGCCCAACGTGAAGTATTTTTTCGGAAAGATGACGATGTATCCGTCTTACGACAGGCAGGGACGCGACATGATACTCTACTTCCTGAAAAAGCATTTCAATGACAGGGATAACCTGATAATGCCGATGAAACCTTTGAAAATCGAAAGCAATGAAGACGAACTGGCACGCCTGTTCTGCTACGAAGACTTCAAGGAAGACTATAAGGTGCTGAACCGAGAAATACGCAATCTCGGTTTCAACATCCCGCCGCTCGTAAACGCATACATGGGACTGAGCCCTACGATGAGAATGTTCGGCACAGCCATAAACGACGGATTTGGCGACGTGGAGGAAACAGGCATACTCATCGCCGTAGACGAGATACTGGAGCAGAAACGGGTAAGACACATCGACTCTTTCGTGAAGAACAATCCGGAAGCCCTGCGCATCACGTCAGGAGCAAACAAGGTATTTTATAAAGATAACAAATAAAAATTGTAAAAAATTTGTTTTTAACATTTTAATGTTGTAACTTTGTCGCCCGAAAATGTAATAAATTAATATAAACAAAAGGCTAAGCCGACTAAATAGGGTTCTTTCGGCACAGCCTTGACCTAACAAACCTGAGGACCCTAACAACATCAACATGAAGAAATTAATTACTTTAATTAGCTTAGTGACAGTTTCGCTGTCGATGATGGCGCAGCCTATGGGCAAAAGAAAAGCCTACGACGATTATGGTGAACTCGTGAGAATCTTATATGAAGATTTCTCTAAGATGACAACGGGTGAAGTCGGTAATCCCGACTTTGCAACGTCTCTCTGCATGGATCTTGGAGAATATGAGTATCCATGGTGGAACGTTAAACCGGAGTTCACAGATCAGGAGCACTGGGGCGGTATAAATATATGGTCTGCAGGTGGCACTGTATACTTGGAAGCAACAACAGATATGGGTGGCGCCCGCCTAAGTTTACCAAATATTGACGGAACGGCACGTGGTGGAAAAGTAATCCTTCGGTTCAAGGCTCGTACAGACGAAGGACAGACATGCAACGCTGCCTTTGTTGAAGCTGGAGAAACAAACAATATGGGTCCAGATTGGAGATTGCTTCCTAAAAATGCTGTGGGAGAAATAACAGACGAATGGAAAACCTTTGAGTTTTTGTATGATGAAGTAGGTCCTACTACAATTTTCATTATTGGTGCGGAGACAGGAAGTGGGTCTTCACTCAATCCGTTTTATGTGGACGATGTAGAGCTTCTACAGATTGAACAGGTTATTGCCTCTCCTGAACTACTGCCACACAGCAACTATGAGGGACATGGCGAATACGCATCGTTCCAGGCAAACTGGAAGGCCGTAGAAGGCGCAGAAAGCTATCTGCTCAATGTTTACACAAAGGACATTCAGGGTAACAAGACTTATTTTATGGAAATGCAGCCTGTCAATGGCACATCTTACACAGTTGAAGGTGTTGCATCAGGACAGGTTTACTACTATGATGTTTGCTCTGTGAAAGGCGAAGACGTATCTCTGCCGTCTGCTCCTATTATGGTGGAAGACATAGCAGTTCCAGAGAACCTGACATCTACAGAAATAGTAGATGGCAAGTATACGGCATCATGGGATGCGGTTCCAACAGCTGAGGCTTACAACTATGTAGCTTATTTTGAGCAGAATATAGGGGAAGACGCCGAAATCGCAGTAACAGACGAAAAAATGGATTATCTCCGTTTTCCTGAAAATCCTTCATTGGGAGACCTTTCGGGTGAAATATCAAACTTGACAGACGAGGAGTTCATCAACCAAATTAACTATTATAGAAATGGTGAACACGAAAACATAGATAATGTCTATTTCCAGTCATTCGATACATACTATATAAATGATTTCCAGCAGTCTGGCTGGTATGCAACACACGCTCTGCCTTTGCGCAAGTGCCTTAAAGTTGACGGATGGTTCTATCAGCATAATGCAGGTGATGCTGGACTTATCTCTCCAGCTCTCGACCTATCGAAGAACAACGGTGAGTTCGACCTGTCTGTAAAGACGCTCGGTTTCACCGACGAGTATGGAGTACTTACATCCTGTGCCGTTGCACTGTTCACATTCGACGAAACCAAGGGAGACTATACTCAGCAGGAATTGATATATATAGACCAAAAAGAAGAAGCATGGCAGGAAAACAGCATACATTTTGCAAATGGTGCTGAGAATTCCATTATCGGTCTTTACGCTGTACGCGGTGCAGAAGCTCTGCTCCTCGATGACTTGAAGATAACCCAGAACTACAAGGCAGGCGACAAGTTCCTCAACCCATTCTTTGCAGAGCCACGATATTTCGAAACATCAACAGAAGTGGTACTTCCGCATCAAGTTGTTGATGCTGACATTTATCACCGCGTTCAGGCTGTACGCACAAAAGCATCAAGCAATCCGAACAAACAATTTGACGAGATAATAAGCAAGTTCTCTAACATGGAATATGTTGGCAAGGGAACTTCTACGGGCATCTGCACACCAGCTGTATCTTTGTCAAACGCAACAGTTCAGCTGCGCAACGGTCAGTTGATAGTAAACAATGCTAACTCTGGTGTCGTTGAGGTTTACACACTCGCGGGCGAAAAGGTTTACACCGACCGCTCATGCAATACAACAGTGAATGTACCTGTTAAGCGTGGTACATATCTTGTTAAGGTAGGCAATCAGACAGTTAAGGTTGTATTCTAAAACAATGCAGAACATATAAATATGAGATGGCGGGGAAAGTTCCTGCCACCTCATACTTTTATAAAAACAAATTATTAACTAACAATATTAATACATTATGAAACAGATTTTACGTTTGAATGTCCTGCTAATGTTGATGTTGACAGGCGTTTTGGGCGTGAAGGCAGATGTATCGAGCTTAGCCGAGCTGAAAGCAGCTAAGGCGGGATGCGATTATGTGATACCTGCAGAACACCCAATTTATGTTGTCAGCAACGCTGGCGGCGACTATTTGCTGTATGACGGTACGGCAGGTTTGATGATTACTGACGGTAGTGGAGCTTTGGGCGGTCAGAAGAGTGGCAGCATGATAACAGCTGGAATCTTGTACTTCGGATTTATCAACTTTGGAGGAGGAGCATTCTATCCTTACAAAAATGCTACTGGTTTGACAGTAACAGAGAATGCTACTATTCCTGCACCAATGGACATCTCTGGCATAGAAAGCCTCACGACTAAGGATGGTGGTACATATTTCACTGCACACGGCTCGTTCGTAGAAAGCGGTGAAGATACTTACTTCACGACAGACAACGGTCTGTCGTACAAGATGACTAACTTCTTCAAGTTAGCATCGCCTAACTTTGCTTCTTATGTTGGCAAGACAGGCACGCTGACAGCAGTTGTTACCTATGAAAACAATGGTGCAAGATTCTCTCCGCTGACTAGCAACTTCTTCGTAGAGGATGGAGCAACTCCTCCTGTAGTTGCTCCAGCAAATCCAACATTCGAACCAGTTTCTGGTACAAAACTGAAAATTGGCGACGTAGTTATTATCGCTGCTCCTGGTTCTGATGTTTACTATACATTAGACGGAACTGACCCTACTGTAGAAACAGGCATACCATGTGACCATTTTATCAAATTTGTCGCTGTCGGAACATACACAGTAAAGGCCATCGCAGTGGATAAAGGAATTGCAAGCGAAGTAGTTACGGCCACGTACGAAGTAGTTGATGACACTCCAAATACATTCCGCGAAATGCTGGATGCAAAGAATACGTCGTCCGTGAAATACACTATGCCTGACAATGCACAGGTATTGCGCTTGATACCGTCAAAGCGTTTGGTTTTGTGGGACGGCACTGCTGCAATCCTTGTTTACATGGACAACTTGGACGGCAAGTTCACTAACCTGTCATACAGCGATGCTAATTACTATTCAGGCTATACGGGATGCAGTATAAGTGGAGAAGCGGAAATGTGCTTCGAAGAAAATTATTATGACTTCTATATTCAAGGCAATGCTACACTGACATTCGGAACTAAGAGCCCGCTCACTCCTATTACTGTAACAGGTACAGAGGCTATAAAGGCTGACAAGAGCAATCTGTATGCTTACGCTCAGATGCACGGAACAATGAACGGCGATACGTTCACTGCTGACGACGGCACAGAGTTTAAAATAAATGAAGAATTCGAGAAAGGCGTAAAAGGCAAGTCTGGTGCCGGAACTATCAAGGCCATGTTGGGAAATCCTTATGGCTCTGCGGTTGAGAGTTTGCTGACTATCGTTGAAACCAATGCATGGACAGCCGATCCTTCTGAGGCTGACTTCGAGGGCGAGGTAATGTCGTTGGCAGAACTCAAGACCAAGAACTACGATACTGTCAGATTTAAGTTTGAACAGGATAAGGTACAGGTTGTTGCAACCAATACAGAGAATGGTTTCGACTATATGTATCTCTGGGACGGCACTGACGGTGTACTTATAAATGGATACCTTTCTAACAGTGTTGACTTCAACTTAGAACAGGGACAGATAATAAACGGCGGTATCGAAGCAACATACACCGGAAGCTATGGCAATGCCCTGTATTTCAATCAAGAATATTATCCAACAAACGAATTTGTACTGAACAAGGATATCGTTAAAGACCTTATCCCTCTCAAGAAGACACTGGCGGAAGTAACTGCTACTAAGGGTGAGGCTACATACGAGTTCTCTTATCTTGCTATCGACGGTAAGATAGAGAATGGTAAACTTGTTTCTGGCGACAAGTCGGTAGATTTGTCTACATCGGTATGTGCAACAGCCGACCTGACGAAGTATGAAGGTCAGACTGGTACGTTCTACGGACTCTATCAGTCTCGCGGTGCGGAAGCGCTCATGCCTATCAGCGAATACTACTTCGCCAAGGCAGACAATCCCAACCCCAATCCTACAACGATAGCAGAACTTTGTGCTATTGAGGAGGAAGGCGACTATACTCTCACTCTGACAGAAGAGGACTACTATAAGGTACAGGTACTTGCAGTTGAAGGAACTACAGTCAATCTGTGGGATGGCGCCGACGGTATGGTAACCGTCGACCTGACAGAGAGCATAGGTTCCGACAAGGTCGGTTCGTTCATCTATGGCGACGTTGTATTCGGAGTAAGCAATCCTTACGGCGATGGAATGGAATATACTATCAAGGATTTAGCCAGTGCTTCTTTCTCTGAGCCAACAGACTTCCTGCCGGCAATAGTGAAGGTAGACATGCACGAGGGCGACTTCGTTAAGTTTGACGGAACAATAGAAGCAGATGCAGAAAATCAGTTTGTTAACGTTAATGGCAATAAGTATTGGCTCTTCGATTCTATGATTGATGTCAATATAGCCGACTATGTAGGCAAGACTGGTACTATCACGGCTATTTGCAACGGACTGGATGAGGAAGGCAACTTCCTGATGGCGGTTTATCCGGAACTCTGGTTCGCAGAAGTTGAAGACCCACAGCCTGCCGGCACATTTGCAGAATTACTGTCATCAGTAGACAATGGTACAACTCTAACTGTTGAAATGCCTGAAAATGCACAGATGCTATATGAGTTCGTCACTTCAGGTGAAGATGATTTTGAATGTGTTTTGTGGGACGGAACAGCAGGAATACGTTTGTATGCAAACTCTATGCTTTCTTCTATATTCACAAACCGTGAAGCACATACACGCAACTTTGGCAAGAAGGTTACTGGTTCATTCACCGGTACATACGAGGCAAACTTCGAAGACTTCTACATTTTCAGCGTAGAAAACACTATGCTGCTGGGAGAAGAATCTGCGGTTACTCCATTGGAGGTTGAAGGTGCCGACTGCATGAAGGAAGACAAGTCAATGCTGCACTCTTATGTCAAGATGTCTGGTGAGTACGATGCTGAGTCTATGAAGTTTGTTGCCAACGACGGTACAGAGTTCTTTGTAGACAACGAAATGTCGACAGTAGCCCTTCCAACAGAGAGTGGCAAGTGCACAATCAAGGCAATGTTTGCCGGCGACAAGTACGGTAGCCTTGCCGGCACATCTTCAGAGAAGTCATATCTCTTCCTGCTCGAAGAAACAGCAGTAGAGTTTGGCGAAGTGAATGCTATCAACGGCATCAGCGTTGAAGAGGCTGCCAACGGCATCTATACTCTCGACGGACGTTTCGTAGGCAAGTCTGCAAAGAATCTTGCTAAGGGAATCTACGTTGTAAACGGAAAGAAAGTTGCTGTGAAATAAGTAGCGGCAATTCTCAATAGTAAAACTGCGGAAACATCATGTTTCCGCAGTTTTTTTTATTTTGCAGCCTGCTGAAGTTTATAGGTATAAGCGTCGGTTTGCGCAGTAAAGTGTTGCAAGGTTGCCTTGTGCAGGCTGGGATGCCTGCAATCCATATTTTTTTTGTTACAGCAAAAAGTGTGCCAAAGTGAACAAGATTTTGTTTCGGGTCGAAAATGTATGAAAATTTTTGACAGAGAAAAAGTTGCAAAATAGATGCGGAATAGGCTCTGGAAGTGTGAATGTTTGTGAAAAATCGGCTCGGGGATAATTGTTAAAAATGTCAAAGAGTATCTTTGAGGCGGCTATTTCGTCTTTTTGTCCTGCAAAACACTGTGTCCGACTGCCCCAAACACTATGTTTGGCATCCTCAAACAGTGTGTTTGACATTGTCAAACATGCTCTTTGACAATTTTAACACTTGCTTTTCCTGCACAAAAGATATGTGTTTGCTAATAACAAACTGACTGTCAGTATGTTGCGGATGCACGCGAAATACGCGCGTATTTTGCCCCTCAGATTTCAGAAACGACTTTCTCGGGCATTCTCGCGACAGTAAACGGGCGAATATTGATTATAGTTTTTTGCTGTCATCAGACAGTAAAATGTCGCGCAACAGATGTGCCATTGCCTGAATTTGCAGACATGCCTTTAAGACATGTCGCTCTTTGTGAAGTCATTTTTCGCTGCTAAAGCAGCTCGGTCAGTTCGGAAAGATGAAGGCTGTTGCTGCCTTTAATTAGTATCAGACAGTCTTTCTTCGGGTTTTCTTTCAGTTCTTTCTTCACTTCCTCTGCGTTGTTGAACTTCTGATAGTGGCATTTTATCTTTGCGTAAGCCTCGCCGACAAGCCAAACATTCGACATTGACATCTGACGTATGCGGTTGACAATGCGACGGTGTTCCTCATCGCTGTTTGCGCCGAGTTCGTTCATCTGCCCTATAATCACCATCTTGTTTTCTGCTTTTATCTGCTCGAAGTTGTCAAGTGCCGCCAGCATTGACGTAGGGTTGGCGTTGTAGGCATCTACGATGAGCCTGTTGCTGCCAGTAGTTATCAGTTGCGAGCGGTTGTTTGTCGGCACATATTCGTTCAGCGCCTTACATATTTTCTTCGGTTCCACCCCGAAGTTGATGCCCACAGCCACAGCCGCCAGCACGTTGTCGATGTTGTATCTGCCAATGAGTTGTGTCCTGACCTCGTGCCATGTCATCTCCTCGCCCCTTTCCGAAAGCTCATTTAGTGGCTCGTGCCATCTCATTGTCAGGTAAGGCTCGCAGGAAACTACTTCGCCTATGATGCAGTCTTCCTCGTTGTCCTTGTTGGTAGAGTATGGCGTTACCCATACGTTGTCGGGCAATATCTCCAGCAGGTTGTTGTTGTCGGCATTTATGAAGACAGTAGAGTCTTCCTTCGATGCAAGAAACTTATACAGTTCGCCTTTAGTCCTGATAACACCTTTCAGCGAGCCGAAGCCCTGCAGGTGAGCCAGTCCCACGTTAGTTATTATGCCGTAGTCGGGCTCGGCAGTCTCAGCCAGCGTCTTTATGTCTCCCGGATGGCTTGCTCCCATTTCAATTATTGCAATCTCATGCTCCTTGTTCATCCTGAACAGCGTTTTCGGCACTCCCACGTCGTTGTTGAAGTTGCCCTCCGTAGCCAGTACGTTGTATTTCTGTCGCAGCACAGAGGCTATGAGTTCCTTAGTCGTAGTCTTTCCGTTAGTGCCGGTAATGCCGATGACTGGAATGTCGAATTGCCGTCTGTGCTCGCGTGCCAAAGCCTTGTAGGTTTGCAGCGTGTCGCTTACAAGTATATATCTCTCGTCGTTTTCCTCCACATATTCACTGTTGTCAACCACAGCGTATGAGCAGCCACTCGCAAGAGCCTGCGCGGCAAACTTGTTGCCGTCGAAAGTTTCGCCCTTCAGGGCAATGAATATTGAGCCTTCCGGGCAGTTCCTGCTGTCGGTAGTTATGACAGGGTGCTGCTTGTATAAATCGTAGAGATTTCTAGTATTCATATAGCTATATATTATAATATGTGTTCCTAATGCATGCAAAATTAGTTATTTTCATCGACATAATAATTATTTTTCACGTAAAATGAGTAATTTTGCAGAAATATTTTATATCGCTATAAAAATGAACTGGCAGCAACTCATAACCAACAAGCGACTCGGACAGGAAACTCGCCATGCTGAACGCTACGACGACCGTTCTGAGTTCAAGCGCGACTACGACCGCCTTATCTTCTCAGCGCCATTCCGCCGTCTGCAAAACAAGACACAGGTGTTTCCGCTACCCGGCAGCATTTTCGTACACAACCGACTGACACATTCGCTGGAAGTGGCATCTGTGGGCATGTCGCTCGGCAACGATGTGGCTCACGAACTAATAGCCAGGCACGCAGAACTGAAGGGAACGCTTTTCGAGGAGATAGGAACGATAGTGTCGGCGGCATGTCTTGCACACGACTTGGGCAATCCCCCTTTCGGACATTCGGGCGAGAAAGCAATACAGACCTTCTTCACCGAAGGACAGGGACTGCAGTTGCGTGAGCAAGTGTCAGACGACTTCTGGAACGACGTAACCCATTTCGACGGCAATGCCAACGCCTTCCGACTGCTGACACACCGCTTCTGCGGACGCAGGGACGGCGGATTTGTAATGACCTACAGCACTTTGGCAAGCATCGTGAAATACCCGTTTTCTTCGTCAAACGCAAAGAAAAACAAGTTCGGCTTCTTCAGTACTGAACGCGACAAATATCTCCGCATCGCCAAAGAGCTCGGCATCCCGCAGATGGCAGGCGAAGAAAACAAGTGGGTGCGCTACCCGCTGGTGTATCTCGTGGAAGCAGCCGACGATATATGCTATGAGATAATGGACATAGAGGATGCGCACAAACTGAAGATACTCACGTTTGACGAGACAATGCAACTGCTGCTGGCTTTCTTCGACGATGAGCAATGCAGAAACATACTGAAAAGAATAGACGACGAAGGAATAACCGACGAAAACGAAAAGATTGTCTTCATGCGCGCCAGAGTGATAGGAATATTGGAGCACGAGTGTGTCAGTGTATTCGTCAACAATGAGGAAGCCATACTCAACGGAACGTTCTCCGGCAGCCTCGTAGACCACATCTCAGACGTGCCATGCCGTGCCTACAGGCACTGTACAGAGCTGTCGCGCAAGCGAATATACAACAGCAAGCCTGTGCTCGACGTGGAACTGTCGGGTTATAAAATAATGGAAACACTCATGCAGGTTATGGTCAGCGCCGTCGTGCATCCTGAAAGATACTACTCAAAGCAGCTGATACAGAGAGTGTCCAACCAGTATGACATCAACTCCGACAATCTCGAAACCCGTCTGATGGCAGTAGTAGACTACATAACAGGCATGACCGACATCTATGCGCTTGATGTCTACCAGAAAATCAACGGCATATCGCTGCCCATAATATAAGCATACCAGGCAGACACGCCATACAAGAACACATAAGCCAACATACGTCTAAACACGCAGGCAAGTAACAGATTATAATTAAATTATAATTTAATACTAAAAAAATATATATTTTGAGTTATTAATTTGTCAGTTCTGAAAAATATATATAAATTTGCCCCGAATTATGGAGATTAGGTAAAGATATACAAACCGACTGAAATATTATTAACAATAAAAACCAAATTAGTTATGAAAAAAATCCTTACACTTTTAGTGATTGCTGTTGCAAGTTTCACTATGGGTAATGCACAGCCTACGAAAGGCGTCTACTCAAAGGCAACACAATCGCTTGCAGGTCAGCTGCCTATGGATAGTAAAGCTGCAGCAGTTACTTCAACGAATTACAATGCACCTATCGCTGCTCAGCCGAAGAAAGCCCGTTTCAGTGGCGCCGACGGCTTTGTAGACGGCTATGCTTTCATTCCGTTTGACAAGCGCTACAACAGTCTTGTATGGGCAAAGTTCAATACAGGCGACTTCACAAGCTACAAGAGCATACGCGACTATGGTACTGTTCAGCAAGAGTCAACAGTTTACCAGACAGCTACATTCGTTGGCGACCGCGTATTTGCACAGCAGTGTGTATACTATTTCGGCGGTGTCTTCGGCTCAAAGGCATTTGGATGGCTCGACCCAGAGACTACAGAGTTCACACCATGCTTCACATGGACAACATTCGAGAACTTGTTCCGCGACATGACATACGACCCTGTATCTGACAAGATATACCTCGTGGACACAGACAACGAGTTTCAGAATGCGGACATCTATGTCATCGACCCAAACAATCCCACAACTATAACGAAGGCATGTACCGTAAACGCAGGTTTACTCACTCTTTCAGCAGACAACGGATATCTTTATGGTGTAGTTCCCAACACACTTGGAGCTTCAAATTCACGTCTTGTAAAGATTAACACAAGCTCTATCAACACAGCAAATCAGACATGTGTGTTAGAGGAAATCCGCCCTTCTGGCATGAACATTGCAATTGCTTACGCCATGGGTGACGGTGCGCCACAAGTTTATTGGCAGAGCATGGAATTTGACAAGACTAATCACCGACTGTGGTGGATAACATCAGATGCTGGCGGCAGTTCTCTCGCTATTGAAATCAACCACAAGACAGGTGCTATCATCTCAAGAACTCCGTTCACAACCGATCCTCTTATGATAGCATTGAGCATCCCTTATCAAACAGCAGAAATAAATACACCTTCTTATGTTTGCAACCTCACAGGTGAAGCAGGTGCTTCGGGTGCGTCTACGGCAAAGTTTACATGGAAGAACCCAACACAGACTTACATGAAAGAGAACCTGACACAGCTGAACGGTGTTAAGGTATATCGCAACGATGAACTCGTTAAGACAGTCAACACAACACAGGTTGGCGCAGAAATAACATTCGAGGATACAAACGTACCGACAGGCTACCACAACTATAAGTTCGTTACATACAATGCCGCAGGCGATGGTCTTTATAAAGATATGGACTTGTTCGTAGGACGCGATACTCCAGAAGGTGTTATCGACGCGAAGCTTACAGCCGAAGGTGGAAATGCACATGTTACATGGTCTGCACCTGTAAAGGGACAGCACGATGGTTGGATTGACGCAGCAACACTTACATATAAGGTTGTTCGTTACCCTGACAATAAGGTTATCGAGACAGCTACAACATCTACAGACATCGTAGACAACACAATCACTACATGGGGTGGTTACTATTATGAAATCACAGCATCAACATCTGACGGAGAAGGTGCTAAGGTTCAGACAAACGTTGTTGCTATGGGTCCTGGTATGGGCGTGCCTTATAGCAATGATTTCTCTACACAAAAGAAGTTCAACGAATGGACAGTGTTAGACCACAATGATATTGGTGGTGGTTTCTATGGAGATGGTATAAGTTGGGCTTATGACTCATTCAGAGGTCTTGCAAGCTATACAAGCTATGCAACTCTCAATAAGGCAGAAGACTATCTCATATCACCTAAGTTCAACTTCGAGCCCGGCAAGGAATACCAGATTCGATACAAATATTACACAATCAATTGGGTGGATGAAAACAAGAATCCTTACAAGGAAGAAATGCAGGTTTACTATGGACAGCAGCCTACGGCAGAGGGAATGACAACCATGCTGAAAGACCTTGGAGAATTCAGCACGGCATCTGCAGAATATCTCTATGGCAAGGACATCTTCAAGCCGGAAGCAGGCGAGGGTTATATAGCATTCAAGGCAACTTCTCCCGGTGATAGGAGTATAATCTTCCTGAGTTCATTCTCTATACGTGAATATAGTGAAAAGGATCTTAGTGTTACAAAGTTCAACGCCTCAAATATTGCAAATGCTACTATTCGCCAAGAGGCAGGCATAGAAGTAACCAACGAAGGTAAAGCCGCACAGAGCAACTACACCGTTGAGGTGTTCGATGTTAATACGAACGAGGTTCTAGGACAGGCAACAGGTATGGATGTTAATCCAGGCGAGAGTGTAAACGTTAAGGTTTCATGGACTCCGAAGGAGGTTGGGACTACAATAATTTCGGCACGCGTGATACTCGATGGAGATACATACCCGGAAGATAATGTATGGAAGGAAAATGTAACAGTACAGATTGATGATGCGAATGGAAATCGCTGGTTTTCTGCCAATACAGATGAGAGAAGATGGGATGAGAGTGTCAGCGACTACTTGAATAGAGGCTGGAATGGTCCTGTACATCTACACTGGGATAATAGTGTGGTTCAGCAATTGTTCCTCGATTCTGAAATGCGCTCAGGAGTTTACCTCACTGGTCTGCAGTTCGTATATGATGGTGATGCAAATGGCGACATTGACGGTTTCACGACAGATGTAACAATCAGCATCAAGAACACCGACCGTACCACCTTGCAGGCCGATCCAAATGACTTCGGTGGTGCTTTGACAAAAAAGGGTGTTGAGGAAATTGGTGGCTGGACTCAGGTTTACAGTGGTCCAATAGTATTCGACGGTGCAGGTGAAAACAACCTTTTGACAATCATGTTCGACGATGAATACAAGTATGACGGTGGCAACGTGATTATAAAGTATGACTATTCAGGATACAATATAGACTTCTCTCCATACTGGCACTTCTATGAGTATAAGTACCAGACAGAAACATACCGCACAACATACAAGAGATGGGATGGTTCACCTTCTCTCGGGACCAGCGCAGAAACACATGCTTATACTTATGCAACGCACACACGTTTCGGATATAAGGATAATCCAGAAGTTTCGGTAAAGAATGCAAAGGTTGCCAACGTTAATATATATCAGTCTGGCGACAATGTAATGCTGACCAACACTTGCGATTGCATTGAAATGTTTAACACCGCAGGTGCATGCGTAATGGCTGCAAAGAATGTTAACACAGTCAGCACACGCAGCCTGGCTAAGGGCGTTTACACTGTAAAGGCTTATGTTGACGGACAGGTTGTAACAAAGAAACTTGTAATTAGATAATTTTATTTAAGAGATGGGAGTGTAGACAATCTGCGTGCAACAGTAAGGTTGTTTACATTCCTTTTTAAAAAAACAACACATATTATGAAGAAAATATTGTATTCAGTTGTAATGTCATTCATGCTTGTCATGAATTCTTATGCCCAAGATAATGTAGTTGTCAACAAGAACGATGGTGGCAGTCAGTCGTTCGATATGAGTACCATCAGGAAGATAACGTTAGGCGACAACTCGTTAACCGTTGTAGCACAGGACGGCAGCGAGACGGCAACAATAAGCTACGATGAAATAAGAAAGATAACATTTGAACTTGCTGACGGCATCGAGCAAGTTGTTGAGACTGAACAAGGTAAACTGACGCTGCTGAAAGAAGGTAATATTATAAAAATCAAAGGTTTCAACGGCAAAGAAGGACGTCTTGCTATTTATTCGGCTAACGGCACAATGGTAGAGTCTTCTACTTTCTCTGGCGATAATCTGAGTGTGGGGATAGACAATCTTCCAGACGGATTATACATTCTAAATATTAACGGACAATCAATTAAATTCACAAAGTAATGAAAAGATTTGTAATATTTTGTGCAGTAGTTGTATTTGCAATTGCAACATATGCACAAACACCAAACCGAATATTGGTTGTAGACAAGACAAGGGCATACAAGGGCTTTGCCATCAATCAGCTCGACAGCATCGTGTTCGAGAGTGTGGTTGGCGAAGTAAAAGCTAACCTTGAGTTTCTCGGTTACGAGAAAAATGCAGAAGGAAAGGACGTAGTTAAATGTTCTATTACGCGAACACCAGAATGCTACGGTTTCAAGATTACATGTCAGCCGAAGTCAATCATCGACGCATATACAAGTGATATCTCCCTGATGAACTTTGTTGACCGCACAACGGGACAGACATATTATCAGGATTTCACAAATGCTGAGATGACAGGTTTCGATTTTGAGATGCAGGCTAACACATCATACTCGCTTGTAACAGTGGCTTACGACAGATACGGTGTGGCATGCAGTACATCAAGGGCAGACTTCACAACCCCGGCAGCAGAGATAATAGGCAATCCTACTGTAGTGTGGGAAGTTTTAGAGACTACGCAGACATCGTTCAAGATGAAGTTCACTCCAAACAGCGACTGCGTAGAGTATTACACATGTCAGTTTGGTGCAGGAGAAGCAGAGAGCCAGTTCAACATGTTCAGTTCATTTTTTGGATTTGCCAATATGGGCGACATGATAAAGCAGTTCAGCGGCAAGTCTTATGCTACAATACATGAACAGGAATGGACAAAACTTGTTCCAGCGACAGACTATGAAGTATATATTCTCCCTATCGATGAAAACGGTGAGTATGGCGAAATGGTAATTGCAAGTGTAACGACAGCTGCACAGGGTGGACACGGAGTAGCAGAAGTGGAAATCACTATCGGTGACTTTGGTGGCGATGCAACTAACGGTTATTGGCAGATGGTTACCTATACTCCAAATGACCAGGTTTCATTTTTCCGCGATATGATTATTGAGAAGCAGGCTTATGAGGCAGAGGGTGGCGACAGTTATGTTCTGGAATATCTCAAGAACGATGAAAACCATCAGGGACCTTATGGAAATCAATATTCTACCGACGTGGCTCAGTGGAATGCAACTCCAAATACAGAATACATAGCATTTGCAATGGGTCAGAATATTGACGGCGAGTGGGGTACACTTGCTCGCAAGGAATTCAAGACACCTGCATCTGCCGGAGCTCCTGTTAAGGCTAACGTTATCGGTAAGCGCATGAACAAACCTGCAAAAACAGTCGGAACAGTTCCTTCTGTTGAGAAGAAAGGCGTTAAGCTTGTTCAGCGTTAACAGCAAAGATAATATGACATTTTGATATGTTTTGCGTTAATTATTTAAACAAATTGTAATGTAAAATATCGAAAAGTGTTAAACAAGTTTAATAATCGCGCTTTTATAGCGCGATTATTTGTTTATGTAAATAATGTGCATTACCTTTGTACTCACTAATAAGGCAAGCGTGCCGAATTAGTCCTAATATGATAATAATAATCAGGTTTGTAGAATCAATTTAAGTTATAGAAACGTAGCTCTCGTGAGAAAGCTACGTTTTTGTTTTAATAGTTTTATTATGACTGCAACCTGTTGCACATGGCAATTGGTTTTCCTATGTTTTATTACTGTATTTTTGTTTGTTGTAAGATTATTTCATGTTGGTTACGAGCGACATGGTGTCTGATGCAATCATCAGTTCCTCGTCTGTTGGAATCAGCACTATCTTCACTTTGCTTTCCGGCATTGAGAGTACAGCCTCTTCAGCCCTGATTTTGCTGTTTTTCTCCACATCCATTTCCACGCCCATGTATTCCATGTCTGTGCACACCAGTTCGCGTACGATGTCCTGGTTTTCGCCTACGCCGGCAGTAAAGACTATAATGTCGCATCCTCCCATAGCAGCCGCGTATGCACCAACATATTTCTTTATGCAGTAGGTGTACATGCTTATTGCGAGTTTAGCCCTTTCATTTCCATTTTCGGCAGCCTCTCTCACTTCGCGCATGTCCGACGATATGCCTGAGATGCCGAGCATTCCGCTTTTTTTATTGAGCAAATCCGACAATTCATCGGCACTCAGTCCGAGTTTTTTCTGCAAGTAGACGAGTGCTCCGGCGTCTACGTTTCCAGAGCGAGTGCCCATCATTATTCCTTCCAGCGGAGTCAGTCCCATCGACGTGTCTATGCACTTGCCGTTCTTTATGGCAGCCACAGAGCCACCATTGCCTATGTGGCATGTTATGATGCGTTGCTTTTCGTAGTCCAGTCCCAGATATTCGCATGCCCGTGCCGACACGTATCTGTGGCTTGTTCCGTGAAATCCATATCTTCGTATGCCGTATTTCTCATACAGTTCGTATGGCAGTGCGTACATAAATGCGTGTTTAGGCATTGTCTGGTGGAAGGCAGTGTCGAACACACCCACCTGCGGCATGTTCGGCATAAGGCTTCTTACTGCGTTCACTCCTTTCAGGTTTGCAGGATTATGCAGTGGTGCGAGGTCTATACACTCTTCGTATGCCTTTATCACCTCGTCGTCAATCACTACGCTGTGTGCAAATTTCTCGCCTGCATGCACCATTCTGTGCCCTACGGCATCTATCTCTTCGAGTGATTTTATAGCGCCGATAGCTTTGTCGGTAAGTAGGCTGAATATCAGTTTCACGCCTTCGGTATGCTCCGGAATGTCGTGTTCTATCGTTCGTTTCTCTCCGTTAGGCAATTTAACCTTCACGAATGCGCCTTCCATGCCCACTCGTTCTATTCCTCCCTGTGCCATTACGGAACGGTCGTCCATGTCGTAGAGGGCATACTTTATTGACGATGAGCCGCAGTTTAGTACCAATATTTTCATAGTAGCAAAATGTTTGATGTGTATTTTTTATGTAAGTTTAAGTCGAATATGCGTTTTTGTCCGATGAAATCACTGATTTTTGTCAGTTTCGTCAGTTTTCTCCCAGTTCCTTAGTCAGCAGGCTTTCCAGTTCTTCGGCAGACAGGTTGAGTTGGAAACTGCCCTGCATGGCAACAGAGATGTATCCCGTTTCCTCCGACACAATTATAGTCAGAGCATCGCTTTCCTGCGACATTCCCATTGCGGCGCGGTGTCTCAGTCCGAGCGCCTTCGGTATGTTGGTGTCGTGAGATACCGGCAGGAT
Organism: uncultured Prevotella sp.; assembly: GCA_900315545.1. Lineage (GTDB taxonomy): Bacteria > Bacteroidota > Bacteroidia > Bacteroidales > Bacteroidaceae > Prevotella. Next base: position 52,441 of record OMZM01000008.1, read on the forward strand.
ACATCCGGCAGCAACGATGCGCTTCTTTTGTATAACCATTGCGCCGTCGTGCAGCGGTGAATTCTTGAAAAATATGTTCTCTATGAGTCGCTGGTTGATGTTGGAATCGATGATTTCACCGGACTTTATTATGTCGTCGAGCGGTGTCTTGCGTTCTATTACGATAAGTGCGCCCACCTTACCCTTAGCCATGTTCATGCACGCCATGACTATAGGCATGATGTTTTTCTTGTCAGCGTCTTTCTTGTTGTGGCTGTTTGTAAACCATTTGAACAGTTTGTTTACTCGCTGGTGCGTACCCAGTGAATAGAGAAATTTCCTTATTTCGTCCTGGAAGAGTACTATAAGTGCGATGACGCCATAGCTCACGAACTTGTCGAGTATTGCTCCGAGCAGTTTCATTTCCAGTATCTGGCTGACGATGAGCCATAGAATGAGGAATATAATGATGCCCGTGAACACGTTTATCGAGCGCGACTTCTTCATCAGTCGGTAGATGTAGAAAAGCATTGTGGCTACAAGGAAGATGTCGATGAAATCTTTAATTCCAAAGTTTAAGAATGTAATCATACTATGTTTTTAGCGTTATATGTTGTCATTGTTTTTGTTTTCGTTTCCCGTGCAGTTGCTTTGCCTTGTCAATTCGCAAATTTTCAAGGTTTCAACGGCTTCTTTCACGTCGTGAACGCGCAGAATGGCAGCGCCTTTCATCAGTGCTATGGTGTTCAGCGCCGTCGTTCCGTTGAGTGCATGGTCGGCGTCGGTGCCGAAAAGCCGTGAAATCATCGATTTTCGCGATATACCCACGAGCAGTGGCAGCTGCAGGACATGCAGTTTTTCCAAGTCTTTCATAATCTCATAGTTTTCTTCGAGCGTCTTGCCGAAGCCGAAACCCGGATCGAAGATAATATCTTTCACTCCCATCTGGCGCAGCATCGACACCTCCTTTGCAGCGTTCAGCAGCATTGTCTGTATGTCGTTTCTGACAGACATCAGTATGTATGGCACTCCAAGTTCTGCAACTGTCCTGAATATAGCCGGTGTTTCGCTTTCCGACGGCTCGAGGCTGACGTTTGCAATGCCCGTTATTCCTCCCTCCGACACGTCGTTGATGATGTCAGCTCCATATTCCTCCACGCACATCCGCGCCACGTCGGGACGGTAGGTGTCTACGCTGACTATTGCATTGGGCTGTTGCCGACGCACTATTTCCAGCCCCATGCGCATGCGCGCCATTTCCTCCTGCTCGCTCACCTCGTTGGCTCCGGGCCGCGTAGAGAATGCTCCGACGTCTATTATGTTGCCCCCTTCGCTGACGATAGCGTTGGCGCGTTCCGCTATTTCGTGTTCGCTCTGCTTTCGGCTGCCGCTGAAGAAAGAGTCGGGCGTAACGTTCAGTATGCCCATCACCATTGGCTTGTCGGTGCTGACGAGCCTGCCGCGAATGTTGATAAAACTGTTTCCTGTAGTCATCATGCTGATATTTATCTTTCATGCAAAGTTAGTTATTGTTATTCTAAGCACAAAATAAAAAAACAAAAAAGTAGAGTTTGCCTGCAATATTTTGTTTTTCCGCTCACAGCAAAAAGTGTGCCAAACTCGTCAGGATTTTCTTTCTCGACGAAAAATGATGAAAAATTTTGACAGAGAAAAATCGTCCAAATAGAATCAGAATAGCCTCTGAAAGTGCAAAATACTGTTAAATTCCGAGTCGACGATAACTGTTAAAATTGTCAAAGAGTACCTTTGACGTGCCTATTTTGCCCTTTTTGCCCTATCAGACATAGCGTGCGAGACCCTCAAACACTATGTCTGACACCCTCAAACAGTGTGTTTGACAATCTCAAACATGCTCTTTGACAATTTTAACACTTGTGTTTCTCGCATAAAACGCTTATATTTTGAGTTAATAAACTGATAGTCAGGGAATTATAGGACTATGCGGATTTTGGGCATATTTTGCCCCTTTGATTTCAGAAACGACTTTCTCGGGCATTCTCGCGACAGTAAATGAGCCAAAATTGATTATCATTTTTTCGTGCCGGCAATGCTGTCTGACAGCAAGAATTGATGCTGAAATGTTAAAATATAATAAATAATATGTCTTTCGTGTAAACTTTTCGCCACCTCATACGTTTAATATACAAAACGATTACACCAATGAAGATTATGAAATCAGAGAAGACACAAAACCAACCCTTGGCTACGGCAGACAGCAACAGTAGCCGCAGTGAGAAGCAGGCAGTGCTTGCTGCGCGAAAAATACTGCCAATAGTTTTTCTGTTCAGCCTTTTTGTACAGACAGTCCCGGCTCGCTCAACATTGCCTAACGACACCACGACACAGCAGAACGCCAAGAAAGAACGCACCATAGTGCTCAACGGCCGCACCATCGACTCATTTACCAAAGCCGACATAAAGTCGTTTGTAACCGTCATGACGCGCGACAGTGCCGTCGTAGACACAACAACGGTGTTCATCTGGGACAACACCTCATACTTTGAACTCCATGTCCCGATGCGCCCGGCAAAGTATATTCTCAAGGCAGAAGCCGCAGGCTATGCTCCCGGATACGTCGACTACGACATTAAATATATAGGCAGAAACCGCGATTTTGAAGTACCTCCCATATCCATGAAACGCCTCATGGAAGAAGATACGGCGTCGCTCGGCGAGGAACTGGAAGGCGTTACAGTAAAGGGAACACGCATAAAAATGATTCACAAGGGCGACACGCTCGTCTTCAACGCATCAGCCTTCAAGCTGCCTGAGGGCTCCATGCTCGACGGACTGATACGCCAGATGCCCGGCGTAGAACTGAAAGACAACGGCGACATATACGTCAATGGCAGGAAAGTGGACTTCCTGACGCTCAACGGCGAAGACTTTTTCAAGGGCAACAACAAGATGATGCTCGAAAACCTGCCATACTACACCGTAGAAACCGTGCAGGTCTACAACAAGGACACTGAGCGAAACCGCATGACTGGACTGCAAACGGAGATGAAAGACTACGTCATGGACGTGAAACTGAAACGGCAGTACAACCGCAACGTCATGGCAAACATAGAAGCCGGAGGCGGCACGCGCGACAGATACATGGCACGCCTGTTCTCACTATACTTCGACGACAGGTCGCGCGTAACGCTCTTTGCCAACAGCAACAACGTGAACGAGAACCGCAAGCCTGGCGAAGACGGCGACTGGTCGCCCAAGAAAGAACCCAACGGAGTGAGAAAGACAAACATGATAGGCTTGGAATGGAAGACCGCCGACAAGGACAAGAACATTAAAAATGAGTTTAATGCCTCATTCGAGTGGGAGAACACCGACCACCAGACCCGCTCCGCAGCAGAGCAGTTTACCACCGGCGGCAGCAACATCTTCAGCCGCAGCGACGCCAGAGACCTCTACAGTCAGTTCACGGTGAATGCCACCAACACCTTCTCGCTGGAGAAACCAATATCTGTCTACTCCATAACGCAGTTCATGCTCCATCGCTGGGACAAGACAGGCACAAGCCGCTCAGCCACGTTCAACACCGACATAGACCGCTACGGCACGACCAGCGCACTGCTGGACAGCCTGACGAGAAAGCAGACATCGCCTCTGGAGAAACACACTCTTAACGTGCAGGCTACCGAAACAGCATCAGACTACGACTATGTGATGCTGTCGCAAAGAGTCTGGATGGACAAGAAACTGGCATGGGGCGACCACATCAACATGCAGGCTTATGGCTCCTGGTCGAAACAACTGACCGACAACTTCACGCGATACTCAACACGCTATCCGCAGAACGGCGATGCCGACACGCGAAACACATACTGCAAAGTGCCGAAACACAACTACGACATCAGCTTGGAGATGGCTTACGAAATGCCGTTCAACAACGGTCTGCACGTCGTGCCAGGCATCAGCTTCAGCCAGTCGTACAACTCAGATGAAGACATGTGGTACCGTCTCGACCGTCTCGGCGGCAAATGGAGCGACCCTACGACACCGCTGACAATGCAGCTGCCGTCGACGCGCGAGGAAATGATGCAGGCGATGGATGCCGACAACAGTTATAGAATGAGGAAAATGGTAAGGAGCATGCTAGAAACTCTCAGCATCGGCTGGTCGAAAAACACAAAGGGAGGCTATCAGACCGTGAACCTGAACCTGCCGCTGACCCACTACTACGACAAGGCATCATACCTGCACCTGCCATTCGACACTACGATGACACGCCACTATACCACGTTCACGCCACAGGTGGTAGGCTTTGTCAGTTTCGACAACTATCAGCGTACGCTGTTCGTAAACTATAATGCCAACGTGCAACAGGCAGACTGGCTGCAGATGGCAGGCAACATAAACACGCGGCAGTCGTCAGCCATACGACTGAAAAACCCAAATCTGGGCAAGACGGTTACCCACAACTGGATGCTGTTGTGGACGCGCAACAAGAACGAGATAAACCAAACGCTGCAGCTCACTCTGAACGGAAACATACGGCACGGAGCTGTCGGCACGCGGACATACTACCTGCCGCAGACAGGAACATACATCTATCAGAGTGGCAACGTAGACGGCAACTGGACAGGAGCGGCAAAAATATTCTTCGGACGCAACGCCGACAAAAAGAAACACATATATGTGAGCAACCAACTGAATGCATCGCTCGAACACAACGTAGACTTCAGCGCCGCCTCGCTCGACCTGCCGGAGTCAGCACTGGCGGACTATCATCTGCTGGGCAGTATCATCGGCTCGCAGACGGACAACCTGAGCAAGGTGAACACGCTGACGCTGACCGACCAGCTGAAGGCAGAATACACACTGGGCGACCTGAAAGTGGGACTCAACGGACAATTCACATGGTATAACTCAACGAGCAACAGGACGGAGTTTGAAACTATCAGCGCATCGGAATTCAACTATGGCGCCACGCTGCAATATAAGTTGCCGCTGGCTATACAGCTCGCCACCGACATAAAGATGTTCTCGCGCAGAGGCTATCAGACAGCCGAAATGAACACCGACGACCTGATATGGAACGCATCGCTGTCGCGCTCGTTCGTCAAAGGCAAGCTGACCTGCAAGCTCGAAGCATTCGACATATTGCATCAACTGTCGAACACCACCTACACCGTAAATGCTCAGGGGCACGTAGAGACATGGGCAAACAAGATACCAAACTATGCCATGCTGCACGTCATATATAAGTTTGCAAAGAAATAAACACAAGACACATAACAGAAGTGGGCACCAGACGACAGTCTGATGCCCACTTCTGCTGTAATAAATATATCTTCCAGACGAGAGCGGAATACGAGGCTCGAACTCGCGACCCCGACTTTGGGAAAGTCGTGCTCTGCCAACTGAGCTAATTCCGTAACAATGCCGCAATGGCATGCAAAGGTAATAAAAAAGATAAAGAAACCAACTTATTTTCCCAAAAAGTCTTTATTTAATTTTGAACTTTGCTCAACTTACTGTAAATTTGCAGCATAATACGCAGACACAGCAAGTGCAACGCTCTGCAAAGAGGCAAAAACGAAGAAAAACAACGCAACATGACCGAAGTAAAAGTAATAAACAAGAGTCATCATCCGCTGCCCGCATACGCAACGGCAAACAGTTCTGGAATCGACCTGCGAGCAAACATCAGCGAGCCGATAGTGCTGAAGCCAATGGAACGACGGCTCATTCCGACAGGACTCTACATAGCCCTGCCAGAAGGGACAGAGGCACAGGTGCGCCCCAGAAGCGGACTTGCACTGAAACACGGAATAACCGTTCTCAATACACCTGGAACGATAGATGCCGACTATCGCGGAGAAATAGGAGTCGTACTGATAAATTTCTCAGATAAAGACTTTGTAGTCAACGACGGAGAACGCATAGCCCAGATGGTCGTGGCACGATATGAGAAAGTGGAACTCAGACTTGTGGAACAGCTCGACGAAACCGAGCGAGGCGCAGGAGGATACGGACACACCGGCGTGAAATAGACATGCTTGACGGAAAGAGAAACATAGCAGTAGCGGTAGCCGTTGTCATTCTCATGGCAATGGTGGCTGTGTCGTGCAGTGCACCAAAGCGTGTGCCGTCAGGAAGCATAGCCGACAGGATAGGGGAGGATGCCCGCAAACGTTTCGACATGGCATATCTGGAGGCAATAAATCAACAGGAGAACGACAACTATGCTGCCGCCTTCGACCTGCTGAACTACTGCCTGTCAATCGACTCGCTGTCGCCAGCTGTCTACGATATGCTGTCGGCATATTATTTTGAGATGGGCAACAACGAGAAGGGTATGCAGTATGTCGGCAAGGCATACACCCTGAACCCGCAAAACGAATACTATGCAGAGCGATATGCACGCTCAATGGTTGTAGACAAGAAGTTCAGCGAGGCAGCCAAGATATATGAGGGGCTCGTGGAGCATGACCATTCACGAACCGACATACTCGACGTGCTGGCACAGATATATGACGTTGTCGGCGACAATGAAGGCGCACTGCGCACCCTCGACCGCATGGAAACGGCGGAAGGCAGCAGCGAAGAAATAACAATGGCAAAGATGTTTATCTATTCCAAGCAGGGAAAGAAAGACATGGAGCTTGCCGAACTGCGCAAACTGGCAGACAAGCATCCATACGACATGAAGTATCGTGTGATGATGGGCAACTGGCTTATGCAGAACGAAAGAAAGGGAGAGGCTTACGACGAATACATGAAAGTGCTGAAGAAAGAGCCTGACAATATTGCGGCACGTCTGTCGCTCATAGACTATTATCAGGCTGAAGGCAACGACTCTGTGGCAGACGACATGGCGAGAGAACTCATATTCGACAGGAAAAACGATACGGAAACACGCGTAAGCCTGATACGCGGACTCATTGCCAACCACGAACAGCAGCAGCGAGACTCAACGGAGATACTGAAAATGCTCGATACCCTGATGGCAGGTGAGCCTACTGTGGCAGACTTCGCAATAATGAAGGCAGCATACATGTCGCTGAAGCAGATGCCACAGGAGAGCATCAACGATGTAAACAGGCAGATACTGGCTGTCTCGCCAGACTATTCTCCGGCACGCTTCAGACTCGTACAGGCGCTGTGGAACACAGAAAGTTACGACGAAGTGATAAGCCTCTGCAAGGCAGGAAATGAATACAATCCTGACGATATGGCTTTCTACTACTTCTTGGGAATGGCTTATTCGCAGAAAGACGATATCGACCAGTCGCTCGATGCCTTTCAGCGCGGAGTGAGCCAGATAAACAGCGACAGCAACGCAGATATCGTTTCCGACTTCTATGGCATGATGGGCGACCTGCTGCACGAGAAAGGTGAGATAGAGAAAGCCTTTGCAGCATACGACAGTTGCCTGCATTGGAAAGATGACAACTATTACTGCATGAACAACTATGCCTATTTCCTTGCTCTCAGAGGAGAACAGTTGGAGCGTGCTGAGGCAATGAGCTATAAGACAATACAGGCTGAGCCGAAGAACGGAACATATCTCGACACTTACGCGTGGGTGCTGTTTGTGAGAGGAAAATATGAGGAGGCAAAAACATATATTGACAAAATGATGGAAGAAGGAAACGGCGGCAGTGCTGTGGAATATGAGCATGCAGGCGACATTTACTACATGTGCGGACTGACAGACGAGGCTGTGGAATTCTGGAAAAAGGCTCTCGAACAAAACAGAGACAACGCTGTTGTCAGAGAAAAGATAAGGCAAAGAAAATATATAGAAACAATATCGAAATGAAAACAATAAGAAACATCATCCTGTCAATGGCTGTGCTTGCATTGGCAGCGTGCGGAACACAACGCCAGGCAACAGGCGACGACAGCAAAAGCAAGACATCTGTAGGCAGCGACATGGAATTGCGCAGACACGAACTGGCATTCGTGCAGAAAGTATCAGACAATACTGTATATGCAAAAAACATATCGTCGAAGATTTCTTTCAACCTTAAGAAAGGAACAAAGAATATCAGTGTAGACGGACAACTGCACATGCGACGGAACGAAGTGATAAGAATACAACTGGCACCGCTCGGACTCGTAGAGGTAGGACGAATAGAACTGACTCCTGAGAACGTGCTCATCATCATACGTCCGACAAAGGAATACATACTCGCCAACTATAAAGACATAGACTTTCTGAACCGCAACGGACTCGATTTCTATTCTCTGCAGGCTTTGTTCTGGAACCAGTTGTTCATGCCTAACGAGCAGCGCGTGAGCGAACAGTTGCTGGAGAAGTTTTCAGCAATGATAGAAGGAAACTCAAAGGAAGTTCCAGTCAGACTGAACGACGGACAAATGAAATATGAATGGACAGCCGACAGGACGACAGGACGCATCGTAAGGACAAACGCAACCTATCAGAGCAAGACAAACGGAACGTCTACATTGCAGTGGAACTATGGCGATTTTGTAGCAGTAGGCTCAAAGTTTTTCCCTGCAAACCATAACTTCAAACTTGCCACGCCAGCCGTTTCAGGTAAGGAAACGTCGTTTGAGGTAACATTAAGGCTGAAGAAAATAGACACTGACGGCAACTTTGAAAAGAAAACAGACGTGTCGTCAAGATATAAGCAGATAACTGTTGAACAGGCAGTAAAACGCATAATGAATTTATAAACATTATCAACAGAAAATACAACGATGAAGAAATATGTCGCTATATTACTCCTGCTAAGCGCTTCTTTATGTGCCAGTGCGCAGAAGAAAACAACACCTCAGCGCACACAGCAGAAAAAAACTGCTGTAACTAAACAAGGCGCTGCAAAGGGAAAGCAGCCTGCAAAGAAAAATAATACAAAAAAATCGACTATAAACAATAAGGCGTCGATGTATCAGACGAAAGAGATAAAAGGCTTGCAAAACCAGAAGTCGCAGGTGCAGAAAAACATAAAGGAGCAGCAGAAAAAACTGCAAAGCAACAAGGCAGATGTAGAACAGCGACTGAAACAGTTGATGTCTATAAACGGTGAAATAGATGCCAACAAGAAAGCTATAGAAAACTATCAGACCGACGTCAATACACTGAGCGACAATATAAACCTGCTGGAAGTGCAACTGAAAAACCTCGAACAGCAGTTGCAGGACCGTAAGCAGAGATATGTGAAGTCTGTGAGATATGTAGCCAAACATCGCAAGATACAAGACCGGCTGATGTTCATTTTCAGTGCAAAGAGTCTGGCACAGTCGTATCGACGTCTGCGCTTTGTACGCGAATACGCTGCCTATCAGCGTACCCAGGGAGAAATAATAAAAGCTAAGCAGGCGGAGATAGATGAAAAGCGTAACCAGCTTTCCGATGCTCGAAAACAGAAAAACAACCTGATAGCAAAAGGACGGCAGGCACAGGCAAATCTCGAAGTGAAGCAGACCGAACAGGAATCTATGGTAAAGTCGTTGCAGCAACAGCAGAAAACAATACAGCAGGTTATAGCAGAACAGCAGAAAAAGCAAGCACAACTTAATGCTGAGATAGACCGGCTTGTGGCAATAGAAGTGGAAAAGGCGCGAAAGCGCGCTGCGGAGGAGGCAAGAAAGAAAGCAGAGGCTGAGGCTGCCAAGAAACGTGCAGCCGAAATAGCACGCAAGAAGGCAGAAGCCGAGAAAGCAGCGAGAGAGGCAGAGAAACGAATAGCAGAAGCCAAGAAGCGTGAGGCAGAAGCCAAGCAACGCGCAGAAGAGGCAAAGAAACGCAACGATGCTGCTGCGCGTGAAAGAGCACAGCAGGAGGCGAGAGAGGCGGAAGCAGAGCGACAAGCAGCAGAACGAAAGGCAAAAGTAGATGCCGAGAGACACAAGAAAGATGTTGAGAAGGCAAAGAAAGAAAGTGCTTCCGTCGGACATGTAAGTTCGGCAGACCGACAACTCAACGGTACTTTTGAACACAACAAGGGACGCTTGCCTATGCCTATCACAGGCTCATATAAGATAATCACTCATTTCGGACAATACAACGTAGAGGGACTGAAAGGTGTGAAACTCGACAATCGTGGTATAAACATTCAGGGTTCATCTGGATGTCAGGCACGTGCTATTTTCGATGGAGAGGTTACAAGTGTCTTCAATGCAGCCGGTCAGTGGGGCGTGCTCGTAAGGCATGGCAGTTATCTGTCTGTATATGTCAACTTACGCTCGGTAAGCGTCTCGCGAGGACAGAAGGTTTCTGCAAGACAGGTTCTTGGGTCTGTGGCTGCCGACAACGTGTTGCAGTTCCAGCTGAGAAAGGAGTCGTCGCTGCTGAATCCAGAGTCGTGGCTCGCAAGATAAGCCATATTTTCACGCAGGAAAAATACTAAAACCGCAACATTTTGCGTTATATATTATATATGTAACAGTCATTTGTTGCAGTTTAACAATAACTAAAAGAATCAGCCATGAAAACACAAAACGATATCTACTGTATAATCCTTGCAGGTGGCAAGGGACGCAGGTTGTGGCCGTGCAGCAGGCAGGAACGTCCCAAGCAGTTCGTCGATTTCTTCGGAACAGGACGCACTCAGTTGCAGCAGACTTTCGACCGTATGCGTAAAATCATACCTGTCAGCAATATATATATAAGTACAAATAAACTATTTGCTGATATTGTTGCTGAACAAATACCGGAGGTTTCTGCTGAAAACATCATGGCTGATCCGATACACCGTAACACTGCACCAAGCGTTGCATGGATAAACTACCGCATATTGAGGCGCAATTCCAATTCCAATGTTATCGTGGCGCCATCAGACCAAATGATTTTTAACGAGGAAGAGTTTGGCAAGGCAGTGCTGAATGGGTTTGAGTTTGTTTCCCGAACAGACAGTCTGCTTACGTTAGGAGTAAAGCCTACGCGTCCGGAGCCAGGATATGGATACATCCAGAAAGGTGAGCCTACTGATATAGATGACCTCTATAAGGTAAGAAGTTTTACCGAAAAGCCTGAACGAGAGTTTGCACGCATGTTCATGGAGAGTGGTGAATTTTATTGGAACACAGGTCTTTTCATGAGCAATTCAAGGTATCTGCAAACATGCTTCGACAGGATATTGCCGGAAGTATTGCGCAAGTTAGTTAAGGAGAAACCTGACTGCACGTTGGAAGAAGAAAATAAGTATATTGAAGAAAACTTCTCTCTGTATCCTAACTTATCAATAGACTATGGACTGTTGGAACGCAATGAGCAAGTGTACGTTATGCGTTGCAATTTCGGTTGGGCAGACTTGGGAACATGGCATTCCATCTATGAGGCTATGAGCAAGAAGGCAGACGACAATATTGTGCTTGATTCGCACGTCATCATTGAGGATAGCAAGAACAACATCATCAAGTTGCCGAAAGACAAGCTGTGTGTAATAAACGGTTTGGAGGGATTTATTGTTGTAGAAAACGACAATGTCTTGTTAATCTGCAAGAAAGAAGATTCGTCTGCATTGATAAGGAAGTATGTCAACGAAGTTGAAATACGAAAAGGTAAGGAATATATATAAAACAACGAGGAGGAAGTCGACTTCCTCCTCGTTGTTTTCTTTTATTTGTTGAACTCGCTGTAAATCTTGTCAGCAATCTCTTTCAGTTCTTCGTCGCTCAGTTTCAGTTTCTTTTCCCCAAAATGCATGTCGCGTTCTGTCTGCATGGGAATAAGGTGTATGTGTGCATGCCTTACTTCCAAGCCAATCACTGCCTGACCAACCTTAACACATGGAATGGCGCGCTTAATGGCTTGTGCAACATGTTTTGCAAACACCTGAAACTCGGCAATCTCGTCATCATCCATGTCGAAGATGTAGTCTATCTCACGACGTGGAATAACCAGTGTATGTCCTTTTGCCAGTGGGTTGATGTCCAGAAAAGCATAGAACTTGTCGCTTTCTGCACATTTGTAGCTTGGTATTTCGCCAGCTGCTATTTTTGAAAATATACTCATGACGTTCTTTTTTATAGAGTTATTACATTAGCAGACAATATCTCCCGTTCCTATCCGGCTACGGTTATGTTGTCAATTCTCAGTTTTATCTTTCCGTTAGGGATTGTTATTTCCACCTCGTCGCCTACTTTCTTGTTCAGCAATCCCTGAGCAATAGGTGTCTTGATAGAAATCTTACCTTCACGCAGGTTAGCCTCGCTCTCGCTCACGATGGTATATGTCATCTTTGCCTTTGTGGCAAGGTTGGTCATATCAACCTTCGACAATATCTGTACGGCGTCGGTGCTGAGGCGTGAAGTGTCAACAATCTTTGCTTCAGCGATAGTCATCTTCAGACGGTTTATCTTGTCTTCAAGATGAGCCTGAGCTTCTTTTGCTGCTTCATATTCTGAGTTCTCACTCAAATCTCCTTTATCTCGAGCCTCTGCTATTGCTGCAGAAGCCTTCGGACGTTCTATTCCTTCCAATCTCTGAAGTTCGGCTATGAGATTGTCATAGCCTTCTTGCGACATGTAAGCCATATTGTTTTTATTTTAATTTGTTATTAAATTCGATGTTATTTGTTGCAGTAGTGGTTGCAATGCGAAATTATCACAGACAAAAAAGAAAAGAATTCCAACATTTTTCGCGTGTCGGAATCCTGTTTAGTCCTTATATGTTGTCTTTAATTTCTGCTGCAAAGGTATGAATATATTTTCTTTCTGACAATTTTTTTTATAAAAAAGTTTTTTTTTTAACCTTAGTCGTGAATATTTAATGATTTATTCTTAAATTTGCAGACTATAAACTTAAAGTCTAAATAAAAATGCTTTCAGCAGAAGAAAAACAATCGATAATTAAACTGATCAACCGTCAAGTTGTACCAGCTATAGGATGCACAGAGCCGATAGCAGTGGCTTTGTGTGTTGCAAAAGCAAGGGAAGTTTTGGGTGAACTGCCCGAACACATTAGTCTGAAACTCAGTGCCAACATCCTGAAGAATGCTATGGGAGTAGGCATTCCGGGCACTGGCATGATAGGACTGCCCATCGCTGTGGCGCTGGGTGCGCTCGTCGGCAGACCGGAGTTGCAGCTCGAAGTGTTGCAGGATTCTAACCGCGAAGCCGTAGAGAAGGGCAAGCAGTTCATAGCGGAAGACCGTATAGACATAAAGCTTGAGGAAAACGATTCCGACAAACTTTACATCCGCGTGCTGTGCAAGGCTGGCGGACACGAGTCGGAGGCTGTCATCAAGAGCAAGCACACCAATTTCGTTTATCTGCGACGCGACAACGAAATCATGCTCGACAAGAAGACAACCTGCGAAGAGGCTGCCGAAGAGAAAGAAGTGGAACTCACGCTGCGCAAGGTATATGAATTTGCTACCGAGACCGACGTCGAAGACCTGCGGTTTATACTTGAGGCAAAACGACTGAACGAGGCTGCCGCAGAAGACGGACTGCGCGAAAACTATGGACACGCGCTCGGAAAGACGATGTGTTCGCCACTGGGCAAAGGCATCATGGGCGACAGCATATTCTCAAAGATACTGTCGGTAACGAGTTGCGCATGCGATGCCCGCATGTCGGGAGCTATGGTTCCGGTCATGAGCAACAGTGGAAGCGGCAATCAGGGCATCTGTACCACCATGCCGGTGGTTGTCTTTGCAAAGGAAAACCACAATACGGAGGAAGAGCTCATCAGAGGTCTGATACTCAGCAATCTTACCGCCATCTACATAAAGCAGTATCTCGGCTCGCTCTCTGCATTGTGTGGCTGCGTAGTGGCAAGCACGGGCAGCAGTGTCGGAATAACATATCTTATGGGCGGCAGCTACGAGCAGGTATGCTATGCTGTTAAGAACATGATAGCCAACCTTACCGGCATGCTGTGCGACGGAGCAAAGCCAAGCTGTGCGCTGAAACTGACTACGGGTGTCAGCACATCTGTCATGAGCGCCATGCTTGCCATACAGAACAGACACGTTACGTCGGTGGAAGGTATCATCGACGACGATGTAGACATCTGCATACGCAACCTGACTACCATTGGACGTAAGGGTATGGACGAAACCGACCGCTATGTCCTCGACATCATGACCCACAAGGGCGAGTGCAGGATGTAGATGTGGCATGCAAATCTGATTATTAAGAACAAAACTAAATAATAATACAATGATGAAACGATTAAAAACAGCTTCGCTACTGATGCTCATGACAGTCTTTGCACTGTCGGCTTGGGCTCAGAATCCTGTACACTTCAGTGTGCAGCAGAAACAAGTGTCTCCTGAAGAAATTGAAGTCATCTTCAGCGCAAAGATTGACAAGGGATGGCACCTTTATTCCACAAACATCCCTGACGACGGACCTACGAAGGCAACGCTCAATCTCGACAAGAAGGCAACTAAGGGCGTGGAGCCGATAGGCAAGTTGCAGCCTGTGGGAAAGACCGTAACAAAGTTTGAGGAAATGTTTGGAACCAACCTCACATACTTTGAGAACTCGGGTGCTTTCAAGCAGCGTTTCAAGATTACAGGCAAGGAATACAAAGTGAAAGGCTATCTGGAGTATGGTGCATGCAACGACGAGATGTGCATGCCTCCTACGTCGGTAGATTTCAGTTACAGCGGAAAAGGTCCGGCAGATGCTCCCGAAGCCGAAGCACAGGCTGAGGCAGAAGAGGAGAAAACCGACAGTGTGGCTGCCGATTCAGCAGCCGTTGCCGTTGTCGACTCTGCTGTTGTTGCCGACAAGGGCGGACTGTGGAAACCTGTTATCAAGGAGTTGGAAAAATACAACATGGACGGCTCTACGACAAACCGTTCGCTGCTCTACATCTTCCTGTTAGGTCTGCTCGGCGGACTCGTTGCACTGTTCACTCCGTGCGTATGGCCTATCATACCGATGACCGTCAGCTTCTTCCTCAAGAGAGCAAAGGACGACAAGAAGAAAGGCATAAAGGATGCAGTTACCTACGGTATCTCTATCGTTGTCATCTATCTTGTTCTGGGTTTGGCTGTAACGGCTATCTTCGGTGCAAGTGCGCTCAATGCGCTTTCGACAAACGCATGGTTCAATATATTCTTCTGCCTGCTGCTCGTAGTGTTCGCACTGTCGTTCTTCGGATGGTTCGAACTGACTCTGCCGTCGTCTTGGACCAACAAGGTCGACAGCAAGGCATCGAGCACCAGCGGACTGCTGTCTATCTTCCTCATGGCGTTCACGCTGACGCTGGTATCGTTCTCTTGCACAGGTCCTATCATCGGATTCCTGCTCGTAGACTTTGCTACGTCGGGCAACTTCTGGGGACCAGCCATCGGAATGTTCGGCTTTGCACTGGCATTAGCCCTGCCGTTCACGCTCTTCGCGCTTTTCCCGACATGGCTCAAGAAGTCGCCTAAGTCTGGCGGATGGATGAACACGCTGAAGATTGTGCTTGGTTTCATCGAGCTGGCATTTGCGTGCAAGTTCTTCTCGGTAGCCGACCTTACCAACGGCTGGCATCTCATGGACCGCGAGGTATTCCTCAGCCTGTGGATAGTCATCTTCGGCTTGCTGGGAGCATACCTTGTAGGCTGGCTCAAGTTCCGCAGCGATGAGACCGGAGGCGAGATAAACCGTCCGATGCCGGTGCTCTGCATCGTGCTTGGTATGGCATCGCTCGCATTCACTGTCTATATGATTCCTGGTCTCTGGGGCGCACCATGCAAGGCAGTCAGCGCATTCTCGCCACCTATCAACACTCAGGACTTCAATCTCAATACTAAGGTTGTTGAGGCTCACTATACCAACTACGAGGAGGGTATGGCTGCGGCTGCTGCACAGGGCAAGCCTGTATTCATCGACTTCACGGGCTATGGCTGTGTCAACTGCCGTAAGATGGAGGCTGCCGTATGGACCGATCCTACTGTTGCCGACAAGCTGACGAAGGATTATGTGCTCATCTCGCTGTTCGTCGACGACAAGACACCGTTGAAGGAGGAGCAGGAAGTGGTAGAGAGCGACGGCACAAAGCGCACGCTGCGTACGGTGGGCGACATGTGGAGCTACTTGCAGCGTTACAAGTTCGGCACAAATGCTCAGCCGTTCTATGTTACTGTCGACAACGAAGGCAACCCGCTCAGCGGCTCATTCGTATATAAGGAGGACATTCCTGGATTCCTCGAGTTCCTCAACAAGGGACTGGAAAACTATAGGAAATAAGTCAGACCGACATATTGTCAAGTAAAAGCAACGGAGCTTGCAGGCGTGTAGTCTTGCAGGCTCCGTTGCTTTTGTGTTTATATTATAATAAGGTGTAGGCTGTGTGTCTGTTCCTCCGCAGTTTCGTTTCATGTGCTATGCCAGCAGTCGGCGCGACATGTATCTGACGGGATACCATATCGAGGCGAAGCCCACGACCACGACTGTGAGGAAAACGACCACTATGTCGGTGGCGTGAACACTGACGGGGTAGGCGCTCACGACGAAATCGCCGCTGCTCTCGCCGAGTTTCACTATGCCGAAATACTGTTGCAGCAGGCAGAGTATCAGTCCTACGACGATGCCGATGACAGCGCCCAAGACCGAAATCATGCGTCCCTCAGCCTGGAATATGCGACAGATGTCTTTCTCCGTAGCACCGATGTTGCGCAGCGTAGCCACGTCGTTTTTCTTGTCTATGATGAGCATCGACAGCGAGCCGATGATGTTGAAGCAAGCCACGAGCAGTATGAACGTCAGGAATACGTAAGCCAGCAGTTTCTCTATGTTCATTATCTGGAACGTCTCGGCTTGCTGTTCATATCTGTCCTGCACGCTGTATTTCGTACCGGCTATCTGCTGTATCTCCTTCTTCGCCTTGTCGAAGTTGGTGCCTGGCTTCAGTCTCAGTTCCAGAGTAGACACCATGCCCTGTTGGTCGAAGATGCTGCGTGCAAACGATATGGGCACGATGATGTAGTCGTTGTCATATTTTCCCTGTTTCACTTGGAACACCACTCCCGGCGACATCAGCGAGTCTTCGGTGAAGGCGGCAGCCGGGTCCATCATGTCCAGTTGTCCGTCGCGTCGTGGAGCATATATGCGCAGGAAGCCAGGAAAGCGTGCGCCGGTGCCCAGTTTCAGTGCAAGGCGAACGCCCAGAGTGCCATATTGCAGCGTGCCGGCATGCAGCTGGAAGTCGCCGTCGCCTATCAGCAGTTCGTCGATATGCGTCAGTTCGGCAAAGTTGTCGTCTACGCCCTTCACGTTGACCATAGCCTGTCGCTCGCCGTAGATGGCAAGTGCCTGGTCCTCAACCGTTTCGGTGGCAACGTCAACATATTCCAGTTGTTTTATCTTCTCCAGTGCAGGGTCGTCGGCAGGAGCCGTCTTGCCCTCAGCAGGCAGTACCTTCAGCTGGATGTTTATGGCGTGAGTGCTTTTCTTTGAAAAGAGATAGCGACGTGCTATGAAAGAGTGGTAGCTGCCCATCAGACCTGCCTCGTTAATTTTTCAGAAGTTCGTCAATGCGTTCTATGTAGTCTAAGGAGTCGTCTATGAAGAAGCGCAGTTCCGGAATAATCCTCACCTGGTGGCGTATGCGCGTGCCCAACTCGTAGCGAATCTGCTTCTCGTTGCGGTTTACGTTGTCAATTATTTCGTCTCCTTTCTCAGTTGGGAACACCGAGAGATATGCCGTGCACACGCTCAGGTCGGGCGAGATGCGGCAACGCGTAACGCTGACCATCGTTCCGCGCATCATGCGGGTCTGCTGTTGAAATATCAGGCTCAGCTCCTTCTGAAGCATGCGGGCAATGCGGTTTTGTCGAGTTTCTTGCATAATCTATTTTGTTTTCAGTCTGCAAAGTTACGAAAAATCCGTTTAAGTGATGACAAAATAAACATTATTTTATTTTGTAGAGCGTAAGGATTTTATGTAATAAGCGAGCGGAATGCAAAAGG
>OMZM01000038.1 GCA_900315545.1 uncultured Prevotella sp.
ATTTTCTATTTGGAGAGTTTTTGTCTGTCAAAAGTTTTCATAATTTTCGGGGTCGGCAGGGAAGGCGCGAACAGTTTGGCACGGTTTTTGCAGGGAAAAACTAACGGGAACGAGAAAGCTAACGTTAACGGGAAGTGAATTACGCGGGTGGGGCTGATGTTGGCAGCGGGGGATTATTAAGTTGGGTTTTATGTGTAAATAGCGCTTTATTTGTTGGATTTTAGTTATATAATGTTAATAAGTTGTTTCATATTTTCTCCGAAGTGAGATTATGTTTATATTTACGGCACAAAACCTATTTTTAATAATAATTATTTATATTATGAAAGTTTCTTTATTACGCAAGATTTGGATAATTCTGTTCTTATCCGTTCTTGGTACGTCTGTGCATGGTCAGGTCATGCCAGAACGTCGCAAGTCTCCACCGCAAAGTCAGTCTTTGCGCAGTTACAACCGCTTTCTCGACGAGCACAGTTCGGTTGAGCGTTATTCTCCTCTGGCACGCAAGGGAGGCATATCGCTTTCGCTTCGTCAGATGCGCAAGGCTCCCGGCGACCTTCCGACGATATACTGTAACCTTCTGAACGACCCGAGCTGGGTAGGCAACGGCTGTGGTATCTATACGTTTGTTCCCGAAGCCGGATTGACATTTACTCCTGTTGCTCTCAACGCTGCGTTCAAGAGCAAAGGCGGCGGCTGGTTCATGGACGGCAAGTATTGCTATACGCATCGCGTTACCGACCCGAGCACTTATCAGCACACGGTGTATCTGTCGGTCTTCGACATAGAGAGCGGCAGCTACGAGATAGAGAACAAGGTTGTGGACGTCAACCGTCTTGTCAGCTCGTGTTCTGCCGTCTACGACCCTAACAACGGTCTTGTGTATGCAGCCTGCTACAATACGACGCTTACCGGTGTGGAGTTTGTTTCTTACGACGTAGACACAGACACGCGTACGGTCATCGCTCCGCTGA
Organism: uncultured Prevotella sp.; assembly: GCA_900315545.1. Taxonomy (GTDB): domain Bacteria; phylum Bacteroidota; class Bacteroidia; order Bacteroidales; family Bacteroidaceae; genus Prevotella. Next base: position 975 of record OMZM01000038.1, read on the forward strand.
GCGGCATTTCCGTACTCAACATGTCGATAGACACCAGTGGCAAGATATATCTCATTACGGGTGCTGGCGACCTCTACACCATAAACAAGGAGACAGGCGTAACGCAGCTTGTAGGCAACACGGGCAAGACGCCTATGATGGTGCAGGGCTCGGTCATAGACCCAGCCACCAACACTATGTACTGGACTTTCTTCGACGGCAATGCGAGTGCCCTCTATACCGTAGACCTCAGCACTGCTGCTGTCAGCCTGATACATACGCTGCCCAACAATACAGAGATAGGCGCAATGTGGATACAGAACAACACCGCCGCAGACAAGGCTCCGTCGGCAGTGGAAAACCTCAGCATGAGCTACGACATGGCAGCGCTGAATGACATCCTGCTGTCGTTCACAATGCCTACGTCCACCTACGACGGACTGACTCCGCTTGCAGGGGGACTGACATACACCGTGAAGGTGAACAAGACAGAAGTGATGACAGGCACAGCCACGCCAGGCGAGAACGTGAGCATAAGGCTACAGTCGCAGCCGACAGGCAAGGCAAACATCGAGGTGGTGGCTGTCAACGGCGAAGGCGAAAGCCCTGTCAGCCGCATCAGCTGTTGGGTTGGTCCTGACAACCCGAAGCCAGTAAGAAATGCCGTGATGAAGATAGACGGCAGTACGGCAACAATAACTTGGGACGCCCCTGAAGCAGGCGGCGAACACGGTGGAATGCTGAGCAGCGACAACGTCAGCTACGACGTAAGACGCTATCCTGAAGGCATCGTAGTCTCGGAAAATCAGTCGGCAACCACGTTCACCGAGACGATAGACACCGAGAAACTGCGCAACTGCTACTACGGCATAACAGCCAAGAGTGGCGACATGGAGTCGGCAGAGACAGCAACAAACTCGGAAACGATAGGCACCTATATGGTTACGCCATACTCGGAGGATTTCAGTAACGACGACAACGTGGTGCTGTACACCGTGTATGATGGCAACAGTGACGGCAAGACATGGGAATGGAACAATGGCTTCATAAGATACAACTACAGCACGAGCAACGTCGGCAATGACTGGCTGTTCACACCGCTGGTGCGTCTGGAAACAGGCAAGACCTACACCTTGTCGTATAAGGTGAAGGCATACTCGGAATATTACCCTGAGAAACTGTCGGTCTACTATGGCAACGGCAAGACCGTTGAGGCGATGACGGAAACACTGTTGCCTACGACAGAAATAAAGAACACGGAATGGGAAACAAAGCAGCATGAGCTGACGGTATCGGCAACAGGCACCTACAGCATTGCTTTCCACGCCGAGAGCGACGCCTTCATGTATTATCTCGACCTGACAGACATACGCATCGAGGACGCCACGATGAGCGTGCCCAATGCCGTCAGCGACCTGACCGTAACGGCAGCCGCCAACGGTGTGCACGAGGCAACGGTGGAGTTCAAGAACCCGACACATACACTGTCTGGCGAAAACATAGCAAGCCTGACAAAGGTGGAAATATACAGAGGCGATGAACTTGTGAAGACGTTTACCGAAGCTACAGACCTTGTGCCCGGCAAGCAGCTCGCCTTTGTAGACGACGGCACGAAAGCCAATGCGCGCTATATATATAAGGTATATGCATATAATGCCTATGGCAAGGGCGAGGAAGCCGAAGCGTCAGCATACGTTGGTTTCGACGTGCCTACCAACCCTCGCGGCATAAAGATGAAGGACAACAGCGACGGAACGGTAACGCTGACATGGAATGTTCCTACGACAGGCGTGAACGGTGGCTATGTAGACACGTCGGGACTTGTCTATACGATATACCACATGGAAGTGGGTCTCGTTTCGCTCGAGGTTGCGGGCATCATAGCCGAGACAACCGAGACAACGGCAACGGTAGACGCCGTGCTTGACGGCTCGCCAGGGTATTTCTTCCTGGGCGTCGGCGCAAAGAACAATACCGGCTCGAGCAATACAGTCGGCATAACAGACATCATAAAGGGAACATCGGTAGGACTGCCGTTTGCAGAGTCGTTTGCCGGAGCCAAGCTGGGAGATACGTTCTGGTGGGCGATGAATTATTCGGGCACGACCTACTGGGAGTTCTCGCCTAAGGCAGTAGACGGCGACGGAGGCAGCTTCGAGTTTACGTCTAAGACCGATAGCGATGATGCTCTTATCGGCACTCAGAAGATAACACTGAAGAACACCAACAAGCCGACACTCATGTTCAGCTACTATGCCGTGCCGGGTGCTAAGCTGAGGCTTGCCGTAGAAGCCAACAAGGCACAGAAGAACGGCGACGTAGAACTGAAGAGCATCGACATGTCAACCCTGACAGGTGAGGAAGGCTGGCGCAGCTGTGCCGTAGACCTCAGCAGCCTGACAAGTGAGGAATATGTGCTCATACAGTTCCGCGCAACGGCTACGGAAGCCGGCGCAAAGGTGAACGTAGACCAGGTGAACATCTACGATGCGCCGGAGTATGACTTGCAGATAGGCATGGACATACAGAAGGAAGCACTCGCGGGAAGCGACATAGACTGGACAGCACGCATAACAAACATGGGTGTAAACGATATGGCAGGCTATCTCGTGAATGCATACGTAAGGTATAACTATACCGACGTAGACGGCAGCGTGAAGAATATAGAGGAACTGATATCTTCGACAGAGGGCAGCCCAGTCAAGCTCGGCGACACGGAAGTGTACAACTTCAAATATACTACAACGCCAGCAACAGGCAGAAACATGACGTTTACGGCAGAAGTGGTGTCGGCAAACGACAACAATACAGCAAACAACACTGTTTCGTCAGACGTAAAGATAGTTCAGAATGAAGTGCCTAATGTTACCGACCTTGCTGCCGGCGGCACTTGGGACAACGTGATGCTGACCTGGACTGCGCCAGACCTGTCGCGAGCAGGAAAGAAACCTGTAACCGAAGACTTTGAGGACAAGAATGTCTTTGAGCCATTCAGCATAGGCGGCATAACCGAAACAAACCACTACGGAGTGCTCGGAGACTGGACTCTGTATGACGAAGACGGTGCCAAAACTTACTCTTGGCAAGGCGCGGAATATCTGAATATGGGTACGTATATGGCATATCAAGTCATACCGAGCAACGAACTGTTTAACCTTGACGACCCGTCAGTCGTGGCATCAGTAGGCGCACACAGCGGAACGCAGTATCTTGCGAGCTTCGACGGAGTGGACTCCAACGGGTCTGTACAAACAAGCGACTGGCTGATATCGCCGGAAATGTCGGGACAGGCACAGACAATATCGTTCTACATAAAGGAAATAACCAACGCATACGGAGACGAAACATTCGAGGTGCTTTACTCTACGACGGACAATAACCCGGAAAGCTTCATACCGATAGAAACATACAAGGCAACGACAGTCTGGACGGAAATGGCAATCAGCCTGCCGGAAGGAACAAAGCACTTTGCTATACGCAACGCATCCTTCGACTGTTTCGGTCTGCTCGTAGATGACATAACCTACTATGTAGAGGGCGAGCCGTTCACTATGAGCATAACGGGCTACAACATCTACGTAGACGGCAAGCTGCATGCGTATGTAGACGCACCTGCGACACAATATAATGTTACGGGATTGAACAAAGATGCGCACCGCTTCAATGTAACGGTCATATATGACGGAACAGTTGAGTCGCCGTTGTCGAACACTCCATCGTTCTATACAGGCATAGACACAATAAACGCAGACAATGCAGGCGACGATGTAGTTATATACAACACGTCGGGAGCCATAGTTGCAAAAGGACGCAAGGCATTGCAAAGCCTGCCGTCGGGAGTTTACGTCGTACGCCAGAACGGGACAAGCAAGAAAGTGAATTTAGAGTAGAACTACAGTTGTAGAAACAATAAAAAATATATACGCTACCCATTATCGGTAGCGTATATATTTTATGTCTTTTGTAAAGTTGTATGTCTTTGTTGCAGACTCTGGAACTCTTAGACGGTGTTTAGCAACGTCAGGAGCCGATTTTGCATAAGTCTGTTACAGTCCCCAGTCTTTTACGTTAACCTCTTTTTCAACCTCAACCTCAATGTCGTCTGGCAGGTTGCAGAAGAAGTCGATGCCCGTGCGCTCCTCGAGCTCCTTAATAGAGATGGCATAATCAGCCAGATTAGCATTCTTAATCGACTTGTTTTCGTGTACTGTCCAGAACGCGAGCGCCTTGAATGTGTCGTTCTTCTTACAGAGCACAGCCATATAGAAATACTGTGGCACAGGCAGACCCGATGACGTGTGCGTCAGCAACTGGTCGTCGCGTATTGTTCCTGCCTTGACAACGTACAGCGTATCGCGGAAACTTGCCGAGTTCCATTTGCGTACCTGCTCTTCCATCTTCGCCCACAGCACGCCGTTATGGTTCTGATATTGCGGATGCATGTTAGAGAAATAGAATGTCTGCTTGTTCTGTTCCTTTGAGCACAGACGGTCGCCAGAAGGGCACATGTGTCCGCGTGAGAATCCCGAACCAGAGTAGTCAGACTGCGATGACTGGTATTGCGAAGGTATGTTCGGGTCTGCTGCCCATGCGTCGGTGCGCGAAACGTTCTTCTCAGAGTTGCCGTTGTGCATCTCATAGCATGTCCATCTCTGTGCACGCTTGTTGCAGTCCCATTCCAGCGAGTATGTTATGCCATAGTCGTTGGTCTTGTGTATGGACAGGATGTTTAGTCCTTCCTCGCTCAGTCGCGGATATTCCAGCAACTGTGCACGCGGGTCGGTGTTCTGGTTCTCGTTGCCGTTGGTAACGATAACAATGTCGGGCACCGAACTGTCGTAGACGAACACCATGCTGTCTACGTCTGCAAACATTATGGCTTTATTGCCCTGTCCGTTGTTGAAGATGTTGTTCCAACCGATGGTTCCTACCTTCTGCAGCCTGTCGAGTTCAGCAATGTGAACGTCATAAGTTGTTTTGTCCTTCATATAGTATCGCAGTACGTTTGGTACCTTGTCCTGTGCAGACATTGCAATACTGACAGAAAGCAGCAAAATACTTAATAATACTTTTTTCATGTTGTTTATTTTTTTAGTTATTATTTCAATAAAGCAGCAGCAGACCGGCAAAGCCTGCATATACAATCATGCGTATAGGGTTTATCTTATATACCTTAGTACCGATGAATGTAGCAATAAAGATGAGTACGCTTATCCAGAACTGCCATCCGTTCTCTTTCGGCGTTGAGAAGTTTTCGCTGTTCATGAGCAGCAGCGTGGCAGCCAGCAGCAGTCCTACGACAGCCGGTCGCAATCCCAAGAAGATGCTTTGCACGATGTTAGACTTCATGTATTTCATGAGAATCTTGCATATCATTATCATCAGAATAAGCGACGGCAAAATCAGTGCAAACGTTGCCGTTGCGCTGCCCAGTATAGCCATTGTCTCTCCCATGCCTGCATTGTGTACGGCAGTATAGCCACAGTATGTTGCGGAGTTTATGCCTATTGGTCCTGGCGTCATCTGCGAGATAGCCACGATGTCGGTAAATTCTCCCATTGTCATCCATCCGTATTTCGTAACCACCTGTCCCTGAATGAGCGAAAGCATGCCATATCCGCCTCCAAAGCCAAACAGTCCTATGCTGAAGAATGTGATGAACAACTGTAGAAATATCATATCCTATTATTAATTAATGAGTATAAATGCGTTTAAAAGTCTTGTCTATTCCGTCGGCTGTATAATTTTTCCGTAGACGTATCCTCCTATTCCGGCTATCAACAGTATGTATATCGGGTTTACACCCAGTGCATATATCAGCAGTGCGCCTATGATAGGTATCCAGCAGTTGGTAAGATTTATCTTTGCCGACTTGGCAAGATTGTATGTCGGCACGGCAATCAGAGCCACCACTGCCGGGCGTATGCCCCTGAAGATAGAGGCAACTATCTCGTTGTCCTGAAACTGTCGGAAGCACATGGCAATAAGCAATATGATGAGAAATGATGGCAATATGGTGCCGAGTGTCGTTATTACAGCACCCTTAGTCTGCTTCAGCTTGTATCCGATGAATATGCTTATGTTTACGGCAAAGACACCGGGGCAACTCTGTGCCACAGCTATGAGGTCGAGAAACTCCTCCCTGCTGACCCATTTGTGCTTGTCTACGACCTCCGACTCTATGACAGGTATCATGGCATAGCCGCCACCGATGGTAAATGCACCTATCTTGAAGAAAGTCTTAAATGCTTCCCACATTGCTGATTATTACTGTTTTTTAGTTCAACTTCTTTTCTATCCACTTGCGTGCATTGACAAATGCTTCCATCCATGCTGTTATCTCGTCGTTTCTGCGCTCCTCCGGATACCATGCGCACTGCCATGTGAAGATGGCACGCTCAAGGTGAGGCATCATGGCGAGATGTCTGCCGTCGGCTGAGCATATACCGGCAATGTTGTAGTCGGAACCGTTAGGATTGCCCGGATATTCCGAATAGTTGTATTTTGCTATTACGTTGTATTTGTCCTCCGGCTGCGATAAAGAGAATTTCCCTTCTCCGTGAGCCACCCAGATACCGAGTTTGCTGCCACTGAGAGAGCCAAACATCACGCTGTTGTTCTCTGGTATGGTAACCGAGAGGAATGCACTTTCGAACTTGTGCGAGTCGTTGTGCAGCATCTTGTCTGCCTCGAAGCCCACCAGCCCGAGCTCCACCATCAGCTGACATCCGTTGCAGATGCCGAGCGACAGCGTGTCGTCGCGCTTATAGAATCGGTCGAGCGTTTCCTTAGCCTTAGGATTATAGAGGAAAGCGCCTGCCCATCCCTTTGCCGAGCCGAGAACATCGGAGTTGGAGAAACCGCCGCAGAAGACTATCATGTTGATGTCGTCGAGTGTTTCCCTGCCGCTGATAAGGTCGGTCATGGTAACATCCTTGACGTCGAATCCAGCCAGATAGAGCGAGTAAGCCATCTCACGCTCGCCGTTGGTGCCTTTCTCGCGGATGATGGCAGCCTTGACTCTGCTTGCCGATTTCTTCCTGTCGGCACTTATGCCATATTGCTTCATCGTGCCGGTAAAGGCTTTTGCAAACTTCATTTCCACTGGCTGTTTCTTGTAGTTGGCGTGTCTCTTGTCGGCACAGCCGTTCATGCTTTGCTTCTGGTCGAGCATGTAGGATGTCTTATACCATGCCTCGCGCATTTCGTCTATGTCGATGGTATGTGTATATTCATCCTTTACGATTGTCAGCGTGCGATCCTTAGGTGTCGGGAAGCCTATCTTGGCATATCCTATGCCCAAATCCTCGAAGAAGTCGCGCAGTTCGAACTTGTGGCTGTCGCTTACCTGAATGATGACGCCTGGATTCTCGGCAAACAATATCTTAGCCATGTCGCCGCCGTTGATGTTGTGCAGGTTTATCTTCATTCCGCCTTTGGTGTTGGCAAAGCACATTTCCAGCAGCGTCGTAACAAGTCCGCCAGCCGAGATATCATGTCCAGACATAATCCAGCCCCTGCGGATAAGTTCCTGAATGGCATTGAAACAGTCGGCAAAATATTCTGTATTCTTCACCGTAGGCACGTCGTCGCCCACATATCCGAGCGACTGCGCAAAGGCACTTCCGCCCAAGCGTTGGTCGTCGAATGAGAAGTCGATATGGTAGAGCGATGAATTTTTGTCGTTGACAAGTACAGGCGAGACAACCTTTCGTATGTCTTCAACCTCCGCTCCGGCGCTAACGATTACTGTTCCTGGAGAAATGATTTTCTCGCCGTTAGGATATTGCTGTGACAGCGACAGCGAGTCTTTGCCAGTCGGCACGTTGATGTGCAGGTCGCAGCAGAAGTCTGACAGTGCCTTCACGGCTTTGTAGAGTCGTGCATCCTCGCCTTCCTGCGAGCGGCAGGGCCACATCCAGTTGGCTGACAGCGACACGCTTTCTATCGATTTCATAGGAGCCCAGACAATGTTTGTCAGTGCCTCAGCCACTGACAGCACGCTTCCTGCCTCAGGATTGGCAAGTCCTGCCTGCGGAGCGTGTCCGAGAGCAGTGGCAATGCCTTTCTTTCCACGATAGTCGAGAGCAACGACGCCACAGTCGCTGAGCGGCAGTTGCAGTTCGCCCTGACACTGCTGGCGTGCTATCTTGCCCGTAACCGAACGGTCAACTTTGTTGGTCAGCCAGTCCTTGCATGCTACGGCTTCAAGTTGCAGCACGCGTTTCAGGTATTCGTCTATGCTGTTTCCCGTGTCGTCAGCTACGCCGTTTATATCGTATTCTGCATTCTTGTAGTGTCTTTCTACGGTATTGTCGCGCATGATGGTTTTCGGTGAGTGTCCGAACATCTGTGCCACATCCATGTCGAAAGGCTTTCCCATGCGTTCCTGGCTCTCGTTGGCAATTATCTCCTTTGCCGACAGCGTCTTGTCGCCTATCGGCAGCTTCGTCATGTCTATCTTTCCGCCGCATTCCTCCACGAGTTCCGACAGGCAGTTCAGGTGTCCGGCGCTGCCGTGATCATGGATGCTGACAACGGGATTAACATCTTCCTCGCAGAGAGCACGCACAAGGTTGTATGCGCGTTTCTGCATCTCTGGGTTTGCGCGCTGTATGGCGTTCAGTTCGATACCGTTGGAATACCGTCCCGTATCTACGGAACTTACCGAGCCGCCTCCCAGACCGATGCGGTAGTTGTCGCCACCGACAACCACGACCTTGTTGCCAGCCTTCGGTTCCTTCTTCAGACAGTCGCGCTTTGTGCCGTAGCCCACGCCTCCGGCAAGCATGACAACCTTGTCGTAGGCATATTTGGGTTGGTTTTCGCCGTCTTTTTCCTGATGTTCGAACGTCAGAACCGAGCCGCAGATAAGTGGCTGTCCGAACTTGTTGCCGAAATCGGAAGCACCGTTGGAAGCCTTAATGAGTATCTGTTCGGGCGACTGATAGAGCCATTGCCTTACCGGCAGTATCTGTTCCCAGTCGCGCTTGCCGTCGTCGAGACGCGGATATGCTGTCATGTAGACAGCCGTGCCTGCTATTGGCCACGAGCCGGTGCCGCCGCCCATGCGGTCGCGTATCTCGCCTCCCGTGCCCGTAGCTGCACCGTTGAACGGTTCGACGGTGGTCGGGAAGTTGTGAGTCTCGGCTTTCAGCGAGATGACACTCTCTATCTCCTTCACGCGGAAATAGTCGCTCGTCGACTGGTCTGCCGGTGCAAACTGTTCCACCACCGGACCTTGTGCAAAAGCCACGTTGTCTTTGTAGGCTGACAGTATATAGTTTGGGTTTTCCTGTGTCGTCTTCTTTATCATCTGAAACAGGCTCGACTCCATCTCCTTGCCGTCGATGATGAACGTGCCGCCGAATATCTTGTGCCGGCAGTGCTCCGAGTTTATCTGTGCAAAGCCAAACACTTCAGAGTCGGTAAGCCTGCGTCCCATCTGTCGCTCCACGTCGTGCAGATAGTCTATCTCTTCTTTCGACAGAGCCAGACCCTCCTGTTCGTTGTATGAGTCGATGTCCTCAATGTAGACAATCGGCTCGGGCTGATGTTTTACGGTAAAGATATTCTGGTCAAGACCGTCGTACATGCGTTGCAGCATCTCGTCGTGTTCCGCATCGCTCGACGCCACAGGGAAAAACTCCTCTATTCGTGTGATGCCCTCCACGTTCATGTTCTGCGTTATTTCAACCGCATTTGTGCTCCACGGCGTAACCATCTCGCGTCGCGGACCCACGAAGAAGCCATCCACGCTGTCGCCGTCGACAACGGCAGCATCGCCAAAGAGCCATGCCAGTGCATCTCTCTCGCTGGCATTCATACTGCGACTTATTTCTACTGCAATGACCGTCGCCTGTCTTGTCTTGAAGAAAATTATCATAAGTTTCTATCGTTTTTTATTTACCGTACAATTCAGTACATTGACACGCAATCTACCTATCGACCGACAAAGTTACGAAAAATTGAGTGCAGAACAAAAAAACTCGTTTATTTTTTTATGCCGAGATGAAGTAACTTATCAAAAGTTACGAAAAATTGAGTGCAGAACAAAAAACGATAACGAATTTGTTTTATTGTATATGTTTTCGCTTGAAAATGTTATCTTTGCTGTCGTAACAGAAAAATATTTGCTATGATGAAGATACATGTTTTGCGTACGGGCGAGGTGCGTGTCTCTCGACAAGAAGAAACAGCGCGAGTCGTTGCAGTGGATACGCGAGCAGTCGATGGATGAGCGCTGCATCATGAGCCTTGCCACTCACGACGTCGACATAGTGCCACAGACGATAGAGATTTGAAATCGGCTTTTCCATTGCTGCATTTTCATGCCTGCGACGACTGTGCCGCAGACGAAAATGTATAATCAATCATGGCTCGTTTACTGTCGCGAGAATGCCCGCAAAAGTCGTTTCTGAAATCAAAGGGGCAAAATATGCCCAAAATTCGTGTCTGTTCGTATTTACCTGGAAGTCAGTTTGTTAGCGCGACGCGTAAGCGTTTTGTGCACGAAACCTATATGTTAAAATTGTCAAAGAGCATGTTTGACATTGTCAAACACACTGTTTGAGGATGTCAGACATAGTGTTTTGGGGTGTCAGGTATAGTATTTTGCAGGGCAAAATAGGCGAAATAGATGCGTCAAAGGTACTCTTTGACAATTTTAACAGTTATAGCCGACCTTGAATTTAACAGTTTTTTGCAGTTTTAGGGGCTAAATTTTTTCTATTTGGAGACTTTTTGTCTGTCAAAAAAAAATCACAAAACGAAGCCAATGTATAATCAAACATGGCGTTGCGATTTGCCAACCGTCATGCCATTCATACTGAAAAATATTCCCGTTCCCCGTTTCCGTTTGCTCACCCCTTGCGATACTGCTGCGTCGTCATGCCCGTCATGCGCTTGAAATACTTGCTGAAGAACGACGGATTGGGGAAGTTCATCTCGTAGGCTATCTGTGCCGCACTCTTGTCGGTGTGTCGCAGTTCAACTTTTATGCGCGTGGTGATGGCGTCGTCTATCCACTGCTTGGCAGATTTTCCGCTCACTTGCTTTACGAGCGTGCTCATGTAGCGAGGCGAAAGAAACAGCCTCTGCGCATAGAAATCGATGTTGTGCTCGCGTGCCGCATGCTGGCTCACGAGTTGCACGAAGTCGGTAAACAGCCTCTGTTCACGCGTCTGCGACGAGCGCGACTGGTCTTCATACATGCACCAATAGTGGTCTGCCTGCCACAGGAATGCCGCCGCCAGCCCAAGCACCACCTGCGGCGAATATTGGTTGCCGTGAATAGTATTATATAATAATGTGTGTATGCTCTCCAACTGCTTCAGCTGCTCTGGCGAAAGCCTAAAGTTGAAGTCGCGCACACGCCCGTTGAGCATCTCGGGCACCGCACTGGCAAAAGTCATACTGGCAAGCTCATCGGTCAGCGATATGCCGAAACCCTGAATGTCGGCAGTGTAGTTGACTGCCCTGACCATGCTGTTGTGGCTCAGAAAAACAACCTGTCCAGCCTCGAAATGGTGCTCTATCAGGTTAATTACGGGATGTGCCGACCCTTTTGTCAGCACCATGACACGCATCTCGGGCAGCAGATAAGTGTCGTCAGACAATCTCGACAACAGCCGGGAAACAGGCGGATTGCGAGCCACTATCAGGTTGTCGGCAATGTAGTTGTCAAGCAGTTTGCCGTCGCCGTCGGCGTGCAACAACTCGCCAAGCTGCTTCAGGGTGAACTGGTTAAGGTTTTTCATTTGCTATGCGTTATTGTTGGACAAATGTATGAAATTCTGCGCAAAGATACATAAAATAGCTGATTTCACATCGTAAATAAACCATAATCGTACGAAAAGGACATATATTCCTCTAAAAAGGTAATGCGTGTTGAGGCAAAACGCCGTAACTTTGCATCAAGACAAACAAATATAAACCGATATGAGGAAACATGTAAGTTTATTGCTGCTGCTCGCCGTCTTGTCGGCGGCACACGGGCAGACACTCGAAGAATGCCAACGGGCAGCCGAAGCAAACTATCCGCTGATAGAAAAGATGGACCTGATACGCCAGACCACAGCGCTCACAGTGCAGAATATACAGAAAGGATGGCTGCCGCAGGTATCGCTCACGGCACAAGCCACGCTGCAGAGCGACGTAACGGCATTCCCCGGACAGATGCAGGATGTCTACCGACAGATGGGAATAGACATGAAGGGGCTGAAGAAAGACCAGTACCGCATTGGCATCGACGTGCAACAAACAGTCTACGACGGCGGTGCGACACGAAATAAAAAGGAAGTGGCAAGGCAACAGGAACTCGTCGAGGAAGCACAGAACGATGTCGGCATCTACAACATACGCCGGCGTGTCAACGAAATGTATTTCGCACTGCTGATGACCGACGAGCAAATACAGTTGAACCGCGACCTGCAGCAACTGCTTGACAGCAGCGAGAAGAAACTGGAAACTATGTACAGGAACGGAACGGCTGCCGAATGCGACTATCTCAGCATGAAGGCTGAACGGCTGAACGCTGCACAGCAACAGAACAGCCTGCAGGCACAGCGACAGACAATAGCACGCATGCTCGCCATTTTCTGCGGGATAGACATCACAAACCCTGTCAAGCCAAAGCCCGTAAGCAACACTGAGGGCAACAACCGACCCGAGTTGCGGCTGATAGACTCGCAGATAAAACTTGCCGACGCACAGGAAAAAGCCATCGACTCGGCACTGATGCCGCGACTGAACGTTTTTGCACAGGGATTCTACGGCTATCCAGGACTCAACATGTTTGAAGACATGATGCGACGGCAGTGGACTCTCAACGGCATGGTCGGTGCACGCCTGACGTGGAACATCGGAGCACTCTACACGCGAAAGAACGACAAGGCAAGGCTGCAACTTATGAGGCAGACAGCCGAAAACAGCCGCGACGTGTTCCTTTTCAACAGCAACATTGAGCAGATACAGCAAGAAGACAACATAATGAGATACAGACGGATGATAGAAGAAGACAACCAGATTATCCAACTGCGCTCAAAGGTACGAAAAGCAGCCGAGTCGAAACTGAAACACGGCATCATCGACATGGGAGACCTGCTGCGCGAGATAAACGAAGAGAACGCCGCACGACTGCAACAGTCAATGCACGAGATAGAAATGCTGAAAGAAATGTATAACCGGAAGTTAACAACCAACAACTAAGACAAGCAATATGAAAAAGACAATCATCACCATTTGCGCCATGCTCACGCTTTCCGCATGCGCAAACAAGGAAAAGGAATACGACGCAACAGGTACGTTCGAGGCAACGGAAGTTACCGTATATGCAAAGCAAAGCGGAACACTGCAATACTTAAACGTAAACGAAGGAGACATCGTAAACGAAGGACAGGAAATAGGACTCATTGACACCACAGAGACATGGCTGAAAATCAAGCAACTCGCGGCAAGCAAGAAAGTCTATCAAAGTCAGAAACCCGACATAGAGAAGCAGATAGCAGCGACGCGACAGCAACTCGTAAAAGCACAGACAGAGCAACGCCGATACAGGCAGCTCGTAGCCGACGGAGCCGCACCGAGCAAGCAGCTCGACGACGCCAACACGCAAGTGCAGATTCTAAAACGCCAGCTCGATGCACAAATATCGACACTGACAGCAAGCACGCGCACCCTCGACAGACAGATGGCAGCCACCGACGCGCAGATAAGCCAGCTGCAAGACCAGATGAGCAAGTGCCATGTCGCCTCACCCATCGCCGGAACAGTGCTCGAGAAATACGCACAGCGCGGAGAACTGACAACAGCAGGCAAGCCTTTGCTCAAGATTGCCGACACGAAAAACATCCATTTACGAGCCTATGTAACCTCGGCACAGTTGCAGAACGTAAAGACAGGACAGAAAGTGAAAGTATATGCCGACTACGGCGACGGCAGACGCAAGGAATACGAAGGCACCGTGAGCTGGATTTCGAGCCGCAGCGAGTTCACGCCAAAGACTATACTCACCGACGACGAGCGCGCAGATATCGTCTATGCCATAAAAATAGCAGTCAAGAACGATGGTTATGCCAAAATCGGAATGTACGGAGAAGTGAAGTTTTAACACTCAATCACAAACCCTCCATACATAATTATATAAACAGAGAACTATAATATGAACGTCATAAAGCTACACAACATAAGCAAAACCTACGGCAAAGTGAATGCATTGCACGATGTTTCGTTCGATGTATCCAAAGGCGAGATATTCGGACTGATAGGTCCCGACGGTGCGGGCAAGACGTCGCTGTTCCGCATTCTATGCTCCGTGCTGCTCGCCGACAGTGGTTCTGCCAGTGTCGACGGCTACGACGTGCGTGGCGAAGCAAAGGAAGTGCGCCGGCGCATAGGCTATATGCCAGGCAGGTTTTCGCTGTATGAGGATTTGACGGTGTGGGAAAACCTGTCGTTTTTTGCTTCGCTGTTTGGCACAACGATGAAGGATGGCTACGAGAAAGTCAAGCGTATATGTGGCGTTCTGGATGGTTTCCGTGACCGCAAGGCTGGTGCTCTGTCTGGCGGCATGAAGCAAAGGCTGGCGTTGTCGTGTGCTCTGATACACTCGCCGAGCGTATTGCTGCTTGACGAGCCTACGACGGGAGTCGATCCGGTAAGCCGTAAGGATTTCTGGAATATTCTAAGAGAACTGAAAGACAGTGGCATGACGATAGTGGTTTCTACTCCTTATGTTGACGAAATACGCCGTTGCGACCGCGTGGCATTTCTGAATGAGGGACGGGTAGCTGGAGTTGGTGCCGCTGATGAGGTGCTTTGCCGTTTTGCCGATGTATTTCTACCACAGGGACTGACGCACGAACGACCTTCGGAGGGATGTGTTGTGGAGAATGTGATAGAGGTTGCGCATCTTGTTAAGGCTTTCGGCAGCTTCCGTGCAGTCGACGATGTCAGTTTCAGTGTGCGTCGCGGAGAGATATTCGGCTTTCTTGGGGCGAACGGGGCGGGCAAGTCTACGGTCATGCGCATGCTTACCGGGCTGAGTCAACCGACGGGTGGCAGTGGGTCCGTAGCAGGCTATGACGTGTGCACTGAGCATGAACAGATAAGGAAACGCATTGGCTACATGTCGCAACGCTTCTCGCTTTACGACGATCTTAGCGTCAGGGAGAATATCCGTTTGTTTGGTGGCATCTATGGAATGAGGTCTCGTGAGATTAAGGAGCGGTGCAAGTGGCTGCTGGATAGGCTCGGTATGGAGGATTATGCCGATGTCGTTGTTGGCAGGCTGCCTCTCGGATGGAAACAGAAACTGGCTTTCTGCGTGTCTATACTGCACGAGCCGAGCGTTGTTTTCCTTGATGAGCCTACGGGCGGTGTCGACTCTGCAACTCGACACAGGTTCTGGCAACTGATTTACGATGCTGCCGACGAGGGCATGACGGTGTTTGTTACGACTCACTATATGGACGAGGCGGAATATTGCGACCGCATATCTATAATGGTCGACGGCAAGATTAGGGCTATTGGCACACCCGACGAACTGAAAGAAACATATCAACAGGCAGATATGGATGGTGTGTTTACATATCTGGCAAGAGGTGCTGCGAGGAGTGGCGACTAATGTAGGAGGGCGAGAATGAAGGTGTTTAGAGGTTTGGTGTTGAAAGAATGTCTGCATGTTGTACGCGACGTGCGGACGATGCTTGTGCTGTTCGGCATGCCCGTCGTGCTGATGCTGCTGTTTGGTTTTGCGCTGACCAATGACGTCAGAAACGTGCGTGTGGTGCTGGTGTCATGTCATGCTGACGACGGGTGGCGCTATGCTGTAGACAGGCTGGCTAACTCACAGTATTTCGATGTTATGGCTAATGTTTCCACTCCGTCAGAAGCCGAGCGGATGATAAGAGACCAGAAGGCTGACATGGCTATGGTGTGGGCTTCCGACCATGTGCCTGGCTATCAGCGCTTGCAGCTGATTGTCGACGGTTCTGACCCCAATATGGCACGCCAATGGGTGGCATACGCTCAGCAGACTATGGCTAATGCGCAGTCAACGCCTGTCATTACCAACATGCTTTACAATCCGCAGATGAAGTCAGCGTATAACTTTGTTCCTGCCATTATGGGCATGTTGCTGATGCTCATGTGTGCGATGATGACTTCGGTGAGCATTGTCCGCGAGAAGGAGCGAGGCACGATGGAGGTGCTGCTGGTGTCGCCTGTGCGTCCGCTGATGGTGATGGCAGCCAAGTGCGTGCCCTATATGGTCATGGCGTTTGCCGTGCTTGCGTGCATGTTGCTCATGGCTCGTCTGGTGCTTGGCGTTCCGCTTTCGGGGTCGGTGGTATGGATTATTGTTGTCAGCGCCATATATATCCTGCTGGCTTTGTCGCTGGGCTTGCTGATTTCCAATATAGCTGCGAGCCAGCTGATGGCACTGCTGCTGTCGGCTATGGTGCTGCTGATGCCAATCGTCATGCTGTCGGGCATGATTTTCCCGATAGAGTCGATGCCGGAGGTGCTGCAATGGGTGTCGGCTGCCGTACCGCCGCGATACTACATAGAGACTATGCGCAAGCTGATGGTTATGGGTGTGGGCATAGGCGAGGTGGCTCGCGAGGTGGCAATACTGTCGGGCATGACGCTGCTGGTGCTGACGGTGGCTCTCGGCAGTTTCAAGAACAGGCTGGAATAGTCCCGCTGAAGAGTTATAGCCGTAGGTGGTAAGTAAAACAAAAAGATGATATGACAATAAGATATCTCATAGAAAAGGAGTTCCTGCAACTGCTGCGCAACAAGTTTGTGCCACGACTCATCATCGTGTTCCCTATAGTCATGATGTGCGTGCTGCCGTGGATAATGAATCAGGAAATAAGAGACATAAGGATAGGCATTGTCGACAACGACCGTTCCACTCTTTCGCAGCAACTTGTGCACAGGGTGGAGGCAAGCCGATATTTTGTCTTTACAGGGCAGAAACCTACATATCGCGATGCCTTGAAAGACATAGAGACAAGCAAAGCCGACATTGTCATGGTCATTCCGCAGGGCTATGGGCGAAACAAGACGACAGGCAACATGCAGCCGGTGCTGATAGCTGCCAATGCCGTCAACGGCAGTAAGGGCAGCATAGCCGCATCATACCTGACGCAGATAGTCGCAGGAGACAGCAGTGCCGAGATGGAAAGAAGTGTGTCGACACTGTTCCTCTACAATAAAAACCTCAACTATAAGGTGTTCATGATACCGGCTCTGCTTGGCTTGGTGATGATGCTGATGTGCGGTTTCCTGCCGGCACTGAATATCGTGGGCGAGAAAGAGTCGGGCACGATAGAACAGATAAACGTAACGCCTGTAAGCAAATGGTCGTTCATACTTGCGAAGCTGATACCTTACTGGCTGATAGCCATCTTCTCGGTCAGCGTATGCCTGCTGTTGTCGTGGCTTGTCTACGGCATCGCCTGTCAGGGCCCGCTATGGCTTGTCTATCTGCTTGCCATGCTGCTGGCTCTGTTTTTCTCATCGTTGGGACTCATTATCAGCAACTACAGCGACACCATGCAGCAGGCAATCTTCGTAATGTGGTTTTTCGTTGTCTGCATAATGCTTCTCAGCGGACTGTTCACGCCTACGCGTTCCATGCCCGTCTGGGCATACGCCACGACTTACTTCAATCCGATGCACTATTTCATTGACGCTGTGCGTACGGTGTTTGTGCGTGGCGGCAACTTCCACAGCATCGCCCATCAGGTATATGCTCTCGTTGCCTTTGCCGTCGTCATGTCGGTGTGGGCTGTAGGAAGTTACAAGAAAAACAGCTGAAGCATAACGCAGAGTCTGTAGCACGTATTGCGCGAAAAGGTCAGACGCACGGCTTGCACATGTTGTTCGGATGTGCAAGCCATGCTCAAAAAGTTCCCTACAAAAACCGTGCCAAACTTATCAGGATTTTTCTTCGAGCCGAAAAATGATGAAAATTTTTGACAGAGAAAAACTCTCCAAATAGAATTTTTTTAGCCCCTTAAACTGCAAAAATCTGTTAATTCCGAGACCAAGCACAAGTGTTAAAATTGTCAAAGAGTACCTTTGACGCATCTATTTCGCCTATTTCGCCCTGCAAAACACAGTGCCCGACACCCCAAAACACTATGTCTGACATCCTCAAACAGTGTGTTTGACAATGTCAAACATGCTCTTTGACAATTTTAACATATAGGTTTCTTGCACAAAACACTTATGCGTCGCGCTAACAAACTGACTTCCAGATAAATACAAACAGATGCGAATTTTGGGCGTATTTTGCCCCTGCAATTTCAGAAATGACTTTCGCGGGCATTCTCGCGACAGTAAACGACCCGAAAATTGATTATACCTTTTGCGCCTTATCGCTGAGGCTGTTTCCTTGTGTGGCTGTCAGTGATACAGCAGACAACATTGACAACAAAAGCACACCAAAGACAGTGGCAAGACTGACAGACAAAAGCGAGGACGGCAAATGTATCTTTGCCGTCCTCGACGTATGAACTATTGCTTTAAATTATGTTAGCGCCTGTTGCTGCCAGGCACGCATGTCAGCGTAGCAGTTTGAATGTTTGGTTTTGTCCTGTTTTTACTATGACGCATGGCGTTTCTGTGTTTATTGGCATAGAGAAATGTCCATTGTTGTCGGCTTTGCCTTGCGACAGGAGTTTGCCTTGTATGCTGTATACTGCTATCTCGCTTCCTGCGGCTGCTCCGTCGACGGTGAGTTGTCTGTCGTTGAACTGACAGATGGTGCTTGCCATTTGGGTTTGAGAAAGACCGGAAGGCTGGTCGCCGTCGAAGACGGTGTATTGTCCGTTCTGATATTGACCTACAATCCAGTATTTTGCCTTTGCTTTTTCCACATCTTCCACAAGGCAAATGTTCTTGTCCTCTTTCTCTGCATCTTTCACGATAATCTGTCCCATTCGCGTTTCGCTCATCATGGGCAGTTGGTCTATGATGGCTGACATGGTGCTGCCGTCTATCTGATTGTCTTGCAGGTAGAGGAAACGTATGTTGGGCGTGTTTGTGATGTCGAGGTTTTCTATGTTGTTGTTAGGGCATGAGAGTGTGGTGAGCTTGGCGTTTTTGCTGATGTCTATGGTATGCTGACTGGTATTGCCCAGATATATCTCCTCGAGTTTGGTGAGCGTGGTCAGGTCTATTTGATGTTTCAGTGGGTTGTTTTGCAGAAAAACTATTTGTAAATCTGTGTTTTTCGACAGGTCGATGTCTTCTATTTGGTTTTCTGAGCATCCGAGATATGTCAGCCACGAGTTTTTGCTGAGGTCGAGTGTGGAGAGTTTATTGCCTGCACAAAACAGTGAAGTGAGGCTGATTCCTGCGTTCGACACGTCAAGTGTGCTTATGTAGTTTTCAGCGCACGACAGTTTGCCGAGCTTCTTCAGTGCGGTAACGTCAAGTTCCTCGATTTTATTGTTGAAGCAATAAAGTTCTCTCAAATCTGTGTTTTGGCTTACGTCGAGCGCAGTCAGGCTGTTGTAGGAACATGCCAGATATTTCAATGCAGTCAGCGTTGAAACGTCGAGCTGCGCGATGTTGTTATACTGACAATAGAGTGTTGTGAGCGCAGTGTTTAGGGAAACGTCGAGCTGTGTCAGCTCGTTGTTGTCGAGCTTGCATGATGTCAGGTTCGGAGCTTTGCTCAAATCCACAGCCTGGAGCATGCAATCGGGCGCGTTTATAGAAAGCAACTTGCCCGTTTCGCTTGTGCTGATGGTAATAGTCGGTTGCTCCACAACGTATTCAATCATCTGATAACCGACGAAACTGCCCGATGCCCCGTCTATGGTTATTTGTTCCTCGTCTGTCCCAATAGACAGAGAGAGGGTTTCGCCGACAGGCACGTTAGTGGTAAGGGTAATGACATCGTTTGCTTGTGTCCTCATGCCCATAGCAAATAACAAGAAGGACAGAGACACGAAAAGTTTTAATTGTTTCATTTTTAAATTAAAGTTAGTTAATACATAATAAAATGATTTCAGTTTCTCATATTTAAAATCACTTTGCAAAGATAACAATTATAAATCATATTAACTAATAAAAAAATAAAAATGTCAGTTAAAAAAATAAAAATGTCAGTGTTGTTGCATCAGGTGGTAAGCCTTTTCGTTGAGTTTTCTTTGTAATGCTGAGGGCAACTGATGCGTCTCTGTCCATTGCCGTACGATGTCTTTCGCCTGCTGGCTGTGGTGTCCTTCGAGCAGTGCCGAGAGCCAGTCGCTGGGGAAGAAAATGTCGCCGGTGCGCTGTATCTCCTCGAGTATGTCGAGAGCCGGCACTATGTATTTGTTCGATTGTGGCTCGTAAGTCTCGCTGTTGAGCAGTCGCAGCGCTGTGGCAGCGTATGGCTCGGTGCGCCGGTTTTCAGCTTTCAGCAAGTCGAGGAAAAGCTGTTCGCGTGAGGTGGAGTCGGGATGACAAGCCCTGACGACGAAGTCGTATTCAGATTTCAGGTCGTCGTTGGAAAGCCTGCTGCGCTGTGTCTGGCATATTTCGTCGTACTTGTGAGGCAAGAGTTGGGCGAGATGGTAAGACATCTCCATGTAGTCGCGCTCGCTGAGTTGCGCGTCGTCGTGCTCTTTCCAGAGTTTATAGACATAGTATGTCGATTTCGTCGTGGCGGCATTGTTGCCTATGATGCGTTTTGCCTGCATTTGCAACGACGGCAGCGGGTGGTTTGTTGCACAACTGATGATGCTCGTTTCTGCCTTTAGGCGTGCCTTGTCGTCGAGGTGGGGCAGCAGTTCGCGGCAGTAGCTTATGCACATCGACGCCACGAGCTGGTTGTCTTCGTGCAGCAATCCGCTGCTGAGACTGTCGAAGAGACTGTCGGCAGATATGCGGTGCATGAGGTAGTTTTCGTACAGGGTCATTATGGCAGCCAGTCGCTGCGTGTCTGCCAGCGTGTGACAGTTGCTCAGCATGTGTCGTGCATCGTCTGCGGCAAGCACGAAGCGTCCGTAGCCGTCGCCGTTGATGTTTGGAATGCTTGCCACGTCTGCCTTTCCACTGTCGCTGCCGGCATGTATGTCGGCTGTTGTGGCTGCCTGCATGTCTACCGTTTGCGTGCTGACGTCCTGCCATTTTCCGTCGGCAATATCGGCAAGTCCCCAGCTGAACGTCTGCTGCCAGTGCAGGTTGCGGCGGCTGTCGTCGGTCTCGCTGACGCTAACCACTGTCGGCAGCGTGTTGTCGGCAGCGGTATGCTTGTCGTAAGCGATGGTGGGCAGTCCGCTTTCCTTCACCCATACGCGGCTGAACTCGCTGACGCGGCTGTCGGGACTCTCTTTCTCGAAGCACGCTATGAGGTCGTCCCAAGTGGCGTTGCCGTAAGCATGGTTGGCAAGATATGCCTGCAAACCGCGTCGCAGGGCATCCTCGCCAATCAGTTCTTCGAGCTTCTGCATCATGATGGGTGCCTTGTGGTATATGATATTGCCGTATAGCAAACCTGCACGGTTGAGGTTTTCGAGAGGCTGCTGTATGGGGTGCGTGCCTGCCGTGCGGTCGGTGGCAAGGGCAAGCGGATAGTGTGTCTTGATGAAACTGAGCTTATGGTTGATGTCGGGAAACTGCTGGCGTGCTATCTTGTCAGCCATGAAGTTGGCAAACACTTCCTTTGTCCATACGTCGTCAAACCATTTCATCGTTACGAGGTCGCCAAACCATAGGTGAGAAGTCTCGTGGGCGATGAGATTGAGTCTCGACAGTTCCTCGTCGTCGGTGGGATTGTTGCGCAGGAAGATGCGCAGTTCGTTCAGCTGTATGGCTCCCGGATGCTCCATGCCTCCGAACTGGTAGCCGGGAAGGACTACGAAACCGTATTTGCGGAAGGGCTGCCGTATGCCCGTATACTGTTCAAGCCACTTGATGGAATGGGCTATCTCGCTGAAAACCGTTGACAGCTGGGCCTCCTTCTCTACTGTCTGGCGGCGGTAGAGACCCTCTATCTCGTAGCCGTCTTCCACTACTGTCTGCGACTCGAACACTCCTGCCGTGAACGAAAAGAGGTATGTCGGCAACGGATCTGACGTGCCGTAGCGGCATACGGTGTGCATCTGAGGCTTTACTTTCTTGCGTTTGCTGAATGCCTTGACCATGCTTTCGCTCTCCATAGGCGCGTTGCTGATGGCTTTCCAGCCTTGTGGGATAGTCAGCGTGAGTGTGAAGCGGGCTTTCATGTCGGGCTGGTCGAAACACGGAAAGACAGAACGTGCGCGGTCGGGGACAAACAGCGTGTAGAGATAGTCTTCGTGTCGGTTCAGTGTCTTGTCGTCGGCAACGAAACCGTTTATGGCTACCGTGTTGCCGACGCTGAGCAGATGGTTTCGCGATATGATGATATGCTCGTTCTCGTACTGTGTTTTCATAGTCTTGCCGTTTATGCTTATGGTCTTCGGAAGATTGCCGGCAGCCGACTGAAAGTCGAGTTGCAGGTCGCCGCTTCCGCTGTAGTCGAACCTGATTACGGCGTTGCCAACTACGGGCATGTCAATATATTCGGGAATGCTGAAGTGCAGCTCGTAGTTTATGTTGCTGACCGTTGCAGCCCTTTCGCGTGCCAGTTGCAGGCTTACGCCTTTCTCCGTTTTTGGTGAAACAGTGTTGTCGGCAACGGCGCCGATAGCGATAAAGCATGTCAGCATGCAAGACAATAATCTGAAAATACAGTCCATAGCGAAAAGTTTATTGTGTTATATTAATAATGTATAGTGCGCGTGTCTATACGAAACACTATGTTTGCAAAAGTAATAAAAAGCTGCCGATTTTATGAAAGAATGACATAAATTTGTTCAAAATCATGCGTCGTGAGGTTAAAAATACATAAACGGAAGCAATAAATACGATACTAAACACGTCAAATAAGTATATTTGTGCCGAAAACGACAACGTTGCGGATGTCGTGGAGTTGACAAACAGAATTAGAAACCAATAAAATTTTAAAGACAATGAAGAAGAAAAATTTTTTACCTATTGTTGCTATGGCAGGCGTATTGCTTCTGAGTAGCTGCGCAGGCAAGAAAGCATTGTTGGAATGTCAGAGCGAAAACAAGGCGCTGACGGAGAACTATCAGAACACCCGTGAGCAGCTGGCTGCGGCTCAGGCAAGGGCTAACAGCCTGGAAGAACAGCTGAGTCAGGCTAAGAAAGACTATGCGCGACTGCAAAGTTCGCTTGACAAGAGTCTGACAAACGCAAGCCAGAACAACGTGAGCATCGAGAAACTCGTAGACCAGATAAACGAGTCTAACCAGTATATCAGACACCTCGTCGAAGTGAAGTCTAAGAGCGACTCGCTCAACATGGTGCTGACCAACAACCTGACACGCTCGCTCTCGAAGGAGGAGATGAAGGAAGTTGACGTTCAGGTGCTGAAAGGCGTAGTGTATATATCGCTTGCCGACAACATGCTCTACAAGAGTGGCTCTTACGAAATCAACGACCGTGCTGCCGAAACGCTGTCGAAGATAGCTAAAATCATTACCGACTACAAGGACTACGACGTGCTCGTGGAAGGCAATACCGACAATGTGCCTATCTCGCGAGAGAACATTCGCAACAACTGGGACCTCTCTTGTCTGCGTGCATCGAGCGTAGTACAGTTCCTCCAGACACGCTACGGCGTAGACCCGAAGCGCCTTACGGCTGGCGGACGTGGCGAGTATAACCCGCTGACGACTAACAATACTGAGGTGGGCAAGCAGCGCAACCGCCGCACACAGATTATCATCACTCCGAAGCTCGACCAGTTTATGGAGCTCATTGACAAGGCTCCGGAAAGCGAATAGTATCGTTTCGGAATGCCAACGGCAAGTCTTCGGAAAGCGAAAGGGCTTGCATGAATAAATCAAAAACGGCTGACAAAGATTACTTGTCAGCCGTTTCTTGTTTCCTTATCTTATTATTTTCTTTCCACCTATTATATATATGCCACGCGAAAGGTTGCCGATGGAAGTGCTGTCGACAGATATTCGCCTGCCCGTAAGGTCGTAGACGGCACTGCCGCTGTTGCCGTTTGTTCCTACGGCGTCTATCGCACTGGCGTCCTTTGTCTTGACGGTCAGTGTTCCCTGCACGTATTCCAGCGTGTAGTTGCCGTTGGTTTCACCGCCTGAGATGTACACAGGATATTCTCCGGCAGGGCTGTTGATGCTGGCTGGTGTCGACACGTCGGGCACGACAGTGATGACTTCCATGCCGTCGTCGAGCTTAAATCCGTCGAAGGCAAGGCTGAACTCAGGATTTTCTTCGCCCTCATAGCGTTCGTAGCTCTCTGCCAGGCGTGCCGTGAGCGGTGCAGGATTGACAGACAGAGTGCCGTTGTTCAGTATCAGAATGTCGTCGGTGATGGTTCCGCGCTCAATCTTTATGGTATAGATACCGGCATCGGCAGCCTCGTCGGCGTCGCAGGTTATCTGCGGATTGCCCTTAGGCGAAGAGCCCGTAAAGGTAAATGTAAACTCCGGATTGCTCTCGCCGTATTCGCGAGTGGCATCGTTTGCGGTCAGGATTGTGCCGTATTCTATTATGTTGTCGAATGTGATGTAGCCTTTATCGTTCTTGAAATTCTTCCATCCGTCGGCTGTCGTGTACTCGTCTTTAGTACCTATTGGGACATACAGCTTGCATTCGTAGTATTGCAGGTTGTTCAGTGCGTTGTCGCCGGTTGTCGGTTTGCTGACCGATGTCAGCCTTATCTCGCGCAGGCTGGTGCTGCCACTGAGAGCCTCCTTGCCTATGTATGTCAGTTCGGCAGGCATCTTTATCTTTGTCAGCTTGCATGCTGTCATGGCGTAGTCGGCTATCCGGCTCACTCCCGACGGCACGTTTGCCGTTGTCTCTGTGCTTGGCAGGGTGTTGGTTATAGTGGTCTTTTCCTTGTCGAGGTAAATAAAATTACTGTCGAAAGCATAGTTCTGCGTGTCAGCCTGCGTTATCCTTACTGTTTTCAGCATTGCCATTTTCGACAGTGCGCCGTTGCCTATGGTCTTGACGGAAACAGGCAGGAATATCTCCTCGAGCGAGCCGCATCCGTAGAAAGCGCGCTCAGGCAGGTCGTCGTCGGTAGTGGTATATTC
This sequence comes from uncultured Prevotella sp., assembly GCA_900315545.1. Classification (GTDB taxonomy): domain Bacteria; phylum Bacteroidota; class Bacteroidia; order Bacteroidales; family Bacteroidaceae; genus Prevotella. The sequence continues at coordinate 26,084 of OMZM01000038.1, forward strand.
GGTATTCTCTATGCCGCCTTTAGTCAAGTATGGTTCTCCTCCTGCCACGATGCTTACGTTTCTCAGGTTGAGAACCCTCAGCGTTCCGTTAGTCGGAGCCATGTTGCTGTCGGCGCCAGCCATTCTGCGCAGCGTGAGCAGGTCTGTGCTGTTTATTTTTCCTGTCAGGCTCAGGTTGGCAATATTGTTTTCTTCCCATTCGGGCAGCAGCGATGCCAGTGTGCCAGGCGTGGCAACGTTGATTTCAACAGCCTCGCCGCCTTGCTCAGACGATTCTATGCCAACTATCATTTCCTGCTCGTCAGCAAACGAGTACCCTGGCATTTTCAGCGTTTCAATGTCATACCATCCGTCGTCTTCGCCGCTCCAACCCCAGTTCACATACACCTTGCCGTCGGAGCGGTAGCCGTGAAGTACGAAAGCATGACCCACCGACTGTCCGTAGTCGCTGCCGCCATAGACAATAGGACCGCGACTGCTGATTTCCTTGTATATACGGTTCATCCAAGCCGACTCGGAATAGAGGTTGCGGCTAAGATATTCCACTTTGTCGAGACCGAAATACTTTTTCAGTCCTTCCGCCGCATCTGTCAGAAAGCTGCCGCTACCACCCTCTTCAGTGCCACCGTAGTTCATGTTTGCTGCCACGCCGCAGTCGCGCATCAGCAGTGCCACGGCATCAGCTTGAGCGTCGCTGTAGTTGCCCTCTGTATATTCATCGCACATGTTGTCCCAGTCGTAGTAATCGTCGGCAAACGTAGCCGTTATGGTAACGTTCTTGTGTACAAACGTGTTTACCTTAACGCTCTTCTCACCAAAGCCATGAACGGGGGTCTTGTAGTAGTTCAGCACCTGCGCCATGGCAGTAGCCACGCACCCCGTATAAATACCGATGGGCAGCATGTTGTTGTATGGCTCAAGCTGATCCCACTTGGTGGTAACCAGGGGGGCAACGTCGCTTGGATATTTCGACGGGTCCGGCTTGGTAACGTGCAGCGGAATATTATTGCGCTGAGCCTCGCCGAGCGCCTTGTTCATCGTCTTCAGCCACCATTCCAGCGCCTTGTTTCTGCCGTTGGAGTAAGGCGTCGACGATATGCCGAGAACGTCGGGCATGCTGTCGTCGGCAGACACAACGGCATAGGCACCGCCCTCGTAGCCTACAAGCATGAGGTTGTCGCGTTCGGAAATAACCTTCATGCTGCCTACATGACCACTGGCAGGCATAAATCTTTTGCCAGAAGCCTTTATGGCACTCATCGCTATCTGCTTCATATCCTGCACCGTGCGCGGCTTGCACATGGCGTCAACACAGCATAGAAGCAATATAAACACAATAATCAGACTCTTTGTAGTGTATCTCATCGTCATAGTCCTTTTGTTTTGTATCATTTTTTATAAAACCGTGCAAATATACGAAAATTATTTCAAAAAAGTAAACATATCTCCCGAAAATAATCACAACATCCCCAACGCCCCACGATATAACATATCGTTAATATCCCCGCTCCCGTTAAAGTTATCGTTCCAGTTCCGGTTAAGGTTATCGTTATCGTTCCAGTTAGTCTTTCCCGTTCCCGTTATCTTTCCCGTTAGATTTTCCCTGCAAAAACCGTGCCAAACTGTTCGCGCCTTCCCTGCCGACCCCGAAAATTATGAAAACTTTTGACAGACAAAAACTCTCCAAATAGAAAA
>OMZM01000006.1 GCA_900315545.1 uncultured Prevotella sp.
TGGGGTCGTTTACTGTCGCGTGAGTGGCGGCGAAAGCCGTTTCGGAAATCTGAGGGGCAAAATATGCGGGTATTTTGAATGTTATTGTAATTATCTGAGGGTCAGGATGATAGCGCGGAGGGTGGCGGTTTTGAGGGCGAAAGAGAAGTGTTAAAATTGTCAAAGAGTATGTTTGAGATTGTCAAACACACTGTTTGAGGCGGTCAGACATAGTGTTTGGGGGTATCGGGCACTGTGTTTTGCAGGGCTAAAAACATGAAATAGGCGCGTCAAAGGTACTCTTTGACAATTTTAACAGTTGTGTTTGGATACGGAATTAACAGATTTTTGCAATTTCAGAGGGTAAAAAATTTCTATTTGGAGAGTTTTTGTCTGTCAAAAGTTTTCATATTTTTCGGGGTCGCAACGGAAGGCGCGAACACTTTGGCACGGTTTTTGCAGGGAGATGACAACGGGAACGATAACCTTAACGGGAACGGGAAATATTGGTTTTCGAAAGGAGGCAGATAGCCGATAGTATCCAGAGAAAATAAACACGGCAATGGGTTGAAGAAAATTTTGAAAAAATAAAAAAGATTTGGATATTTGAAAAAGATGCATTATATTTGCAATTGGAAAGATAACAACTTATAATTGAAGTAATTATGAAAAAACTGATTATCATATTATTGTTAATAATTCCACTTGTTTCAATGGCGCAAGTGGAAAAAACACCCTTTGAAAAGGGTATTGAAAAAACATGGCAATATGTGCAGGATATGGGGTATAACACCAATATTGAAATCACGTATGACACAACGGAGGTTAAAATATATGGTCAACAACCATTCAACAAATACTATAAACATTTAAAGGCTAAAAAACCATCTGATGATTCAATGGTTGATATAGTAATACAGATTGATGATGAAATGGGAACACAGACAATGTGGAATGTGTTATTTACATGGTGCAATAAAAAGTTAATGCCAAAAAACTTAAAGGGCATTACAGAATATGATTTTTGGAATGACAATGGCACTTGTTATCATTTAAAAAAAGATGGTTATAAAAACAGTTATGCAGTTGGATTGATAGGAAACCCAAACAGACCAATAAGATTCAACGCAGATATACACACATTCAGTTTTATAGTTAACGGAATACCTTACAGCGGTTGGTATTAACATACATAAACATAATTTTTAAATTCAACATTCCATCTTTTTTAAAAAAGGTGGATTTTTTGTTTATAATTGATAACTTTTTAATTCTAACATATATTTATATATATAGATAATAAAAAGAATTATAATAAAAAATGGAAGAATGGAAACAAATAACTGATTTTCCAAAATATGAAGTCAGCAATAATGGGCAAATAAGAAACAGTAAAGGACAAATTTTAAAAGCACAAGCAAACACAAAAAACAACTATTTCCAAGTGCTTTTGTGGAAAGACAGCAAAGCAAAATGTTGTTATGTACACAGACTGGTAGCGGAGGCTTTTGTGCCAAAGGAGAAAGACACACAGATTTATGTTTGGTTCAAAGATGAAAATGTACAGAATAATAATGCTGAAAATCTATACTGGAAAGATTTCAAAAGAAATAGCAACAAAGCAAAGGAAGACGGTAAAAAATACTTTGGTTAAAAAATATTTAAATTATTCAAATTACACCCAAAAAATTATGGCGGAGGTTGAGGGTTTTTTAAAGAAAAAATATAATGAAATTCAACCCCATTGGGAAGGTCAATTACAACTTCTTGCAACAAATTATGACCTTTTTATCAAAGCCAAAGAGCAAGTTGACATCGATGGTTTGTTGGTACAGAACAGAATGGGAGGTTGGGAATTGGTTTTCGAAAGGGGGTAGATAGCCGATAGTATCCAGAGAAAATAGAGAGGTTAGAGTATATAGAGGAAATAGAGGGGTTAGAGGGGCTGGAGAATCTATATATTTTGGATATTCCGGAGGACCTATATATTCTGGAGAATCTGAAGAGGGTGTAGAATGCGGATGGATTTGTATATTTAGCGTGGGTTGTTTTGGGGTTTAATTGAAAATTATTTCGTATTTTTGCAGAAAACTTAAAAGGTAATCTTTATGGACACTACATTCGATTTCATTCTGCGCATTACTGTGGCTGCCATTCTTGGCGGTGCCATTGGTCTTGAGCGCGAATACCGCGAGAAAGCAGCAGGTTTCCGCACTCATTTTCTTGTTGCACTTGGGTCTGCCCTGTTTATGATAATCTCCGTTTACGGCTTCGATGGTGGTCTGACGAGCGCGAACCACCGCCTTGACGTGTCGCGCGTGGCAGCTCAGGTTGTCAGCGGTATTGGTTTCATCGGTGCCGGCTCCATCGTTTTTCAGAAGAACATGGTTGTCGGCCTTACCACTGCCGCCGGCGTGTGGGTTACCGCTGCCATCGGTCTTGCCTGCGGCTCCGGCATGTATCTGCTATCTACGGCAGCCACTATTCTCGTGCTTATAGGCTTTGAGGCTTTCAACCTGTTTCTGCGCGGAGTGGACAAACATAAGGCAAAAGAAGACAAAAGCACATAAGGGAACTATGCCCCTATGTGCTTTCACCATGAACTATGAATTCTGCGAATGGTAAGTATTATTCGCCGAGTTTCTTTGTGTGGAACGGTATGAGCTGCAGTTCCGTTGACGGTCCACCGTTGTAGCCTACGACTATAAGATAGTAGTCTGTGTCTGGCTTCTTTACTGTCTTCTTAAATTCTGCATTGCCCCGATGCTGCAGGTCTGCGTTGTCGCGTATGTCGGTGAACCATGACTTCAACATCTCTTCGTTGTCAGCGAAATATTTAAAGTATGATGCCGGTTCAGAGCCTACGAAGTACAGGTCGTTGTTTGTCGTCGTAACCTTTACGTCCACTCCGTTATAGTAAACGTCTCCGATTTCTACTGTGATTTTGTTGTCAGACGGTGTCGGTTTCAGTGTGTGTAGGCTCGTTACGTATGTTTCCGTGAGTGGTGAAGCATCATCGTAGTCTATTCCATACACTGTTACTACGTAGTCGCTGTCCCACGTCATCCATACAGACTGCTCATCAGTGATGCCCTTCGACAAGTCTGAGTGCATACAGTCGTTCCACGGTTGCCCCGTTTGCTCAGCCTTGAAGTTCCACCACGCCAGGTCCCATGTGTTCATATCGCCCTCCTTAGCAAGAATCTGGTCATAATGTTCCTTGGTGTGCAGTAGCCAACTGTAATACATTTCAGGATTTTTCGGGGTAATCTTTATGTCCACATAGTTGGCAGACAGGTTATTCAATTCTACCGTAAACATCTCTGTTCCAGCATTTTCCAATTTTACCTTCAGCATTTCCGCCTCTCCCTCGATACCATACTTGTCGAAAGCAAGAGTATAGAAATTGTATTCGGTATCGGTAATCAGATTGTTGATAGTCTGCTCTCCATCGGCAGAACATTCAGTATAGTTTATAGCCTTTACCCTGTCGGCTACGCTGCCTTGCCCGTCCCACTTGCTTGCAGGCTCGTAAGCCAAATAGAACTTCTCGCAGTCTGCAGAGCGGGTAACATTCACTACAGCTCCGTTGCTCTCCGAAGACACGAGAGCCATATGAGCCTTTACTTCGCCAAGCGTTTCAAACGTAAGGCTGTCTACAGCGTTGAGTGTATATCCAACAACTGTCTGATCGCCCTTGTGAACAACTAATCGGTTTGCACTTTGTGCCTGCGCTTCCATAGTTACGGAAACAACGGCAAGAATCAAAAATAAAAATAGTTTTTTCATAAGTTTTTATTTATACATTAATATATTAATAGACTTTCATTCTGTACATCATGCCCAGCTCAATGCGGTTTGTGTCGTAGTCCTTCAGTCCGCACTTGTCAGAATAGTCGAACTTGCGTCCGATGTAGGCGAGGAATATTCTGAGGTTCTGATGCTTTATAGGAAAATACTCCAGACTTGCCAGATAGCCGTAAGACTTCTTGTAGTCTTTCAGTATGTCTACATTCTTCACGTTTGCCGTTTCATACATACCCTTCAGCATGAGGTTCCATTTTGGATAGAACTGCCAGTTCAGCTTTGTTACCCATGCAGAATAGTGGACGTCGCTGAGATATGCATTTCCGAGTCCGGCAGTCTCGATGATACCCTTTACGTCGTCGGATGCTATGCGCAGCCTGTCGAGACCTTCTGTAGAATACATGTAGTCGACATACCACTGGAGCTTCGGCAGGTTCAGCTGCTGCCCCAGCATCACCATTCGTGCATACTTGTGGTGAGCCTCGTTCTGTATTCCCCACGCCCAACGCGTCTGCAACTTGTTGTCGAAGAAGTTTCCGTTCCAGTTTACTATGAATGCAAACGGATGGTTGGCTTCCTTCAGTTTCGTTGCCGTATTGAAATTGTTGCCTATCGCCTTAGCATCTTCGCCATATTCTTCGGCAAGCCTTCCGTTGCTGTCGTCGGTCAGCTGAAGCACTATTTCCTGCGATTCCACAGGCTTTACTATCACGTTTACACCTGCCTTGAATATGCTCATCCTGTCTACGAGGTCAGAATACTGATATATGAACATAGGATTTTCGTCGTATTCGAAACCGCCCCACGTCTGGCACAGCTTACCAGCCTGCACGCTGAACTTAGGCGTAAAGTCGTAGCCAACGAACATAAGGTCGGTAGCTCTGGCGAAATTATCCTGCGAGCGTGCAGCATTGCTCTTGTTCAGCTGATGACGTAAACGATAATAAAGCTTGTCGGTAATATGTCCCAATATCTCGAGTCGGAGTTCGCGGTTGGCAAATCCCGTTCTCCAGTCGCCTTCATTATCGCGTGCATAACCCGATGCAGCATAGTTGAAATAGACGTTGAAAGCATCATTCTTCTTCTCGAGCTTGAATACTCTTTCAGCCAGCGACTGCTCATCGTCGTTCTCATCGCCCATGCCTGTATTGTTACCCTGCGCACCAGCAAAAAGAGCTGTTGCAAACATTAAAGTGCTAAGTAAGATTCTTTTCATACAAGTTGTTATGTGGTTTTTCGCTGCAAAATTACATTTTTTTTTCATTCTACACCATTTTATTGCAGAAAATTTGTACCTTTGTCAACGAATATAAATTTAATATATAATTATATGCAGGCTATTATATTGGCGGCAGGCATGGGTCGCCGACTTGGGAAATACACGCAGGACAACACGAAATGCATGGTAGAAGTCAACGGAGTAAAGCTCATTGACAGGCTGCTTCGCCAACTTTCGAAGGTAGATTTGTCGAGGGTTATTATCGTCGTTGGATATAAAGGCGACAATCTGAAACAATATATAACATCGCACTACGCCAACAGCAAACTGAACATAGAATTTTACGACAATCCCATATACGACAAGACAAACAACATCTATTCGCTGTGGCTTGTCAGGAAACAGATGGAAGAAGACGAGACGCTGCTCATAGAAAGCGACCTTATCTTCTCCGACCGCATGATACCAATGATTGTCAACGACAAACGCCCGAACATTGCCCTCGTAGCCAAATATGAGACGTGGATGGACGGCACGATGGTGTGTCTGGACGATGACAACCACATCACTAACTTCGTATCAAAAAAGGCGTTCAGATATGAAGATGTTGACAAATACTACAAGACGGTCAACATATATAAATTCTCGCAAAACTTCACGCAAAACATATACGTTCCATTTCTCGACGCCTACTGCAAGGCGTTGGGAAACAACGAATACTACGAACAGGTGCTGAGAGTTGTTACCATGCTTGACAAGAGCAACCTCGAAGCACTCGAAATAGGCAGCGAAAAATGGTATGAGATAGACGACGTGCAAGACTTAGACATTGCAGAGACTATCTTTGCCGACAACGACGAGATGCTGCACCGATACAACATGCGCTTCGGCGGACACTGGCGGTTTCCTAAGATGCTTGACTTCTGCTATCTCGTAAACCCGTACTTCCCTCCGCAGAGGATGAAAGACGAACTGCGATACAGTTTCGACACACTGCTTACCGAATATCCTTCGGGCATGTTTGTCAACTCACTGCTGGCTGCAAAATACTTCGGCATAGCACAAGAATATACAGTTGTAGGCAATGGCGCAGCTGAGCTGATAAAGTCAATGATGGAACATTCAGCAGGAAAAGTCGGCATCATATATCCTACTTTCGAGGAATATCCAAACAGATTGAAACAGGAACGCATCGTGGCATTTGTCCCCGCAAGCGAAAACCTGTCGTACACGGCAGACGAACTGATTGATTTCTATGAAGGCAAAGACATTGATACACTGCTCGTCATAAACCCAGACAACCCTACGGGTAACTTTATTCCAAAGCCAGACGTACTGAAACTGGCACAATGGTGCGAAGAACGAAACATACGACTTGTCGTGGATGAATCATTTGTTGACTTCAGCGACAACTTTACAGAGAACTCACTGCTGGAAGACGACATTCTCGAAAACAACAGAAACCTTGTTGTTGTGAAAAGTATCTCAAAATCGTATGGTGTTCCAGGCTTACGACTGGGTATTCTGGCAACAGCCGACGTGCCACTTATAAACTACATAAAGAAAGATGTTTCGATATGGAACATCAATTCGTTTGCTGAATTCTACATGCAGATTTTCGGCAAATATCAGTCAGACTACACTGATGCCTGCAACAAATTTATAGCAGAACGACGGCGGTTTGAGAAGGAATTGCAGACCATTCCATTCCTCGAAGTTATGCCTACACAAGCTAACTACTTCTTCTGTCGCATAAAAGACAAATACACGGCATACGAACTGACACGCATACTGCTAGACAAGTTCCAGATAATGATAAAGGATTGCAACAATAAGACAACACTCAACGGCAGCAACTTTATACGCATATCAATTCGCGACGAACACGATAACAACTGTCTGATAAGCGCACTTCGTTCTTTATGAAAACCGTATGCATCTGTGGAGGAGGCAACTTGGGGCATGTCATAGCAGCCACTCTTGCCTCATCGCAAAACTATATCGTCAACATTCTCACAAACCGTCCGCAATCATGGAGACAGGAACTGACGGTTAAACTTCCTGACAGCACACCGACAAAACAGTCATTGACATGGTTTTTAACTGGGGCAAGACATTTTATTAACGAAAAATTTTGCTGCTTAAAATAAAAAATATTATATTTGCGCTGAAAAATCAAAAGAATAGTTATAAACTATAATATTGTATCTAAAACTTAAAACATAACACTAAAATTAATTTAACAAGTTTAATTATTCTAATCTAAAAGAGAGGATCATTTATGAAAAGGATTACAATTCTATCATTATTGATGCTTGTCGTTATGTTAACTTTTGCTCAACGCAGCCAAAAACATCCAATGGCAACGTTGACGAAGCAAGCGACTACAGTTGGTAACCGGATTCAAGGCATTGAGCGCACAGCCAAAACCTCGAAGCAAAACAAAATCCGCAAGGCAGAGGGCGATGAGCTCGTAACTCCACCGGCAGGCATTACGCCTGAAGCATGGGAGTACAAAGCTGGTTCGTGGTATTATTACGGCGACAATGGATGGGTAGAGGGCACATCACATGCCAATACTGACTTTGAAGTTGTCATCGACGGCAATGACATATATGTAAAGGGATTTGCATCTTTCTTCCCTGAGGGATGGATAAAGGGTATCATCAACGGCAACACCATTACGTTCGAACACGGTCAGTTCGTAGGCGAAGACGAAGAGGGTCCAGAATACCTGAACGGCCAGGATTTAAATGCGGAAGAAACAGCAAGCCTTGTTGACATCGTATTCGACTATGACGCTGATACAAAAACCATGACATTGCCTAACGAAAATATCATCATGATAGAAGCCGATGGCAAAGAAAGCGTACAGTCTTATGCTTTCTGGCAGAATCTGTCTATCACTTTTGCAACGCCAGAAGACTACACCACAGTTACACCTCCTGCAGACATGGCAACAATAAATCTGACTTATACTTGCAAGGACAGAGTCAATGACGAAATTATAAACACTACTATTAAAGCTGGCATCAACGGCACGAACGAAGTTTACGTACAGGGCATGATTCCGGCAGCACCTGAAGCATGGTTGAAAGGCACTTTAAACGGCAATGAAATACGATTTCCAATACAGTGCATAGGCGAAATCGACGGCACCAACTATTTCATGTGCGGTTATAACAATGGAAGTTTAACTCCGTTCACAATGCCATTCAACATTGCAAAACATTCTGGAGAATCAGTGGATATATTGCTTGTTAACAAAAGCAGCAAGAAGTACAATCAGGCAGAAATGCTGACATACTACACAGGCGTACTTATTGGCGAGCGTCCGGAGCTAACTACTGCTCCTGACTATTTGGAAACAGAAGCACTTGCATTAAATGGCTTCGACAACGATGGAAATGAATTAAGTGGCACTGTAAACGTTGGTTTCGATGGCAATGACGTATATTTCCAGAACCTCATCAGCTATGTTAAGGGGGGCTGGATTAAGGGTATATTGAACGAAGACCAGACCGTAACCATTCCTTATGGACAGTATGTAGGTGTTGAGCCTGAGAGCTATCTTCCTGTATATGCTGTGGGCTTAAACTACATCGACAACGAAACAGCAGAGGTTACTGACATTACTCTTACATACAACTCAGACTTCAACACTTTCGAGTTTGTCAACGACTTATACATTAATGGTAAGAAAAATGAACCTCACAATTATGACGTTATCCAGGCTGGTGCCACTATCGGCGTATACCCAGATGCATCTTGGGTTGCAAAACAGCAGGGCTATGAAGACGGGCAATACGTCACGACAATCACTCTCGACGAAGGCGTTACCGGCACACTTGCCAAGAACGAAGGGAAGTACGGTAGTTGGTATGTCGAAGACGACAAAGCTCTTCGCATGCATGCAGACAATACACTGACCATCACTTCTGAAAACAAGGAAATCTACAAGATTGTGTTTACCATGACAGGTGCATTTGAGAACAATATGCTTCTCACTGCTGACAAGGGAAGATACAAACTGAACGGCAACAAGGGTACGTGGACCGGCATGGAAAAAGAGGTTGTCTTCACCGTTCCTTCTGAGTCAGGAAGCCAGGCACGCATACAGCGCATTGACATCTACTACCTGGATTACGCCAAGACTATGGTTGAGGCTCCGGCTGACCTCGTAACAGAACCTTACTTCTTCAAGGCTACGGACACATACTTGGACGAAGAAGAAACCCGCGAAGTACATGTTGGTTTCTACGGAGACAACAACGACGAAGTTTACATTCAGGGCCTGAGCTTCTACATGCCGGAATCTTGGATTGTTGGCAAGCTGAAAGACAACAAACTGACAATCCACGGCTGGTATCTTGGCTTGTACCAGAGTATCTTTGGCTCTGCCAATATCACGCTTAACGAGTGCGTATTCGACTACAATCCAGAGACAAATACATTCTCAATTGACGCTTATTCAACAACAAACGGCGACGAGGAGATGGACGAGTACAGCAACGTTACTATCACAAAGATTATCGAAAAGGCTGCCACTCCTGCTAATCCTGTCATCATGTCTTACGGTCGCGGCGAAGCTTACGACTATGTAAGCATGAACATTCCTATGGTTGACACAGAAGACGCTCCTATGCTTCCTTCCAAGTTGACATATCTTCTCTACTCTGTTGTTGACGGCAAAATAAATGTCATCAACTTCCTGGCAAGCGAGTACTCTAACATTGACGAGGACATGACTGAAATTCCATACAACTTTACTGACAACTATGATATCTACAGGGGCGGTTCCACTATCTACTTCAATCAGGCTGACCGTGCAAACTGGGACGAGATTGGTGTTGTAAGCATATATACGGGCGGTGGCGAAACACACAAGTCTGACATCTTCTGGTTCGACATCAACGAATACTTAGGCATTAAAGACGGTATCGTAACTGTAAACAGTAACAACGATGCTATCTACAATCTGCAGGGTGTACGCGTGAACAGCGCAACTCAGAAGGGTATCTACATCAAGAACGGCAAGAAGTTTATTGTTAAATAAGCAATAGGCTGACCGATAATAATTGCCCCCGAAAGTCTCAAGCATGGCTTTCGGGGGCTTTTCTGTTTACTTACGTCGCATGGATATATACCCATACGCTTATTGTTTCCCTATCTGAATATTATGTCTTTGGCGTGCCATTCGCGCTTGGCGCTTGGCGGCAGCTCCTCGAAACGTCCGTAGACGGTGCGGCAGAAAGCCTCGCTGTCGGCTGGAGCAGGGTATCGCCTGTCTTCAAACGGCACCTCTGCGTATGGCACTATCGTCTGCTTGTCATACTGTTTGTAGAACCATGTGCCGTAAGCATGCATCACGCGGCTGCTCTTTCCGAACATCTTTCCCATCAGACGGAACAGCGGGAAGGCTACATTCATATTGAACTTGAACAGCATGTGCGCCAGTCGGGCATGGCTCTTGCCTATGTCGAATATCGCCACGCAAGCCATCTTGCCCGCCAGTCGCTGCAATCGCGGCAGCATGCGGTCCTCAAAGGGGAAGATATCTATCTGCAATCCCTTGAACTTCTGCTGTTCAAACACCTTTGCATCCTTGCTTCCGGGAGGATAGTCCATGACATATTCCGTTCTCGTGTCGCGCAGTTTGTTCCACGGATATAGGTAGTTGCGGTCGGTTTTCGGCGACTGTATGGCATACTGCGGGTGCGGATTGTCATGCAGGTAGCGGCACAGCCGCTTGTATTCGCTCATCGACAGCGCTATGTCTATATCGTCGTCCCACGGTATGAAGCCGCCATGTCTGACGGCACCAATCACGTTTCCGCTGTCGAGTCGGTAGGCTATGTCCTGTTCGCGGCACACCGTGTCGATGTAGTCGAGCATGTCGAGCATTCTCATCTGTGCCTTTCTCAGCGGCGAGCCGTCTGGATTGTACTTCTCGCGCAGCTGCTGCTGAGTCTCGCCTGTATTGAAAACCCTGTTGTCTGTCATTGCATGAATATTTTCCGGTCTATGTATCGTTGTGTCGCTTATTGACACTAAAACATTGCAAAAATAAGTATTTTCTTTTGATTATCGGCAAAAGATTTATACTTTTGCATAAAATAAGACAGTTGCAGATGGCAAAATCACTCAAGGACAAGGCTGCGAAAGGTTTGCTGTGGGGCGCGCTGACAAGCGGAGCCACACAGTTGCTGAATGTCGTTTTCGGCATAATCTTCGGTCGTCTGCTGTCGCCTGCCGACATAGGCTTGGTGGGTATGATTACGATATTCACCGTTCTCGCCAACAACTTGCAGGAGAGCGGTTTTTTCACGGCACTTGCCAACGAGAAAAATCCTACCCACCGCGATTTCAACTCAGTGTTCTGGTTTTGCCTGTCGCTGAGTCTGGCTATCTACACCATACTCTTTTTCTCGGCACCGCTCATTGCTGCCTACTATCATCAGCCACAACTGACGTGGCTTGCGCGCTTCGTCTTCATCTCGTTCATATTCTCCTCGCTCGGCATAGCGCACGGCGCGTGGATGTTTCGCAAGCTGATGGTGCGCGAGAGGGCTGTCGTCATGGTGGTCTCGCTGCTCATTTCGGGCGGTGTGGGCATAGTGCTTGCCATGAAGGGCTACTCCTACTGGAGCCTGGCATGGCAGCAAGTCATCTTCAACCTTGTCTACAACATCGGCAGATTCTACTATACGCAGTGGCACCCTACCCTGTCGTTCGACTTCGAGCCTATCAGGCGCATGTTCCGCTTCAGCAACAAGATACTCATCCCGACGGTTGTCAACACCATCAGCCAGCACTTTCTGACGGTCATCTTCGGCAGACTGTTCCCAGTGCGCACCGTAGGATATTTCACACAGGCATTCAAGTGGAACACTATGGGCTATCAGTTTGTTGCCGACTCGGTGGCGCAGATAGCACAGCCGGTGATGGTGCAGGTGAGCGAGGAGCACGACAGGCAGCTGAGAGTCATGCGTCAGATGCTTCGTTTCACGGCTTTTGCAGCCTTTCCGGCACTCTTCGGACTTGCCATCGTCGCCGACGAGTTCATCGTAGTGCTGCTGACGGCAAAGTGGCAGCCTGCCGTTCCGCTGCTGCAAGTGCTTTGCTTGGGCGGAGCGTTCATGCCTTTCTACAAGATTTACCAGAACTTCATCATCAGTTGCAGGCGCAGCGACATCTACATGTGGCTCAACATCATGCAGGTGGTGCTGCAGATAGCCATCGTGCTTGCCTTCAGCCGACGCGGCATCATGGCTATGATTGTGGCTTACACGGTGCTCAACGTGGCGTGGCTTGCCCTGTGGCAGCACTTCGCAGGCAGGCTGTCCGACCTCAGGTGGCGACACGTGATTGCCGAAACGCTGCCCTACATGCTTATCGCAGCCGCATCGATGGCTGCCGCCTACATGCTGACGGCGCAGGCAGACAGCATGATAGTGCGACTCATAGCAAGAATTATGCTTGGAGCATCGCTCTATCTGACACTGCTGAGAATACTCCGCATGCCCGTCATCGACGAATGTCTTAACTTCCTAAGGCACAGACATTCATAGCCGGCCATGCAGCGCCACCTGCCAACACACATATTTCCATACACGACATGCCTGCTGATTTTCCGACCGTATTATTCCGCGCACAGCAAAAACCGTGCCAAACTCGTCAGAATTATCTTTCGAGCAGAAAAATGATGAAAAATTTTGACAGAGAAAAATCGTTCAAATAGATTTTTTATAACCCCTGAAACTGCAAAAATCTGTTAATTCCAAGACCGGTTACAACTGTTAAAATTGTCAAAGAGCCTCTTTGACACGTCTATTTCATCATTTTTGCCCTGCCGAACACAGCATACGACACCCCCAAACACTATGTCTGACCTCCTCAAACAGTGTGTTTGACAATCTCAAACATACTCTTTGACAATTTTAACATATACAATTCACGCGCAAAAGGCTTACTCTTTGCACTATCATCTTGATTGCCAGACAATTACAGACACATGCGATTTTTGGGCATATTTTGCCCCTCTGATTTTCAAAACGGCTTTCGCGGGCACTCTCGCGACACTAAACGAGCCAAAATTGATTAGCATTACATCCACAAACTACTATCCATTGTTTCCCGATTTAGTACAATCAAGAAAAATTTTGATAGCATTTTATTTGACTATTTGCCGAGAATTGTATATCTTTGCGGTCTACTATTTTCATTAAGTCTAAGAAAACTATAATAATAATATCAAAACTCATTATGAAAAAAGCAAGAATTACTACACTTTTGTTAGCAGCCGTAGCCCTGATAGCATGGGCTACTGACAATCCTGTAAAGATTATTAAGGTAAAACGTACGACAACCGAAAAGCCTGCCGACGTCAACTTCAAGCAGTCGAAGCCAACAAAGCAAATGATGCAAAGGGCTATGCGACATGCTGAGGGCGGACTGATAGCCGACTTCAGCATACAGGGCTCCGGCGCCCAGAAGACTGTCTGGAGCGAGGGTTTCGACGCAGGCATGCCTGCATGGGAGTTCAACTATGGCGAGGGAAATGCCATCACGTTCACTCTGGAGCAGTCGCCTGAAAACTATCAGTTCAGCGCTATTGACGAAAACGACGTACAGTCGCTGCACATCGACGGACCTTACCAGACGTTCAAGCGCACCATAGGAACGGCAACGACACCTGCCATGAACGTTCCGGCTAACGGACAGTTCCACTGCTACCTGCTGTGCAACAAGAACTGGAATGAGTATGTTGTGATGACCGTAAGCGTTTCTGACGACAACTTCGAGACATCTACCGAGATATGGAACAGCACCCAGATAACCGAAAGCGGCAAGCACTGGGAAAAGATAGACGGCGACCTCAGCGCATTCACAGGCAAGGACGTGAAGATACGCTTTACCTACGGACCTGGAACAAACGACAGTTTCAAGGTGGGCGGCTACATGGGCGACTTCTATCTTGACGGACTGAGCATCACTGCGGTAGAGACCATCGACCACGTGGATGCCATTACGGGCGAGGAAATACAGCTGGTAGACCTGTCAGACGGCAACCCTACGGCATGGGAATGGACCTTCGAGGGGGCTGAAACGGAAACGTCGACAGAGCAGAATCCGACAGTTGTCTACACCAAGTCGGGCGACTACGACATAACTCTGAAGGTTACCGACGCGAACGGTGCTACCGACGAAATAACGAAAAAGGCTTTCGTACACATCGAAGGACAGGTGCCTGTGGCACGAATGATAACACCTGCATCGTTCCGCGACAACAGCACAAACCTGAAAATGGTTGCACCGATGGTGCCGGTACAGTATCACGACGCATCAACAGGCTACCCGGACGAATGGACATGGGCGTTTGAGACAACAGGCGAGTCGCTCTTCGACATAGAATACAGCCACGAACTCGACCCGGAAATAGCATACAACGTACTTAACAAGAAACTCTATGCCGTGCTGACTGTCAGCAACGACTCCGGCACAACTTACTGCACCGACAGCATAATAGCCAAGTACAGCGGACTGGTGAACAATATCATGACTGGCGACATAGCCACAAACTACGACATGGGCGAGGCTACTTTCCCAGGCGCAATGCCTAAGAACTCGCCTATAACCGGATATGCCGAGAAGTTCTCGAAACCGTCGAGACCTATAAAGATATACGGCGCATACGTCTACTTCAACAAGGCTCAGGCAGAAGAAATCTACGAACAGACCATGCCGATAGCCTTCCAGCTCTGCGAAAGCGACAACGGCGTGCCGGGAAAGGTTATCGACAGCGACTTCTGGACTATTCCGGAAATAGGCTACGCCATAAATACCAACAAGGGATTTGTAACGGTTGAGTTTACCGAGCCACACGTTCTGAACGACGAATTCTTCATAACCATCGACGGATTTACCGAGAAAAACGAAACATTTGAAGTGTCTTTCGCCATGACACAGATGCGCGACCACGACAACACGGCTTACATGCGCTACAACAACGCATGGCGCCCACTGACGGGATACTTCGAGGCTGCACCTGGCGGACAGGCTTCATTCTTCGTTTATGCAGACATAGCACACTCCGTAATGTCGCCTATCGTGGAAAATGAGGAAGGCACTCTGGTTGTCGGACCAGACTACATGACCGTAGGAAAGGAAGCCGGCATAGCAGAACAGGCATTCTTCTCATATCTCGGACGTGAGGAAATAACAAGCAACGCCGACTGGTGCCGCGTCATAAGCGAGCCTAACGGACTGACACTCGACACACTGAAAATAGAATACGACGCCCTGCCCGAAGGACTGGAAAGCAGAGAGGCTGTACTGACATTCAGCGACGGAGCCGACAAGGTGGAGTTCAGGGTAATTCAGAACAACTCTGGCGAAACGGCTATTGTAGCTGCCGGCAACAAACTGACACTGCGCATAGAGGAAGCACCAGTGAAAGACATGATGACAGTAAACTGTCCTGACGGCTGCCTGAGCGTGGAAGTTTACGACGCAACAGGCAACAGGATAGCACGCCAGCGCATGGCAGGCAGCAGCACATGCAAGTTCGACACGTCGGCATGGCACGCAGGAATGTATATTGTGCGTGCAACGACAACCGACGGAGCAGCCATAGCCAAGTGCATTAAGGAATAGTATTCATATATAATACATTAATATAAAGAAAAGGATAGGCACACTTGTCTATCCTTTTCTTCTTTTTGAAACATGCAGAGAGTCTTCTGTCCGACAAGACAGCACAAGATTTTCTGCATTAATTGGACTGTTGTCGCAAAAAAGTTGTATATTTGCATCATATTTCAACATGCAATCACGGATATTATGAAGGCAAAGTCAGAAGAGATTATGAAACGTGGAAGAAACAAAATACTGGCAATACTAATGTCGGTATTACTGCTGCCGTTTGCACTGAACGGCAACGCACGTCCGAAAGTGGGACTAGTGCTCGGCGGAGGAGGCGCAAAGGGAGCCGCACACATAGGCGCACTGAAAGTAATAGAGAAAGCCGGAATACCAATCGACTACATAGCAGGCACCAGCATAGGCTCTATCGTAGGCGGACTGTATGCCTTAGGCTATCGCGCCGACCAGCTGGAAGAGCTATTTCTGAAGCAGGAATGGATAGATCTGTTTGCAGGCGAGGTAGTGGAGAAAGACAAAATAGAAAAACTTTTCGACTCTATAATATGCCAGTCTGACAGCGCTGTATGCCAATCAGACTCGCTGTCGTTCGACAAACTGCCCATACCGTACCGATGCGTGGCTGTAGACATAAAGCGCATGGAGGAAGTGGTACTGTCAAGCGGAAAACTCTCGAGAGCCATGCGGGCATCGATGGCAATACCCGTAGCACTGCGTTCGGTGAGAATTGACGGCAGGAAGCTGGTAGACGGAGGTGTGCTGAACAACCTGCCTGTCGATATCGTGAGAGACATGGGTGCCGATATCGTCATTGCAATAGACCTGCAACAAGAGAAACACAAGACAAAGAAATTCTCGCTGAAGAAGGAATACGGCATTGGAGGCATCATCGACTGGGTCGTATCACGGCCAGACTGGCGCAAATATAACGACAACTGTGCTGATGCCGACATATACATAAACCCGCCGCTTGGAGGCTACAACGTAGCCAACTTCCACCCGCGCGACATAAAAGCTATGATTGAAATAGGAGAAAAGACGGCACACAAATATACCAAGAAACTGAAAAACTACAAGAAAATATACAAAAAGAAAAGGTAAATAGCTGTTTGGCTATTTACCTTTCTCTATTCAATTCTACTGCTATAATTAGTTCAGTGCGTCATTCAAGTCAGAACCTGCCTTAAATTTAGCAACCTTCTTTGCAGCAATCTTAATCTTAGCCTTTGTTGCTGGGTTGATACCTGTACGTGCAGGACGCTTGTTCACTGCAAATGTACCAAAACCGATAAGAGCTACCTTATCACCCTTTACAAGAGCTTCCTTAATAGCCTTTACTGTAGCATCTAATGCTTTCTTAGAGTCAGCCTTTGTCAAGCCTGAACCAGCTGCAATCTTCTCAATTAATTCTGTTTTGTTCATAATTTTGTGAATTTATTAAAGATAAATAATATAATAATCGAATAAAATCCACCGCAAATATACTTTTTTTTTTCATAAAACAAATAAAAATAGGGGAAAAATTACGAAAAAGACAAAAAAAAATTATCGAAACTGTCATTTTTATAGTAATCGACAGATATTTTTCGTACTTTTGCAGCACAAATACAAACAAATAAAAAACGACCAAAATGCGCAATATACCAACAATAACGAAAAACCTTCTCATTATCAATATTATCGCATTCATTGCGTATCTGGTATTAAGAAGACAAGGGATTGATCTCAACGACATGTTCGGACTGCACATATTTCTTGCTTCCAACTTCAATTTTTACCAACCGGTAACATACATGTTCATGCACGGAGGATGGGATCACTTGTTTTTCAACATGTTCGCACTGTGGATGTTCGGATGTGTCATAGAGCGCGTCTGGGGCCCGAAGCGATTCATTATATATTATATGGTGTGCGGCATTGGTGCCGGACTGATACAGGAAATAGCACAGTTTATCGAGATATACGCGATGAATGCTGACAAATTTCCACTTAGCCATTTCTTCAACCTGTCTACAGACGAAGCCAACATGCTTAACAGCATGACGACGGTGGGTGCATCCGGAGCCATCTACGGCATATTGCTCGCATTCGGAATGATATTCCCAGAAGAACGGATATTCATATTCCCACTGCCCGTACCTATAAAAGCAAAATGGTTTGTGATGATATACGTCGTCATAGAGCTTATGTCAGCACTGGGAACAAGCAACAGCGGCGTGGCTCACTTTGCACATCTCGGCGGAATGTTGTTTGGATTCTTCCTCATCAGATACTGGCAGCGGCATCCCGAGCTTGATGCACGATACGGCAGAAGCGTAGGACGACAATTCTTCGACAACATGCAAACAAAATGGAACAGGCAGACAAACAGGAAGCCAGAGCCACCTATACGAGAAGAAAAAAACGAGCGTCCACAAACAGACTGGGGCTACAACACCAACAAGAAACGCAAGGAAGACGAAATAGACCGCATACTCGACAAAATAAGAAAAAGCGGATACGACTCGCTAACGGACGAGGAAAAGAAACGTCTGTTTGACCAAAGCAAACTGAACTGACAAACAAGCAATGAAACTGAAGCATCTGCTTAACATAGGGAACAGGATAGTTTATCTCTTGGCGGGAATAAACATCATTTTCGTATGCATTATGTTTGTCGCAGGTTACAGCGACCACTTGAACCCAAACAGTTTCCCATTACTCTCCGTAGCAGGCTTGACTCTGCCTATATTCATATTCTCAGTCGTTGCGTTTATGCTGTTTTGGCTATTGATAAAGCCCAAATACACTATAATATCCATAGTCGGACTGCTTCTCTGCTACTCGCCGATACGCAGCTACTGCCCTATCAACATCAAGCATGAGACTACTGAAAAGACTATAAAAGTGCTAAGCTACAACGTAATGATGTTCGCTCTATGCGACAATTATTACGATAAGAACAACGAGATACTGCAATACATGCTGCAATCGGACGCCGACATCATCTGCCTGCAGGAAGCACAGACGGAACCAGACATATACGACATGCTGAAACGGGAAATGAGTAAGAAAAACTACTATACAGATTCTGTCAAGAAAAGCAAAAGTTTCAACACTCTTATATTGTTCAGCAAATATCCAATCTTAGGACACGAAAAAATACTTTACGAGTCAACGTCAAACCAAAGCGTAGCCTACTATCTCAACATAGACGGCGACAGCGTCATGGTTATAAACAATCACTTTGAGTCAAACCGCATATCGAAAAAAGAAAAGAATGACATACGACAGATTATCAGAGGCGGCATGTCCAAAGACAGCATAAAAGCCGACGCCAAACTGCTGATATCCAAGCTCATCGAGGCAAACAAGACAAGGAGCAGGCAGGTTGATTCTGTCGCAAAATTCATCGACAATTCTAAGATAAAAAGCATCATTGTCTGCGGCGATTTCAATGATAATCCAAACTCATATACCCACTGGCAGCTGAACAGACGCCTTACCGACTGCTACCGCGAGAGTGCTTCCGGTTTAGGATTTTCATACAAACATGGCGGCATAAACGTGCGCATAGACAACATTATGTGTACAAAGAATTTCCGCCCGTATGAATGTAAAGTCGACTCAAAAATGCCTTTTTCCGACCATTTCCCTATATTATGCAAGCTGAAAAAACAGTCAAAACCTTAAAAAGCAACACTTTTTTTTTCGTATTTTAAGAAAAATAGTTATCTTTGCACGCTATATTGTATTTAATAGTCGAAATATAAACATAACAAAAACATAAAACAAAAATGCAAAACAAAGGAATTGTACTTTTTACTGCCGTCTTACTGACGTTGGCAAGCATTTTCTATTTGTCTTTTTCGGTTGCCACATCTTATTTTGACAGCCAAGCAGCAAAAATCAAAGATCCGATAGCACAGCAGGATTACAAAGATTCTGTAAAATATCTCGGTCTCTATTCTTATCAGAAATGCTTGGAGACACAAGTTGGTCTCGGTCTTGACCTTAAAGGCGGTATGAACGTCATCCTCGAAGTTTCTGTTCCAGATCTGGTAGAAAACCTTTCCGGACACAAGAACGATGCAGCTTTCCTTAAATCCATGAAGGAAGCCCGTGCAGAAGAGGAGCAGACACAGAGTGATTTCATCTCATTGTTTATCAAGGCTTATCAGCGCAATGCTCCCGGACACCGTCTGGCTGAGATTTTCGCAACACAGCAGTTGCCTGACGTGAAAACAAACAGCACAGATGACGAAGTAGAGAAAATCCTTCGCGAGCGTGTCAGCGAGTCTGTTGCCGATGCAAAGAACGTCATTACCAACCGTATCGACCAGTTCGGCGTTGTTCAGCCTAACATACAGATGCTCGAAGGTCAGCAGCAGGGACGCATCATGGTTGAGATGCCTGGTGTGAAAGACCCTGAACGTATGCGTAAGCTGCTGCAGGGTAGCGCGAACCTCGAGTTCTGGGAGACTTACAACGCTCAGGAAGTGGCAAGTTACCTTGCACAGATAAACACACGTCTTGCCGGCAACACTGACAGCAACGACAGTACTGCCAATGCTGACGAGAGTACAGAAGCAAAGGAAGACTCGACAAAGGCTTCACTTTCACTCAACAAGAAAGGTTCTGACGATAAAGCTACTAAAGCCCAGCTGGAAGAGGCTAAGAAGATGAATCCGCTGTTCTCAAGACTTGACAGCCGCTATCTTTCAGGCTGCATTGTCGGTCTGGCTAACGTACGTGATACAGCAGACATCAACAAGATGCTGAAGAGCGATGCAGCAAAGCAGATTTTGCCAGCAGACCTCAAATTGCTGTGGGGTGCAAAGCCTACAGACTTCATCAAGAACAACAAGCGTATATACGAGCTTTATGCTCTCAAGGTAACGACAGCCGACGGCAGAGCTCCTCTGGAGGGTGATGTTGTTGAGTCAGCACGCGACGACTTCAACAATTTCACAGGCAAGCCAATCGTCAGCATGTCTATGAACGACGACGGTGCACGCCGCTGGGCTGCGCTTACACGTGCAAACGTAGGCAAACCTATCGCTATCGTACTCGACGGACTGGTTTACTGCGCACCTGCACCTCACAACGAAATCACTGGTGGAAACTCTGAAATTTCAGGTAGTTTCACTGTTGAAGATACGAAAGACTTGGCAAACACACTGAAGTCTGGACGTATGAAGGCTCCTGTACGCATTGTTCAGGAAGAGGTAGTAGGTCCGTCTCTTGGTGCACAGTCTATCAAGCAGGGTATCATTTCGTTCATCTTTGCCTTCATCATCCTGATGATATACATGGTAATGATGTACAACTTCATTCCTGGTATGGTAGCCAACATGGCTCTGTTGCTTAACCTCTTCTTCACGTTCGGTATCATGGCTTCGTTCCAGTCTGCACTTACGATGCCTGGTATTGCCGGTATCGTGCTTGCATTGGGTATGGCTGTCGATGCCAACGTACTTATATATGAACGTACACGCGAGGAGATGCGTGCAGGAAAGAATGTCAAGCAGGCTCTGAAAGCCGGCTACAGCAATGCTTTTTCTGCTATCTTCGACTCAAACCTCACGTCTATCATAACAGGTGTCATCCTTGCCGTCATCGGTACGGGTCCTGTTCGCGGTTTCGCCGTTACGTTGATTATCGGTATCTGCTGTTCATTCTTCACAGCCGTATTCCTGACACGTATAGTATATGAAAACCGTCTGAACAAAGACAAGTGGACAAACCTGAAGTTCTACACAGGCATATCAAAGAACCTGATGCAGAATACAAAGGTCAACTTCATGTCTTTATATCGCAAGGCAAGAATCATCTGGGGCATTGCTGCCATCATATTCATCTGCTCATTCTTCGTAAGAGGCTTGAGCCGCAGCATCGACTTCACTGGTGGCCGCAACTATGTTGTCAAGTTTGAGAAATCCGTTCAGCCAGAGGAAGTCAACTCGGCACTCCGCTCAGAGTTTGAAGGCTACACGGCAAGCGCCCTTGCTCTCGGTACTGACGGCAAGACTATACGTATATCTACCAACTACAAGATAGAGTCTAACAGTCTGAGTGTTGACGACGAGGCTGAGGAAAAACTCTTCAACGCACTGTCGAAAGCAAATCTGGTAACCCAGAAAGACCTCAAGACATTCAAGGATCCTGACGTACGCAACGGTGGTTCTATTATCAGTTCTACAAAGGTTGGTCCTTCTATCGCAAAAGACGTAACCCACAAGGCAATCATTTCTGTCATCGTAGCACTGATAGCAATCTTCCTTTACATCCTGCTGCGCTTCCGCAATGTTGCCTTCTCTGTTGGCTCAATCGTTGCTCTGGCATTCGACACGCTTATCGTAATAGGTTTCTACTCTATACTTTGGGGAATCGTTCCATTCTCACTCGAAATCGACCAGACGTTCATCGGTGCCATCCTTACCGTTATTGGTTACTCTATCAACGACAAGGTGGTGGTGTTCGACCGTATCCGTGAGAACCTGAAACTGTTCCGCAAGCGTGACCGTCAGACACTGTTCAACGATTCACTGAACCAGACTTTGGCACGTACCATCAACACCTCAGTGTCTACGCTCATCGTGTTGCTGTGTATCTTCTTCTTCGGTGGAGAAAGCATCCGCAGCTTCTCGTTTGCAATGATACTCGGTGTCATCTTCGGTACACTGTCTTCTCTCTTCATCGCTGCTCCTATTGCATACCGCACAATGGGCAACAAGATAACGGAGGAAGAGACTGCTGAAGAAAAGTAATCAGCACGTTCATACTCTTTTAAATAGCAAAGTGGCTGCAAAATCATCTGATTGAGCAGCCACTTTCATTATTGTGTTATGTCTCGACATCGCCTGCCTGCATGTTCCTGCGCGGCAGAATTGTCTATTTCATCTTGTTTTCCATCGTTCCGTAGAACTCATCTATGATGTCTATCATCTCCTCCGGCAGATACGACAGAGCCTTGTCTATTATCTCGTCCGGTATATCGTAGTATGCCTCTGCCATTGCTCCCGTTATGTCCGCCTTAGTGTCGGTGTCGCCGTTGGCACGTATCGCCTTGCGTATGGCATCCTCAAAGTCATTGGAATCTATAAAGCACCGCAGCGCCATAGGCACTGTTTCCTGGCACGTTGCGTCGAAATGTCCCTCACTGCCAATCTTATACACATCCTTGAGCGGTATTATCTCATATCCGAAACGCTTTTCGACAGCCTGTTCCAGTTCATATTTCGTTATCTGCTGCGTTCTCAGCCAGTAGATTACGTCAGCCACACACTGCGCCCCTTTTACGCCTTCGGGATGGTTGTGGCTCACTTCTGCCGAGCGCCTTGCCTCTTCCTCTATCTTCGATATATCGTCGAAAAACCATCCGACAGGGCTCACTCTCATTGCCGAGCCGTTGCCGCACGAGTTGTTTGGCTGTGGGTCTGCAGCGTTAATCCAGCTGTAGAACCTGTTGCCATAGCCTCCCATAGGCTCCGGATAGCGCCGGCACCACTCCAGCAGGGCTGTCTTGTAGTCCTTGCCATGCAGTATTGCGTCTGCCACCGCGATGGTGCATATCGTGTCGTCGGTATAACTGCATTCGTCAGTAAAGAGATTGAAACCTTTTTCCGGTGCATGAGTAAACTCGAAGCGAGAGCCTACTATGTCGCCTATTATAGCACCTATCATAGTATTTGCATGTTATTGAAATTTGTAGTTTTTAAGTTTTAAGGATGCGGTTCCACCGAGAATCGAACTCGGATCTAATCTTTAGGAGAGACTTGTTCTATCCATTGAACTATGGAACCTTTGTTGCTTTGTCGCGAGCCTCAACTTTTCACATTTTCAAAAGTTTCTGCAAAGGTAATCATTTTTTCTGAGTTATAACTATTTTTGCCTCATTTTTATTTCCATTATTCGTTCTTATACCTATTATATATATACTCCGCTCCATGTCGGATGCGTCTGCCATGTCTTTCTGCTGCCCACGATTATCGCTGCAGTCGGCACGGTTTTGTGCGCCAGAAGCACTTTGTGGCGAGAAAACATATAATCAATTTTGCCTCATTTACTGTCGCGAGAATGCCCGCGAAAGCCGCTTCTGAAATCTGAGGGGTAAAATACGCCCAAAATTCGCATACATTTGTAATTCTCTGACAATCAATCCGTTACACACAAACACAAGTCTTATACGCAAGAAAAGTATATGTTAAAAAAGTCAAAGAGTATGTTTGACATTGTCAAACACACTGTTTGAGGGTATCAGACATAGTGTTTGGGGGTGTCGCACACTGTGTTCGGCAGTGCAAAAAAGGCGAAACAGGCATGTCAAAGGTACTCTTTGACAATTTTAACAGTTGTATCCGGTCTCGGAATTAACAAATATTTGCACTTTTAGGGGCTATATTTTTTCTATTTGGAGAGTTTTTCTCTGTCAAAAATTTTCATACTTTTTCAGTCCGAAAGAAAAATCCGTTGAGTTTGGCACGGTTTTTGTAGGGAGTCGGCTAAACCTTGCAATCCTTGCAAAGTCCCTTCACGACATATTCGGTATGCTGCACGTCGAAGCCTGCAGGCAGTGCCACAGGCGGAATTTCGACGTCGGTAAGGCAGAATGTGCGGTGGCATTTCGTACACGTCAGGTGCACATGTCCGCGCCGGTGCTGATGGTCGTCGCAGTGGCACACGCAGTATTTCTGCATGCCCGAGCCGTCGTCAATCTCGTGCAGCAGCTCAGCCTCAGTCAGCGTGTGTATGGTTCTGAACATCGTCGAGCGGTCTACGGTGGGCAGCAGAGCCTCAAGGTCGGTTATGCTGAAGGCATCTGTCAGCTCGTGGCGTATCGTCCGCCATACCAGCAGGCGCACAGCCGTAACGCGCACACCTGCATTTACAAGCATCTGCTCGTCAGTATATGTCAGCGACTTGTTGTCCATATTATAATAACGGCGCAATCCCCGTTTTATTGTTGTCAGTGTTCGCAACAGTGGCAGTCGTGCGGTTTCTTCCTTACGATGCGGTTGTATGCAGCATATAGCAGCAGCGCCACGAGCACGCCAGTACAAATCCACTCAAACACGGTGCCGCTGCTCTCGCAGCAAGTCAGCTGTTCGAGCGACGACAGGAACCACTCACGCGGCAGCAGA
The DNA here is from genome assembly GCA_900315545.1 of uncultured Prevotella sp. Classification (GTDB taxonomy): domain Bacteria; phylum Bacteroidota; class Bacteroidia; order Bacteroidales; family Bacteroidaceae; genus Prevotella. Next base: position 24,790 of record OMZM01000006.1, read on the forward strand.
TGGTCTATTATCAGTCCTGAAGCGACGGCACCGCCGACGATGGCAGCTATATAGGCTGCGAGCGTACGCCAGCCCAGACGATGGCGAATGATGAGTATTGAAGCCATGTTGGCTGCCGGACCTGCCATGAGCAGCACCAGACCGGCACCTGGCGTCAAGCCTTTCATCATCAGGGCTACGGCTATCGGAATGCTGCCTGTGGCACATACATACATAGGAATGCTTATGAGCAGCACGAAAGCCATAGACAACAGCGAGTTGTCCTTGAACACTTCAAACCAGCCATCGGGAACGAAGACCGTGATGAGGGCTGCTATTACGATGCCCACGACAAGCCACTTGCCTATGTCGTCGACCATATCGACGAAGGCATAGCGCAGCGCTACAACCATCTTCTGCCAGAAGCCTTTTGCCTCGCTGCTGTCGTCGTGGTGGCAATGGCAGCTGCCCGCTTCCTCATGGCTGTGATTTTCGTCATGATGGCAGCAGCAATGGTCTTCTTCAGCCTCATCTTGACAGCAACAGCAGTGGTCTTCACCATGCTGTTTTTCAGATTCTTGGTGGCAACAGCCGTGCTCCTCATGCTGCGGCTCAGCCTCATCCTTGTCGAAGAAATTGACAAGCTGTCCCCCGAACAGAGCCGTTATGAGTGCCGTTATCGGGCGGATGATGGCAAACGGCAGCCCCATGAGCGAGTAGGTTGCCACTATCGAGTCGACACCCGTCTGCGGCGTGGCGATGAGAAACGACACCACCGCACTCTTCGATGCGCCTTCCTTGCGCAGCGACATGGCTGTGGGAATTACTCCGCACGAGCACAACGGCAGCGGAATGCCAAGCAGTGCAGCGTTAAGTACCGACCGGAACGAGCGTTTCGACAGGTATTTGGAATACAGACTTCCGGGTATGAAGGCGTGCATCAGACCCGCTATGAAGAAGCCCAGCAGCAGATAGGGCGACATTTCGTTGACCAAATGGAGTATTTCTGTTGTAATCATAGTTGTTGATATTTATGTTTCACTTTGTCGGCATCCGACACTGCAAAAGTAGAAACTATATTCATAACACGAAAACATTAGGCAACAAAACCGCCGATATTTGCAATTCAGTGGCAAAAACATCGCTCAAAACCTGTTGTTAAACAAACAAGACAATAGCAAATAATCGTTAATGATTGTGTACAAATCTATTGTTTTACAACGATTTTACTTACTTTTGCAAGCTATTTATATTATAACACACAAAAACTGTAAGTAACAAAACAATTATGACAAAGAAGTTTTCAATACTGTTCTGCACACTCATGCTGCCACTGTTGGCAATGGCGCAGGGTGTCGTAAAAGGCAAGATTCTCGATAAGGCAACAGATGAGCCGATGCCATACGTCAACGTCGTCGTAAACACAAGCGCCGACGGCAAATTCCTGAAAGGTGCCATCACCGACGAAGATGGCGCATTCATCGTCAGCGACATTGCCGACGGCAACTATCAGCTGGTGATTTCATACTTCGGATACAAGGAAGTGAAACGCGAATTCAGCATCAGCAGCGAAAAAAACACGCACAACTATTCCACCATATACCTGTCGGAAGACGTAAAGCAGCTTAGCGAAGTAACCGTCAAGGGACAGCGCTCAAGCGTCAAACTGGAAGTAGACCGCAAGTCGTTCGACGTCAGTCAGGACATCGCCAACGCCGGCGGAGCAGCATCCGACGTGCTCGAAAACATACCGTCAGTAGAGGTCGACAACGACGGAAACATATCGTTGAGAGGCAACAGCAGCGTGGAGGTATGGATAAACGGCAAGGCAAGCGGACTGACAAGCGACAACCGAGCACAGATTTTGCAGCAACTGCCTGCAGAAAGCATCGACCGCATAGAGGTCATCGACAACCCTTCGGCTAAATTTTCGGCAGAAGGCTCGGCGGGAATCATCAATATCGTACTGAAGAAAGACCGCAAGGCTGGCTACTACGGCTCAATACAGACAGGAGCAGACACACGCGGCGGAGCTAACGTCAGCGGCAACATAAACTACAACAGCTCGAAAATAGATACATATTTGAATATCGGCTACCGACACCGCGAAGGCAAGGGAGGAGCAATAAGCAACCAACAGACATACGCGACACAGCAGTATCAGCGCTATAATGCCAACAGCCGAGACATCGGCAACAACCTGTTCACACGCGCAGGAATAACATGGCACGCCACAAGCAAGGACGACTTCACACTCTCGGGAATGATGATGCACGGCAAAAGAAACGACTGGAGCTCAACACTTTACCACTACGGAAACATCGCCGACAACGAAGACTACATGCAGATGTACCGACGCACAAAGTCTGGAGGAGCCATGCACATGTATCATGGCGAACTGGGATACCGTCATGAGTTCAGCAGCACACACTTCATCGACATGCAGGTGGACTACAATCAGTGGAAGTCGGACAACGACAGCTACTATCGCGACTCGACAACGATAATGGCAGACAACACAAAGGCTTACAGCTATCAGTACCGACCCATGCACATCAACAACCATTCGTGGCAGGTTAAGGTCGACTACGAGAATGCCTTTACGCCAAAACTGAAACTGCAGACAGGTTATCAGGGCAACTTCTCAAAGGAAAACACACCGCAGGAATCGTTTGCAGACAACTCATGGAACGGCGAAAATGCTACGGAAGACCAGGCATTCTACAACCGCTTCATATACAATCTCGACATACACGCACTCTACGCAACACTGACCGGAAACTTCGGCAAGTTCGGACTGATGGCTGGACTGCGTGGAGAATACTGGCGAGTGAACACCGAGAGCTACACATGGGAACAGGAACACGACGCCGGAAAGCGCGACACACCGTTCAAGAAAGACTATTTCGAACTCTTCCCAAGCGTGTTCATGTCATATCAGCTTACCCCCTCACAGCAACTTCAGGTCAACTACACGCGCCGACTGCGACGTCCGTGGGGAGGAGAACTAAACTCTTTCCGCAACACCCGCGATGCCTTGATGGTAGAATTTGGCAATCCGCAACTGACACCGGAATTCTCTAACTCATTCTCGCTCAACTATCTGAAGACTTGGACAGAACATTCGCTGCTCGTAAGTGCATACTACCGCCCTACCACCGACGTCATACAGCGCATAAAATGGCAGACGGCAGACGGCATGATGTATCAAACGAACATGAACGTGGCTGAAAGCAACAGTTCCGGAGTTGAGATTGTACTGAAAAACAAGTTGTTCCGCAAACTCGACCTGACAACTACCGCAAACGCCTACTACTATCATCTCGACGGATTTACATACAACGTGGAGGGACAAACAGTTACAGGCGAAAGCGACCACAACTTCACCTGGAACGCACGAATGCAGGCAAGCATGATGCTGCCATACGACATTACCGTTCAGTTGACTGGCGACTATCGCGCCCGACAGGTAATAACGCAGGGATACAGGAAAGCCAACTACAGTGTCGACTTTGGCGCAAGAAAGAACTTTTTCAACAAAAAACTGACCGTAGCCATCAACTGCCGCGACATCTTCAACACTCGCAAGTGGCGCAATGTCGTGGAAACGGCAGACTTCTTCCGTTCGTCTGAGTTCTTCCGAAAGGGTCGCCGAGTGAACCTTACGCTGACATGGAACTTCGGAAACACTAAGAATAAGCGTCAGCGAAACGACTTCGAAGGCGGCGACGACTTGCAGGACGGCAGCGGATACTCAAGCGGTATGGGAGAATAACATTATTAATAATATATACTACAATATGAGGCAAATCAGGAATATCATTATCATGGCTGTTGCGGCAATAGTTGCAATGCCTGTGCTGGCTGCCGGAAACAACGGCAAACAGTCTGAAAAAAAACAGAAAGTAGTGGCTGTAGACAACGACAAGGACCAGCCGCAGAGAGAACGGATAGTAGTGGCTTATGTCTGCTCATGGACCAATGAGCGTCTGCCAGACCCCAATCTGATGACTCACATCAACTATGCTTTCGGCCATGTAAACAGCATTTTCAACGGCGTACGCATTCAGAATGAGCCGTTTTTGCGCAAGGTGGTGGCACTGAGAGAGCAAAATCCGAAACTGAAAATCATGCTTTCGATAGGCGGATGGACATCGGGCAACTTCTCGGAGATGGCTGCCGACGCAAAATGCAGGATGAGTTTTGCAAAAGACTGCGGACGAATAGTTAAGGAATATGGTCTCGACGGCATCGACATCGACTGGGAATACCCTACCAGCAGCGAGTCCGGCATATCGTCATCGCCCGACGACACGAAGAACTTTACACTCCTTATGCGCGACTTGCGCAAGGTTTTGGGCAAGAAGAAACTGCTTACGGCAGCCACGATTGCCGACGGTCTGTATATCGACTTCCCCGAATGTATAAAGTATATGGACTTTGTCAACATCATGGCATACGATGTTGCCAATCCGCCCAAGCACCACACTACCCTTTTCCGCTCGCCTCTGTCGGGCAGAATCACTGTCGAGGAGGCTGTCATTGCCCACATCCGCAACGGCGTTCCGCCAGAGAAGCTGACTCTGGGAATGCCTCTCTACGGACGCGGCGACCACTCTAACAAGATTTTAGACCAGTATGTGAAGACGCGATACACCGACGGCAAGTATTCCGAGCGTTGGGACAGCATCGGTCAGGTGCCGTATCTCGTAGACGAAAATGGCGAACTGGTATGGGGATTCGACGATACTCGCTCGCTCGCAGCGAAGTGTCAGTTTATCATCGACAGCAACCTGCTCGGCGGAATGTACTGGGAATGTACTGAAGACAATGCCCAGCTCGACGAAATGCGCACCATACACGAGTCGCTTATGGTAAACAACAAGGGTACGGAGGCTAAGAAGCGCGTGCTCGTATTGTATGAAAAAGCCAACGAAGAGATGGCTGTGAAGATGAACTATGCTGCTGACGAAGCCAGGAAAGCAGGCTGCGAGGTGGAAACAATGGCGCCGTCGGAGTTTACGGCAGACAAGAGTTTCGACCGCTACCACATCGTTGTGGCTTGCGAATGTGCCTTCGGCAAACTGCCAAAAGAGCAGCAGGAGTCGCTGAAGACATACGTTGACGAGATGAAGGGTCGCTATCTGCCGCTGATGAGGGGTATGGGAACAGAGAAGACCATTAAGGAAAGCATGCGTCAACTGCTGGCTTTATAGAAGCGGAACGACAGAAAATGTTATACAAGGAATAACGTTTCCATATAAAAAACGGCAGGAACAAGCATATAAGAAATAACGTTTTCATAGATGAAAAGAGAGAAACGCGGACGTCTGTTCCAATGTTTCTCTCTTTGTTTATTTCCGTCTGACGGCTACAGTTTCTCTCCGAAACACAGGTCGCCGGCATCTCCGAAGCCCGGAACGATATACTTGTGCTCGTTCATTCCTTCGTCTATTGCCGCACACCACACTGTCGTGTCCTCGTCAACGTTATCACGCAGCATCTCCAGTCCCTCCGGCACGGCTATCACGCAGGCAATGTGCACCTTCTTGGGCTTGCCCGTTTTCAGCAGCGCCTCATAGCTTGCTACCATCGAGCCTCCCGTAGCAAGCATCGGGTCGACAATGATGAGCGTCTTGCCCTCGACACTTGGCGCAGCCATATATTCCGTATGTACGCCCACTTCCGTATGCTCGCGGTTGGTGTACATACGATAAGCCGAGACAAAAGCGTTCTCGGCATGGTCGAAAACATTGAGAAATCCCTGATGGAAGGGCAGTCCGGCGCGCAGCACCGTAGCCAGTACAATGTTCTGTTCGGGCATGTTTACCGTCGCGGTGCCAAGCGGTGTCTTGACATCCTGCTGCGTATAGTCCAGCGCCTTCGACATCTCGTAAGCCATAACCTCGCCTATGCGCACTATGTTGTTGCGGAAAAGCAGTCGGTTCTGCTGATATTCCATGTCGCGGACCTCAGCCATGAAGCGGTTGAGGACTGAGTTTTGTTCCGAAAGATTTACTATCTGCATATATTAAACTTTATTCCTTAATTTCCCTAAGCTACAGCCTGCATTTCCTCCGCGCCTCTGCGGATGAGACGATGCAAGCAATTCTATTTCGCTGCAAATGTAATAAAAATCATCAATAATCGCCTTTCTTTTTCCATAAAAATAAGACAGAGAGATGGAAAGATTAAATTTCTTTGTCTGAAATTTGCTGTTTAAAAACCTTTTTCTTACTTTTGCTCCTTAAAATTAACTGAAACGATATAATTAAAACGCATAAAAAACAAAATCATGGCTAAGTTTGACAAGAAAGTATTGGAGCAGTATGGCATCACAGGTGCTACGGAAGTGCTCTACAACCCTACCTACGAGGTGTTGTTCAACGAAGAGACGAAGGAAGGTCTGACTGGTTTCGACAAGGGACAGGAGACCGAGCTGGGTGCTATCAACGTAATGACGGGTGTCTATACCGGTCGCAGTCCTAAGGACAAATTCATCGTTGACGATGAAAATTCGCACGACACGGTATGGTGGACAAGTGACGAATACAAGAACGACAACCACCGTGCTACGCCAGAGGCATGGAAAGCCGTTAAGGAACTGGCTAAGAAAGAGTTGTCGAACAAGAAGCTCTATGTTGTCGACGGCTTCTGCGGTGCCAACAAAGACACACGCATGAAGGTGCGCTTCATCATGGAAGTGGCATGGCAGGCACATTTCGTTACAAACATGTTCATATGTCCTCAGACTGAGGAAGACTTCGAGCAGGAGCCCGACTTCATCGTCTACAACGCGTCGAAGGCTAAGGTTGAGAACTACAAGGAGCTTGGTCTGAACTCAGAGACAGCCGTTGTCTTCAACGTAACGAGCCGCGAGCAGGTCATCATCAACACTTGGTATGGCGGCGAAATGAAGAAAGGCATGTTCTCTATGATGAACTACTACCTGCCGCTGAAGGGCATTGCAGCCATGCACTGCTCGGCAAACTGCGACATGAACGGCGAGAACACAGCCATTTTCTTCGGACTTTCAGGCACAGGCAAGACCACGCTCTCTACCGACCCGAAGCGCAAACTCATCGGCGACGACGAGCACGGATGGGACGACAACGGCGTGTTCAACTTCGAAGGCGGATGCTATGCTAAGGTCATCAACCTCGACAAGGAGAGCGAGCCAGACATCTACAACGCCATACGACGCGATGCGCTGCTCGAAAACGTTACGGTAGACAAGGACGGCAAGATAGACTTTGCCGACAAGAGCGTAACCGAGAACACCCGCGTAAGCTATCCTATCTATCACATAAAGAACATTCAGCGTCCTATATCTCACGCTCCGGCAGCAAAGCAGGTAATCTTCCTCAGTGCCGATGCCTTCGGCGTACTGCCTCCAGTGAGCATTCTCGATGCTGAGCAGACAAAATACTACTTCCTCTCAGGCTTCACGGCAAAACTTGCAGGAACGGAGCGCGGCATCACAGAGCCTACTCCTACCTTCTCGGCATGCTTCGGACAGGCTTTCCTCGAGCTGCATCCGACAAAATATGCAGAGGAACTCGTTAAGCGCATGAAGCAGAGCGGTGCTAAGGCTTACCTCGTAAACACAGGCTGGAACGGCACTGGCAAGCGCATTTCCATAAAGGATACGCGCGGCATCATAGACGCTATTCTTAACCACTCGATAGACAGTGCGCCGACAAAGCAGATACCTTACTTCAACTTCACTGTTCCTACACAGCTCGAAGGCGTAGATCCGGCTATCTTAGACCCGCGCGACACATACGCTAACCCTGCCGAGTGGGAAGAGAAGGCTAAGGACCTGGCTGGCAGATTCATAAAGAATTTTGCAAAATACGAAGGCAACGAGGCTGGAAAGAAACTCGTAGAAGCCGGACCGAAGCTTTAATTTGGCAAGAAAAGAAAGAACATGTTACTATCATATCATTAATGATAATATAATATAAAAATGCGATTTTATGTAATAATATCATTGCTTTGTTGTTGTTTCTACTCATGCATATCCATAGAAGGTATTACAAGTGATTATGACAAACTGAACGAAGAGCAGAAAAGCAGGATAATAAAATACGATGGAAGTATTGAAGAGCTTTCTGTAGACGGTAATGTTTATGTCATAAAGACTGGACAAGTCAGAGACTTTATATCAAATCATAATAACGTAATTATTTACGATTATACACCATGGTGTAAAGGCGACAACTGCGTGAGTCCTATAATGCTTGAAAAAATCTGCAACGACAATGGATTTAAACTATTATTAATCGCAGACTCATTTGTTGAAATATTTAAGACAAAAAGCCAACAAAGTCCCATGTTATTCATCGACTATGATGTGTATAATACAAAAAAAAGAAACAAATATATACGTTTATTTTTTGATGAATTAACGCAAACATCGGAAAAACAACGAGGGTGTGGCATGTTCTATGTTTTCGAGAAAGGTACTTTTAAGGGAGCAAAAAACAATATTTCAGAAGTGTTCTCAGGTATCTAATTACTTAAATAATTCACTTTTCATTATCAATGTGTATATGAGGAAAGAATTTGTGCAGGCTTACTAAGTATGTCCGCACAAATTCTTTCTTTTGTCTTTATCTACAGAATCATTCTATGTGATATCCACGCATGACAATGCTAAGACTTACCTCGCAAAAAATGGCTGGCAGATTTATAAAGATTTTTGCAAAATACGAAGGCAACGAGGCTGGAAAGAAACTCGTAGAAGCCAGACCAAAGTTGTAGACTTATAATCAAAATACCCTTCTGAATACTCGCGTATTTGCGCACTTGAAACATCTTGGGCTCAAATATACGAGTATTTTGTGTGCATTTTTATTCATCTGACATACAGCACGTTAGCCCTAAACACAAGCCATGTGTGCAAGAAATATGAGTGTTAAAATTGTCAAAGAGCATGTTTGAGATTGTCAAACACACTGTTTGAGGAGGTCAGACATAGTGTTTTGGGGTGTCAGGCATTGTGTTTTGCAGGGCAAAACAAACGAAATAGGCACCTCAAAGGTACTCTTTGACAATTTTAACAGTTGTTTCCCACTCGAAATTTCACATATTTTTGCACTTTCAAGGCATGTTCCGATTCTATTTTGCAACTTTTTCTCTGTCAAAAAAAAGTCACAAATCGCTTAAATTTTCCGCATCAAAAATTTTTGGCACACTTTTTGCTGCGAAAACCACAAAATATGTTTCATGCAATGCGATTATATATATTATCCTTCACTCGGATTGCGACCAGATAAGACTTACAACCTATATATTTGCAAAGTAAATCAAAAAAAACATTCACATAGTTAGATTTTTTAACAAGGGAAATTGCAATTTGTCTTGCATATCTATTATCTTTGCAGAAAATATATCAATTATTACATTACTTTAATTATTTAATAATTCAACTATGACAAAGATTAAGTTGTTATTTTTGTGCATGTTATGCACCACAAGTTTGCTTGCACAAGACTCGCAGACGTCTACAAGACTGTTAGACAAGTTTTTCATCGAAGGCAGCGTGTTGGGAACTGTCAAACAACATGACATCAAGACTTTTGGGCTGCAACTGAATGTCGGTTATGATGTATTGCCAAAGTTTCATGTGTTTGCCACATGTGAAGGAACAACATCGCTGCTGGACAAAGAAAATCTGAAAACCTATGCAGAGACTACCATTCTTGGCGGAGGCATTGGGTATAGCCTTTTCAGAGACCCCAAAGGCGGCATTGTCGACATAAGAGCAATGCTTGGCACAAGCATAGGCAATGTAGACTGGAAACAAACGACATACGGAATTGGCTTCCAGTGGAAAATTCTAAAAGGCGTATCGCCCATCTTGGGACTTGGCTACAGGCATGTTAATTCCCGCACATCGTCAATGCCTGACATGAATGTTGTCTATGGAACCATTGGCATTAGCCTATAAGTAAACACAAGTCATATCGTCTGACAGAATAGACGAAGGCAAATTTCAGTCTCACTCTCTCAAAGAGGGTGAGATTTTTTATCAGTACCAACGTGTATTCTATAAGAAATTTAAAGAACAAATATCTTCCCTAATGCCAAAAGAATGTAAAAAAAGTGCAAAGAATAATGAATTTACATAAGAAAAGACACAAAATGTCGGTGTAATTAGATAATTCTGCTTATCTTTGCAAACAAAAAGCATACAGATGAAACGCATATCACTTCACATAACACTGCTGCTCGCAGCCACAATAATGATGTCGTCGTGTCTGGGCGACAACGAAGACGAGACAGTCTACTATGGCGATGCCGCAATAACGGCATTCACTCTCGGCAAGCTGAACCGCTATCTGCACACCACGACATACGACGGTCTGGACTCGATTGCAAAGACCAATATCGACGGCACAACCTACAAGTTTACCATCGACCAGATAAACCACGTCATCTACAACACTGACTCGCTGCCCTACGGCACCGACATCAGCAAGGTGATATGCACCATAACGTCGAAAAACAGCGGCTCGGTGGTAATAAAGAGCATGACGAGCGACTCCGTGAAATACCACAACTCTGCCGACTCGGTAGACTTCTCGCAGCCGCGAACATTCATAGTCTACTCTAACAACGGTGTCAACGCACAGGAATATACGGCAACCGTAAACGTACACAAGCAGCAAGCCGACCAGTTTGAATGGCAACGCACAGCCGTAGGAAGCATATTCAGGGATTTCCGCAACATGCGCGCACTCGAACTGAACGGACGCATGTATGTAGTGGGAAGCACCGAAACGACATCGAGCATACTCTATACCGACGTCAGCGACGGACAGGCTTGGCACACAGCAACGCCAAACATCAGCACACCGCTGACTGCCGATGCATACAAGAACACCATCGTTCACAACGGAAAACTGTACATGCTCAACGGCAACAACATCATATCGTCTGCCGACGGCACAGCATGGAACGAAGAAACAACGACAACCATAAGGCAACTGCTGGGCTCTGACGGCAAACTGGTATTTGCCTTCGACGGCGACGGCAACATAGTATCGTCTGCCGACAACTGCCAGACATGGACAGCCAATAAACTCGACGACAGCAACACGCTGCTGCCGACACAGGACATCAGCCTCGTGGCAAGACCACTGGCAACCAACCCCGACATAAGGAGAGTAGTCCTGGTGGGCAACAGAAGCATAGGCACCTATCCGCAGGATGCCAATGCAGTGGTATGGAGCCGCCTCATAGAGAACGACGAAAGCGCACCGCAGTACGAATGGATGTACTACGGCGAATCATCATCGGCACTCTACAAGGCACCACGACAGAACAACCTCACGGTCATGGCATACGACAACGGAATGATAGCCATAGGCGGACAGCCGGCAGGAAGCTGCACAGTGGCAGCCTTCTCGGCTATATACTACAGCGCCGACGGAGGCATAACATGGAAGAAAGACAGCCGCATGAGCCTGCCGGAAGGCTTCGTCAGCACAGCCACCACATTCTGCGCCACTGTCGACTCGCAGAACCACATCTGGCTATTCAGCCCTGCGACAGGCGAAATATGGCGCGCACGACTGAGCCAACTCGGATGGCAGGACACACAGACAATATTCCGCACAAAAAAGAAATAAGCCATGCGTCGGACAATAATCATACTTGCCATCATCTTGTCGAGTCTCAACGCCAAGGCACAGAGCGACCCCGAATATCTCATGGAGATAGGCGCGGGAGCAGGAATGGTAAACTATCTCGGCGACTTCAACGGCTCGATAACGGGCAACATGCAGCCTATGGCTACCCTAATGCTGCGCCGACTGTTCAACCCATACATGGGCCTGAGGCTTCACGCATCATACGGCAAGCTGAAAGGATCGTCTGCCGACGTAAAGACTTACTACCCCGAATATCAGGAGAAAGCCTACGAATTCAGCAATACACTTGCCGACGCAGGCATAGTGTTTGAATACAACATGTGGCCCTACGGCACCGGACGCGACTACAGGGGAGCAAAACGACTGACACCATACATCTTCGGAGGACTCGGAGCAACATACGTCAAGACCGAAGACAAAAGCGTGGTAACGGCAAACATACCTATAGGCATAGGCGTGAAATATAAAATAGGAGACAGAATGAATCTCGGACTGCAGTGGGCAGCACACTTCTCGCTGAACGATGAGCTCGACGGAAGAAAAGACCCATACACCGTAGAAAGCACGGGAGCATTCAAGAACACCGACGGATACAGCACGCTGACACTCACACTGACATACAGTTTCAAGGCAAAATGCCGCACCTGCCACAACGAAGACGAATGACGGGAAGGCAGAATACAACGGAAAAACAGAAAATAGATACATTTAGCATGGACTACAAGATAGATGAGAATCGCATACCACAGCACATTGCCATAATCATGGACGGCAACGGACGATGGGCAACAGAACGAAACCAGCCGCGAAACTACGGACACCAGGCTGGAGTGGACACAGTGCGACGAATCACAATCGAGTGTACAAAGCTCGGAGTGAAATATCTGACACTATATACGTTCTCTACCGAGAACTGGAACAGACCAGCCGACGAGATAACAGCACTCATGGGACTGGTACTTTCATCGTTGGAAGACGAGATATTCATGAAGAACAACGTGCGCTTCCGCGTCGTGGGCGACTTGAAAAGACTGCCCGAAAACGTGCAGCAGAAACTGCGCGAGACGGAAGAACACACAGCAAAAAACAGTGCAATGACAATGGTTGTGGCACTGAGCTACTCTGCACGATGGGAAATAACACAGGCTGTGAAAGACATGGCGCGTGAAGCCAAGAACGGAACACTCGACCCCGACAACATCAGCGAGGAAGATGTGAGCCGACACATGCAGACAAACTTCATGCCCGACCCAGACCTGCTGATAAGAACAGGAGGAGAAGTAAGAGTATCAAACTACCTGCTCTGGCAGATAGCATACAGCGAACTGTACTTCTGCGACACATATTGGCCAGACTTCAACGAAGCCGACCTGCACAAAGCCATAGCCGACTATCAGTCGAGACAAAGGCGATTTGGAAAGACAGAGGCACAGGTGGAAGAGGAAAACGACAGATAAATACAGAATAAACGACCGGTAAGATTAAGTTCAAAAAGAAAACAATATCAATATGCGACATATAAATAAGTTGATAGCACTGCTGCTTTTGCTCGGAGCTTTGACAACAATCAACGCACAAGAGAAAATCGTAAATCCTGAAATATCATATCTCGGAACACCACGCTCATACGCCATCGCTGCACTGAACGTAACAGGCGGAGAGGGATATGAAGACTACATCATAACAGGAATATCAGGACTCACGATAGGACAACGCGTAACCGTGCCGGGAAGCGAAATCACCGATGCCGTGAAAAGATACTGGAAGCACGGACTGTTCTCACGAATATCTATAAAGGCAGACTCTATCGTAGGCGACAGCATCTACCTGCACATAGACCTCGCACTGAGACCGAGAGTGTCGGAAATAAACTATACTGGCGTGAAGAAGTCTGAACGCGAAGACCTGGAAAACAAGATAGGACTGCTGAAAGGCGGACAACTGACTCCCAACCACATCGACAGGGCTAAGCTGCTGACACGCAAATACTTTGAAGACAAAGGCTACAAGAATGCCGAAATAAGCATACGTCAGCGCGACGACGTCGCAAACAAAAACCAGATAATACTCGATATCGACATCGACAAGAAGGAAAAGATGAAAATACACGAGATTATCATCAGCGGAAACAACAAGCTGGCAAGCTCAAAAATAAAGGGCAAACTCTTCGGTAAGGGTGCATTCAAGAATGTACACGAAGCAAATAAACTGTCATCATTCATGAAAAAGAAAAAATATACACCTGAACGTTGGAAGGAAGACAAGAAAAACCTGATAGACAAATACAACGAACTGGGCTACCGCGATGCAGTCATACTCGAAGACAGTGTATGGAACTACGACGACAAGCATGTAAATATATATGTAAAGGTTGACGAAGGCGAGAAATATTACCTGCGAAACATAACGTGGGTGGGCAACACCGTCTATCCGACAGAGCAACTCGCTGCCGTATTCGGCATGCAAAAGGGCGACGTCTACAACCAAAAGCAAATGAACAAGCGACTCACTGAAGACGAGGATGCTGTGGGAAATATGTACTGGAACAACGGTTACCTGTTCTATCAGCTCACTCCAGCAGAGATAAACATCGACGGCGACTCCATAGACCTTGAGATGCGTATATCGGAAAACATGCAGGCTCGCATAAGCAAGGTACGCATCAACGGAAACTCACGCATATACGAGAATGTCATACGACGCGAATTACGCACTAAGCCAGGCGACTTGTTCTCGAAAGAAGCACTGATGCGTTCGGCACGCGAACTGGCATCAATGGGACACTTCGACCCAGAGAAATGTCAGCCAGACGTAAAACCAAATGCGGAGAACGGAACTGTAGACATCAACTGGAACCTCGAGCAGAAGTCGAACGACCAGGTTGAGTTGTCGCTCGGCTGGGGACAGACAGGCGTGATAGGACGCGTCGGACTGAAACTCAATAACTTCTCTATGGCAAACCTGATGAGGAAGAACAAGGAAAGAAGAGGCATCATGCCTATAGGCGACGGTGAAGTGCTGTCGATTGGCGCTCAGACCAACGGAACATACTACCAGTCGTACAACACATCTTACTCTACCGGATGGTTCGGCGGCAAACGACCGATACAGCTTACAGTAGGCGCTTACTATTCGAAGCAGACCGACGTGTCAAGCAACTACTACAATCAGGGCTATCTGAACAATTACTACAACAACATGCTCGGATACGGAATGTACAACAACGGGTACTATAACAGTTACGAAAACTATTACGATCCCGACAAATACATTCGTCTGTTCAGTGCCTCTGTTTCGTGGGGAAAACGTCTGCGCTGGCCTGACGACTACTTCACATTGTCTGTTCAGTTGTCATACACAAGATACATGCTGAAAAACTGGCAGTACTTCCTTATCAGCACAGGAAATTCCAACAACCTCAACGTCAGCATCTCGCTCAACCGCACGTCTACCGACAACCAGTTGTTCCCACGTCGCGGCTCTGAATTCAGTGCATCGCTGACCCTCACCCCACCATGGTCGAAGTGGGACGGCAAAGACTACAGGACACTGGCAACAAACCCGCAGTCGTCAACATACATGGACGAGCAGAAAGACAAATACCGCTGGGTGGAATACCACAAGTGGAAGTTCAAGGCACGTACGTTTACCGCACTGTCCAGCGCACAGAAGTGTTTCGTCCTTATGACAAGAATCGAGTTCGGACTGTTAGGACACTACAACAAATACAAGAAATCTCCGTTTGAGACATTCTACTTCGGTGGAGACGGTATGAGCGGCTACTCTACATACGCTGAAGAAACTATCGGACTGAGAGGTTATGAGAACGGACAATTTACGCCTATGCGTGCTGAAGGCTATGCCTACGAACGCCTGTCTTTAGAGTTACGCTATCCATTCATGCTTGGCAACACTACAATCTACGGACTGGGCTTCGTGGAGGCAGGTAACGCATGGACCGAAGTCAGCAAGTTTAATCCTTTCGACGTGAAACGCTCTGCCGGTCTCGGCGTACGCATATTCCTTCCAATGGTGGGCATGATGGGTATCGACTGGGCATACGGCTTCGACAAGGTTTGGGGCAAGAAGGGCGGCTCGCAGTTCCACTTCGTACTCGGACAGGAATTCTAACATATATATAATAAAGTAGACAAAAACAATAAATTGAAAAGACAAATATGAAAAGATTATTGACTATTGCTTGCTTAGCCATATTAGCCATAGCAGCCAACGCACAGAAGTTTGCGCTTATAGACATGGATTATATTCTGAAAAACATTCCTGCTTACGAGCGTGCCAACGAGCAGTTGAACCAAGTTTCAAAGAAGTGGCAGGCAGAAGTAGAGGCACTGAACACAGAAGCATCTACCATGTACAAGAACTTCCAAAACGAAGTTGTCTTCCTTTCACAGGAACAGAAGAAGACCCGCCAGGAGGCTATCATGAACAAAGAGAAAGAAGCCAGCGACCTGAAACGCAAGTATTTCGGTCCTGAAGGCGAATTGTTCAAGAAGCGTCAGAGCCTGATGACTCCTATACAGGAGGAAATCTACAATGCCGTAAAAGATATCTGCGAGCTTCGCGGATACTCTCTCGTGCAAGACAGGTCGGCAGCCGGCATAATCTATGCATCGCCTAAAATTGACATCAGCAACGAAGTATTGGAGAAACTCGGATACTCAAACTAATAAAGAAACATAAATTTAATAACAATAAAAACAATCAACAAAATGAAAAAAGTAATTTTAATGTTAATGTTGTTCGCACCGCTGTCTATCTTTGCACAGAAGTTCGGACACATCGATTCTCAGGCTCTTATTTCGTCTTTGCCTGAGGCTATCCGCGTTCAAGGCGAACTTGAAGCGCTCGGCAAGCAGTATGAAGCAGAACTTACTTCCATGCAGAACGAGTTGCAGCGCAAGGCTGAAGAGTATGAAAAGACTCGCAGCACCATGAACGCTACAAAGCAAGCAGAAACAGAGCAGAGCCTGCAGGAAATGTACAACAAGATTCAGCAGGCGGCTTCAGACAACCAGCAGGCTTTCAACAAAGCACAGCAGGAGAAACTTGGTCCTATCCTTGACAGGGTTCGCGTTGCTATTGAGAACGTTGCCAAGAAGGGTGGATATATTTATATCATGGAACAATCTGCCGGACAGCCTATATATGTCAACACAACGCTGTCGACAGACATTACTTCAGAGGTTAAGGCTGAATTGAGCAAGTAACATGACATTACAGAAACGATTTATTTACACTTTGTTGCTGACATTGCTGCCAATAGCAATGTCAGCACAAATGCGTTTCGGCTACTACGACCACGACGTAGTTCTACAGTCAATGTCTGACTATACTGAGGCTAAAGATGCTGTAGAGAAACTGAACAAGCAATATGAAGACGAGATGCAGCGTGCTGCAGCAGACCTCAACAGCAAATACGAAGATTTCCTTGACGGTCAGAAAGATTTTGCCCCGTCTATCCTCAAAAAGCGTCAGGCTGAGCTGCAAGACATTTACAACAAGAACATTGCTTTCCGCAAAGATGCAGAAAAGTTGTTGGCTGAATCGGAGAAAGCCATATATGCACCTGTACTGCAGCGTCTGAATACTGTCATCAGGCAGGTCGGACAGCAGCACGGCTATGCTTTCGTCATCAGACACGATGCCGACATGATGCCTTTCATCAATGAAATGATTGGCGAAGACATAACGGAAGAACTGATAGAACTTCTTAAAAACTATTAAACAAATCACTACAGGCTGGTTTGTTGCCTGTATATTTAACAACAAATACGACTGAACGATCATACAACATGCAGAATACAAATGGTCCAATAGGCATATTCGATTCCGGCTACGGCGGGCTTACCATACTTGAAGCCATACGACGCAAGCTGCCGGAGTATGACTATATCTATCTGGGCGACAATGCACGCGCCCCGTACGGACCACGCTCGTTCGATGTTGTCTATGAGTTCACGCGACAAGCCGTCCGCTACTTGTTTGAGCGCGGATGCCATCTCGTCATTCTCGGATGCAACACTGCATCTGCCAAGGCACTGAGAACCATCCAGCAGAACGACCTTCCCAAGTGGGACAGCAAGCGCCGCGTGCTTGGCATCATACGTCCTACAGCAGAGGAAATAGGCAGTCTGACGAAATCGAGACATATTGGCGTTCTTGCCACCGAAGGCACTATCCTGTCTGGAAGTTACGACATAGAGATACGCAAGCTTCATCCCGACATTATCGTTGTCGGCGAAGCATGTCCGCTGTGGGTTCCTATTGTGGAGAACAATGAAGCCGGCAGCGCAGGCGCAGACTATTTTGTAAAGAAACATCTCGACAGCATTTTGCAGCGAGACCCACAGATTGACACCATCCTGCTCGGCTGCACGCACTATCCGCTGCTGCTAAAATCAATACAGAAGTTTACACCCGACAATGTCAACATCATGCAACAGGGTGGCTATGTGGCATCGAGCCTGCAACAATATCTTTTGCGCCATCCTGAGATTGCTGACCGCTGCACGCGGAACTCGTCGGTTACGTATCTCACCACCGAAAACACCAGGAAGTTCAACGAGCATGCCTTCACATTCCTGAAAGAATCTATCGTGGCAGAGCATGTCTTCATCGACAACTGAACACATATACATTAATTAATAATAAGAGCAGCGGTCAACATGATGTTGCCGCTGCTTTGTTTTATGTTTCGTCATGCCTGCTGCGACAGAAGTCCATCCAGCACGGTCTTGCTATTTGCTATCCTACCTGACTTCCAGGCTTTACGTCCCTTGAAGTGGTAACAACGCTCAGTGTCTCGTCGAAGTCTACGGCAGACAAAATCATGCCCTGACTCTCTATACCCATCATCTTTCGCGGTGCGAAGTTGGCTACGAACAGCACTCGCTTGCCGACAAGTTCCTGTGGATTGTCGTAGAACTGTGCTATGCCCGAGAGTATTGTGCGGTCGGTGCCAGTACCGTCGTCGATGCAGAACTGCAACAATTTCTTTGACTTCTTTACCTTTTCGCACGATTTTATGAGTCCGACGCGAATGTCAAGTTTCTCAAAATCCTCAAACGACACTGTCGGTTTCACGTCCTTAGCCTTGTATTGTGCAGCCTCGTTCTGTTTCTTTATGTCTTCCAGACGCTGCAACTGTGCCTCTATCACGTCGTCTTCTATCTTTTCAAACAGCAACTGTGGCTCAGCCAACTGATGTCCTGCCTTCAGCAAGTCAGTCTGCCCGAGCTGGTTCCAGTCGAAGTCTGTGATGTTGAGCATGTCGCGCAGCTTCTTTGATGAGAACGGCAGGAACGGCTCGAAGGCTATTGCGAGGTTTGCGACAAGCTGCAGCGAGATATTGAGTATTGTCTCGACGCGTTTCGGGTCGGTCTTCCACACCTTCCATGGCTCACATTCGGTGATGTAGCGGTTGCCTATTCGCGCGAGGTTCATTGCCTCTTTCTGTGCGTCGCGGAACTTGAACACGTCGAGCAACTCCTCCACTTTCTGCTTCACATCCTTGAACTCGTCGAGTGTCTGTCGGTCGGTTTCGCTGAGTTCTCCACACTCCGGCACCACGCCGTTCCAGTATTTCTTCGTCAGTTGCAGAGCCCTATTCACGAAATTGCCGTAGACAGCCACCAGCTCGTTGTTGTTTCTTTCCTGGAAGTCGCGCCAAGTGAAGTTGTTGTCCTTAGTTTCTGGTGCGTTTGCAGTCAGCACATAGCGCAGCACATCCTGCTTTCCGGGAAAGTCGCGCAGATATTCGTGCAGCCATATAGCCCAGTTTCTCGATGTCGATATCTTGTCGTTTTCGAGGTTCAGGAATTCGTTTGCCGGCACGTTGTCAGGCATTATGTACTTGCCGTGAGCCTTCATCATCACTGGGAAGATTATGCAGTGGAAGACGATGTTGTCCTTTCCGATGAAGTGTACGAGCCTTGTGTCTTCGTCCTGCCACCATTTTGTCCATTCGCCCCATCTCTGCGGATTGCTTTCGCACAGTTCCTTTGTGTTTGAAACATATCCTATCGGGGCGTCGAACCAGACGTACAGCACTTTTCCCTCAGCTCCTTCCACCGGCACTGGTATGCCCCAGTTGAGGTCGCGTGTCATTGCTCTCGGCTGCAGGTCCATGTCGAGCCACGACTTGCACTGTCCGTAGACGTTCGGTCGCCACTCCTTGTGTTGCTGAAGTATCCATTCCTTCAGCCATTCCTGGTATTCGTTCAGTGGCAGATACCAGTTTTTTGTTTCCTTCAGCACGGGTGTCGAGCCGCTGATGGTCGAGCGTGGGTTGATGAGTTCGGTCGGGTCGAGGTCGCGTCCGCACTTTTCGCACTGGTCGCCGTATGCTCCTTCGTTGTGGCAGTGTGGGCATTCGCCTGTTATGTATCTGTCGGCGAGGAATTGCTTTGCCTCCTCGTCGTAGTATTGCTTTGTCGTTTCTTCTGTCAGTTTGCCCTCGTCGTATAGTTTCCGGAAGAATTCGGATGCTGTTTTCCTGTGCATTTCCGATGTCGTGCGGCTGTAGACGTCGAACGAGATGCCGAACTCGTCGAACGAGTCCTTTATCATCTTGTGGTATCTGTCTACTATGTCCTGCGGCGTAACTCCTTCTTTTCTTGCGCGTATGGTTATAGGCACACCGTGCTCGTCGCTTCCTCCGACGAACATGACGTCTTCCTTCTTCAGCCTGAGGTAGCGCACGTAGATATCGGCTGGCACATAGACTCCTGCGAGGTGTCCGATGTGCACGCCTCCGTTAGCGTATGGCAGTGCCGACGTAACGGTCGTTCTCTTATATTTTTTCTGCTCCATGTATGTTATTTTGTTTCTGTTTGTTACTTTTGCGTTTTCTGTTGCAAAGGTACACAAAATATTCTTTATAATGAACTATTCATATTTATATTTGCAATTTTGCATGTTTCCGCTGCGTATAGAAGATATATAAAAGTACAAGCTACTACTCTCAACGAGCAGCAGCTTGTAAAAGTTGTTTTTAATTTTATCATTGCTATTTCAAAATAAGGGAAGCTTCACAGTTTCCAGAAAACTAAAATAGTTACTTATTTTGCCTTAACAATATTAAAAACCTAAATCTATTACTACTAACCTAAACAATCTATTAACCTTTTTGACAGTGCAAAAGTATCTACTTTTCCGTTTCTGTGCAAATATTTCCGCAACAAATTGCATATTTATTCACGATTTTTGATTTACGTCAACACTGTTTGTTTAAATCTCAAATCATAATCTTCTGAATATCAATCGTTTCCGCCGTCGGTTTTACAGACCGTTTGTAATGCTTTTACAAGTGCTCTGTAATCTTTTTACAGATACTCTGTAATGATTTTACAAACGCCTTGTAAAAACCTGTAATCACAGATTTCATAATTATACGGTATATTTATGCAGTTTTTGTTTCTTTGCATTCCTGTTGCCAGAAGTATCGTTTCCGCCTGCAAATTGTCGTTCTATTGCAAGAAAATCGCGTTTTTGCTTTGCATTTTGCGCGTTTAGTCGTAACTTTGTACCCAATGAGAGTATTATTAGTAAATACGAGCGAGCGCACCGGCGGTGCTGCCGTAGCAGCCAACCGCCTGATGGAGACACTGAAGAACAACGGTGTCAAGGCGAAGATGCTGGTGCAGAAGAAAGACAGCGACAGCCTGACCGTCGTAGAGCTCGGCAACAGCTGGCTACAGCGGATGCGCTTCCTGTATGAGCGGTTCTGCATCTTCATGCACCTGCGCATGCAGCGCAATCATCTTTTCGAGACAGACATTGCCAACGCTGGAGCAGACATCACGCGCCTGCCCGAATACCGCGAGGCTGACGTCATACACCTGCACTGGATAAATCAGGGCATGCTGTCGCTCAGAAGCATACGCAAGATAGTGGCGTCGGGCAAGCCGATAGTATGGACCATGCACGATGCGTGGCCAGCAACGGCTATATGCCACTACACGAAGGGCTGCAAGGCGTTCACCAACGAGTGCCACCACTGCCGCCTGCTGCCCGGCAACGGCTCGAGACACGACCTGGCCAACAGGGTATGGCGACGCAAGATGCGCATACTGGAAAATGCAAACATAACGTTCGTGGCATGCTCCCGATGGCTCGAAGGACAAGCCAGAAAGAGCCGTCTGCTGCAAGGACACACCGTCGTGAGCATACCAAACTGCATTGACACTCGCGTCTACTGTCCGCAGGACAAGGCAGAGGCACGCCGCAAGCTCAGCCTGCCTGCCGACAAGCGACTTCTGCTGTTCGTCTCGCAGCGGGTAACCGACGAGCGCAAGGGCATGAGCTATCTCATAGAAGCAATCAACATAATAGCAGGACAGAGTCCGGAATGGCGCGAAAACACTGGCATCGTAATACTCGGCGGACATGCTGACGACTACACAGGGCAGTTGCCGCTACCCATCTATCCACTGGGATACATCGACAACGAGAAGACCATCGTCGATGCCTACAACGCCGTCGACCTCTTCGTCATACCGTCGCTGGAAGACAACCTGCCCAACACCATCATGGAAGCACTTGCCTGCGGCGTGCCGTGCGTGGGTTTCAAGACTGGCGGAATACCGGAAATGATAGACCACAAACGCAACGGATACGTGGCAGAATACCGCAAGGCTGACGACCTCGCACGCGGAATAAAATGGGTGTTCGACGAGGCTGACAGCGAGAGTCTCGGCAAGGAAGCCGTGAAGAAAGTGGCTACCACGTATTCGCAGAACAGCGTGGCACTGAAATATATTGATATATATACACACGCAACGGCATTTAAGAACTATCGGATATGATACGGTTTAGCATTGTTACAGTAGCTTACAACGCAGAGGCAAGCATCGTGCACACACTTTCCAGTGTGTGCCGACAGACATATCCGTACATCGAGCACATCATCATCGACGGCGGCTCAAGCGACGGAACGGTGCAGCGGTGCAACGAATATGCACGGAAATGCGAAGAAAAGGACATCGACCACCAGATAACGATAGTGTCGGAACCCGACAAGGGCATATACGACGCCATGAACAAAGGCATAGCCCACGCCACCGGCGACTATATCGTCTTCCTCAATTCGGGCGACCGACTGGCTAAAGACGACACTCTCGACACCGTAGCCAGCAGCGTAGGCGAGGGCGAGGAACTGCCGGGCGTGCTCTACGGCGACACCGACATAATAGACAGCGAGGGCAATATTCTGGGACGACGCAGGAAAAAAATACCGCAAAGGCTGACATGGAGGAAGTTCAGATACGGCATGCTCGTATGCCATCAGGCTTTCTACGCACGGACAGACATAGCACGCGACACGCCATACGACCTGAAATACAAGTACTCGTCGGACGTGGACTGGTGCATAAAGATAATGAAGAAATCGCAGCAGAGAGGGCTGTCGCTGCGCAACGTGCAGGCTGTAACGGCACTGTTTCTCGACGGAGGAGCAACGACACAGCACCATAAAGAGTCGCTGAAGGAACGATTCGACATAATGAGACGCCACTACGGACTGCTGACAACATTAGCCATGCACACGTGGTTTACCGTAAGAATGGCTCTGAGACAAAAGAAATAATACATTATTTATATATATACAGACATGATAAAGGAATATATTGAGAAAAACGAACAGCGCATACTCGACGAACTGTTCAGCCTGATACGAATACCAAGTGTCAGCGCACAACCTGAACACAAGGACGACATGACTCGCTGCGCAGAACGATGGAAGGAACTGCTTATAGCAGCAGGAGCAGACAAGGCTGAGGTAATGCCGTCTGACGGAAACCCTATGGTCTACGCAGAGAAAATGGTTGACCCGAAAGCAAAGACCGTACTGATTTACGGACACTACGACGTCATGCCGGCAGAACCGTTTGAACTGTGGAAGACAGAGCCGTTTGAACCGGTGGTAAAAGACGGACATATATGGGCAAGAGGTGCCGACGACGACAAGGGACAAGCCTTCATACAGGCTAAGGCTTTCGAATATGTCGTGAAAAACAATATGCTCAAGCATAACGTGAAATTCATATTCGAGGGCGAAGAAGAAATAGGCTCGCCAAGCCTCGAAGCATTCTGTAAGAAGCACAAGGAACTGCTGAAGGCTGACATCATACTCGTCTCAGACACGAGCATGCTCTCTGCCGACCTGCCGTCGCTGACAACAGGACTGAGAGGACTGGCTTACTGGCAACTGGAAGTAACAGGTCCGAACCACGACCTGCACTCAGGACACTTCGGAGGCGCCGTAGCCAACCCGATAAACGTGCTGTGCAAGCTCATTGCCGACGTACAGGACGAGAAAGGACATATAAACATTCCGGGATTCTACGACGATGTTGAGCCTATACCGGCTGAGGAACGAAAGATGGTTGGAGAAATACCGTTCAACCTGGAGAAATACAAACAGTCGCTCGACGTTGAAGAACTGTTTGGCGAAGAAGGATACAACACGATAGAACGCACAGGCTTCAGACCGTCGTTCGACGTTTGCGGAATATGGGGAGGATACACCGGCGACGGAGCAAAAACAGTTATACCATCGAAGGCTTATGCCAAGATATCCACTCGTCTCGTACCTCATCAGCAGTCGGAAAAGATAGCAGAAATAGTAGTAGACTACTTCCGCAAAGTGGCACCAAAGACTGTGAAGATAGACATCAAGTATCTGCACGGTGGCGAGGGATACGTCTGCCCTATCGACATGCCGGCATACAAGGCTGCGGAACGTGCCTTTGAAAAGGCATTCGGCAAGCGACCATTGCCTGTAAGACGAGGAGGAAGCATCCCTATCATATCTACTTTCGAAAAGATTTTGGGCATAAAGACTGTTCTAATGGGCTTCGGACTGGAATCGAACGCCATACACTCGCCTAACGAAAACATGCCACTCGACATTTTCAGGAAAGGAATAGAAGCTGTCATAAACTTCCACGAGGAGTACGACAATATTTAATTTAAACAAAAAAAGAATAATAATTTAAACTAAAAACTGAAATGAGAAGATTTATTTTATCAGCCGTCATGATTGTTACGGCACTCACATTTACACTTGATGCAAACGCACAGAATGAGAAAAAAGAAGTAATGCAGAAGAAAACAGAGCGCACAACCAAGCTGGCAAAGAGAGGCGACGTAAAGAAAGTTGACGCCATGACAGCAGCAACAGCTAAGACTGAACAGGCTGAAAAGAAGTGCGACGGTTGCAAGAAAGCTGACGGACAGTGCCCAAAGGCTAAGGCTGAAGCGGAAAAGAAGGAATGCTGCAAGGATAAGGCAGCAAAGGCAGAAGACGCAAAGTCTTGCTGCAAGAAAGAAGCAGCTGTGGCTGAGAAGAATTGTGGCGGATGCAAGAAAGCTGACGGACAGTGCCCAAAGGCTAAGGCTGAAGCTGAAAAGAAATAATGCTGCATGAAATAAGCTAACGACAATATCTAAACTCTGACAACAGACCGCATAGGTTGTAACGATTGTTAGTGTAAACCATAGAATAAATCATCCCCGAAAGTGTCAATCTCTTTCGGGGATGATTGTAACCGTAAAACATAAATGGGAAACTTCAATTAACAACTTACAGCAATACTATATAAAAATAATTATTTTGTACTCAACTGTACAACTATAATTATCTTAGGTAACTATATATATGTTGACTGAAGTATATCATTACCTTTTCTTAAATATACCTTATAGCTCCACCACTTCCAAATGGGTAATCAGAAGCATCCTTATTAATATATGGTGAATCCTCTATCAACTTGCCCTCAAAGATGCATCGTTCACTCTTAAACTTTGTTCCGTCTTCTGCAACATTAGTCCATTCCCAGCCATTAATTTCTATTACACTACGGACAACTCCCTTATACACTCCCAATACATATTTAATATTTTGAGCTCTGCTCTTCGCTATTTTCCAATACTTGCGCGTAGCTTCATAAATGTCTAACCTGCGATATACTCCACTGGCTTTTGTCTGATCAAAACTCCTATTGAGATTTACTAATAGCATTGTTTTACCTTGACTGAATGAATTATTCATACTCTAAATTATTTAAATGTCTCTATTGTCAAACGCAAAAATACGAAAATTCATAAACTCTGCAAAAATGTTTGGTTATTATTTGCTGACAAAAATCATTAAGCCCGGAAGTCAATTGATACTTTCGGGCTTAATGATTTATTATACTATTATATATATTCCTTTATCAGTATTTTATCAGTTGTCCTGCTCTGACACCTTTATTCTTACCTATGTGGTTGAGTTTGCACAGTTCATCTACCGACACTCCGCGCTTGCGGGCTATAGAATACAAGGTCTCTCCTGCTTCCACCTTATGATAGCGAACTGTTCCGCGATAAGAGCTTTCTGACACTTTACCGTTTTGCTGAGATGTTTGCGCCATGACTTTTCCATCATTTACATCGCTTGGCTTATAACCTTTATCGTCGTTTTTACCACGCAACTTAGTTGCACGAGCAGATTCTTTGTCTATCGAACTGCGACGGAACATATAGTTATCAGCTGTAACATCCTGCGCACGGAAGTCGAAGAAGAGTGCCGGGTTCAATGCAACACCACAAAGACGAGTCTCGAAGTGCAAGTGTGTACCCGTGCTTCGTCCTGTACTTCCACCCAAACCGATTGGATCACCGGCACGCACGTTCATATTTTCCTTTACCAAATGCTTTGACAAGTGTCCGTAGATTGTTTCCAATCCATTGTCATGGCGGATTACAACATAGTTGCCATAGCCGTTACGTTCATATCTTACCACTCTCACTTTGCCACTGAAGGCAGCACGGATGGTATCGCCCAAGTATACCTTGATGTCCAATCCTTTATGCATTCTGCCCCAACGCGGTCCAAAGTTTGAAGTAATTACCTTGCTTGGAGTAGGCATGTGATAGTGTCTGAGATTTATGTTGAAACTGTCAGGCAATGCTGTAGCTCTGTGCGCATACTTGTTGTCCCAGTCTTCATACAGTTCATTTGCTGGCATGTCGTAAGATTCTTTCATTATCATGCTTTGCAGTGCTAATGTGTCAAGAACCTTTGCTTTTCTGTCTACTGGTGCATAGTTTGCAATCTTGTCTTGTGCAGAAATGGTAGAAGTAGTTACAATCATCAATGCAACAGCAGCTATTTTCTTTATTGATTTCTTCAAATTCATATTCTATTTTTTCGTTCATATATAGCCATTCCAAAGTTTGGAATGTGCGAAAAATAAGTACTGAACACAATAAATGATACAATACATATTTTTGAAATCCGCTGCAAAGATAACGAAAAAAGTTGTATTTTGTTGCTTTTTACTTTAAAATTGTCGTATAATTAACAGTTATTGTTACGTTTTTAACGTTTCAGGAAGTTTTTTCGGTTATATTTCAAGAGTCATTCTATGATATTGCAGCCCAGTTAATATTAGTTTTTCTCAGAGAGTTCAGCCTGTTCCACAGCATTGCATATTCCAATTTGGAGCATTCAGGGTCGTTTTCGATTATTTTCTCCGCCTCCTTTCGTGCAAGATTTATTATTTGTCCGTCGCGTGCTATATTTGCTATTTTCAGGTCGAAAGCTATTCCGCTTTGTTGTGTTCCCTCCAGATCGCCTGGTCCGCGCAGCTGCAAGTCAGCCTCAGCGATACGGAAGCCATCATTCGTATCGCACATTATGTCAATACGTTTGCGTGTTTCTGTAGACATTTTCTGCGTTGTAACGAGTATGCAGTAGCTCTGGTCGCCTCCACGCCCTACTCTACCACGAAGCTGATGAAGTTGCGACAGTCCAAAGCGTTGGGCTTCCAGGATGACCATGACTGTAGCATTTGGCACGTTTACACCTACCTCTATCACCGTCGTGGCAACGAGTATCTGCGTCTCCTTGTTTAGAAATTTCTGCATCTCAGCCTCTTTCTCCGCAGGTTTCATTTTCCCATGCACCTTGCTAAGCCGCAAGTCTGGGAAAACCTTACAAAGATGTTCATATCCTTCTTCCAGGTTTTGCAAGTCAATCTTCTCGCTTTCCTTTATCAAAGGATAGACGATATACACCTGCCTTCCCTCCTCTATCTGCTGTCGTATTCCGCTATATAGCATCGACTGCTGATTGTTATACCTGTGGATTGTCTGTATCGGTTTTCTTCCAGGCGGCAGTTCATCTATGGTACTGACATCCAAGTCGCCATATATTGTCATAGCCAGTGTTCTTGGTATAGGCGTAGCAGTCATGACAAGCACATGAGGAGGATTTGCACTCTTGTTCCAAAGCTTTGCCCTTTGTGCCACTCCAAACCTGTGCTGCTCGTCTACGACTACAAATCCAAGTCTTGCAAACTGCACATTATCTTCTATTATGGCATGTGTTCCCACAAGAATATCGATGCTGCCGTCTATGAGTCCCTGCATGACAGCCTTTCTTCGTTTCCCTTTAACTATACCCGTAAGGAGTTCTACCCTAACGTTCATGTCGCCGAGAAAGCTTCTTATTGTTTCGAGATGCTGTTCTGCAAGGATTTCCGTCGGTGCCATTATTGCAGCCTGAAAGCCATTGTCAACAGCTATTAGCATCGACATGAGCGCTACCAGAGTCTTGCCTGAGCCTACGTCTCCCTGTAATAGTCTGTTCATCTGCATGCCGCTGCGCATATCCAAGCGTATTTCCTTTATCACGCGCTTCTGTGCATTGGTGAGTGGGAACGGCAGATAATCTTTAAAGAATGTGTTAAAAGTATCGCCAACATGCTGGAATATATATCCTCTATACTTCCTTCTTCTGTCACTGGCATAGCGCAGAATGTTCAGTTGCACATAGAATAGTTCCTCAAACTTCAGTCTTAACCTGGCATTTTCAGCATCTTTTGCTGTTTTAGGATAATGTATCAGCCTCATGGCATCATCACGCGACAGAAGATGTAGTGGTGCCGTAATGAATGTTGGCAATGTCTCCGGCAGTTGCAGCGACATCTTTTCAAAGAGCGACTTTATTATTTTTTCTATCGCCCTCGACGTCATGCCCATCTTCTTCATCTTCTCTGTCGTAACATAATACGGTTGCAGTCCCATCGTAGTCAGTTCCATGTTCTCCGCCTTGTCTATTTCCGGATGTGCTATCTGAAACCTACCATTGTATACGACAGGACGTCCGAAAACTATGTATTCAGTTCTCGTATCGTAGTTTTGCTTCACATACTTAGTTCCGGAGAACCATACCATGTCCATTACTCCACTGCCGTCGGAGAAGTGTGCTACCAACCGTTTCTTCCTGATGCCCATGTCAAACTCCTCGAAGCTGAGTATTCTGCCGCGCAACTGCACAAACGGCATGTCCGTCGTAAGTTCATTGACTGTGTAAATGCGGCTTCTGTCAACATATTTATATGGGTAATATTCTATCAGTTGCCCAACATTTTCAATGCCGAGTTCATCTTGGAGCAGTTTCTTTCGCTTTGGTCCCACTCCTGGAAGATACTGTATGTCTTGGTCTAAGATGTTGTGCATTTCACAATAGTTTCGCCCATCATCATTTCGAAGGGCGTAGTTATCTTTATATTCTCGCGGTTTCCTTCCACAGTAACAACACTAAATCCCGCCTTTTCAACGACCGACGCGTCGTCTGTAAAGCTGTTCTGATATGCTTGCTGATATGCTTTTCTTATTATTTTTGCATCAAACGCCTGCGGTGTCTGCACCAACCGATAGTCAGCGCGAGGCACAGTCATGCCGTTGACGTGCCGCAAAGTCTCCACGACAGGTATTACCGGTATTGCTGAGCCTTCTGCCCGAGCCGTATCAAAACACCGCTTTATGACCTCATCCGACACAAACGGCCTCACTCCGTCATGTATTGCAACGATGCCGGCTGTCTCTTCTACAAGTGAAAGTCCGTTTCTCACAGAATAAAAGCGCTCGGTTCCTCCATCTGCAAGCGAATAATCTATGTCGAAATTATATTCATCGCACAACTGTTTCCAATATTCGTGCTGGTCTTTCGGCAGCACAACTATTATCTTCAGTGCCTGCGAAAAGTGTCGGAAACGCTCTATCGTGCGCATTAGCACAGGTTTTCCGTTCAGAGGGAGAAACTGCTTTGGTATGTCAGTACCCATCCGCAGTCCCTTCCCGCCTGCCACTATTATTACATAGTCAGACATTCCGCTATTCTCCCATTAGGTGCAGGTATCGCATGCCGGCAGCCACTTCCTGAGCGATTGTATCGTTTTTCAGCATTCTCAGCAGCTGATAGCCGAAAGGCAAGGCAACAGCAGGACCTTCGCCCGTAACGATGTTTCCGTCTACAGTTACGAGTTCTGCCGTATAGTTTGCACCTGTCAGTGTATTTTCAAATCCCGGATAGCACGTAGCATTACGTCCCGACAGCATTCCAAGTCCGCCGAGAACCAGCGGTGCGGCACATATTGCAGCTACAAGTCTGCCGTTCTCATGGTGCTCCTGTAACGCCTTGCGCAGAGGCTCGCATTCGTTGAGGTTGGTTGCGCCGGGCATTCCTCCTGGAAGGAACAGCAGGTCGGCATCGCCGAAAGCACATTCGTCGATAAGCGTATCTGCCATCATGGTTACGCCGTGAGCTGACACGACATCCTTTCTGCCCATAACGCTGACTGTAACTACCTCTACTCCACCTCTTTTCAGTATGTCTAACGGTGCCAATGCTTCTATATCCTCGAAGCCATCGGCAAGAAATTCATAAACTTTTGCCATAATCGTAATGTTATTTCATTAAAAAAGAGTATATTTGCAACATTAAGATGCAAAACACATAATTTGTTGCATATACTTTTATCATGGCAAAGATAATAAATGTTTCAAAAACAACAAAAACGATAAAGATAAAATAACAAACAAAATATAATTATGTCGCTTTCTTCATTAAAGTTTGCACTTTTCGGCAATAAATATCAGACACAGAAGTCAACTGAGCTTCAACGCGTGCTTGACATCCTGCGCGAAGCAGGCGTCAGGCTTGCCATCGACCGCGAATATGGCGAATTCATAAGCGCGAACGGGAGCATCTGTCTCGACGGCATAGAAAAATTCGACGGCGACGACTTCTCTGCCGACTTCGTCATCTCTATGGGCGGCGACGGCACTTTCCTCATGGCGGCTAACCGAGTGGGCAGCAAGCAAATTCCCATTATCGGTATAAACATGGGGCGACTGGGCTTCCTTGCCGACATAAACTCTAACGACATCGACACCGAGCTGGGCGCAATTATTCGCGGCGAATACAACATTGAGGAGCGTACCGTCATCTGCATAGAGTCTGACGGCAAACCGCTCGTGCCCGACAACTGCGCACTGAACGACATAGCCATACTGAAGCGCGACAATGCTTCGATGATTACCATCGATGCTAAAATCAACGACGAGGAGCTGACCACTTACGAGGCTGACGGTCTGATAGTCAGCACGACAACGGGCTCTACTGCCTACTCTCTGTCGGTGGGTGGCCCGATACTTGTTCCGCAGACCGGCATCATGTCTATAACACCTGTTGCCCCACATTCTCTCAACATCCGCCCAGTCGTTGTCAGCGACTGTTCGGAGATTACGCTTACTGTCGAGAGCCGTTCCCACCAATTTCTCGTAGCCATCGACGGGCGTTCCGTCGACTGCAAGGAGGGAAGCACGCTTACTGTCAGGAAGGCGCCTCACACCATAAAGATTGTGAAGCGCAACGGACAGAGTTTCTTCAAGACCCTGCGGGAGAAAATGATGTGGGGAGCTAAATATAACACTTAAAAAACTCATCTATATATGTTCAAATCATTACTGAAGCGAGACAACTCAAAATATACAGTCAAAGACATTGTCGTTTGGATGGTCAGGGCATGGCGCGGAAACCATCTTCAGGCCATACTGAATGCCACGCTCGGACTGGTGGAGGTAGCCATTAGCCTCTGCCAGGTATGGGCTGTGAAGTATGCCATTGACATTGCCTCGCACAACAAGGAGGGTTCCATATACATTGCTGTAGGGCTGATGACATTATTAATAATAGGCAGCTTTGCCGTGTCTATCTCTGAAACATGGGTGCAGAACATTCTGGGCGTGCGAGCACAGAACCGTATGCAGCAGCAGATGCTCGACCGAATACTGCGTTCGGAGTGGCACAACAAGGAAAAGATGCACAGTGGCGACATGATAAACCGACTGGAAAGCGACGTCAGCAATGTTGTCAACTTCCTGACGACTACCATTCCTAACCTGCTGTCTACTCTCTGCATGTTCTTCAGTGCGTTTGTCTATCTCTATCTTATGGACAATCGACTGGCTGTCATTCTCGTTATAGTGATTCCGATATTCCTTCTTATGAGCCGAATATATATCGGCAAGATGAGAATACTCAACCGAAAGGTGAGGGAAAGCGACTCTATGGTGCAGAGCATATTGCAGGAAACGGTGCAGAACCGTATGCTCATAAAGACCCTTGAGAGCGATAACGAGATGATAGACAAACTGGAAGGCACGCAGAGCGAACTGCGACAGAGAATTGTCAAGCGCACGGCGTTCTCGGTAACGTCTAAACTTATCATCAACACGGGCTTTGCCTTTACATATCTGCTGGCTTTCCTCTGGGCGGCACTGCGACTCAGCGCCAACACGCTGACCTACGGCGGCATGGCGGCTTTCCTGCAACTGGTGAGCAAGATACAGCATCCGGCACGCCAGCTGACGCATCTCATTCCGGCTGCCGTCAGCGTTTTCACGGCTGCCGAGCGTCTGATGGAGCTCGAGGAGAATCCTCTCGAGGAGCAGGGAGACCCGATATGGATAGAAGGGAAATACGGTATCAGGCTGTCTGACGTTTCTTTCAGATATCCCGACAGCAACGAGTATGTGCTGAACAACATCAACTACGACTTCGAGCCGGGCACGTGTACTGCCATCATTGG
The DNA here is from genome assembly GCA_900315545.1 of uncultured Prevotella sp. Lineage (GTDB taxonomy): Bacteria > Bacteroidota > Bacteroidia > Bacteroidales > Bacteroidaceae > Prevotella. The sequence goes on from OMZM01000006.1 coordinate 57,374, forward strand.
GCATACCGGTGCCGGAAAGACTACCGTCATAAGGCTTATACTCGCACTGCTTCACCCTACGAAGGGCAAGGCTGAGATATACAACGACACCAAGTCCATACCACTGAGCGCACGACTAAGGTGCAACCTCGTATATGTTCCGCAGGGCAACACGCTGATGAGCGGCTCCATACGCGACAACCTGCGGCTGGGCAAGCTCGATGCTACGGAGGAGGAAATGGTGGACGCACTGAAAAAGAGCTGTGCCGACTTCGTTTTCCACCTGCCCGACGGCATCGACACACCATGCTCGGAGCACGGAGGCGGACTAAGCGAGGGACAGGCGCAGAGAATAGCCATAGCAAGGGCGCTGCTTAGAAATCGCAACGTCATGATATTCGACGAGGCAACGTCGGCTCTCGACATTGAGACGGAAAAGCAGTTGCTGTCGAACATTCTTTCGTCGAAAGACAAGACTATAATATTCATCACCCACCGACTGGAAGTGGTTGACTACTGCGACAAGGTCTACAGGATGCAACGGTCGTTTGAACTGAACGAATAAGCGGGAATATTTTTACAGGATTTTCAGAAGTATCTTGTAATTCGATTACAAGATACTTGTAACGGCGTTACAGACTGTCCGTCACGCTGTTACGGAGTATTTGTAACACCATTACAATCCGTTTGTAATTTTCGCACCAGAAACGGCTTGCGCCAAGAACTGGCAGCGGTGGCTGTAGCAAAGATGCCAACCGACTGAATTACAGGCTGTCAGCATCCGTTTTACACATCATTGCAGGCAATGGCGTTGACATCTGCCGAGCGCAAAAACATCAATAGGCGACCCGAAAAAAGTCGCCTATTGATGTTTTGATGGTTTGTGTATCGTCTTATCGACGTATCTTCATTGTCTTTCCGTTTGCCTTGTTTCTAACGACGTAGATGCCCTGTGGCAGCGTCTTGACCACGTTCTTGCCGTCGGCAACAACCTGTCCTGCAGTGTTGTAGACAACCACGTCGGCAGCCATCACGTTGTCTTCAGCTACGGTTTCGTCGATAGCCGTCAGCACGCGAGCAGTGTTCGACAGCGGAGACTCCAGCTTGTCGTCGCCATAGAGAACGGTAACGTTGATAGTATGTCCGTTCTGCGAAAGTGCCTGAGTAACATATTCTGTCGACAGAGATGTGCTTTCAGCTATGCACTCGTCGTCAACGTAGATGCGATAGCCTGCTATCGGCAGCGTCGTAATCTCGTCAGATGACACTTCGTAGCTGATATCGTCGAGGAACATTCCCATCACGTTGAACGACGTATGGCGTATCGCGAAATGCTTTGTGCCAGCCGGCAACAGAACGACATTCTGCGTCCATGTTGTAGTAGTTGTAGAGAAACTGTCAAGGTACTTGAAACTATTGATTTCGCTATCCGTCGTTGAATAAAGTACGTCATAGGTTTCTGCGCCGTATGCCGTAGTAGACTCTTTCGCATAGAACGTGACAGCCTGCTGCTGTCCTGACAGTTCCGGAGATATGAGCCAGTCGCTCGAAGCAGTGCCTATCGTTGCTGAAACAGCCGGACATACCGATATTAGATACTGGTTGCCTGAGTGTGCAGCAAACTGTGGTGCCTGACCGAGGTCGAAGACTCCATTCGGATTCATCACCTGCCATGCCATCTGCTTTCCTGCATTGGCGTAGTCATTGGCATTCTGCCATAAATATGTCATCATTCCATCACCATCATATAATTTCCAGTCGCCAAACGAGCCAGCCCTCTGTGTCTCAGAAACACCACCGACACCATAGGCTGGGAATACAGAAGTGTCCTCAAAGTCTTCGGTAACTGTCTTCGGCAGATAAACCGACGGTGTTTCCGGAGCAGTCCAGTTGAGTTTCACGACAGGATCAGCCGAGATGTCTGCCGTCAGGTCGTCAATGGCGGGCAGGTCGTTCTGTACGACTACGATGTCAGCCGTTGCCGTATTGTTGGTCTTATTCTGGTCTACAGCCGACTTGACTACTGCCTTCAACTTTACATTCTCAGCCCATGCAGCAGTAGGAGTAACGTTGAACTTATACTGAGTCATGCCTACTAAAGATTCCAACTCGCGACCTTCCTGCTCATCGAGCAGCAGTTCTCTGATGTTCATTTGTCCAAAACCATCCTCACGTTCGTACGTTGCAAACATTTGTACGGTATAGTCTGACGATGTCTGTTCGCTCAGATTCTCCACCTGAACGATGATACTGATATCATTGTTTACCTTAGCAGCCATTGGAGCCATTACCGACGTAACCGCAAAATCGTTGCTATGCGTACTGTAAACCTTAATGTCATCGACAAGCACACTGGCTGCTGCTTTTGCATTGAGTCCGAACTTGAGCAGAACATATGACGCGCCGGCAATATCGGAAAGGTCTACTATCTCTGCACGCCAGCCTTCCTGTCCGCTGAGAGTCTTGAAGTCAATCGTCTGAAGCACAACATCCGGTTCTGTGCCCTGCTCTACATTTGCCCTTACAGTCAGCTTGGCATCAACGCCAGGTTTTGCATAATAGTGGTAAACAAGCTTAGGGCTGACTGCATTTGCCATGTCTATCTTTCCGGAAACAATCGTAACACTATCGCCTTTCTGACTGGCTGTAAGGTTTATAGAGCCTCCATCACCATTTAACGACTCAGTAGAGAAAGCGAAATTGGCATTGCCTGCACGGTCGAAGAACCAGAAACTGTCAGTAGAGCTGCTTGAGAATGTCTCGCTGTAAGGCAACTGCTCTTTCTCACCAGCTACCAATGATGCAATGATTTGTTCGCTTTCGCCGAGACTGTTGTAAGCGCTGACCATGTACTGATAGAGTCTCATCTCGCCAGAGTCGATACCTGAAATCTGTGGGTCAAACATGTTTTCAGAAATATCGGCAATGTATGAACCTACATATCCGTTGTTTATAGGATATATATGGAACTTGATATCGGCAGGATCGGCATATCCGCCATTGGCACCTATGCCGTCGGCAGCATTCCACATTATGAGAGCAGTGTCATCACCATTGTCTACAATGCGCAGATTCTTTGGCGCTGCCGCCTTGTCCTTGCCTACAAATGTAGACACGATAATTGCCTCGCCACGTCCCACAGTGTTGTATGCGACAACAGAATATGTGTATTTGCCCTCACTCTGAAATGTATCGTTAGCGTCGAACGTGCTGCCCGGAGCCGGATTGTTGACTACCTTAACCTGCTTGTTGTCGTCGAGACGGATTACTTCCACTTTGCTTATGTTGCCCAAAGGCTGTCCCTTGACAGTTGTGGATGGTACCGTAACATGCAAAGTAGTCGACAGATTTCCGTACGGAGCATTCTCTATGACAACATCAGGAGCTGCCGGTGCATCTTCATCAGCTACCTCGATAGACAGGTCTGTCATCCATATATAGTAACAGAAAGCATCGCTTATAGCATGGAAACCGATATAGTAGAAGTCATCACTGTCTACAGTAAACTCTGTGTCAAAGGTCTTGTAGTTTGATGATGTGAGCATAAACGGGGCAAATAGTTCATCAGTCATGCCCTGAGCTGTGGCAGACTTACCAATCTTCACTTCCATTTTCTCTGGGAAATTCTCATTGTCGCAGCTTGCCTTGAAACTTAGCTTATACTTCTTTCCTGCCTTCAACTTTAGTTTTGGAGTAACAAGCCAGTCATCGGCACGGTTTGTTTCGCTGTAAACATACCCCACCTCATTCTGGTTTCCAATACCCCATGAGCAATCGTCATCGTTGCTGTCGAGTACGGTATACAGGTATATTGTGTTGAAATCACTGAAGTTCTCAAAATAAGGAGGCTCGATATATTCGCCTACCTTTATGGTTTCAGTGTTTGCAGATGCACTTTGCATGCCCTGATGCACAGATACGACAAGGTAAGTGTAGAATCTCAACTTGTTTTCATCTATCGTTCCTGTCCACGATGTGGTAGTCAGGTCTTGCGCAACTATTGTCTGTTCAGGCAACTGCATCAGTGCATAGGTGACCTTAGAAGGGTCTACAAGACCGCCATGCTCGCCCTTCATCTCTGGCGCATCCCACGTTACCGTGGCTTTATCGCCATTGATGACAAGATGAGCTTTCTTCGGTGCAGCAGTATTGTCTGGGCCCGACCATATACGATAGCGGTCTTCTGGACTCTCGCCATCTTTGTTTCTTACTACCACCGACAAATCATGCATGCCACCACTGAGAGAGTTGAGCGTTAAGTTGACATTCTGTCCGACACTACCAGAGCCTATTGTATAGCTCTCGGCATCAATGAACAGTTCATATGTAACTGTTCCCGACAGTGTATTTCCTGCAAATGTCTTGGTTGGCAACTTAAAGCTTACGCTGAAGTCATACATGTTTTGCAGTGTATTTTCAGCCTTGAAATTCATTACACCGATAGGCGCTTTGGCATCAGCCTCTAACTCCTCGACAGCAATTACATCGGCATCAAGTCCACCACTTAGCGTACCTATATCTGTTCCTGCACCTGTCTGCAAGTCTACCTCTATGACATGGGTAGTGCCGTCGTCTATATTTCCAACCATATAGAGCTTGTTGAAGCGCGAGTCTATGCATGCCCTGTGAACTCCAATTCCTATTCCGAAACCTGTATTGCCTATCTTAGTGAACTTACCAGTGGACTTATTGACAGAATAGAGTGCACCGTCATTATATCCGATGGCATATAGATTGCCAGAATTATCAGCAGCCATCGCTGCCGGAGATACCCAGTTGTCCATATCAATGGACGCAACCTTAACACGTTCCCAGGTATTATAGTCGATATAAGCAAACTCATACGGATAGCCGTCATCATGGTAATAAACGCCATATCCACGACCTGTCGTCTTGTCATAGGCAGTACCTACGGTTGCCATATATCCCAGATTGCCACGCTCAACAGACTCCACCTCAAACGTATTTGTCAGTGTATTATACTCAAAACACCTTACCGGAGCACCTTCTGTATAGTAGCGCTGGTAGTAAAGTTTCGTTCCTACGAATGCGCCTCCAGCATCTGCTCGCAGACGGTCGTCCTGCGAGATGAGGTTAGGTGTAAGCGATGTTGTTGAGAAAGAATATATACCGTTTTTTGATTCACCGGTAAATAAACTGTTCGATGCCATGCATGCTATGAAGTTTACTTCCTTCACGGCTTTCTTTGGAGCATCTTTCTTCTGACTGTCAACAGCCTTTCTGCCCCAACGCTCTGTCGAGCCTTTGTCTGAAACGTCTCTTTCACTCTTTACAGTCAGTTCCGTCAGGCTTTTGGCAGACGGTTCGACTTGTCGTGTTTTACATTTCGCTGCATTGTCGCTGCCGTCTTCCTGTGCCATGATTGACATTGGCACAAGAAGCAAGACAGACAGCAACAGTGTCGATAGGTTTGTTTTTAAGGTTTTCATATCAATTTAATATTATAATTATAATCAGGTTTGCAGCATCCAGACATGTTGTCTGAATGTATTATTTTACGGTCATCTTGCTTATGATGCCCGTATTGTTGTCTTTCACGACGTATATTCCTCGTGGTAATGTAGAAAGGATATTCTTCCCTGCCTTTACCATTTCTCCACTAAGCAAATATACCGTCAGTATTGCATCGTCCGACATTGCCGTATCAACTGTCTCGATTGCCGTTGAACCTTGCAGTTCCACTGTATTTGAGAGTTTTGATTCTCCAGCGTTGTATACTATTCCCACGCGATATTTGTGCATTCCATTGACCATCATGTCTGTATATGCCTGTTGCGTATTTGGCACTACTGCAATGATTTTTTTGTCGCGATATACGTTATAGTTCTCAATTTCCAGATTAGCCGGTTTATAGCTTATGTCGTCAAGCATAAGTGCATATGCATCGGCAGACGTTACCCTGATTGCAAAATAACGTGCATTATGGGGCAGTACCTGTGTATAGTTTGTCCACTCTGTAGGAACGCCATCAACGGTATTCAGCAGTTTAAAGTCTTCTATCTCATTGCTTTCTGACGAATAGTACACCTCAAATTTTTCCTTATAATTACCCGACATCGCCCTTGCATAGAAGTCGATTGTCTGTCCTCCTTCTGCAATCAGCGGCGATATGAGCCAGTCGTCGTTGTGTCCTTCCGGAGCCTGCGAGCCTACAGCAGACACACATACCAGATACTGCTTGCCAGAATGTGGTGCAAACTCTGGATTGTTTTCCACGTTAACACCTATTGATGACGGATTGAAAACGAGGAACGACATTGGTTCGCCTTCGTGTTCAAACTTTATACCATCAATACCATATGTGAACGCATAGTCGTTGTCGACGGTTTTCCACGCTCCTATTCCGCCCGCAATCCATGCTTCATAGTTGTCAAATGTGTCAATCGTCTGTACACTTTCGCCTATTTCCGGCTGCTGCCATTCAAGAACGACGCGACCATTCTGGTCTGTATATCCCGTCAGTGCATCTATATAAGGGTACGATGGCTGGTTTACCGGCATCTCAACAGGTCCGTACTCATTGTCGCTGGTATCCATGTCAGACGTATAGTCCACAACTGCCGTGAACTTCATCACTTCCGGATCGGTAAGTGTCGGCATGACATAGAAGAATCGTGCGAGGTCGTAGTATGTCGGAATGTTGCTTGCATCGGTAACGGTATCAAAGAGTTCTCCATCCTTATACAGATGCACCTTATATCCCTTGGCTGTTTCCTGTCCGAGATTGGTTACCTTGACAATTACCATGCTCTCGGTGCCGATGGCACCGTTCTTTGGTGCTATCACCTTTGCCTGCAAGTTGTATTTCAGGTATTCGATGACATATATATTGTCGATGACGAACGGCATGTCTGTCGTGTTTGCCGTCGGTTCGAAGTTTATCATGATGTATTCTTCGTCCTTATAGTCGCTCAGCGACAGTACTTCACGTCCCCAGCCCCTCTCAGTATAGTCCATGTAATTATAGTTCTTCAACAGTGTCTTTGTGCCGTCGGGCGTAGTTACATATACGTTCATTTGCATGTCGTAGCCAGCCCACAGTCCCTGCGAGAACATCAGTGCCGGATTGTCGCTTCCTCTGAGCGAGATTTTGCCTGTATTGATCGTAGACTTGTCTGACTTGTCTGACAGATAGAGCACCATTGCACCGTATTCGTCGTCAACGGTGTAGCTGTCGCTGATGCCAAAACTGCTCCAACCGCTGTTGTCTCCCCACCAGAAGTAACCTGTTGGGTTATTCTTGTCGAACGATTCGTGGAATGGCAGCGTATAGGCTGCGCCAACAACTGTTGCCGTTGAACGCACCTTGTCGCTCTCCTCGTTGTTTATCGTTGCCGACACGCGATAGTACAGACGCATCTGCTTAGCTGTAAGTACTAAATCGCCGTCTGTGTATGATGTTTCCGTTATACCTGTTGCAACAGGGTCGCCAACCTTGTTGTATACGTTGTAGGTTATGTCTGCTTCATCTACACCCTCGGGTTTCTGCCAAGAGATGAGTATACTGTTGTCGTCTATCTGCTTTGTTTCCACGTTAGTGGGTTGCGGAACATTAGATGTTTCCTGTGCCATTATCCTGACTGCAAGAGACAACAGGAAGGCTGTAAATAGATACTTTTTCATAATTTGGTTCTTGGTATGATGTTATTATTTCATTACTTTCTTAACCGTTCCGTCGCTGCTGCGTATAATGTTCAGTCCGCGCTGTGGAGCAGGAAGTGGCTTGCCGTCGATTGTGAAATAACTTTCTTGGGTGTTAATAGCCGGATGGTTGCCTATAGAGTTGTATTCCATTTCGGTTATGTTGGCAAAGTTTTTCCAATCGTTTGCTGCCTTGTACAGTTCACTTGTTCCGTATGGTACGGTCAGGACACATGTTCCCGTTGGTACTTGGAAGAATGGCATCATCTTGCAGGTTGGTGGTTCTGTTGCATAGACTGTGAGCTGCTTTAACCCTGTGCAGCCCATGAATGCGTATGCGTTAATCTCGTATACGCTGGCTGGGAGCGTTACGCTATTCAGTTTTACGCAACCGTAGAATGTCTGTGGCTCTATCACGGATACGCCGTCGGGTACTATAAACTCTTCCAACAACTCACAGCCTTGCAACGCACCGTCGTCTATCTTCTTTATCGTAGCTGGAATTTTCAGGTCGACAAGCGACTTGCAGTTGTAGAGAAGCCACTTAGCCATAGACTTGATTCCCTCTGGAATGTGTACAGATGTCAGTTTGCGGCAATCGCTGAACGTACCTGCACCCATGTAGTTTATCGTTGCAGGGATATTTACGTTTTCCATGTTGGCACATCCGTCGAAAGACCAGTCGCTGAGTGTCGTGATTGTCTCAGGAAGGCTGACTGAGGTTATCTTCGTACAAAATGAGAATGCGTATTCCTCGAGCTTTGTAACACCCTCTGGCACATTGTAGCTGCCAGACTTGTTTATAGGACAACGTACGAGTGTACCCATGTCTTTTGAGTAGAGAACACCGTCTACAGATGCATAGACCGTATTACCGTCAACAACGTTTATGGCTTCAAGTCCCGAGCAGTAGTTGAACGAACTTACGCCGATGGACGTTACCGTAGAAGGTATATCGATACTTGTAATGTTTTTGTCGAAGCAGAATGCCATGCGCTCTATTGTTTCCAGTCCCTCTGGCAAAGAGATAATCTCAAGGTCGAGTACGTTTGACATAGAATCGTAGCCTATGACTTTTATTCCGGCAGGAACGCTATAGTAACGCAGGTTGCGTGCCTGTGGATACTTTATCAGCTTGTTGTCTGCCTTACTGAACAGCACACCGGAGTCGCTATAGAAATTCTCGTTGGACTCCGGCACGGTTATCTTATGCAGATTTGGGCATGAGCTGAATGCTGAAACGCCGATTTTCTTCAATGTACTAGGCAGAGTGATATATTTCAGCACAGGGCAGTTGAAGAATACATATTGTCCAAACTCGTCGTTGACAGTGTAAAACTCCTCGTAGGAAGTATAGTCGTACATGTAGTAGTCGCCTCCTGCCACTATGCGTGCATCGCTGAGGTCGAGTTCCGACAAAACACCTTGCGACGGTCCGCCAGACAACTTGATGCCTGCCATCTCGCGTATGTAGCGCAGGTCGGTACCGTTTATCGGTCCGGAAACGACCAATGAAGTGACATTACTGTAGTCGGGCACTTTCTCTTGCAGTGTACCTGCATCTGTCAATTCAACAACTGTTTGTGAGTTAATCTCACTTGCTGCAAATGTTGCGAGCAATAAAAATAATAATAATTTCTTCATAATGATGTTTTTAGTATTATGTTGTTTAAATATTTCTGCAAAAATACACTTTTTTATTGACAATTCAAACTATTTTAAATAAAATATATTACATATTGTATATTATTCCTGTATTTTGCATTTTACAACCAGTAAAACTTTATGCACGACTTTCCTCACTCATAACTGTGCCACCTTACCATTGTCGTGAAATAATGCTAATCATTTTTGGCTCGTTTACTGTCGCATGAGTGCCTGCGAAAGTCGTTTCGGAAATAAAAGGGGCAAAATATGCCCAAAATTCGCGTGCAGTTTTAATTCACTGACAACCAGATTGTTATCATAAAATACACGACCTATGTGCAATAAATACGAGTGTTAAAATTGTCAAAGAGCATGTTTGAGGTTGTCAAACAGTGTGTTTGAGGAGGTCAAACATAGTGTTTGGGCGTGTCAGACACTATGTTTCGCAAGCCCGTTTTGGCGAAATGGGCAACTCAAAGGTACTCTTTGACAATTTTAACAATTATTGCCAGTCTGGAAATTAACAGAATTTTGCACATCCGACACCTATTCTGCATCTATTTTGCGAGTTTTTCCCTGTCAAAATTTTTCATACATTTTCGCGTTGAAAGAAAATTCTGACAAGTTTGGCACAGTTTTTGCTGTAACAAAAATCGGGACTGAACATTGCGCTGTGCAATATCCAGTCCCGATAAAGTTTTTATATCACAGGTTTATTTCCAGTGATGCGTATCGTATTACTTAACGACAACCTTTGCTGTCTTGCCGTTGCTCAGCTTGATGATGTTGACACCGCGCTGTGGCTGTGCTATCTCACGACCGTCAACGGTGTAGAACTTCACTACATCTGCATCCGCTGCCTTAAAGTCCTCGATACCGAGCTGTTCTTCTGTTGGCTGCAGATAAACCTTTGCAGCATTTTCGATTGTTCCGTTAGGATTAACAACATAAGCAGCGACTGCTACCTTGTCAAGCTTGAGAGCATTCTTCAGAATAGCCTTTGTAGGCATCTTCAGTGTGAATGTGCTTTCCTTGATATCACCATTCATCATAGTGCCGAGAGCAGCTGCAGTGTTGGTTGTGCCCGTATAAGAACTTGCAATAGCTACGTCGTTGAATGTCAAGAACACGTATGACTGTCCATACTGTCCGCCAGAACAGAAGTCTGCAAGAGGTGTGCCCACTACGCCGAAGTATGACGCAGTGTTAGATGCATAGTTGTTGCCCTGACGCCAAGCAGCTGTAGTACCTGAAAGGTCATCGGCGATAAGTACAAACTCTATTGAGTATGGACCGCCGTCTGCAACAGCCTCGATAGTTGCAGTTGCAGTTACTTCGGTGCAGTCGTCGTTGTATTCACCTGTTATATTCACATCGACAAGTGCAGGTTTAGCCAGTTCTGCGTTGAAGTCGTCAACGATACCACCTAACTTATCACCTGATCCATAGTATGGGTCCATCGCTGCGCCACGATTGATGCGTGCAGAAGGAGCACCAGCAAATGATACGTTAGCATAGCTTGACGGATACATTGGGTCGCTTGCGTTATACTTGTGGATAGCCGCACCGATAAATTTCTCACCAAACTCTTCGCGAAGAAGTTCCATACCTACCCAGCCACGTGTACACCATGGACAACCTGTACCTGTAAATTCCTCAACAACAACATTGCGCTTGACGAAACGTCCAATAACATTAAGCTTACCTTTGCAAGATACAGGATTCTCGAGTTCCACACCATTAATCTTTGTTACGGTAACGAGAATGTTCTTTGTACCTTCTGTTCCCTGTGCAGGAATCTTAGCGACAAATTTACCAACATCGCTGAAATTCAGAGGAGTAGAGAATGTATAAGTCACTGGTTCATATTCCTGTTCGTCGTTGGAAACAACATACTCTATAGAAGAAATTGCATTTTCGCCGATGCAGGCAATAGTGATAGTTGCCTCTGCCTCGTCGTCCTTACCTACTATAATATCGTCAAAATCGAAGATATTGGCACCGTAAGGCATTTTCACAAGTCCGTCGACATAAGCCTGAACACTGAGGTTACCATAGTCGGCAACGTTGACACTGTACCACTGTATGCCCTGACCTAAATTTCCATAAGCCATTGTTGGACAAATGATGCCTTCTTTAACGAATGACATAGGATAAGCACCTTTTATCTCGTTGATTTCATAACCCATGTAGATTGCATCGATATTTGCCGCATCAATTGTGTAAGTATCATCAAACTCTACATCACACCAGCCTTCCTGCTGATACTCAATAGCCTTTTCAAGCACTGTCTCTACAGCATCATTGCGCTTTACTGCTATGAAAGCCTTAGATGCCTTACACTTGTTGTTTGCAAGAGCAAAACGCAAACCTGCAATCTTGCCGCCATCATACGCATAAAGCAGTTCCTGCGGATATGACTGTGCAATGCTATAAGTTGCATTCTGATTGAATCCGAGGCTACTTTCCCCATACTTGTCAGATGTATAACCGCCCATTAGCACACGGTCTTCATTGGTTTCGGCTTTCTTACCCTGAACCTTGGAAATACTCTTTGCAGGAGTTGCCTGCTGCAGGCTCATAGAAGCCTTAGGCACTGCCATTACGACACGGCTGCCCTGAGCATAAGAAGCAACAGATGATACTGCTACCAATGCTACAATAAGTAATCGCTTAATCATGATTTTTGTACTGTTTTTAGTTATTATTAATTATTATAATGTGTTGTTTCCTTATATCCTGTCTGCCCGCCATGTGGCGACGCACAGGCAGATTGTTTGTTTCTGTTATCTTACGGCAACCTTTACGACTTTGCCGTCAGACAGTCTGACAATGTTCACGCCAGACTCAGGCTGCGACAACAGACGACCGTCGAGACTGTAGCGTGCCAGCTCGCGCACCTCACGAGTAGTGTTGGCTTCCTCGATGCCAGTAGGGTCGGCAGGTACGACGTCTGTAGCATTCTCAACAACGCAGTTGCCTACGTTGAACTGGTCGTAGCAGGAAACGAAAGCAACAATCTTCAGGTCGGCTTTCTTCCAGTTGGCATTAACGTCGAATGTATAGCTGTAGGCAGCCTCATTGCTATCATCCCACGACAGCTCGGCGCCCCATGTCTCGTTAACGGCACGGCCTACGTGCTGGTGGATGAACTGTTCCGACGTTCCCTGCTGATAATGCTCAGGAATGTTGTCTTCCGTTACGAACACCGTCAGACGTGCAGGATTGGCAGAAAAGTCTTTCTTCGTCTTGCAGTTTACAGTAACGATTATCTTGTTGCCTGCATCGTTGAAGCTGGCAGCCAAGTCTATCTTCACTTCCGGAGCTATGTCGAGACGTGTCTGCACCTTCTTCTTGTGTCCGGCAGGACCCGACGGGCGACCCTCAACCGGAGACATCTGCAACTTGTCGTTGTCGTCGAAATGATAGCGGTCCCACATGAAGGCAGGTGCATAGGTGCTGCCACCATAAAGCCACAGATACTCATAGTCTGCCGGAATGGTCAGCCAGTCCTCTCCGAAACCTGCATGATGACATATCGTTACGGTCTTTGCAGCTACTGCTGGGAAAGCCTTGTGGAAAGACTCAAGTCCCTTTGCAGCATCAGGACAGTACTGACACTTTTCTGTTGTAAATTCCTCTATCAGCACACGGCGGGTCCATTCCTCTTCCTGAGCAGAAGCAACTGACACCGTCAGAAAGCATAATAGAGATAATAATAATTTCTTCATGTTGTTTAAATTATTTGTTCATTACTTTCTTCACGCTGCCGTCAGACATTCTTACAATGTTCAGACCGCGCTGTGGCTGTGTCAGCTGACGACCGTCAGCAGCATAGCGGGCAACTTCTGTTATGTTTGCCTTAGATACTTCACCTACTGACGCAGGGTCTAAATAAACAAGGTTGATGTTTATAGAACGGCTCTCGCCATTAGCCTCAATCTTCATGTTTGCCGCAAAACTGCCATAAATACCAACATTCGCCATTTCATTGATGTGATAGTCCAAGCCTGAACTGTCGTACGCTGATAGCGTTCTGCTAATTTGGAATGGACTCTCATTCACCATCATACAATTACCTCCCATACACCACTCTAATTCCCAGTTTATATCGTCTGTGAAAGTCAGAGTTGCTATGTAGTTAATGTCTTCTGATGTTTTGTTCATTAGAAGCAAATCTTCTGGTGCTCCCAAATGTACAAGTGTTTCCAGACCATAGCCATAATCTTCTTCCACTTCTTCTGCATAGAAAGTGAATGTGGCGTTGTCTTCAACTTCTACACCTCCCTTTGTAAAAACGAATGACTGTGCGCTTGCATACGCTGCCATACTAAGTACGGCAATAAGAGTAAAAATTTTTTTCATATAAATTCCTTTTTATTATTGTTATTGCATATTAAAGAAAAAAGGAGAACTCCACGCGGTTATTCCGCAGGAGTCTCCTCTGTATCGTTGTCAAACAATGGTTTGCGTATTACCTGAAGGACGCCGTTGTCGTTGTAGATGAAAACTATGACTGCAAGGTTTTCTGCTTTGTAGCGTTCTGCTACGTTGTAGCTGTAACTGAAGTCGAGCGAAGCACCTTCGGATGCACGATAGTCGTCGCCCCAAGCACCATTAAGCGCATCGCGGAACACGTTGTTGTGAACATACTGCGGATTGGTCTTGTTGTCTGGCATAGCCTGCGGAGCAACAATGCCATCTTCAAGTAGCCACACCTGTATCTTTCCACTGACTGTCTCTAAGGCAACGGTATTGATGTCTACCTTCAGTTCTCGACTGCTGTTGTCGTATGCTGTCTCTACATCAATGTTTACAGGCGACGGCTTCTGCAAATCTTCCAGTATCTTTGCGCCCCATGACGTGTGGGCAAGCACGCCTGTGCGGTTTACTGTTCCGTTTGGCCATGAAGTGATGTTCCAGAAGTTGTTGTATGTCTCGCCCAAATCGGTCTTCAGTCCGTATGGACGTCCGTTAGGATGAGCCTCGTCTCTATAGAATATAGCCAGTCCACCAGCATGGATACTTACTGCCACTACGCGGTCTTTGCCATAAGCCTCCTGAAACTGCTCTATCACAACGTGGGCATCTGGACAGTTCTTGCAGTTCTGACCCGTGAAGTCCTCAACGAGCACGTTGCGACCCATTGCTTCAGGCTTCATGTAGACGAAACGGTCGTCTTCGTCAACCTTGTCGCAGGAGTTCAACGCTAAGATTAGAAGTCCCGCTACTATATATATGTATGTTCTGATCTTCATAAACTTGTCCTCCCTTTTTAAAAGTTATAATTATACGACAGCGTAAAACCTTTCTGCGCCGGCACATAACGGCAGACACCACCAGAGCAGTTGAAGCCTGCGCGCGTACGTCCATAGCCTACGGCAAGACGGTGCGAGCCTGTGTTGAACGTAACGAGTCCTTGATAGTAGTGCAGGTTGGTTTCGCCTACATTGTACATATCGCTGATAGTGAACATCCAGTGAGGCACTACCGACAGCTCGAGCAGTCCATAAATCCAGTCGCCTTCGTCCTCGCCTGTCTGCAAATACTGTGCTTCGCCACGCAAAGTCAAGTTCTTGTTAAACTTGTTCTTTGCATCTACGATGAATATGTTTGAGCGAATCTTGTCTCCATGTCCCTCTACGACAGCCTTGTTGTAGAACTGGTTCATGTACATGAAGTTGAGGCTGAATGTCTTTGTGAAACGTTTTGATATCTGAAGGTTGATATCCTGATACAGCATGCCACCCCATTTCCAGAACGATGAGCCGTAGCCGTCTGTACCCATAAGGTTGGCTGCGTCGCCGCCGAGCAGCCCTGCTCGGTCGTTGCGGTCAATCTTCTCCACGTGAGAGAAGTTCACTTTCACGCTTGTGCCATACTTGCCGCCAAGTGTTGTGCCTTTCTTGAAAAGATAGCCAAACTCGGCTTGATATGCCCATTCGCCATTTGGGTTTGTAGCGTATGGGTAAAGTGCAGCAAGTGCGTATGTGTGGTCGAGAGTAAACGCAGGGAGGTGGTTGATGAACGATGATGTTCCGTTCATGTTTCTACGGCTGCGGAACGACATGTTGTCTGAGCGCTTGGCCTGCAACAAGATACTCATTCCTCGCTTAGAATAGCTTGCCGACAGCATAGCAACATTACCCTTGCGGTAAATGTATCCATTATCGAACGACGGGTCCTGTGTCTTCTGTGCATATTCTGCCAAGATATTGAGGCCGCCTTTCTGCAAACGGATGCGGGCATCCCAAGCATTGACGTCGAGCGGAAGGTTCAATTTGTGCGTAGCATCTGCCATGATGTCCTCGTCGGACTCATGCTTGTTGACATAAGAACCGCCAATGGTAAGATAAGTACCACTGTTCGACAGTCCCTTAAACCACTCGTCAAGACTTATTTCCATGTCTGCACCCGACACCCATGAGTCGTTGTGAGCCCAGTAGCGACGCTGCTGACCGGTGAGTCCCTTTATCTGCAATCCCTTTACAGGACGCACTGTTATGCGGGCACCAAGCAACGAGTTGTCGATACCGAGAGCACGCTCTTCGTATGTACGGAAGATAAATCCCGAACCAAACTGGTCGTAGAAGTTACCAACCGTAACGTCAAAGTTCTCTGCATGGAATTTGGCATAGATATTTGCAAGTCCCCATCCTTTGAAATCGTTTTCAAAACCTGGCAACGGGAAGCGCAGGAACTCTACTCTTGCACCTGCATCAAGATGCTTGCTACCAACTTGCACATCAGCGTAGGTGTTTGTCAGTCCCCAATGGCTTGTTTCCTGTGTGCCTATCTTCTCATCGTCCTGCGGAATGAGCACGTCGCTCTGAATACTTCCACTGACAGTTACCTTGTTGTCCTGTGCATTTGCCATGCCGCACGACAGTAAGACCGCAGCGATAAATACGTGTACACGCTTCATAATTATTATATATCTTTTTAAACGTGCATGATGTAGAAGCAGCAAAGCCACTCCTACATCCCTGCATTTCTACAATGTTATCTTCTCGTACGAATCACTTTATTAGTTCTCGCACTTTTTCTATGAGTTCTATTTCTGCACCGTCGGTGTAGCCATTGTGCTTGTAGACAATGTTACCATCGCCGTCGCACACTATAACATAAGGTATCATCTGTATTCCCAGTGCGCGCTTGAAGTCGCTGTTTGGGTCGAGCAACACGTCATATTCCCAACCGTGATTGTCTACCAGAGGCTTTACCTTATTTATATTCTGTGCCACGTCGATAGACACAGCATAGAGTTTCACTCCTGTTTCTTCTACCCACTCTTCGTAAACTTCGTGTATTGCATCCAGCTCACGGTTGCAAGGCTTACACCAAGTTGCAAAAAAGTCAATGATAAAAGGTTTGCCGTCGTTCGACAAAGTATCTGTCTTAACGGTCTTGCCGTCGATAGTCTTCAACGTAACTGACGGAAGCTGAGCCTGCACTGTACCGATAATACCGAACAATGCTACTGCGATTGATATAAATAACTTCTTCATAGTTTGTAAAATTTTATGGTTGCAAATTTAATGATAAATGCGCTTTATAATATCAAACATAAAGTTAAAAAACGTTTAAACCTACGATTTTACACATAAATGGACGCTTTTTCCTTATTATTTGACATTTATAATGCTATATTTTCACTATTCTTTCTGTATTTGTTTAATATTGGTTTATCATTTTATGTTGCCCGTCATCGGTTCGATGCTGAACGTCATGGTGTGTCGGTTGCCCTTTATCTGATATGTCTTTATGGCTTCTGCCCTGTGGCTCCAGCTGTCTATGCCGCCCACTCCGGCATGTTCTCCGTCGATAAAGACATTGGTATATTGTGATGGCAGCATGTCGCCGGCATGTCGCTGATGCTTTTCGTCGCCCTCGTCGAGAGTCTCAACGTCGTAGTGCAGTGCCGACATGCAGAGTTGTTTGCCTGCTATCATGATACCGATATTGTTGCCGTTGCCTTGCTTCCACCAGCTGACGTCGGTCTTCAGACCCGTCTCCTGTGGTCGGATATATGGGTAGAACTGTTCATCGGCAGACTGTCTGTATATTCCCAGACGCTGCGACGAGTTGCGGTCGGGATAGTTTTCTATCGGTCCGCGACCGTAATATTCGCTCTCGTCCATATCGTAAGGCATCTGCATAACCATTCCGAAACGCAACATCTGAGGCAGTTCAGCGCCGTCGGTGGCTTCTATAGTCTGCCTAACATCTATCTTGCCATTGCCATAGATGCAATATTCTATCTTCAGTTCAGCACTGGCTTCTGGCAACAGATACTCTGCCACAACCTCTACCTGCTGCTTGTTTATTTTCTTCACATCCATGTTTTGCAGTTCCATAGTTGGATTTTTCCATACTTTCAGTCTGCGTTGCAGCGACGAGCCCATGTCGTTGTCGGTAACGGCACGCCAGAAATTTGGCTTCAGCGTTCCATAGTCGCCAAGCATACGACAGCCCTGAACGGTATAGTCGTTTATCAGTCCCGTGGTCTTGTCGAACGCAACACGCACCTGTTTGTTGCCGACGGTCAGCATGTTGTACTTCTTTTCGTCTGCAACCTTCAGCGCCTGCACCTTCTGTTTAGTCTCTGCCACTGGTGCAACGCTATGCAGGTGGTATGTCAGCTGCTGGTAAGCCACCGCATCGCCTCTGTTCTGCAAAGGCTCATCGGCTTTCAGTTCATAGTCGACGTTCAGCAGTATATCGTTGCAGTCGGTCTTATTCTGCATCACTTTTGCTATAAAGCCATCATCGTTGTTGCCGTTTCTCAGGCTCACGACGGTTGTCTCCTGCGGCTCGCAGACTATGTTCTCCACCGTTCCCTCATCCAATATCTTTCCGTTGTACATAAGTTTCCATCGCAGCCTGACATTGTCGAGATTGCGGAAGAAATATTCGTTTCTTACGTTTATCGTACCCTTGTCTGCGTCTGCCCAGTCTGTCCAGATGTTCTGATACTGATAACCAACCTCATACATGTGTGGGTTAGGCACGCGGTCGGGGCTTACGAGACCGTTGCAGTTGAAGTTATTGTCTGACGGATCATAGTCGTTGAAGTCGCCTCCATAGTAGTACGACTTCTCAT
The DNA here is from genome assembly GCA_900315545.1 of uncultured Prevotella sp. GTDB lineage: Bacteria > Bacteroidota > Bacteroidia > Bacteroidales > Bacteroidaceae > Prevotella. Next base: position 75,765 of record OMZM01000006.1, read on the forward strand.
ATCCCTTGCCTTTCATGCGCAGTCCCTGATCAACAAAGTCCCAGATAAATCCGCCCTGATACTTAGGATACTTGCGTACAAGGTCCCAGTACTCCTTAAATCCTCCACACGAGTTGCCCATAGCATGAGAATACTCGCACGGTATGAGTGGCTTTGTCTGCTTATAGTCCTTAGCATAGTCCTCTATCTCCTCGTGAGTCCAGTACATCGGACAGTTTATGTCGGTATTGTCGCCGCCTCGTGCCTGCTCCCACTGTATCGGTCGCATGCTGTCCTGACTTCTAACCCACTTGTATGCAGCCGCAAAATTCTCTCCGTCCACTGTTTCATTTCCGAGCGACCATACTATTATCGACGGGTGGTTGTAGTGTGCCGCCACGTTGTGCTGGTTGCGTTCGAGAATCTGTTTTGCGAACAGCGGCTTCTTGGCATGCGAGTCGTCGCCGTAGCCCAGACCATGACTCTCCTGGTTTGTTTCTGCCACGACATACAGTCCATACTCATCACACAGGTCATACCACATAGGGTCGTCGGGGTAGTGGCATGTTCGCACGGCATTTATGTTGAAGCGCTTCATCAGCTTTATGTCCTCTATCATGCGTTCACGACTGACAATATATCCTCCGTCTGGGTCCACCTCGTGCCTGTTCACACCTTTTATCATTATCGGCTTGCCGTTGACAGCAAGCATCGTGCCGCCTCCAAGTCCGTTGTTTGGCACTATCTCCACATGTCGGAAGCCAACCTTTATGTTTACGACATCCTTTACAACAGCCTCGTCGGTCAGTGCATAGCCTTTCCCTACCTTCTTGCCGGCAGGTCGTCCTACGAGCGTTGCTTCCAGAGTGTAGAGATAAGGCGTCTCTGCCGTCCATGCCTTAACGTTTCCTACGGTTACGTCGCTATCCTTTCCTCGCCACACTTCCTGTCCGTCGGCGTCAAGCAGTCTGTATTCCACGACCACGTCGCCCGTCGTTCTGGCATCTATATGCAGCTTTCCGTCGCGGTAGTTGTTTATGAGGTCTGCCGTTACGCGTATGTCGTCGATGTGTGCCTTAGCATCACGGCAGTACAGATAGCTGTCGCGTGCCACGCCGCTGAGTCGCCAGAAGTCCTGATCCTCACACCACGAGCCGTCGCTCCAGCGGAACACTTGGAAGGCTATAAGGTTCTTTCCCTTATTAATATAAGGTGTAATATCAAACTCGGCAGCCACTTTCGAGTCTTCTGCATAGCCAGCAAACTTGCCGTTCACCCACAGATAGATGCAAGACGTAACGCTTCCGAAGTGTGCTATCACCTGTCTGCCGTCCCAGTTTTCAGGTATGTCTACAACACGTCGGTAACTGCCCACATGATTGTCTTTTACCGGTACGGCTGGCGGTGCAGCGTCGAAGTGTCCTCTCCAGGCGTAGCCAACGTTCAGGTAGACAGGGTCGCCGTATCCGTTCAGTTCCCATATACCTGGCACAGTCATGCTTCCCCACGTTCTGTCGTCGTAGTCTGTACGATAGAAATCGCTTGGTCTCTGGTCTGCGTCAGCCACCCAGTTGAATTTCCAGTCGCCGTTGAGCGACACATATCGTCCGTTGTTTCTGTCTCCCTTCCAAGCCGACATTGCGTCGTCGTAGGCTACAAACGTTGCGTGCAGAGGCAGACGGTTGATGTCGTTGACATCCATATCGTGCCACTCAGTCATTGTCGGCTTATTGTCGGCAAGGCAGGCTACAGCCGACAATACAGCGACAACCAGCAAAAAGAATCTATGTTTCATAATTCATTGTGTTTATATTCTGCTGCAAAGTTATTACTTTTTCTTCAAATAACAAAACCATATAAAAAAGAGCAACCGTTTCACAACGCTTGCTCTCCAAATTGGTAGAAATCGCTATTTATAATAGCATCATGAAAAATAAAAAAAATTATATTTCGTTTAGTATTTACGCATCTGTTCCCCAACTGCCTAAATCATCCCAGCCTGACAAGTTTCCCCATGGGTCGTCTTCATCTTCAAATGTATTTTCGTTGGCGAAGTTATCCGACGTGGCAGGTTTCGAAGGTCCAGCCCAATCATCCATAATATCCTGCTTACCGCAGACATTTATGACGTCTATTCCCGGCTTTATATATTTCATCTTATTCATATATGCCTCCTATATTTACTTGATATACACCTTCTTGCCGTTGTTGATATAGAGTCCTGGCTGTGTCGGCTTGTTCTGCAAGCGCATTCCAGAGATTGTATACCATGCATCGTTACCTGTTGTTCGTTTTTCCTTAACTACTATGCTTGGTGCAGATGTTACGTCTGTTTCTGTATCGAAGTGGAAAGCCATACCTCTTGAGCCTACCGACTCATAAATGGCATCTACGTCTTCCTTTGCGATGTAGCAGCGGTGTGCTGCAACTGTTGTACCTCTGTAGGGCCAGAATCCTATCATGCCCGTGCCCAGTTTTTGTTCGCGTCCTAATGTCAGCACAGTAAATGGAGTTACTTCCTTTGCTGAGAACGAGTAATGCAGTGTGCTGTTTTCCGGATTTGTTGTATCGAACGTATCATAATACATCGCATCCGTTGGGGTGGTATCCTGCGTGAATTCAGCTCTAAGCAAATTGACTTTAAGCTGTGCTTGATAAATCGCATCATCCTTGATATTGCTCCATCCGAGATACTCCGGTTCCCAGTTCTTGTGCATGGCATAGAAACCTGCCACGTGCGACAAATCCTTGCCTTCAACGCTGAATGTCTTTGCTGGTGTCGTGCCGTCTGCCTTTACGACATTCTCGAACGCAGGCACAGTCTTGACATATACAGGAGTGTTCTTCGGTATGATGTCGCCAGCCTCACCTATCTTTATCATGTTGAGCTGCTGTTCTACCTCCGCACCTCCTCCGTGTATAATTTTTTCTATGTCTACTACTCCCGAAGCGATATAAACCTCTATACCTTCCGGCACTTCCCATTCGTAGCTTACGCATACAGTGCCTGAGTAGTAGTCTACTCCTTCACCCGATTTTGTTGCAGGGTTTATATAGAGCACGTATGGCTCAAGGTGTATCTTTGCCTTCAGGTGTCCGTATGATGCAGGCTGCGACGTACCCTCGCGGTCTATTTCCGTATCGTAGTTGTAGCGTACAATCTTGCGGTGCAGGTCAAGGTCTCCAGCCTTGTGAATTTCGCCATCATGCGTCTTCATATAGTATACGCTGTTGTCGCTTGCATCCTTCAAGTTGATAATGTCCATCTTTCCGGCATTAGAGGCAACCGTTGCGTCATAGTTGGTTCCCTCGTAGTCATACAAGTCGTCTTCCGCCGATATCTTCAAGTCTGTTATCTCCATGTCTTTGTATGCGAACGGCAGGTAGAGCACGCAGATGTCGTTCTCGCCGTCTTCGCGCAATGCTCCCGGCACGCAGTGGTTGTCAGCACCTTCCGTATAGTAAGTGCCGTCGTCGTTCATCTTTACACCGCCCTTTATCACGTCGAGTTCGCGGAACGTGGCATTGTGTGCCCAGTTAGGGTTAGTTCCCAATACGTTTGCCGCTTTTACCGGCGAGAGATCGAGAGTAGTGAAGCGGTTGTTGTTTATCTGCAAGTGAGTAAGGTTTGGACCAACATTCGAGAAGTCCAGGTTTCTTATCAGGTTGTCTGAGCAGAACAGACGCTTGAAGTTTGAAGAAAGATAGCTGAGGTCGATACTCTGTATAGTATTTGTGTATGTACCGCCTTCCAGTATCGTATAGTCATAGTCTACGGACTTTGTGCCTCCGTTTAGCGTCGGAACATTGTGTGGACCGACGTATGTCTTCACGAGGTATGAGCCACCGTTTACCTGAAGTTGCTGCAAGGTGTTTACATTATCTTGCGTACGTTCGTAGCCATCTGCCCATTCCGTCCATTTAGGATTTGTCCAGTTAGCACTCGGCACAGTCATGAAGTCGGCGCTGGTCAGGCGGTTACGGTGAGCAATGAACTTTATCAGCTTTGGAAGACTGTGTACACCACTCTTAATAAATGCCGAGTCGGTCATCATGCCCTGTATAAGGCTTATTGACTCCAAATTGTTGCATCCATGTACGTCGAGCGACTCTATTAAGCTGTTTACACAACTTAATTCAATCATGTTTGAGCATCCGCTGACATTGAGTTTCTTTATCTTAGTATGTTCATAGTCCTGATTGTCGCCGTCGACACCTGTCAGGCGGAGCGCCTGCAACGCCGTACATCCGCTGACGTCTATTTCCTCCAGCTTGGTACGCTCGCTATAGAATTTCTTTGTTCCCAAATAGTTCATGCCTGAGGTTTTGTTCTCTGTATTTGTCCAACCAGTTGTCAATATATTAGGAGCCTGTGGGCGTATTCTCAGGTTCACCAGATTTGTCAGTCCGTGTGCATCGAGCTTTGTTATCGGTGTGAATCGGCAGTCGAGTCCTATCAGGTTTGTCAGGTTAGTCACGTCGAGCACTCCTTTCACTCCCGAGCCGTGAATATCGAGATAGTTCAACTGTGTCGGCGCCTTGAAAGTCTGTGTCAGCTGCTCGTCGGTAGGATTGTCGTTCAGTCCTTCTATCACAAGATGCGTGATGTATGGATTTCCCGAAGCGTCCAGATTTTCTCCCCTGAACGTGAACTTCCGAAGGTTGGTCAGGTCTGCCGGAAGAGTATAGTTTGTGAGTGCCGGCGACTGCTTAACGTCGAGACGGAATTCACTGATATTCTTCATTGTCAGGCTCTCTACACCTATCAGTGTCAGGTCGTTGAGATATGTATATGTACTTGCGTCGAAGCTCTTGTCTTCAAGCGATGTCGCGTCGTAAACGAGTGTAGACACTTTCGGAGTTACGCCGTCGCCCATATAGAATTTTGCACCTTTGACATGAATAGAATGAAATACTATGTCCTTATATTTAGTAAGGTCTAATGTTGTTCCTGCAAGTCCGGAGTTGGTAACGTCTATCGTAAACACGGCACTGCCTGATGGCTGTGGGTTTGGATAGGTCGGGAACGTTACCGACGTGAGGTTTGTTGCGCCAACGCACGTGAATGTCGTCAGCTTTGGGAAGTTAGCGAAATTCACTGATGTCAGGAGCGGCGTATTGTCGCACTTGAAAGTCTCCAAAGAATTTTGCGAGCCGTTAGGCAGCGTGATGGATGTCAGCTGCGTATTGCTTATGTCAAGATACTTGATACTTGCACTGTTATAGTCTCCATAAGACGAACCATTGGTAAACGTCAGCGTCTTGAGATTTTTGTTCTTCGACAAGTCGAGAGTAATATTTTTTGCATTATTTGCTTTAATAGTCAGATTTTCGAGATTGGCAAAGTATTCTATTCCCTTGAAATTATCACCAGAACTTTTGGTGTAGTTAAATTCTTTAATGTTATCACACATTGCCTTCGTCATCACTCGATTACCGCCATTGTAGTTATTTCTTACGAAAGGACGGAAATTACTCTGTGGGAAGAAGTAGTTGACACCAATAGGTTCTGACGAACCGTTTTCACTTTCGTCCACTCCTGTCGGCAGGTCGACGGATGTGCCGGAAAGAGTAACCGTAGGCTCTTTAAGGATTATGTAGTAATCGCCTATTTTCTGTCCTTCCTCATCAAAGTCCATAAGCCACTCAAGTCCTGTTTCAGCATCGACTACCAGCTTAGTTCCGGCTACAGTCTGTGCATTCAAGCCCATCTGTAACGATGCCAACACCAATGCTAATGTAAAAAGTCTTTTTTTCATAATTATTATTTTTTACCCGTTGGCGGAATTAATTTAAGTTGATAAATATGAGTAAAAAGTTGCACATATCGCTGATTTTTAGTAACTTAGTGGTGTTCAAAACATTAAGTCC
>OMZM01000018.1 GCA_900315545.1 uncultured Prevotella sp.
GTTCGGACATCTGCGAGTTGAAGTATATGCCTTTGTGGTCTCGGAAGCGTTGCTCCTGTATTTCCCGTGCACGGATGACCCTTTCGCGTATCGTTGCGCTCGACTCGCCCTGCTGTGTGTTGGCTATCTCCTTGAACGGCACAGGTGTTATCTCTATCTGTATGTCTATGCGGTCGAAGATTATGTAACCCCGTTTACAAGAATTTTTCGTTCCTGTAAGAAACAGAATTATTGCCATTGCAGCGATTATACTTAAGTCTAAAAACACCATTTCCATACAATTAAAATATTTGCTAGATAAACAAGTTACGAGATTGCATTCTCTATTTGGCCAAGAGAAATAATCTCCCAAATATCTTTATTATACGCTTCATTAAAACCTATTTTTTTTATGGCTATTGGTTGAGATAATTCAAATTTGTAATCACCATATCCCACCTCCTGTAATCTATTTATATGTATTAGGGTTTTCCTTCCATCTTTACATTTGATTATTATACCAAATGGTTTTATTTTACAAACAACACCTTCTACAATTTGACCAATTTCGAATGGTGGGAGATCCAATTTTGCTTGCATTTCTTTATACGGCTTTGCATATACAGCGTGTTTTTTTGTATTTATACTGCATATCCCCAATTTTAGAGTTTTATTTTCTTTTATAAAATCAAGAACGTTCTTACCATCGAGATCAAGTGTTTTCTTATATACTCTAACATAGTGCCCACCAACTAAATATATGAGCGTGGATGTGTTATTCTTATAGTATGTACCCCAAACAGGTACTACTTTTGAGCATTCACTATCTAATATACTATAATCATAACCATCAAATTTAATAAACTTCCCTTTGTATGACCCTATTTCTTTGAATGAGCCATCAATAATTTGCTTATTGTTGTCATCAACAATATACCAAAGTCCCAGTTTTTGGACCTTGTGAACATTGGGTTCAATGCATATTTCTTCAGTTGGAATAACATCAGCATTTGTGTCAATGTATCCTTCAGAAGCATTTTTCTTGACCTTGGCTTTACCATCCTCAAGATCAGAGATGAAATTATACGACTCTCCAAGATACTTGTTTTGTTCTATGCTAAATATCTTGACCTTATTCGGACTTATAGCAACTTTTAGTTTGCCTTCAGCCCATTTTGTCACGTCGGTTATATCTTTCAATATAATCTTGTCACCATTGAATACTTCATACTTTGAAAATTTTCTTTTTGCTATGATTGTCTCAGTCAATTCTATTGTGTGATCATAACACTCATTGCCTTCTTCGTCAATAGAGCCTTTGACATTATTCATGCTAATGACGCTAGCCAAAGATCCATTAAAATTATCTATTCGCTTATATAAGGTTGGGAGTTCCTTTTCAAGAATCGTTGAGAAAAGAGAATAACTCGTAATCTTCTTTATCTTTATTAACGAATCGTTTAAGAAAACAGCTTCACGTAAATCAGAAAGGATTGTAGCACCATTTTTTTGGATGGAATATTTTTCAAAGAAATTTGAAATAGACCAATTACCTCTTGTTTCGGTAATGTCGGCAAGTTCTTCACAATCTTTATTTATATATCCAGTTTTATAGTTAGAAACTACTTTAGCTTTACCTTCCTGCAAATCACCAATCTTCGAATATTTGTTTTTAGATATGACCTCTCCTCTTTCGTTTATCACAACATACAAACCGCCTAAATAAGCTACATATTTTTTATCTGCCCATTCCCGAATAGATTTATAAGACTTCTCAAAAGGAATTAGTACATCAAAATTTTTACTTAACAATGCATCATAAGAGTTTTTTGTGACAACACAACAATCATTACTACATTTTTTTATGTTACTAAATTCTTCAGGAAGAACTTTGTTTCCATCAAGCGTGAATAGCGTATATGAAGTAATCAGATTTGAAGTTGAATAGTATGATGAAGTTGATACTTGTTTTGTAACACTTGCAAGGATAATTGAATCTGTGAACAACGTAATATTGTCCCATTGGGAAGGAAGAATTTGATGTTCATTTTTGTCAAAAACTTCCCATTTCCCAAATATTCTTCTCTTTATCAAACTATGATTCAATTGTTCTTCTAAGTCATAAACTTCATGACCTCTATCATCCAATTTGCCAGTTATTCCATTTCTTTCAGCATCCGCGAACCCATCTACGAGCGATGAAATTTTTGTATACTCTTTCGTTGTAATACTCACACCACTGAGCGACAAGAGGCTATAAGTTTTCGATGGACTCGAATAATAATGGTTCTTAGAAACTAAAAGAATTCCCTTTGACCACAATTCTATGGAATCAAACTCACATTCTATGTATTTTTTATCACGAACATTCAAAACACCTTGTTTGCCTTCCTTTACAATAATATAAAATGTTTCAATAAAAGGTCTTATTTCTGTGACACCCTCACTTAATGGAACCAAGATGTTCCCTTCAATACTTTTTATTTCAAGATGTCCGAATGCTTTAGAAACAACGATTTCATTATTCATCGTTTCTGTGTCGTCATAGATAATCTCACCATCTTGATTGATATATCCTATCTGCGAGTTTTTTATAATTTTTGTTTTCCCTTCACCTACATCCTCATATGCTTCAAATACACCGATAGAACAGATTACACCATCTTTCTTATAAAGCCGATACTCTTCTCTTGTACTATAATCATACCAACCTCCTTCCCTAATATCGTTTCGCGTCAAGAACAAATCATTGTCCCATAGTTCTATTGAGTCGAAATCACAAGGTAAGATTAACTTCAACTTGAAATTTAATATGCCATATTTCTCTTTCTTGACCTTAGCGAATCCATCACATTTGAAAGGCTCAAAAGAGGAATAGGTGTCTTCTGTTATCGCAAAATTATCAAGTGAGAGAATCTGCTTATTAAGCCAGACGAATCTAGAATTGGCGAATTCCATCTTAGAATATGTTCCACAATAATTTGATGGAATCCCATTTTGAGTGCCATCAATATTAAAAAGTTGATACTCGTTGTATTCAACATCAATTGTGTGATATGTCGTTCGCCATCTGTAATTATAAGTCCTGTAACTTTCCGATTTTCGTTCTTTACGATATTTTATCAGTTTTACAATAGCAAAATTACAATTATCTATTGTAACAACATCTCTGTATTGTGGCTGGAAAATATAGCTATTGGTAGAATCTTTAATACCCAATTTTCCACCTGTATTTACCTTAAATAAGTTGTCATTAATAATTTCTATCGGATCATCATGTTCATATGGAATAATCATTTTAGAGTCCTTAAATAGAGACCACCTGCTGAAAAATTTCTTAGTCTCATAGCCGTCAGATAATTCGATGGATTCAGAGCATATCTCTTCTCCTTTAGGTGATATATGTCCTTCTCTCATATTAAATGAAACGGTTATCTTCGTGTTATTGTAAGGTGAGATAGAATCATATTTGATTTCTGTGAGATAACCTTTCCCAATCTCATATAGACCCCATTTGGAACCCTTTTTCACTTTAAAAACATTCTGACTCCACCACTCAATATTATCAAATTCTGTCGCTATGACAATTCGCTTGTCGTTTATCGAATATGCGCCGACTTTACCATTTAAGTCACATCTGAAAATGGAGGGATGATACTCGCTGTACCCTTTTTTGAGTTTGTCAATACCTTGAAAACTGATAGGGATACGAACTTCTCCATGAGTATCTGATAATCCATAGAATTCTCCAGATTGCACAATCAGATAGTTTTCGTCAAGTTGGCGAATAGAGGTATAAGGACTCTTGTCTAAGCGTTTGTCTAAAAGACAATAGATATATGATTTCTCCTCAATGCATACAATAACATTTACACCGTTGGGTAGTGGCTTAATTTTATCATATTGAGTATCTATAAGATTTTCTCCTTCTTTGTCGTATAGGCCATATTTGCCATTGCGCTTTACGATGAGTAACTCCTTATCTGTATCAATTGATTCATACTCTGCTTTTAATACGCAATGCCCATCGCTATTATATAGACCTTCAAGGTCGTCTTTCTTTACCAATAACCAATTAGCCCACGAAGAAGAATGCCATGTGTAAAAGTCCGTAATTGAGTCAAATTCAAATGATGATAGCAAAGAGCAATTTTCATCAAAGATAGCCCAAAAGCCTCCCTTTTTGGCAAGTATAAAGATCTTATGGAGTTGAATTTCTTCATATTCGACAGACAACTTTTCAGAGAAGTTACCATCAATTAAGCCACACTTATTGCCTTTTATGACTTTAGAATACTCCTTTAATCCAAAACTCTTAATATTATCATAGTCAGTACTCCAAATAATCTCGCCTTTTGAATTGTACACATCTGTTTTGCCAGGCTGTATAGCAATTGTTCGCTCTTGTTCAAAGTTACAATCTATATATTCCAAATTGTTCTTTTCCGAGCCATCTAATTCTGTAACTTTCCACTTTCTGCTTATCGAATTCTGGAGCCATAAAGCAGAATAGCCTTGGGTGAAATGATATTTAGAAAAAGTAGTCGCAATAACTTGCTCGCCTGATATAGAATAAAAGGCATAGTCGTTTTCATTTTTCTTAAACAAGTATTCGTCATCTACAATGAAAATATAAAGGCTGCTCGAATTATGTAAAAGAACAAATAATTCTGTCGTCAGTTCCCTGAGAGAAATCGTGTCATGCGGAGACCTATCTGAAATACGCCCTATCCCTGAGATGTAAAAACCTGACGTGCTTTCTGCAACGATTAGTCCATTTGACAAACGGTGGAAATCCAGATAATCACATGCAAATAATTCATTTCCATATTTGTCTATAAGACCATGGTGCCTGTTAAATGACACTTTATACATACCATTATTACCGAATTCCGAATATGAGGAATATTTAGCAGGAACAAGAACGACATTGTTATACATGAAACCATACTTATTGCCATCTTTGAATGGTGAGACATGCCCATCATTTTCAAGCATAAGTTTTAGGGCATTATCACGCTTGACAATTGCTTCTTCAGCTTCTCGACTTGCCCTTGCCAACAAATCATCTATCATTTGTTGTTTTGACCGCTCCTCTTTTTGAATGCGTTCCCTTACTTCTGGATGTATTTCATAATATGGTGTCTCTGCATCAAAATAATATGGCTTAGCAGTATCTTTATCAAACTTTAGTTCGTCAATCGTGATGAGTATACCATCACCATTGCCTTTTGTTGGTGAATAATGCCAAGTATTGTCTGTGTCAAGCCAATTGCATTTAAGCACCAACTCTTCTCGCTCCTCGCTTGCCTGTTGCGCTTCTGCGTCAAAGATAAATACGTTTCGCTTATTTGCATAGTATATATCTTTGCACATCAGATTAGTAAGGTCTACATATTTTTGATTATCATCAAAGTTGAATACCCAAATTATAAAATAATCGTTGAGTCTATAAAAAATATCACGCTGTACAACAACACTAATGAATGTTGTCGATAGTTGTAGCTCAAAGACAATGTTTAGGTTGTTATATTTGGCAATGACATCTGGTTTCCTCCAATTCATATATGGTAAATTGCTATTTACCCTTTTTTCTTCAACAACATCTGCCACACCTTTTGCGCGACTTGCATACCCTTCCAAGGCCTCATGTATGAGTCTTTTTAATCTTTTATGGCGATCACTTTCTGCTACAAGCCCATATTTTCTGGCCTCAATTTGTTCTTTTGACAACCCTGTCGTAGTCTTAATCTCACAATAGTCACTATCATGTAAGTGAGAAAAGAAAGCGACTTGCCCTCTTTCATATTTTCTACCAGAGATTTTTACATCCTGTCTACAGTTGGTACAAATAAAACGATGTTCTCCTGCCAAAATTGATTCTTCGAAAATACGGCGCCAACGAATAAGCTCATGTTCTGGCCTCTTAAAAAAGGATTCCGAATCTATTATATCTCCTTCTTTTGTGTCAAATATTTCAAGAATACTCCGTTTAACAACGTGGGATTCAGTCTTTTTTGCGCTCTCTACTTCCTTTTTTGCTTCATCCAAAGCATTTTTAAGTGTTGTATACTTGTTTTCTAAGGTGTTATATTCAAATAAACCTGCCTCAATATATATTTCTGTGTTATCAACAACAGCCTGTAGTGGCATTGATATATCGTCATAGCTAATAGTATTACAAAACGATTTGGCAGTACCAACCAATCTTTCTAAATCGTTTTTCAATTCTTGTTCCTTATGCTTCTTTTCTTCTTCCAGCCGTTTCTTTCCTTCCTCTTCTTCCCTACGTAAACGCTCAGCTTCTTCCTGTTCTTTACGTTTTCGTTCTGCTTCCTCTTCTATCTTGCGCAAACGCTCTTCTTCATCCTGCTCAATCAGATCTTTCTCTTGCTCTTCTGCTACTTTAGACGCAGAATCCAAACTTTCTTTCGAATCATTCAGCTCTTCAAGTGTGCTATCATCAGAATTAGCTAATTCACGTGAAGACCTTATAGCATCTTCTAATGAATTCTTTACTTCTTCATGTGTGATGGTTGACAAAATGGACATGGCAGAATCCAATGAATTCTGCAAATTCTCTCTTGCTCCTGTAATTGCAGATTCAATAGCTTCCTGCTCTTTCTTTGCTTCAACCAGATACATGTAAGGTGATAATTCTTCTTTCTCTGCAACTAATTCTTGAATTTGTTGCCGAAGAGATTCGTTTTCAGTCTTTTGTTTATCTAATTCTTCGTTCAGTGCGGATTTCTCACTTTCTTTACTAGAACTTTCTTTAGTTAAAAGATCTATCTGTTCCTTTGCTTTGGCAGAATCTTCCTTTAAACGACTATTTTCACTTTCTAATTCATCTACAGCAACTTGCAATAAATCGGATTTCTCAGATAGAATGCGATTCCCTTCCTGTAACTGGGCTAAATTCTCTTCTAAAACCTTTTTTGCAGACTTTTCACATTCAATAGTTCTGTTTGCCTCTTCTAGTTGTTCTTTATTGTTGTTATATTCAGAATGGAGTTTATCATAGTCAGCCCCCATCATCGATATTTTGGCATCTTTCTCGGATAATTCTGATTGCTGTCTTAACTGAGTCGATTCCAATTGCGTTATTTTTTCTTCAAGTGCCTTTATTCTATTTGAAAGGGCTAAGTTCTTGCCATTTAACGACGCATTTGATTTTGTGGTTTTCTCACACTCATCTTTAAACTTTTGTTCTGAAGTCCCAAGAATCTCATTCTCTTTTTTTAACTCTGTAATGGTTTTACTTAGGTCATCAGCTTTATTTTCTAAGATAGAATATTTGTTTCTCTCCCTAGTCATGTCCTCAGATAAAGAAATATTAAGTTGCTTTAAAGACGCAATTTCGTTATTTTTTTCTGTCAGTGACGTTGAATACCTGGATATTTTTTTCTTTGCAGAAAAAATTTCCTTTTTTAAGGAGTTGATTTCTTGCATAAGATCGTCTATATCAACTCCATTAAATATATGTTGAATATTTGAAAAGAAAGACATATATTATACTTGATATTTGTTTTTAATTTATTATAATCCTCTCTCCGCCCAGTCGCCTCGGTCAAGATTGCGATAGCCGATGGCCTCGGCGATGTGGATGGACTCAACCTTCTCGCTGCCGGCGAGGTCGGCGATGGTGCGGGCAACCTTGAGAATGCGGCTGTAGGCGCGGGCGGAGAGCTTCAGGCGCTCCATGGCCATACGGAGCATGTCGAGCGAGGCGGCGTCGGGCTCGGCAAACTCATGGAGCATGCGCTCGGTCATCATGGCATTGCAGTGGATGCCCTTGTAGGGCTTGAATCGCTCCTCCTGGATCTTACGGGCGGCAATGACTCGCTCGCGGATGACGGCCGAGGGCTCGCCGGGCTGCATCTGTGAGAGCTGGGCGAAGGGCACGGCCTGAATCTCGCAGTGGATGTCTATGCGGTCGAGCAGCGGACCGCTGATTTTGTTCATGTATCGCTGTATTTGTCCTGGCGTGCATACGCAGTGGTGTGTCGGGTCGCCATAGTATCCGCAGGGGCAGGGGTTCATTGATGCCACGAACATGAACGAGCATGGGTATTCTACGGTGTATTTGGCGCGCGATATGGTTATGCGTCGGTCTTCCAGTGGCTGTCTCATTACTTCCAGCGTAGATTTGTTGAACTCCGGCAGTTCGTCGAGGAAGAGCACTCCGTTGTGTGCCAGTGATATCTCTCCGGGCTGCGGTGTGTTGCCGCCTCCTACGAGTGCCACCTGCGAGATGGTGTGGTGTGGTCCTCTGAACGGTCGTTGCGCAATGAGCGACGTGCCGCGTTCCAGCATTCCCGCTACGGAGTGTATCTGTGTAGTCTCAAGGCTTTCAGCCAGCGACAGTGGCGGCAGTATGCCCGGCAGTCGTTTTGCCATCATCGACTTTCCCGATCCCGGCGGACCAATCATTATCAGGTTGTGGAAGCCTGCTGCTGCCACTTCTAGTGCACGCTTCACGTTCTCCTGTCCGCGTACGTCGGCAAAGTCGAGGTCGAACTGGTACTGATGTTCGTAGAACTCCTTTCTCGTGTCTACGAAGCATGGTTGCGGGTTTGTTTTCTCGTTCAGAAGGTCGATAACGTCTCCTATGTTTTCCATGCCGTAGACTTCGAGGTTGTTTACTACGGCAGCCTCGCGCTCGTTCTGTTTAGGCACTATCAGCCCCTTAAAGCCCTCCTGTCGTGCCTTTATGGCTATGGGCAGTGCTCCCCGTATGGGTTGCAGTGTGCCGTCGAGGCTCAGTTCGCCCACCATCATGAAGCTTTGCAGGTTGACGTTCTGTATGCTTTCGTCGGCAGCCAGTATGCCTATGGCTATCGGCAGGTCGTAGCTGCTGCCCTCCTTGCGTATGTCGGCAGGCGACAGGTTGATGGTTATTTCCGACTTCGGGAACTTGTATCCGTTGTTGTTTATAGCCGCCGCTATTCGGTCGCGGCTCTCCCTGACAGCCTCGTCGCCAAGTCCCGACAGGTGATAGTTGAAGCCTTTCGACGTGTTTACCTCAACGGTTATAGCCGTAACGTTGAGTCCGTTGACGGCAGCGCAGTATGTTTTTACAAGCATTGTTTTCCTATTGTTAAGTTTACAGCAGGTTCAGGTAGTTTTCTACGGGTATTCCCCTGTTCTTGTCCTTGTTGTCCTTGTTCAGTTCTATCAGTTTGTAGACGCCGCGCATAGCGCTCTCCGTGCTTTGCTGCAGCGACTCTCCCGACAGCAGGTGGGCTATGAGTATAGCCGAGAACATGTCGCCCGTGCCGGGGAAGTGCACTGGTATTTCGGTGTATGGCAGGCAGAGCGTCGTGTCGTCGGCAGCGTTGTAGCCCACTACCGACGGCTGTCCGTCCACCTTTATGCTTGTTATGAGCACTGAGCGAGCCCCCATCTGTCGCAGCCTGTCTACGAGCTGGAACGCCTCTTCGCGTGTTGCGCCGTCGGCGTTGTACTTGCTGTCGGTCAGATAGCAAGCCTCCGTATAGTTGGGGTATGTCAGGTGAGCCACCGACACCATCTCGCGCATCGAGCGTATGGCTGCGTCGGTAACACCGTTGTACAGCTTTCCCTCGTCGCCCATTATCGGGTCTACATACACGGCAGTGCCCTGCTCAGCCTGTTCCTTGCAGTATTTCGATATTATCTGCGCCTGGTTTTCCGATGCTATGAAGCCCGTCGCTATGGCGTCGAACGTAAATCCGAGTTCCTTCCATACGGGGAACACGCCTTTTATGTATTCCGTCGTGTCGAGAATGTTGAACTTCCCATAGTCGAGCGTGTTCGACACGAGCGCCGTCGGCAGGTTGTAGACAGGATGTCCGAAGTACGACAGTATGGGCAGCATGGCAGCCGTAGCCACCTTGCCATATCCTGCCATGTCGTTGATAAGGAGTATTTGCTTCTTCATAGTTTTGGAAAATAATAGTTTTTTGCCAGCTCCCATATTATGATGCCAGCCGTTACCGATACGTTCATCGAGTGTTTCGTCCCGAACTGTGGTATCTCTATGCATCCGTCAGACTTGTCGATGACGCTCTGGCTCACGCCTTTCACCTCGTTGCCGAGCACCACTGCCACCGGCGTGCTGCGGTCAGCTGCGAAGTCGTTGAGCATCGTCGACCCTTCAGCCTGCTCTATGCTGTATATCTTGTATCCGTCCTTTCTCAGTTCTTCCACGGCATCGTCGGCAGTGGCAAAATACTTCCAGCCGACCGACTCCTCGCCTCCGAGCGCCGTCTTGTGTATCTCCGCATTTGGCGGCGTCGCCGTTATTCCGCAGAGATAGACCGCCTGCAGCCTCATGGCGTCGGCAGTTCTGAACACGCTGCCCACGTTGTGCAGCGAGCGAATATTGTCGAGCACCACCACGAGCGGCATCTTCTCAGCCTCGCGGAAGTCCTCCACCGACATCCTCTCTATCTCTATTGTCCTCAGTTTGCGCATGTTTCAGTCATTTAAAAAGGTAAGTCCTCAAAACAACCAGGCTCACTTACCGTTCAGGATTACATCATTAATTATGCCCTTTACATTGTTTCCTTAGTCTTGAAAGCCAGTGCGTAGGCTTTCATCTGCTTCATCATGGCGAGCAGTCCGTTGCTTCTGGTGGGCGAGAGGTGGTCTTTCAGTCCTATTTGGTCTATGAAATAGAGGTCGGCATCGAGTATTTCCTGTGGTGTATGTCCGCTGACGACGCGTATGAGCAGTGCTATTATTCCCTTTACTATCAGTGCGTCGCTCTCGGCGGCATATTCTATCAGTCCGTCGTGGTAGTCGGCTTGCAGCCAGACGCGGCTCTGGCAGCCGTCGATGAGGTTTTGTTCGGTTTTACACTTCTCGTCCAGCGGTTCCAGTTCGTTGCCCAAGTCGATGAGCATCTGGTACTTGTCCATCCAGTCGTCGAACGCGCTGAATTCCTCTATCACTTCGTCTTGCAGTTCGTTTATAGTCATAATTGTCTGTATTTTCTTATTTTTTGCAAAGTTACGAAAAATCCGTTTAAGCGATAACAAAATAAATAGTTTTATTGCGCAGAGTGTGCGTATTTTATGCAATAAGCGAGAGATATTCCAAATTTATTTGTATATTTCCGGGCAAGAGCGGCTTATTTTCCGAAGCGCTAAGGTTACGCGGTGAGGTTGGTGCTATCGATATGCTCACAGCAAAAACCGTGCCAAACTCATCAGGATTTTCATCCGAGCCGAAAAATGATGAAAAATTTTGACAGAGGAAAAGTCTTCAAATAGAATTTTTACAGCCCCTGAAACTGCAAAAATCTGTTAATTCCAAGACCGACGACAACTGTTAAAATTGTCAAAGAGCATGGTTGAGGCACTTATTTGCGTATTTTGGCTTGCGAAACATTGTGTCTGAAAGTCCCAAACACTATGTTTGGCAGCCTCAAACACACTGTTTGACAATGTCAAACATGCTCTTTGACAATTTTAACACATGCGTTTCCTGCATAAAAAGCTTATATATGCAGTTAACAAACTGACTGTCAATAAATTACAAATTCACTCGTATTTTGGGCATATTTTGCCCCTCAGATTTCCGAAACGACTTTCGCGGGCATTCTCGCGACAGTAAACGAGCGAAAATTGATTATAGTTTTCCCGTTGTAAAGAGATGTTGAAAAAGGATTTTCGGGCAGGCTTATTGCTTTATGCGCTGCTTCATGATGACGTAGATGGTTACCGGTGCGCCGATGAATGGCGTTATGGCGTTGAGTGGTATGATGCCCTGCGAGCCAGGCAGCATGCAGATGATGTTGCACAGCAGTGCTACGGCTGCTCCCGTGAGTATGGTTGCCGGCATGAGGTGCTTGTGGTTGTCGGTGCCGAGCAGCATGCGTGCTATGTGCGGCACAGCCAGTCCGATGAATACCACCGGACCGCAGAAAGCCGTTGTAACGGCAGTCAGCACGCCCGTAACAAAGAGCAGATAGTTGCGTACGTGCTTTGTGTTGAAGCCCAAGTTCTCGGCATACTGTTCGCCGAGCAGCAGTGCGTTGAGCGGCTTTATGAGCATCAGCGACGCCACGAGCCCCATTATGGTTATCAGTGCGAATGTGGGCATCTGCTGCATCGATACGCCTCCGAAGTTGCCGAGTCCCCACACCATGTAGGACTGCACGCCCTGTTCGGTGGCAAAGAAGTTGAGCAGCGATATGGCAGACGATGTTATGTAGCCTATCATCATGCCTATGATGAGCAGCATGATGTTGTTTCTTACTACCGTAGAGAACAGCAGGATTATCAGCATGACAGCCATTGCCCCGACGAAGGCAGCTGTCAGCACTGCCACGAAGCCTGTCAGCGAGAGGCTTCCTGCCGTAATGCTTCCTCCGAGCAGCAGCATGACGAGTGCCACGCCGAGCGATGCACCGCTGTTTATGCCGAAGACGCTCGGTCCGGCAAGCGGGTTGTGGAATGCCGTCTGCAGCATCAGTCCGCATACAGCGAGCGATGCGCCGCAGAGAATGGCTGTCAGCGACTGCGGCAGGCGCGACTGCATGACGATGAATATCCACGAAGGCTTGATGTCGCTGTCGGCAGCCAGCTCGGCTGACGAGCCAAACAGTATCTTGACCACCTTGCCGACAGGTATGTCTACGGCACCGACGACGAGGCTGACAGCAAACAACAGGGCTATCAGCACAGCCATCGATATGGTGAAACGCCGGCTTCTATTCATTCAGCAAGATGAAATATTTTGGTTGACCCAGATTGAGCTCCGGGTGAGCTATACATATAAAGTCGCGCAAGAGCAAGTGCGGATGAAACGGTGTCTCCTCGTAGAACGTGCTTATGGCAGTGTTGCATCCGTAGACCATGCCCGTAGCGAAAGCCCTGAACTGTCGGTAGCCTCCGTTTTCGCTAAGCAGCGCCGCGCGCGTCATGGGCTTCGGCGAGTTGTATCTGAACAGCCAGATGTCGGCATCGCCAGCTTTCTCGAGCACACTCTCGAACGGCAGCGAGAGGCTTCCGCTGTGCTCGTCGTCGCTCCACGCGTAACCGATGTTGGCATCGGCTATTATCCGTCCCACCGAACTCTGTCCGCCCGGCACATACCATACGGCACCCGTCTGCTTGTCCATTATCAGCGAGCGCTTCTGCTGTGCCGAGTGAGCCAGCCGCCGCAGGTCGTTGTATTTGCGTTCCACGTCGCTGAAGATGCTGTCTGCCTTGTCCTCGCTTCCGAAAATCATGCCGTAGAAACGCATCCACTCAGCCCTGCCGAGCGCAGACGTCTCCATATAGTCGGCAGTCTCTATGATTGGAATGCCGAGTTCCTCCACCTTGCCGTAGCCGCCGCTGTTCTGGAACGGCGAGAGAAATATGACATCAGCCTGTCGGTCGATAATCTTCGCTATCGTAGGCGCCATGCCGCTGCCGCAGTCGGCAATGGCTCCGGCAGCCAACTGCTGCTTGATGAAGGGAATGTGTATGTACTGTGGCTCGCACACGCCTGCTATGTTGTCTTTCCTGCCCATGTCGATGACGAGGCTGCAATGCACGCTTGTCGCCATGACAGCCCTCTTTACGGGCGTTCTGACGATAGCCCCTTCGGGCATGTTGGCAGGCATCGCGCTGTCGGCAGGCACGAGCAGATAGGTGTGAAGGGTCTTGCCCTCGTTCCAAGGGTCGGCAAGCCGCACCTCCGTATAGCCGCTGTGCTTGATGATAGACAGGTTGCTGGCATACTTCAGCCTTACCGTGTCGCAACGCTCAGACATATCGCTCTGTGCATGCCGAGACTGGCACGCACAGAGTAATACGACTGACAGTATAATAAGAAATCTGTTCATTCAGTTTTCATTTCTTGCGCCCGATGCGGCGCAGCATATTACTTCAGGAAGACAATCTTGCGTGGATTGACACCCGTAGACTCAAACACCTTCACGAAAGTGCCGTCGTTCTTGAAGTGGTATATCTTGCCATTGTTTGCAAAGTCGCTTGTCATGACATAGATATCGCCAGTGTACTCGTTCACGTTCATGCCATATACAGAGCTTGAACCAAGTTCCTTAGGCGCATTCTTCAGGAAAGAGCCCTTGCTCTTGGTGCCCGTCTTGACGTCATAGCTGTAGAATGTGGTTGTTGTTACGTGTGTTGTCCAGTTTGTTTCAGAGTAAGCCAGATAGAGAGTGTTTCTGTATGATGTCCATGCAGAGGCACTTCCCAGCTCCTTAAACTCGCCCGTCTTGGTGTTAAGTTCGCCCCAAGGATAGTTCCAGTACTGTCCGTAGCCCTGTACGAAGATGTGGTCGTCAACCTCGATGATGCGGTCTGGGTTGTCCATAACGTCGAAATAAGTAGCCTTGTCGAAAGTCTTCATGTCGATAACGGCAACGCGCTTGTCCTTGCCCCAGCCCGAACATGTGCAGTAGAGCTTGTCGTCTTCTTCCACGATGTACTCAGGATTGAGTCCTATCTGTACGTTGGCAACGGTTTTCATGGTCTTTGTGTCAATCTTGGCAACATAGCCTCCGTAGCAAGTTACGTAGAGATAGCCGTCCTCATACACGCCGTAGCGAGGGTCGCCCAGTTCTTCAGCAACAGACAGGTAGCTCTGACGCACGCCTACGTTGTTGAGTTTGTAGATAATCTTCGAGCTTGACATGATGACATAGAGATTGTTGTCGTCGCCTACGATGATGTCCTGTGCCACGTCGCCCATAGCGATTGCGTTCTGCGCCATGAACAGGTCGCCTTCATAAACCTCGTCTGTCGCCCAGTCGAAGTAAGTCATTGTGGCATTGTTCTTGCTCATTGAGCCTTCATTTAGTACGAAAGCACGTTTCTGGCTCATCTCTATTTTAGAGCCAGCCTTTTCCCAACTCCAATCGTCGTCGTCGCTACATGATGTGAAACCGACTGTGATTGCCATAGCACTAAGTGCTGCTAAAAATAAACTTCTAAGTTTCATAGTTCTCTTTTTTAATTATTGTTTATGATAATGAATAGTTATTTCTTATAGGTTAAGCGTTGCCGCAAATGTTACGGAGCGTCCCGGCATGGGGTAGTATTTAATGATGTCGTACTGTTCGTTGGTGAAATTGTGCATCGTTGCTTGCAGATTGAGCCTGCAATGCTTCATCCTGAACTCCCTCGACAGTGTTATGCTGTGTTCCCAGTAAGCCTTCAGCTGATACTGAGGTATTCTCTGCACGCTGCTCCAACGCTCTCCCTGCGAGAGCAGGTTGTAGCCTATGTTGACGTACGGAGTGCGCAGCAGTGCCGACATGTTGCCGCTCTGGCGCGGCGTGTATGGCAGCTGCACGTTGTAAGAAGGCGAATCCTCTTCCTTGTCTACGGCTTTCTGGTTGGTAAATGCAGCCGTCAGAATCATGCTGTACTCGCCTGAGGCAGTGTTGGCAATAGGTATTTCCGTTGCCAAAGTTATGTCGAAGCCGTAGATTTTCACCTTTCCGAAGTTCGACATTTTCCATACATAGGTAGAAGGGAAAGCCACTATCTTGTCGTCGATGTTGTTCAGATAGGCGTCGACGGTCAGTGTTACGTATTTCAGGAACCTTACGGGGCGTCCGCTGTAGGTTATTCCTGCGTTCAGTTCGTGTGCGTTTTCGGGTTTCAGGCCAGTGTTTCCCATGCGCATATAGTACAGGTCGTTGAACGTAGGCATGCGGAACGTGCTTTTATACATGGCTCTCAGAAACAGCGACTGGTCGTTGAGGAGCCTGTAAGATGCCGACAGCGACGGCGACAGGCGTTTCTTGTCGGCGGGCTGGCTGCCTGCCTTCACGCTTTCGCTGGCGTATGTTGCCACTATGTTTCCGTTGATTTTCAGCCGTTGCACCTGTACCTGTGCAGACAGTGCTGTCAGCGATGTCGTGCGCTTAGGGTATGGCGGGTCGGTCAGGTTGTCGGAGATGGATATGTTGCTGCGCAGGTTGTTGAAGAACAAGTCTTCTGCCAGTGCGAGCGAGAGCCATTCCGTAGGCTTCCACTGTGCTGCCACCGAGCCGTAGTATTCGTTCTGTCGTGCCACGTCTATGCGCTTTCCGTTTTCATATTTCACGTCGGTGTCTTCATATTTGTTCCATGAGTGGCTGTATTTCAGCCTTGCCTTCATGCTCCAGCGGTTGTTGAAGCGCTTGGTATATACAGCCTGTGTGAAGAAATCCTCGTCCCAAAGGCGCTCGTCGCTCTTATTGTTGTAGAGTATGACGGCGCCCGGCAGTCCTCTCTGCGAGTAGTACCAGTATGCCTTTATGTCGAGTTGGCTGTTGTCGCGCCATGTGTGGAAGAGGTTTGCCTCTGCCTGCCAGGAGTATATATCGGAGTTATATCGCTTCTCGGTTGTTTTCTCTATGCCGTTGACGAGCTTGAACGGATAGTTTCCGTCGGCACGCATGAACGATGCGTTTGCCGTTACTGCCGTGCGCTGGCTTATGGGCTGCCATAGTCTGAAGGATGGCGACACCATGCCGAACGAGCCTCCTTTTATTTTCATTTCCATGCGTTCGCCTTCGGGCGCATGCCTTTCGCTCGTTATGCTGAGTATGGCTCCCGATGCGAGGTGTCGTGCCGACTGCAGCAGGTTGTCGTCGCTGCCTACGGCAAGGCTTACCGACTCGGCGTTGTCGAGCGTGTATCTGCCTATGTCTATCTGTCCGGCCTGCGTGTTGCTTATGGTTATTCCGTCGTAGCTCACTGCCGTGTGGTGTGCTCCCAGATTGCGCACGCTGACGGTTTTCATGCCTCCTATGCCGCCGTAGTCTTTCACTTCTGCGCCTGCAAATTTCTTCACGGCATCCGACAGGTTTAGTATTCCGAGAGCCTGCAGCTCGCTGCGCAGCAACTGTTGCATAGGCATTGTCGACGTAACGTTAGGCGACAGCTTGTTGCTCACTACGGTTACGCTGTCGAGTTGTCTTGCCTTGTCGGTGTCGGTATTGTCTTGTGCGCACAGCGTTGAGGCTGACAGTGAAGCCAGCAGCAGTGTGAAACAGCGACGAAATGATTTTCTTTTGAAATCGATACTTAATGAACGCATGTTGTTTTTTCCAAAGACCTCTTCCTCGAAAGGCCGTAATGAAACTTAAACATTGGCAGGTCTTCTGACTTTACCCATTGAAAGGCAGCCTTCCCAAGCCGTTTTGGCTCAGTGGCGCCGTTGCCTTTCAACAACAGGGCTTACAGCAGCGGGACTGTG
The DNA here is from genome assembly GCA_900315545.1 of uncultured Prevotella sp. Taxonomy (GTDB): domain Bacteria; phylum Bacteroidota; class Bacteroidia; order Bacteroidales; family Bacteroidaceae; genus Prevotella. Next base: position 17,173 of record OMZM01000018.1, read on the forward strand.
TAGGACTTGCACCTACTTCCCTTTTTAATCGCTCTTGTGTGGCGAACCAACATCTGTATGGTGAAGCGTGCCGGCTATTCGGCTCGGCAGCGTTTCGCGGGGCAAAGATACGAAAAACTAATTAAACAACTAAACAATAGTTAATTATTTTTCCAAAATGCATTGTTTTTCAGTTTTTTCCTCGTTTCAGGTAGACGAAATATCGTAAGTGTAGTATATTTTTCCGCCCATGTCGGTCTTGTATTTCTCGTCTCCTCTGGTCAGGTCTATAAGCCTGCACGGCGTGTTTGCCTCCATGTATTTCATCGTTTCAAACAGCAGGGTGTATCCAGGCGAGTAGAAAGCATACTTGTCGTTTATGGCGAGTCGCGGTATGCTCACTTTCTTGCCGTTGCAGGTCTTCAGTCCGGAGAAGAAAGCCATCGGTTCGTCGCCGTTGAGCAGTATGGCGTGGAAGGTGCCCGACATGCTGCGCAGCGACCTGCTGTCGTGCTTCAGGTGCTTGTAGATATATGTGTTATACCATCTGGCGAAGGCATTTCTGAACTTGCGGCTCTTGTATTTGCTGAAAAGCCGGCTTATGTAGATGTTCTGTATCTTGTTCCACATCGTGTCGTCGATGCGTTTTCCGTCGTACACTTTCAGGCGATAGTCTATTCCGTTGGTTTTCATTCTGTTGTAGGCAGTCCTGATGTTCTGCCTCACCGACTTAGAAAGCGACTGGTAGAGATTGTCTGTTCCGTTGCTGAAGTCTATGCTCACGCACTTGTCCGGCGTGTGTCTGGTGTAGTGGGTGAGGACCATTTTCTCAAAATCCTCATCACACATTTCCATTCTTCTGAACTTGAACGGGTGTATCAGTCTCTCGAAAAACCTGTGCGTGCTGTCAGCCTTTTCTTTCTGGCTCATGCCCTTTCTGTAGAGCAGCGACGTGGCTCCGCATCCCTGCACGTCGCCCAGCATCCTGTAGCAGCGCTTGAACATGTCCCATTTCAGCGGTGCTATGGCTACGACCTCGCCTCTGTCGTCCTCCATGCAAGCTATGCGTGGCGAGTAGAGCGTGGTGTATTTCACAAACCACCACACGTAGCTCATGTATTCGTAGTAGCAGAACGGGTTGTTGCTCTCCTGCTCCATGTCGTGCCAGGCTGCACGCAGTCTGGGCGAGTTAATGGATTTATATATTTTCAGATTCGACATGTTTCAAATAATTTCATCTATGTTTTGTCTCACAGCAAAAACCGTGCCAAACTCATCAGATTTTTCTTTCTAACCGAAAAATGATGAAAAATTTTGACAGGGAAAAACTCTCCAAATAGAATTTTTATAGCCCCTGAAACTGCAAAAATCTGTTAATTTCAAGACCGGACACAACTGTTAAAATTGTCAAAGAGCATGTTTGACGCGCCTATTTCGTCTGTTTTGCCCTGCCAGGCACTATGCCCGATACCCCCAAACACTGTGTCTGACCTCCTCAAACAGTGTGTTTGACAATGTCAAACATGCTCTTTGACATTTTTAACACTTATGTTTTCAGCACAGAAACACTATATTTACAGTTAACAGTCTGACTGTCAGGCGATTGCATCCGTACTCGAATTTTGGGCATATTTTGCCCCTCAGATTTCCGAAACGGGTTTCGCGGGCATTCTCGCGACAGTAAACGAGCCAAAATTGATTAACCTTTTTCAGGCTCTGCTGCTCCGTCCGTCATCTTGCCGGCAGCCCTTCTCCCTCAGTTGTCCGTCCGTTTGTCCTGCCGTCAGTCTGTGGCTTTGCCCAGCAGCGTAGCCGACGTGCTGCCCGTAATCAGTACGCGCACGGTCTCGCCGATGTGGTGCGTGCCCTTGTCGAACACCACCATCTTGTTCTGCTCGGTGCGTCCGCATAGCTGTTCGCGCGAGCGCTTCGAGAATCCCTCCACCAGTACGTCGAACTCCTTGCCCTCGTCTTTCCTGTTTTGCTCAGCCGAGAGTTTCGTCTGCAACTCAATCAGTTCCGACAGCCGTCGCAATTTTATTTCCTCCGGCACGTCGTCGGGCAGGTGTTTCGATGCGTATGTGCCAGGACGTTCAGAGTATTTGAACATGAAGGCAGAGTCATATCCCACCTCGCGCATCAGCGACAGCGACATCTGGTGGTCGTCTTCGGTCTCGCTGTGATAGCCCACGAAGATGTCGGTCGTTATGGCACAGTCCGGAATAATCCGCTTTATAGCCGCAATGCGGTTCATATACCATTCGCGCGTGTACTTGCGGTTCATCAGTTTCAGTATCCTGTCGGAGCCGCTCTGCACCGGCAGGTGTATGTGCTTGCACACGTTCGGCACGTCGGCTATCACCCTCAGCGTCTCGTCGCTCATGTCCTTAGGGTGCGAAGTAGTAAACCTGACGCGCATAGCCGGCACAGCCTCAGCCACCAGGCGCAGCAGCATGGGGAAGTCTGCCGTGCTGCCGTCAGCCGCCTGAAACATGTATGAGTTGACGTTCTGCCCCAGCAGCGTAACCTCCTTGAAGCCCCTGTCGTTCAGGTCGCGCACCTCCCGCAGTATGCTTTCCACGTCGCGCGAGCGTTCGCGTCCGCGAGTGTAAGGCACGATGCAGTAGTGGCAGAAGTTGTTGCAGCCTCGCATGATGCTCACGTAGCCGCCAATCTTCTGTCCGTGCAGGCGCTGCGGCACGATGTCGCGGTAGGTCTCCGTAGTGGAAAGCTCTATGTTCATAGCCTTGTGTCCCGTCTCCGCCTGTGCCGTCAGGTCTGGCAGCGACAGGTAGGCGTCGGGTCCGGCAACGAGGTCGACACCGTGATTGTCTATCAGTTCCTCCTTCACGCGCTCAGCCATGCAGCCGAGCACGCCGATTATGATGTTTCGCTTCTTCCTCATGCTGTTCAGTTCCTCAAGCCGGTGATATATCTTCTGCTCGGCATTGTCGCGCACCGAGCATGTGTTGAGGAACACCGCGTCGGCTTCGTCGGCAGCCTCGACAGTGTCGTAGCCCGCCATCTTCATAACCGATGCAACCACCTCAGAGTCTGCCACGTTCATCTGACAGCCGTAAGTCTCAATGTAAAGTTTTTTCATTGTCAGCAATTATTATCTGTTCTGCGTGCAAAGGTACGCTTAAACCGTTACACTACAAAATAAAAAACAAGTTTTTCTTTTGCCGTTAAGTGCGTAAATAGTAACTTTGCAGTGCATATTTAAACACAGTAATCCATGTTTACAGTACTGATATTCGCCATAGCCCTGCTTGTCGGCTGCACCGACGGCAAGCGCGATGCAGTCTCCGGCACTGCCGGGCAGTATGCTTTCACCGACGACATACGCCTGAAGACGACGCCCGTGAAAGACCAGCAGAACGCCGAGCTGGGCTGGGCATACGCCATGCTGGCAACGATTGAGACGGAACGCCTCATGCAGGGCGACTCCGTAAACCTTTCGCCGATATACAGCGTGCGCCGCTATATAGAGGAACAGGCTATGGACTGCTATCTGAGAAACACGAAAGCCGGCATATCGCTGCGTGGCTTCCCGTCGATGCTGCTGGCTCACTTGCAGCAGTACGGAGCCATGTCGTTCGATGCCTACAGGACATACGAGAGCACCGATTTCGGCTATGTCTGCAACAAGGTGGAGCAGATGGCCGACGTGCGCAGGCTGCACCGCGACGGTCTGGATGCTGCAAACAGGGCAGTGGCAGACTATCTCGACGACGTAATAGGTCCTGCTCCGAGATACGTTTTCATGTACGGATGCGAATATACGGTGCAGGAGTTTGCGCACAGCGTATGCCGCAGCGACGAGTATGTCGGCATTACGAGTTTCACACACCACCCTGCGGGCGAATGGTTTTCGCTGGAAGTGGAGGGAAACAAGTACAGGGACAGGCTCTATAACGTGTCGCTCGACCGTCTGGTCAGCCTCGTCAACGCCTCGATAAGCAGCGGACATCCCGTCTGCTGGGCAGGCGACGTGAGCGAAAAGGGATTCTGTTTTGCCGACGGAGTGGCTGTCGCCGACGACGAGAAGCGCCAGTACACGCAGCACGACAGGCAGAAAGATTTTGAATACCGACACACTACCGACGACCACTGCATGGCTATCGTGGGCATGGCGCACGACAAAAACGGCAGGCGATACTACATCTGCAAGAACTCGTGGGGCAGCAACAACCGGTACGGGGGCATGATGTATATGTCGGAAAACTATTTCAGAATGAAAACAATAGCAATCTTCATGCAGCGTGAAAGAGTGTTTATGTAGCATACCCGACAGCATCTTGTCGGCACATGGTATAGACGCCACATTGCCAACAATGGCAAATCCGTTTGCCGCCGAGCCTCACGCACTGTGCCGGTGGGCGGCGGAACAGGTCATGCACGATGCTGCCGCGAGAAAGGAGTGGCAGGCAGAAATAGGCAAGGGTAAGATGATGGGCGTGCTGATAGTAAGATATGACGACGGAAGGAGTCGCCGCATAGGCTACCTGAGAGCCTATTCCGGACAGATTTGCGGCAGGAGCGACTGGCAGGGATATGTTCCGGCAGTGTTCGACTATCTGCAGCCCGACGGATACTTCAAACTGCACGAGGCGGAAATAGACGACATAAACAACAGAATAAAGGACATTGCGAGTTCCGACGACTATCTGCTGGCAAGGAAAGAACTGGCAGAAATGACCGAAAGACACGACCGCGAACTGGCAGAGATGCGCTGGCTGATGGCTGAAGCGAAAAGGCTTCGCGACGAACAGAGGCTCAGCGACACAGCCGACGACAAGGTCAGAGAGCGTCTCGTGCGCGAGAGTCAGCACGAAAAAGCCGAGATGAGAAGGCGAAAGCGAGCCATGACGACTGAAATGGAAGCAGTAAGGAAAAGAATTGAGCAGCAGGATGCTGTCATTTCAGAACTGAAAAGCCGAAGACACAGGCTTTCCGACTCTCTGCAACGGTGGCTTTTCTCGCAGTTTATACTGCAAAACGCAGACGGAGAGAGCAGGAGTGTGCTCGACATTTTCAGCCATTATAACAGTCAGTTGCCGCCTGCCGGAACGGGAGAGTGCTGTGCGCCGAAACTCATCAACTATGCTTTTGTCAACAATATGAAGCCTCTGGCACTGGCAGAGTTCTGGTTCGGCGAGTCGCCGCGTGGCGAACTGCGGCGGCACGGAGGCTTCTACGAGCCTTGCAAGAGCAAGTGCAGACCACTGCTGGCATGGATGCTGAATGAAGACTACGGCTATTCTGCCTGCAATGTGAACGGGAAAAGCCTGCAACCTGCTGTCGTTTATGAAGACGAACACATCGTCGTTGTCGACAAGCCGTCGGGAATGATGAGCGTGGAAGGGCGTACCGACGATGTTTCTCTGGAGCAATGGCTGAGAAAAAGATATAAGGGGGAAACGGAAACGATGATGGTGCACCGCCTCGACATGGACACTTCGGGGCTGATAGTAGCTGCAAAGACTAAGGAAGCACACAGGATTTTGCAGCAGCAGTTTGAGCATCGAACGGTGAAGAAACGCTATACTGCCGTCGTCTGCGGCATGCTGTCGCAGCAAAAAGGCATCATAGACATTCCCATAGGTGCCGACTACGACAACCGCCCGATGCAGATGGTTGACGAAAAGCATGGCAAACGCGCTGTTACGCGCTATGAGGCTGTCGGCAACGACGGCAGATACACGCGCCTGCACCTATTCCCCGAGACGGGGCGCACACACCAGTTGCGCGTGCATTGTGCCTACTTCGGCGGACTGAATGCGCCCATTCGTGGCGACAGACTGTATGGAAATGCTGCCGACAGGCTGTATCTGCACGCCGACACCATAACGTTCAGCCATCCTGCCACAGGCAAAAGCATGACATTCTGCAGCCCTGTGCCGTTCTGAAAAACAAAAACCGACGGCACCGGCACACATTATTAATATTAATAAAGATAACAATATATACTTATGAAGACTGAAGGATACTTACAGCAGAGTTACCCTAAAAAGGTAAAGCGCTATTGTCAGACGATGGATTTGCAGGACAATCCTGAACTGATAGCAGAGTACAAGCGCCGCCACAGCGAGGGCGAGGCGTGGACAGAGATACTCGACGGAATACGCGAGGTGGGCATACTGGAAATGGAAATCTACTTGCTCGGCACGCGACTGTTTATGATTGTTGAGGCTGCCGACGACTTCGACTGGGATGAGGCTATGGCACGGCTTGCCACACTGCCGCGACAGCAGGAGTGGGAGGAATACATGGCGCAACTGCAAGACTGCCGCAAGGATGCTACGAGCGACGAGAAATGGCAGATGATGGAGCGCATATTCCACCTTTACCGATAACTATTCTGTAAGGCTTTTGTATATCTCTACCACCTGAGAGGCAACGTCGCTGCCTTCGAAACGCCGTATATATTCCTGCGACTGCTCAATGCGCTCGTCGCGACCATCGCTTTCCTGAAGCGATGACATTATGCCTTTGGCAAAGGCTTCGGTATCGTCGGGGTCGGTATAGATATTGTGTGGTCCGCCCGCTTCTTCCAGACATGAGCCAGTGCAGGCAACAACGGGAAGCCCGCTCTGTATGGCTTCGATGATGGGGATGCCAAATCCTTCATACCGAGACGGGTAGGCGAAGACCTCAGCAGCCTGATAGATAGCCGGAAGATGCTCGTATGGAACATGGTTGAGCAGCATGACGCGGTCGGAAAGATTATGAGTCTTTACGTATTTGATAATCTCTTTTGTGTAAGGAGTGTGCCTGCCTATGATGACAAGCGACAGTTCTTTGGGCAGCAACTCCATTGCCTTGACTGCCAGAAGGGCATTCTTGCGCTGCTCGACAGTGCCTACGGTGAGGACAAATCGCGGCGGCAGGTTGTACAGTGCATGTACCGTCTGCATCTCGTTGTCTGATACGCGGCGCAGAAACTGACTGCCGAAACTCTGATATATGACATCTATCTTGTCGGGATTGACTCTGCCGAGTTCCACAATATCGCGCTTTGTACACTCGCTGATGGCTATTATGCGGTCAGCCTCACGGCATGTGGCATGGAATTTCCTCTTGTATATCCACACGTCTATGGGGTTGTAGTATTCCGGATGACGCATGAAGATGAGATCGTGGATGGTAACGACACTTCTTATTCCGCTTTTCCTTATTCCCATCGGCAGTTCGCCTGACAGTCCGTGATAGACATTGACGCCGTCGGCAAGCATCTCTTTCACTATTCCTCGCGTGCGCCAATAGTCGCAAGCCAGTCTCGTGCGGGCTCTGAGTGGATAGACAAACTTCATGTTTGGCGTTTCCTTGACCTGTTGGCGCAACTCATCGCGTCCCTTGTTGGGGGCATACAGGCGCAAAGACCAGTCGCTGTCGACAACAGCAGACAGTGAACAGACAAGTGTACGGGCATAGGAGCCCAGTCCGGTGTTGTTGCTTACAATGCGCTTGGCATCATAGCCGATAGTCAGTTTGCTCATGCTTCGTCCCTCCTTACTACCTTTCCGTTTACGTATTTAAACCTTTTGTCAAACTCCTCGCGTGTTCGCTTCCATCTCTTATGGCTCCACAGCCACAGTTCTGGCTGCCGTCTAACTGTTTCCTCGAGTTGCTTGTAGTACCAGTCGGTTACCGTCCAGTCTTCCTGTTCCTTGGGTTTCGTTGTCATAACCTTCAGCCTGCACACATAATAGCCGCGTTTCTTCCGCATCATATCGCCGTAGACGACAGCCTGGTCGGTAGCCTTGCATATTCTCTCGGCACCTGTCAGGACAGGCGTATCATGGTTGAGGAAGTTCACCCAGTGGTGTATGTTGTGCCAATGCGGCTTCTGGTCATAGAGATAACCCATGACGTGCGCTATGCCGTCGCGTTTCCATGCCACTATTTGTCGCAGCGTGTCTTGCATCGGAACGCCTACGGCATGGTTCTTCTGGCGTGCATCAAGGATGAGACGGTCGAACACTTTATTTTCCAAAGGATGATAAACTTCGCCGCAGACAACACCCTCCGGCACCCAGAGGGTAATGGTTGAAATCCATTCCCAGTTGAATGTGTGCGACAGAAACAGTGCCACCGACTGCCCGCCTTGCAGTATCTTGTTCATTTCTTCTATGCCCTCAAAGCGCATGCGGCGTTTCAGTTGCTTCTCGCTCATAGACATAAGTTTGACGGTTTCCACGATATAGTCGCAGAAACTGTGGTAGAACTTATAGACAATCACCTTTCTTTCCAAATCCGTTTTATCTGGAAAAGCAGTAAGAAGGTTTTTCTCGATAGTTTTTTTCCTGTATTTTACTACTATGGCGAGTATGAAAAACATGATGTCCGACAGCACATACAGCAGCCACATGGGCAGCAGCGACAGTGCATACCAGAACGAGTAGACGGCATGATAGCCTATTTTTGAAATGATATTGCTTGGTTTTCCCATTATCTGCGTTGTATTTCCGTATTGCTATTTGTTAGGCATCAGTTTGTCGTTCACCATGCGGAACATGTACTGATATATGATTGCCTTTATCTCTTGTTCCATTTCCTGCTGATACTTGACCTTTCCCACGAGGTTGTTCTTCATCAGCCTGTCGTCGAGCGAGTAGACAGCTTTCGTCTTTTCGCCGTCGAACTGCAGCACATATCCATGCTTTACATACTGATATGTGCCGTTAAGATAGTTCACGGCAAATGTTTCTTCAGCCGGAGTGTCCAGCAGGTTGCATCCGAAACTGAAGAACAGCTTGCTGTAGTTGAGGTGTCCGAGAATGGTAGGCACAATGTCTATCTGCTGCGCCACAGCCTCACGCATGCCTGGAGCAAGTTCGCCCGACGGGTCGAAGATGATGATAGGCGAGCAGAAACGTCCCAAGTCGGTGCTGTATTCCGCATGGTCGCTCTGGTTGGTATGGTCGCTTGTCAGCACGAATATAGTATTCTTGAACCACGACTGCTTGCTTGCCTCGTCGAAGAACTTGCCTATTGCCATGTCGGTGTATCTGATGCATTTCTGTATAGGCAGGTTTTCTTCCTTGTAGACATTCTTATATTTGTCGGGAACGACAAACGGATGATGGCTCGATACGGTGAACAGTGCCGTCATGAATGGCTCTTTCATCTCGCCCATCTTGGCACAGTAGTATTGTAGGAACGGCTCGTCCCATATCCCCCAGTTACCGTCGAAGTCGCCATCGCCGCCAAAGCGCTTGTCGGCAGCATAGTCCTGCCTGCCGTAGTATTGCTGGAAGCCCGTCTTGTTGGCAAATGCCATGAAGCCCATAGAGCCTCTGTTGGCACCGTGAAAGAATGCAGTGGAATACCCTTCGGCAGTCAGCAGTCCGGCGATGCTGGTGTATGTGTTCATCGAGGCAGGCGTAAGCACAAACGGCTCGACAAACATTGGTATGCCGCACAGCACAGATGGCATGCCGTCAATAGACTTCCTGCCGTTGCAGTAGGAATATTTGTAGGTTACGCTCTTCTCTATCAGTTTGTCAACATTTGGCGTATAGCCTTTGTATTTGCCGTCATCAAGGTCTTTGTTCAGTGCACCTATATATTCGCGCCCAAAGCTTTCTACTATAATTATCACCACGTTTTTCTTGCGCATGACAGTGTCTGTGCTGTCGCCATCCATGCTTTTACCGTTGTTCTTGACAGGACTGAATATCTTTTCTGCCTCGTCTGTAGATGCAAAATAGTTTGGCACGTTGAACACGCTCTTGCCTATGGTGCGCAGCATGGCAAACGGTGTGTTCAGCACTAAGGCGCAGTCTATGGGGCGTTCAACGTATTGGTTGGCGTTGTTTATAGTTATTGGTCGTATGCCAGAACCGAGTCCGCCACGACATGCGCCTATGCTGAGCGGCACGGCGGCAGCAAGGCACAGAGTCATCACTATGGTATATTTCACTCTTTCAGCAGTAGTCTTCATCTGAGATGCCAGCACGCGTGGCGAAACATACAGTCGCCACATCAGCCAGATGAGCAGGATGCCAAGCACGACAAGGTACCAGTGGTGTACGAACTCAGTCATGAATACTCCCGCAATGTTGTTGTCGTTGCTGAATTCGCTGAACACCGACGTTGTAGTACGGCGCAGTGTATATGGGAAATATACCGCATCGCAGAGATTTATGATAACGGCGAGACTGTTGACAACAACAAATAACCATTTCTCTACCTTGTGTATGATGCGCGTTTCCTTGTAGAATACGGGCAGCATCATCAGTACTATGTACAGCGAATTGGTGTAGACGATGGCAGAACGGTCGAACATGTAGCCTCCGCGAAATATGTCCAGCAGTGTCGCAGCCGTTTGGTGTTCGCCAAGATAACTGTAGTTCTCCAACATGTAAGCTACTCGGCAGATGTTATATACCACGAATGCCATAAGCAAGTTTATCAGCATTGCTATTGCCGACGATGCTTTATTGTTGAGCAAGTTTGTCTTCATGTTTCCTCTTTCGTTTGTTTTGCTGTTATTATTTTCAACTTTGTTGCATTGCGTGCAGCTTGCTGTAGTAGCCGTTGAGCGCTATCAGTTGTTCGTGAGTTCCTCTTTCCACTATCTCGCCTTCGTGCAGCACGCATATCTCGTCGGCATTACGTATTGTCGAGAGCCTGTGTGCTATGGCAATGGTAGTGCGTGTACGCATCAGTTTTTCAAGCGCATCCTGCACCAGACGCTCGCTTTCGGTATCGAGAGCCGACGTTGCTTCGTCGAGAATGAGTATAGGCGGGTTTTTCAGTATGGCTCTCGCTATGCTCACGCGTTGTCTCTGTCCTCCCGAGAGCCTGCCTCCGCGATCGCCAATGTTGGTGTCGTAGCCATGTTCCGACGACATGATGAAGTCGTGGGCATTGGCTATGCGTGCCGCTTCCTCTATCTCCTGCTGACTCGCCTTTTCTACTCCGAATGAAATGTTGTTGCGGAATGTGTCGTTGAAGAGTATCGATTCCTGGTTGACGTTGCCTATCAGTTGTCGCAGGTCTTGTACTTTCAGGTCGCGGATGTCGATGCCGTCGATGAGAATTTGTCCTTCCTTAACGTCGTAATAGCGCGGTATGAGGTCTACGAGTGTAGACTTACCGCTGCCGCTTTGTCCTACGAGGGCAATCGTCTTGCCCTTTTCGATAGTGAGATTTATGTTCTTCAGCACTATCGTCTGATTGTATGCAAACGACACATTGCGGAACTCTATGCTGTGGCAGAAGCCTCCGTCGGGCAGGAGTTTTGGATTTGGAGGGTCCTGTATTTCTATTTCGGCATCGAGAATCTTGTCTATGCGCTCCATTGATGCCAGTCCCTTCGGTATGTTATAGCCTGCCTTTGAGAAATCCTTGAGCGGGTTGATGATGCTGTAGAGCATGACGAGATAGTAGATGAACAGCGGTCCGGAGAGCGATGCATTGTTAAGCACGAGCACGCCACCAAACCATAGCACTATGACAATCATCACTGTGCCGAGAAATTCGCTCATTGGGTGTGCCATCTGCTGACGTATGTTCACTCGCATGATGTCGTTGCGGTAGGCAGTGTTTACTGAGTCGAACTTCCTATTCATCTTTTCTTCGGCAGAGAATGCCTTTATGATGCGCAGTCCGCCAAGCGTTTCCTCAACTACACTCATGGTGTCGCTCCACAAAGCCTGTGCGCGGATAGATTTCTGCTTCAGTTTTCTGCCCACATATCCCATGAACCAACCCATCAGCGGCACTATGGTAAGCGTGAACAGTGTGAGTTGCCATGATATGAGCAGCAGCGTAATGAAATATGCTATGATGAGTATAGGATTCTTAAAGAGCATGTCGAGCGACGACATTATTGAGTTTTCCACTTCCTGCACGTCTCCGCTCATGCGTGCTATGATGTCGCCCTTGCGCTCGTCGGAAAAGAACGACAGCGAGAGCGATGTTATCTTGCGGTATAGCTGGTTGCGTATGTCGCGTACAACTCCAGTGCGTATTGGCATCATCGTAGCCGACGATAGGAAATAAGCTCCAGTCTTGAGGAATGTCATGAAGGCGAGGAACAGTCCGATGAGCAGCAGTGTTGTCGTGGCGCCTACTCGCTCGATGAGTTGCAGTACATAGTAGTTCATGTTGTTCATAGCGACGTCGGTAACGTTGCCCCAGTCCCAAGCCATCAGGCTCGTAGCCTTGTCGGCATCTTTGGTCTGGAACAGTATGTTGAGTATAGGTACCAGCGCGGCAAATGAGAAGATATTGAGCACTGCCGACAGTATGTTGAACACCACCGACAGTACCAGATAGCGCTTGTAAGGTGGTATGAAGCGCATCAGTACATGTATAAAATCTTTCATATCTGACGGCAAAGGTACGATTAAGTGAGCAAAGAAACAAATTTATTTGGTTCTTTCGAGCGTGAGTACCTTATACAAAGGTAAATTAAAACACGCAAAGAAACAAATTTATTTGGTTTATTTAGAAAATGTGGGTAATAGAATAAAGGGAGTTGAGCCTGACAAATTATTGTCGGATGGCTAACTCCCTTTTGTTCCGTTAACTAAAAAACTGCATCTCAGTCTTTCACGGTGATGAGATAGTAGTTTTTCTTTCCCTTTTGTACGAGCAAGTATTTTCCGTCGATGAGGTCTTCTGCGGTGACAGGTCTGTCGAAAGCCGCTATCTTTTCTTTGTTTATCGACACGCCGCCGCCTTGTACCATCTTGCGGCATTCGCCCCTGCTTGGGAATATCTTGATATTCTCGTCGGTAACGATGTCTACGAATGGCGAGCCAAGTTTAGCCTTGTCCATGTCGTAGTGTGGCACTCCCTCGAAGATGTCGAGCAATGTCTGTTCGTCGAGTTTGGCAAGTGCATCCTTCGTAGACTTTCCGAAAAGAATGTTCGAAGCCTCTATTGCAGCCTCAAGGTCTTCGCGCGAGTGTACCATAGTGGTAACTTCCTCCGCCAGTCTTTTTTGCAGTATGCGTCGTCCTGCGTCCTGCTTGTGTTCCTCCACGAGACTGTCTATGGTTTCTTTGTCAAGCGACGTGAATATCTTTATGTATTTTTCTGCATCTTCGTCGCTGACGTTGAGCCAGAATTGATAGAACTTATACGGTGTCGTTCTGTTTCTGTCGAGCCAGATGTTGCCAGTCTCCGTCTTGCCGAACTTCTTTCCGTCAGCCTTTGTTATCAGTGGGCATGTCAGTGCGTAAGCCTGTGCCTCAGAGCCGAGCGTGCGTCGTATGAGTTCTGTTCCTGTTGTCATGTTGCCCCACTGGTCGTTGCCTCCGAGCTGCAGCTTGCAGTTCTTGTTCTGATAGAGGTGCAGGAAGTCGTATCCCTGCAATAGCTGGTATGTAAATTCCGTGAACGACAGTCCGTCGCGTGCTGTTCCGTTGAGTCGTTGCTGCACGCTTTCCTTTGCCATCATGTAGTTGACGGTGATGTGTTTGCCCACTGTTCTTGCGAAGTCGAGGAAGGTAAAGTCCTTCATCCAGTCGTAGTTGTTGACCATTTCGGCGCAGTTTTCTTCCTTGCCGTCGAAGTCAAGAAACTTTGCAACCTGTTTCTTTATAGCCTCTTGGTTGTGGTATAGTGTTTCGGTGTCGAGCAGATTTCTTTCCTGGCTCTTTCCCGACGGGTCGCCAATCATTCCTGTTGCGCCTCCCACGAGTATGATAGGCTTGTGTCCGCAGTGCTGCAGGTGTCTGATCATCATTATTCCGCAGAGGTGTCCTATGTGCAGTGAGTCGGCTGTAGGGTCTGTTCCGAGATATGCCGTTACTGTTTCGCGTTGCAGCAGTTCTTCTGTTCCTGGCATGATTTGTGCTAACATGCCGCGCCATTTCATTTCTTCTACAAAGTTTTTCTTCATCGTCTTGTTATATGTTTTAGAATTTGAGATGTCAGGAAGTCTGTTCTGTGGAAGCTGTCTTCCTGTCTTCTGTCTGTCTATGTTTCTTTTTCTGTTTGCTAAGGCACAGGGTCGTAGCCCGAGCCACCCCACGGATGGCATCTTGCTATTCGTCTTATGGCAAGCCATGTTCCCTTTGCCGGTCCGTGTTTCTTTATTGCCTGTGCGGCGTATTCCGAGCATGTTGGCGTGAAGCGGCATGACGGTGGTGTGAATGGCGATATGCATCGCTTGTAGAAATAAATGGGCATTAGCATTATAGCCGTTGCCACATTTCTTACGATGCGTATTGTCTGCCTTATGATGTCAGATGTTGTCTGCATTTCTCCGCTATTCTTGTCAATGCCTGTTGCATCCTTGCCGTTACCTTGTCGGTAGTGAGCAGCTGGTCGTCGGTCCAGATGAAAGCCATCAGCAGTTGTTTTCCGTTGTCTGTCTTGCCGTTTGTCGTCAGTATGTCGTTGCTGTTTCTGTATGCTTCGCGCATCTGTCGCTTTATTCTGTTTCTCTTTACGGCACGCTTAAAGAATTTCTTTGGCACGCTGAACATCACTTTCGCCTGTGGTTGTTGTGTCTTGTCGTCGCTTTCGTTGCTGACGATTTTGTACACCACCCTCAGTGGATGGACCGTCAGTGCCTTGCTTCCTCCGCTGAACAGTTCGTCTATTTCCTGTCGGCTGGTCAGTCGTTGGCTTTTGCGAAGCGTATGTCTGACATTTTCAACGTCCATGCTGTGTGTCTATTTCTTATGTTTCTCGAGATATGCTCTCAGTGCTCCGGTCATTGACGGATATTCTTTCGTAGGTGCCTCGATGGCGAGTTTCAGTTTGTTGTCGGCTACTTCTTTTGCTGTTGACGGTCCGAAGGCTGCTATCTTTATTTTTCCTTGCTTGAAGTTTGGGAAGTTTTTCACGAGCGAGCGCACTCCTGTCGGGCTGAAGAATATCATCATGTCGTAGTCGAATGCTTCTACTTCTTCCGGCGTGAAGTCGTTGCTGACGGTGCGATACATGATGCATTCCTTGTGTTGCAGTTTCTTTGAGTCGAGAATGGTTGTTATTTCTTTGTTGTGTACGTCGCTCAGCGGCACGAGATAGTTTTCTGTCTTGTGCTTGACCATCAGTGGCAGCAGGTCGGCTATCTTGCCTGTTGTGCCGAAGAAGATCTTGCGTTTGCGGTATTGCACGTATTTCTGTATGTAGAGTGCTATCTGTTCCGTAACGCAAAAGTACTTCATTGTTTCGGGTATGGGTACTCTGAGTTCTTTCGACAGGTTGAAGAAGTTGTCTATTGCATGTCGTGAAGTGAATACGATGGCGCTGTAGTCCAGTATGCTTATCTTCTGCTTGCGAAACTCTTTTGCTGTCAAACCTTCAACTTTGATAAAGGGTCTGAATACTAATTCTACGCCAAAGTCGTTCGCTATATCGAAGTATGGCGACTTTTCGCTTGACGGCTGAGGCTGTGAAACCAAAATCTTTTTTATCATTCGGTGTCCTTAGTAACTAATTTTCAATATGTTGTTTAATTCTATCATCGCTCCAAGCAATGCAAGGAGCGGAACTATTTCGAGCGCGCAAAAGTACAAAATAATTTGCAAAAAACCGCCTTTTCTGCGAAAAAAGATTGCATAGCACTTGCAAAACGACAGTATTTCAAAGATTGCTACTATTGCAAGTACATATATCATGGCGTTTCGCGCGGGCATTCCGAAGTATGTTATGAGCATGACGAAGGGTAGCAGGAGCACTCCTTCTACGGCTGCGAGAAAGAGTTGCGACTTGTTCCACATGCGGCTGCTGTGCCTGTCGAAGAATATCCAGTTTATGAGTGTGTAGAGTGCGAGCCGCGTGAGGTGGAAGGCGACGATGCAGATGAAGTAGACCACCAGCAGGTGGTACTGCGATGAGAGTATGAATGTGTTGGCTACGTTCTCCAGTGTGTAGAGGAAGTAGACTATGGAGAAGAGCAGGCACGAGAGTATTACGAGGAACAGCTGGAAGCGTACTTCGCTGGTTGTTTCCGTGATATTGGTCGTGCGGCGGTCGCTTTTCTGTACGTAGAAGAAGTCTTTTGCCTGTCGGAGGATGAAGCGCCGTGAGTTGTTTATGGCTATGATTGCCATGATGAAGCATCCTATCAGCAGTGCCGTGATGACGTTGTCGTTGCTGATGGTGTAGGGTACGGGGTCGGCAGCCACGCCGTAGCGGTCGTTTTCGACGGCGGTGTAGTTGAGCATCTCCTTAAACAGGTATGGATTGTGGTAGTTCTGCAGGTCGCTGACTCTCTGGTCGCGCTGTATGCGTGTGCCTGGTGTGATGCCTATGGTGTCGGGTCGCATGTTGTATATGCGCTTGCCGGGCTTGAAGTTTGCCTGTACGGCAGAGTCCTGCTGTGCCGGAGTGGCGTTGGCAGGCAGCTGGTTGAGCACCTGCATGACGGTCTTCGGCTTGGCTGGCTTCACTCTCACCGTGCTGTCAGGACGGTGGGCTGGCGACAGTTCGACTATTGTTGAGTCGCTTTGCAGCATTGTGTGGTGTTATAGGTTAAAGGCTTTCCTTATGTCGTCTGTGCGGTCGAGCTTTTCCCATGTGAAGAGTTCGACGTCGATGATGCGTGTGGGGTGGTAGTGGCTTTCAAACTTTTTCTTCACCCACTCGTTCTTTCTGCCCATGTGTCCGTAGGCTGCTGTCTCGAGATACATTGGCTGGCGCAGCTTGAGCGTGCGTTCTATTTCTTTCGGTCTGAGCCTGAAGAGTTCCTGCACGCGCTGTGCTATCTCTCCGTCTGCCATGCTGACGTGCTTTCTGCCGTAGGTGTTGACGTAGACGCTGACGGGGTCTGCCTTGCCGATGGCGTAGCTCAGCTGTACGAGCATTTCGTCGGCAACGCCTGCTGCCACCATGTTCTTGGCTATGTAGCGTGCCATGTAGGCAGCCGAGCGGTCTACCTTCGACGAGTCTTTGCCTGAGAAGGCTCCGCCGCCGTGTGCTCCCTTGCCGCCGTAGGTGTCTACTATTATCTTTCGTCCGGTCAGTCCGGTGTCGCCGTGCGGGCCTCCGATGACAAACTTGCCTGTCGGGTTGACGAGTATGTCGTTGTCGATGTCGATGCCGTCGAACAGCTTGAGCACTTTCTCTGAGTGTATCTGTGCTTTGACGCGCGGCAGGAGTATGTTTACGACGTCATCCTTTATGCGTTTCTGCATGCGCAGGTCGTCGCTGTCGAACTCGTCGTGCTGTGTCGACACGACTATGGTCTTGATGTGCAGGGGTATGCCCTCGTCGCTGTATTCTATCGTTACCTGGCTCTTGGAGTCGGGGCGCAGGTATGTCATGTCCTTTCCTTCCTTCCTGATGTCGGCAAGTGTCTTCATGAGCAGGTGTGCCAGGTCGATAGACACGGGCATGTAGCTCTCGGTCTCGTTGGTGGCGTAGCCGAACATCATGCCCTGGTCGCCGGCGCCCTGATTGTCCTCATCATCGCGGTCGACGCCACGATTGATGTCGCCGCTCTGCTCGTGGATGGCTGTCATGATGCCGCAGGAGTTGCCGTCGAACTGATATTCCGACTTGGTATAGCCTATCTTGTTGATGGTCTTGCGGGCTATGGTCTGCAAGTCGATGTATGCTTCCGACCGCACTTCGCCCATGATGCAGACCTGACCAGTCGTTACGAATGTCTCGATGGCTGTGCGTGCATGGTCGTCGTAAGCCAGAAACTGGTCTAAAAGTGCATCACTGATTTGGTCGCACACTTTGTCGGGATGTCCTTCCGACACTGACTCTGAAGAAAAAAAGTATGACATAATAATTATGTTTTTATAATTTGAGGGTGCAAAATTACAACATTTTTATGAATTACAACTATTTTGTGAGAAATTTAAATGGTAAAGTCGCGTTCGCAGCAAAAACCGTGCCAAACTCGTCGGATTTTTCTTTTGACCCGAAAAATGATGAAAAATTTTGACAGGGGAAAACTCTCCAAATAGAAACGGAAC
>OMZM01000012.1 GCA_900315545.1 uncultured Prevotella sp.
TTTGGTATGTATTGCCTGATGAGTTTGTTTGTGTTTTCGATGTTCCCTTTCTGCCATGATGAATATGAATCAGTGAAGTAGATAGTGACTCCCAGTTTCCGCGTTGTTATTACAACGTCAGAACACAAATGGTCGATTCATCTAATGGTTAGGATACAAGATTCTCAATCTTGGCATAGGGGGTCGATTCCCCTATCGACTACAAAAACGCTCTGTAAGCAAGTAGCTTACAAAGCGTTTTCTTTTTTTACATATTACGAAAAAATTCCTTTTGAAAAATTACATCTTGTTCCTTAAAGCTTTTATAATATTGTTTGTATTTAAGCATACCCCAACTTTATTCATGTGGTAGCCTGTGTCAAATGAACAGCTGTCATCAAAGGCATTTGAGGCTGGTTCAACAATAAAAGGATGGTGTATTTTATCGAGTGCTTTACTGATATTTTTATCATATGAGGCTTTAAATTGGGACATGCTACAAGGTGGCGGCATCATATATACCTTTGCACCTGCATGTTCATATTTATCAATTACTTGGCTTAGCCACATGATAAAACTTTCATTAATGCTTTTACCACCTGCTTTCTGGGGGATTTCGATATGTTTTGATGGATATTTTAAATGTGACACTTCATCCCCGTATTCATTAAAACCACTCTTTGCATATTCGAATGTCATTCCTGACGGCTTCTTATCAAAACTTTTTGTGATAAGAAAATACGCAAGACGGGTTAGATTTGCTTTACACACATCTTTTATTCCTAAAAAAATTTGGGAACTATATACCTGTTGTCCCCGATTATTATTTTAGTTAATATTCACTAAAGCCTCATGAACAGCCTCTTGAATGAGTTTCATAAGGCTTTCTTTTGATTTATTTTCGTACATTGTATTGTATAGGTGGTTACTTTTGAAATCCCAATTCACATCCAAGATATATACAACATACAAACCTTTCTCTTTGTCAAAATACACATTGAAAAACAACTCGCCAATACCTTCATCATACATATTGGTGTCAAAACCTATGCAGTTATCATAAATGATATAACTGCTCATATCTGCAAGGTTTCCCAACCTTTGAATAAACAACAAAAGATTACCTATCCAAAAACCAACTTGTGTTACCCTTTCAGAAGTACCCCTCAAATCACGTGTATTCTCATTTAACACCCTCTCAACTTCATTTACAAACCTTTAGGCGTAATACACTTCATATCTAATATTAATTACAATGGACTGTTGCATTATCTATATTTGTTTATAACTTCTAATAATTCTTGGGTGTTTATAGCACCTTGTGAACGAAGATATTCCTCCACGTTACTCATTACAATCGGTTTAATACCGTTTGGCAGCATTCCCTCTCTCAAGAAATACTCCACGTTTTCGTCAATAACTTGTTTTTCCTTTTTCATATGCTTGTTGCTTGTTCCTAATATAATTATCATTTCAACGCAAATATAATGCAAATATCTCAAATAACCAATATCCCAACAAGTTTTTTCTCTCTTGTCGTGATATTTATATTGTAAAGAATAAACTAATAATCAGAAAGTAATATGAAACAAATAATTAAACTTAGAGAATCTGACCTACATAGAATTGTGAAGGAGTCAGTAAAAAGAGTGCTGAGAGAAAGCACATACCCAAGAATACGTATTAATGAATCTTTTGAAGATGGTCTTGATACAATTGAATGGCTTTCACAATATGTCAATGATGGTGATGTGTTTACCGCCGGTAGAACTGAAGATGGCACAGTACTTAAAGTAAAATTTGACTATATTGAAATGGCACTTCAAGATGGAGATGTAGATGAGATATCAATAGAGTTTAGCAACGGCTATATTGAAGATAATCCGATTGGTTTTATAAAGAAAATACGTCATTTTATGAGTAATGGTAATAATTTCGAAAGTGCTCTTCGTAAATGTATATATGCAGACAGCAGATAAAAAGGTACATAGATGAAAATGTCACATATCATTGTGGCAGAACTTAAGATGATTACTATTAAGACGCAATCAGACCATTTACGAACAAGTCAAATGGACTTCTCGAACATATGGGCGAATCTTTCTGATTCGCTCTTTTTATGCACAGTGGGTGCTCTTCCAAAGGTTATAGTACATCAAACGGTACTCACGAAAATGTTCAATGCTGACAATACTTGAAAGACTAAGAACGTCGGTGTAGTCAAAGGACTTTGCAGCCTTCCTGAACATGTCCTCAAAACGCTGTGAGGCGTTCCACTTGCGGGTGTTCCAACGGTACACCTGCTCGTCTATGTAACGCTGTACATAGTCCTTGCTCACACAATGGTAAGTGCTGAAGATAACACGCTTAAAGTGTGCCCAAAAGCCCTCAATTCCGTTGGTGTGGATGTCATTGGCACGGACGTATTCCCTTTGGGAATGATTAACGAACAAGTGCTCATAGCCGTTCTCAGACAACTTGTGATAGATGTTTGCCTCGTCAGTGTAGGTGGTTGCACCGTTCTCAACGAACTGTGACACGATTGGCATAAGGGTTGCGCCCTGTGTATTGTCCACCTTCATAGCGACAATGTTTCCATTACGCTGTATCATACCGAAGATAGGTGTCTTTGTCTTGGTAGAACGACCCTGTGTTCCCTCAGTCTTCTTGCTTTCGTGCTTGTTTGCCTCACGACCACCAAGGTACATCTCGTCCATCTCCACCTCACCTTTGAGGGAAACGGAATCGTTCTGACCATAAAGGCTGCGAATCTTATGCAGAATGAACCAAGCGGTCTTCTGACATACCTCACAGTCACGCATAATCTGCAATGAGGAAACACCCTTCTTGTGGGAAGAGATAAGATACATGGCAATGAACCACTTCTGAAGTGGTAACTTGGTGTTCTGAAAGATTGTACCTGTGGTACAAGAGAAGTTATGCTTGCAGTGGTTGCAGCGATAACGTCCGTCAGCACGTCTCACACAATGGTGTTTGCCACAATGGGGGCAAACCACATCATCACCCCAACGAACCTCCGCAAGTGTCTGCTTGCAAGTGTCCTCGTTGTTGAAGTGGTTGATGACTGCGATAACCGATTTGAACTGTGTGAAATCTATCATAATTTTTCCCGTTTTACTGTGTTATTATTCCTTTGTCATAAAGGTATTGCAAAGGTACGTAATTTTCCAGTAAAACGGGAAATTATTAAGTTAAGGATGTCTAGACAAATGCTAAAGTTTGCTAGACGCTACTTTCGGGGACAACAGGTATATAGTTCCCAAAAATATTTTCCCACTGATATATATTTAAGTTATGAGTTTTTCTCCAACCTGTTGATATCATAAATGGCAGAAAAGCCTCTGGTCCTCCATTTCCGCCACTGAAATAGTTTTCATATTCCATTTGTATAGCAACTATATCGCCTTTTTTAATATACTCAAGGCAGTCTTCTAAGGGATACCTGATACCCAGACCTGCATGTAACCCAAAATTAACAACGTTTATGTTTAGTGAGTCTTTTATCCTTTTCGAATCCGTTCCGAAAGCAACACCACTCCCACCTATAATGATTACTCTTGGTTGAGCAACACTTTCCAGCAAATGGATCTTACAACGATATTCACTAAAATATGAATTATTATCTTTGGGCATCGCAAATATTAAAATCATGACAACTACAATAAACAACACGATTAGCGATAATGCTTTTATTATAAATTTGTTCATATTTATTAAAATTGGAAATAGATAAATTCTGACTGTGAATCTGAAGAAATAATTATAAGTATCATCAAGACAATATATAAAATATATCTGAATACAATATATCGAGTGACAATTGTTTTCCCAGAAAATTGAAATGCGTGCTGCTTCCCTCTTTTAACCCACTCTACTATTATCATAATTACTATACTTGGTATAATCCGTGTGAAATTTAGTCCCTTAAGTGATATTATGCATCCAGACACATCAAACAACGATGCACTAAATATAGATGAAAGAAAACTTAACGCTTCTGTCATTGATTGCGAACGAAATATTATCCAACCAACTACTACAAGGGAGAATGTCAATAGCATCTGGGAGAATTCACGAAAATTTGGCAATATTCTTCCATATGCCACAACATTATTATATTTACTATTTATTCCCAAAAAATTGTAAACGACAAGTAATGTTCCATGATACAGCCCCCAACAGACGAACGTCCAGTTTGCGCCATGCCACAAGCCACTGATAATCCAGACTATGTAAATATTCCTAATAAGTGTCAATTTACTGCATCGATTACCTCCCAATGGAATATAAATATAATCTCGAAACCATGTTGTCAATGACATATGCCAACGTCGCCAAAATTCCGGGATACTGCGAGAAAAGTATGGATTGTCAAAATTACGCATTAAATTGAAGCCAAATAGGCGGGCACATCCTATTGCAATATCAGAATAGCCTGAAAAATCGCAATATATCTGTATTGTAAATAACACCGCCCCAACCAACAATGTCAATCCTGATTCATTTGTATATGTTGCCCATATATGATTGACCGCAATTGCACAATTATCCGCAACCACCACTTTTTTAAAGAATCCCCACAACATCTGCCTACAACCATCTACTGCCTTTCCATAGTCAAATTGACGGTTACGCTGAAATTGAGGAAGAAGGTTGGTTGCCCTTTCTATGGGTCCTGCAACCAACTGAGGGAAAAAACTTATATAGGCAAAGAACTCAATAATGTCGTGCGTCGCTGGTAATTTCTTCTGATATACGTCAATAGTGTAACTAAGAGCCTGAAACGTATAAAAACTGATGCCAACGGGAAGGATGATCTGCATCGTTACCCAATCCAATTTCCATCCGATAGCACTGAGTAATACATCCAGACTCTCCACAAAGAAATTGTAATATTTGAACACTCCTAATATTCCAAGATTCAAGGCGATATTTAATCCACTAATAACTTGCTGCCACCGACGACGCCCATCATAATGTTCTGTAAGTAATCCGCTACCATAGCTACATAACGAGGTAAACGCTATTAGAAACAAAAAACGCCAATCCCACCAGCCATAAAACACGTAGCTCGCTACAACAACTAACAGATTTTGCCAACGGAGACTACGGAAAACAAACCAATAGAGCAAGAACACTATCGGCAAGAACAACAAAAACTCAAAAGAATTAAAAAGCATACAAACTTTTCCGTCTTTTTTCTTTGCGCCCAATGAATACCCAGAACGGACGAAATAAACAAATCAAATCAAAACTACAAAAGAAAAGCGGGGTATCTGGCTTCTGCCTGTTCGCCGTTTGAGGCCTACCACAGCCCTAGAATGTGAACGAGACAGAGTGATACCCACGCCGTTGGTATATATAGTACACCCCTAAAGGTGTGCGTGATGGCATGGTTAGCCATCGGCACACCAAATGGGAGAGGTATATACCTACCCGCAGCACCAACCTCTGCTATGTTATTGACATTCTATTTTGATTGTGGTAGTTTCAAAACGGCCAAAAAACAAAGCGTCAGCGACGCATTCCAAAATGTAGTGCTCCCTCCCTTTTACCGCTCCAACCTATTCTTACAAGGTGGCTCGGCGTGAGTTAGCGGGTGCAAAGTTAATAAAAATCTTAGAAAGATTATAATAATGTAATTATATTGTTTCTAATTAATATAATAGTGTTGGCTTCGGATACAAGCAGAAGTCCCGAACATTCAAGCGAATGTTCGGGACTCTGTGTTTGTTTGGAATAGAATTTTTATTTATGCTTCTGCCTCAACTTCTGGTATTATTGAGACAATGCTCTTATTGTGTCGTCCTTTGCGGAAGTTTACAATACCATCTGTCAGAGCGTATAACGTATCGTCTTTGCCAATACCTACGTTCCTGCCAGGATTGTGCTTTGTACCACGTTGACGAACAATAATGTTTCCTGCGATGGCACGCTGTCCACCCCAGATTTTAACACCAAGTCTTTGTGAAGCTGATTCGCGTCCGTTCTTAGAACTACCTACACCTTTTTTATGTGCCATAATTGTTCCTCCTTTTTTAACCGATTATTGATTTTACTTCAATCTGTGTGAACTGTGCGCGATGTCCGTTCTTCTTGCGATAGTCCTTGCGGCGCTTCATCTTGAAGACAATCACTTTGTCGCCCTTAACTAATGGGTTAATAACTTCACACGTTACTTTTGCACCTTCTACGGTAGGTGCACCAACCGTTACTGCTCCTTCGTTGTCTACGAGAAGCACTTTCTCAAACTCAACAGTCTGTCCTTCTTCCACGTCTTTCATGTGGTGAACAAAGATTTTCTTTCCCTGTTCTACTTTAAACTGTTGGCCCTGAATTTCTACAATTGCGTACATTTTTTTTATTGTAAAAAGGGTTATTTCCCTTAGGCGCCTGACATCGTGTCTGGTCTTAACCGAGCCTAATGAGGATAAAATCGGCTGCAAAGATACGAATTTTGATATTAATAACAAACAAAAAGAATAAAAAATGCTTGTAAGGGTGTTGATTTTTGCATTTTTTATTCTTTTTGTCTTGTTTATTTGTGCTTTTATCCGAAGTTGTCGAACATAATTGACTCTGGTTCAACACCAAGAGAATCAAGCATGTCCTGTACAGCTTTTGACATCGGACCAGGTCCGCACATGTAGTATTCTATGTCTTCTGGTGCTTCGTGGTCTTTTAGATATGTTTCGTACATGACTTGATGAACAAATCCTGCTGTATATTTCACGCCTGCCTTGTCTGCTTCCGGATCTGGTCGGTCGAGCGCAAGGTGGAAGTGGAAGTTTGGAAATTCTTTCTCCAATTCAAGGAAGTCTTCAACGAAGAAAGCCTCTACAAGTGCTCTTGCACCATAGAAATAGTGCATCTCACGGTCGCGGCACTGTAGCGTTCTTGTCATGTGCATTATCTGTGCACGTAAAGGCGCCATGCCGGCACCACCGCCTACCCATATCATTTCTTTCTTTGAGTCGAAGATAGGGTGGAAGTCGCCGTATGGTCCGCTCATTATTACTTTGTCGCCTGGCTTGCGAGAGAAGATATAGCTTGAAGCGATACCTGTCGGAACATCTTGGAAACCTACTTCTGGACGTGGCTTGAATGGTGTTGTCGCAATACGTACTGTCAAAGTTATGCGGTCGCCTTCTGCAGGATAGTTTGCCATAGAGTAGGCGCGTATTGTATCTTCCGGATTGTGTGCCTTCAGTGAGAATATGTTGAAGTTTTCCCATGAAGGCAGATAGTCTGCTCCGATATCGTTTTTATCGAAATCCTTGTCGTAGTCGATGCAGTCGTATGCAGGTATCTTTATCTGTGCATAGCTTCCTGGAATGAAGTCCATGTGCTCGCCAGGAGGCAGTGCTACGATAAATTCCTTTATGAACGAAGAAACGTTCTTGTTGGATATAACGGTACATTCCCATTCCTTCACGCCCATAACGCTTTCCGGAACTTTAATTTTCATGTCGCCTTTTACCTTGCATTGGCATCCAAGTCGCCAGTTGTCTTTTATTTCCTTACGTGTGAAGTGTGGTTTTTCTGAGTCCAGAATCTCGCCTCCTCCGTCAAGTACCTGTACCTTGCATTGTCCGCACGATGCTTTTCCGCCACATGCCGACGGCAGGAATATTCCATTTTCGTTGAGTGTTGTCATCAGCGACGAGCCTTGCGCCACAGATATAGTCTTGTCGCCATTTATCTCTATATTTACGTTTCCGCTCGGCGACAGGTATTTCTTTGCTATCAGCAGTATGACTACAAGCAATAGAATAATCGTCAGGAATACACCTATACTATATAGAATGAATTGTATCATCGTTGATTTTATTCTTTATGTTAAATGTGTTTATAATTATATTTTCAGTCCGCTGAAGCACATCATTGCCATAGCCATCAGTCCAACGGTTATAAACGTTATACCGAGTCCTTGCAGTGGCTTTGGCACGTCGCTGTATTGCATCTTCTCCCTTATTGCTCCCATTGACACAATGGCTAATGTCCAACCGATACCGCTGCCTATGGCGTAGACTACGGCATCGAGTATGCTGCCAATGTATTGGCTGTTTGCCGGGTCGAGGTTGATGCGCTGCTGCATGAAGAGCGATGCTCCCATAATGGCGCAGTTAACGGCAATGAGTGGCAGGAATATTCCCAGTGCAGCATAGAGCGACGGCGAATAGCGTTCAACTGTCATTTCCACGAGTTGTACAATACCTGCTATTACGGCGATGAAGAGTATGAAACTGAGATAGGAGAAGTCAACACCTTCTATCAGGCAGTTTGGTCCCAACACTTTCGTTTGCAGAATGTAGTCAACCGGCACGGTAACGAGCAGCACGAATGTTACTGCCATTCCCAGTCCGAGCGATGTCTTTACGTTTTTTGATACGGCAAGATATGAGCACATTCCGAGAAAGAATGCAAATATCATGTTGTCGACAAATATCGAGCGAAAGAATAAACTTATCAAGTGTTCCATAATTTATTTCTCCTTATAAAAATAAGCACGATGTACCCAGATGACGCATCCGAGCAATATAAGTGCCATTGCCGGCATTGTCATCATTCCGTTGTCCATATATCCGAAGTCGTAGAATGCTGAAGGAATTATCTTGAATCCCAGCAGTGTGCCGCGTCCAAGCAGTTCGCGTATGCCGCCCACGATGACCAGTATCATAGCGTATCCCAGTCCGTTGCTTATACCGTCGATAAGGCTCGGTATAGGCTTGTTCATCATGGCAAACGCCTCGAGTCGTCCCATCAGTATACAGTTGGTAATGATGAGTCCTACATATACCGACAGCTGTACGCTCACGTCATAGGCAAATGCCTTTAGTATCTGGCTCACTATCGTTACGAGTGCCGCAACTACAACCAGCTGTACGATGATTCGTATGCGGTTTGGTATTGTCTTGCGAATTATTGATATGATTACGTTAGAGAAGGCTGTGATGACCGTAACGGCAAGTCCCATTACAATGGCAGGCTTCAGCTGCGACGTAACGGCAAGTGCCGAGCAGATGCCCAGTACCTGTATGAGTATCGGGTGGTCGATGTTCAGTGGATTAAGAAATGCCTCCTTGTTTTGTTTACTTAATAAAGCCATAGATTATTTCTCCTCCTTTTGTTTATTGTCAGTTAGAAATTTAGCGTATGGTTGCAGTCCGTCTTGCAGCATCAGCGACACTCCGTCTGACGTGAGCGTTGCTCCTGTAATGGCATCCACCTCGCTATCTTTATTTTCAACTTTCTTCTTTACGGCAAGTATCACTTTGCTTCCGTCCTCTGAGAATATTGTTTTCCCCTTGAACAGTTGCTGCCATGCAGTGTTGTCCTTTATCTCTGCACCGAGACCGGCTGTCTCGCTGTCGTGATTGAAGTATGCTCCGTACACTGTGTTGCCGTCTGAATTGATAGAGATATAGCCTCTTATGGCTCCCCAGAGTCCCATGCCGTAGACTGGAACGACATATTTCGTCTCTCCGTCTATAGTACAAGTATATATAGCGAGTCGTCCCTCTTTTGCGTCAGAACTGTTGAGCTTAAATCCGGCAGACTCTCCGCCTTTTTCACCTTTTGTAGTAATGTTTCCGTCCTTATCGATGATGTCGTCGGACAACACTACGTCAGTATAGCGCTGTTTTGCCTCTTCGTCAGAGATGTCTCTGATGTTCAGTGCATAGAGTATCTGCTTCTTGGCATCGAGAGCCACGTTCTCGTTCTGGCGTTTCTCCAGTCCTTTCGACACGAAAGCCAAGAGAAAGGCAACGATAATGACTATGATGACGGAGTATATTATCGTGTATGAATTGGAATTGGTGTTCAATCCTTTTTTCTTTTCGTTCTCCATAGGGTGTAATCTTTTAGTTGTTCTTTTTTACACGTTTCATGCGTTTTGATATGTTCTGCTGTACTACGCAGTAGTCAATCAGTGGTGCAAACATATTCATGAGCAGTATTGCGAGCATCATACCTTCCGGATAGCCAGGATTGAGTTCGCGTATGATGATAGCCATCATGCCGATAAGCAGTCCGTAAATCCATTTTCCTGTTTCCGTGCGTGCCGATGTTACAGGGTCGGTAGCCATGAATACGGCTCCGAATGCAAATCCGCCCATTATCAGGTGCTGCCAGAACGGAACGGCATTGTCTGATATGTGCTGGAATACAAGTGCTGTTGCAGCGCCACCGGCAAACACGCTGAGCATGGTTTTCCACGATGCTATTCCTGTCAGCAGCAGTATGGCTGCACCGATGGCTATTGCTATTATGCTCGTTTCGCCTATTGAGCCAGGAATAAATCCTGTTATCATGTCGCTGACAGAGTAGGTTATGTCGGTGTTAGCACCTAATTCTCCAAGTGGCGTGGCTGCCGTGAATGTGTCGGGCAGCTGGTTGCCGAAGCCCAAGATGGTGTCTTGTGCCACCCAAACCTTATCGCCGCTCATTATCTGCGGGTATGAGAAGAACAGGAATGCGCGTGCCACGAGTGCCACGTTGAATATGTTCATGCCCGTTCCGCCAAATATTTCTTTTGCAAAGATGACCGAGAAGGCGCATGCTATGGCAAGCATCCATAGCGGGCAGTTTACCGGGATTATAAGCGGTATGATGATGCCGGAAACGAGATAGCCTTCCTGTATTTCTTCGTTTTTCCACTGTGCCCATGCAAACTCAATGCCCAAGCCGACAATGTAGCTTACTATTATTTTTGGCAATACGGCAAGGAAACCGAAGAATAAGATGTCGAAGAAAGTCGCATCGGCAAGTTTTCCTGCCGACAGATAGTTCTGATAGCCAACGTTATACATGCCGAACAGCAGGGCAGGCATAAGCGTTATGACAACCACACTCATTATTCTTTTCGAGTCGATGGCATCATGTATGTGTACGCCGGTTTTCGAAGTGCTGTTTGGAACATACAGGAATGTTTCCATGCCTTCGAAGAAACTCTTGAACGGATGCAGGTTGCCGCCTTCCTCAAAGTGTGGTTTTATTTTGTTAAGATAATTTCTCAGATTACTCATAGTTCTTTTTATAGTTGTTACTGATGGTGTATGACCTTTTATGCGTTTTCTTTTCTGAGCATATTAAGTCCTTGTCTTACAATATGTTGCAGTTCGAGCTTAGAGCTGTCTGTAAACTCTGCAACGGCAAAGTCTTCCGGTGCGACCTCGTAGATGCCAAGCTGTTCCATCTTGTCGATGTCTTCAGCAATGATTGCCTTTATGAGATATTCCGGATAGATGTCCATCGGGATGACGCGGTCGTATTCTCCGCTCATTATCATGTGTCGCTCGCCGCCCTTTATTCGTGCATCGAGATTGTAGCTTTTCTTTGGCATCAGCCAGCTGAAGTAGCTGCGGTTGGCAGAGTATTGCTTTGTTCTCGGCATGATCCAGCCGAAAAGTTCGTCGTTGTCGTCGCCTTCCGGTATTGCCGTTATCTCTGAAGCGTGTGGCAGCAGATAGCCTTCTGTTGTCGATTTCCTGCCTGTCAGCGGGTTGCCGTTTATGATGCGGACATGTCTGTCGTCATTCTTGACGTTGCCGGCAAGTATCGATTTCATTGATTGTCCTACCGTTACTTCCATGTATCCAGTCTTCTTCATGCTGCTTCCGGCAAGGCTTATAGTCTTCCTGAGGTCTACTTTTCCTGTTAGGAACAGTCTTCCGAAGAATATCACAGCCGTCGGGTCTACTGTCCAGACTGTCTCGCCCTTGTTGACGGGGCTGATGTGGTTTATCTGTACGCTGACGTTGCCTGCCGGGCATGGTCCGTCGAACACGGTAACTGTTGCATCCTTAGCATTTGTCAGTGCTGCAGATGTTGCTTTTTTGCCTATGCCGAGATAGACTTCTGCTATCTTCGACAATGCCGTGATGCCTGCCTGGAATGCTTCCTCATTGCCTTTCAGTTCCACCTCGAAGTCGGTTGCCAGCGGCATGTCCCTCAGTGCGCTGATGAAAATGGCTTTCGGGTCGCAGTCGGGAGTGGTCGTAACTGCGTATGGCAGCTGTGTTATGTACCCGAACAGTCCTGCTTCGATGAGTCTGTTCTTGATTGTCTCTCGGTCGGAGGTTTTCACGTCTGTTGTCGGAAACTCCTTGTAGACCTGTTGCTTGTCAGCTTCTACCAAGACGTGCATTACTTTTCTTCTCTCGCCGCGCAGCACTTCCTTCACTGTGCCGCTTACGGGAGATGCAAATCCTACGTCGGGATGCTTCTTGTCAACGAATAGAAAATCGCCGGCTTTCACCTTGTCGCCTTCTTTTACAGCCACTTTCGGCGTTATTCCCTCAAATCCGTCGGGAACGAGGGCAAACAAACCGTCGTCGGTGGGCTTGAGGCTCACGTCCTCTGGTCTGCCTTGAAGGTTGATGTTTAAGCCTTTGCGTAACTTAATTGTGTTTGCCATGACTTTTTATAATTACATGTATTTATTTCATAACATACTGATAACAGTGCTGCAAAAGTACATATTTTTTAGCATATTTGAAAGTTTTTTCATTGTTTTCTATATATAATGTGTGTTTATAAGCAATTTATTTGTCTTTTCAGCACGATTTTCCATTCTTACGGAGTTGATTTTTTGAGTAACAGTCCCAGTTTTTTCCAACGCACAGCAAAAAGTGTGCCAAACTCGCACGAATTTTCTTTCGACCTGAAAAAGTATGAAAATTTTTGACAGAGAAAAATCGTTCAAATAGAAACGGAACAACACCTGGAATTGCAAATTTGTGTTAATTTTCAAACCGTCGATAACTGTTAAAATTGTCAAAGAGTACCTTTGGCGTGCCTGTATCGCCATTTTTACCATGCAAAACATTGTGCCCGACACCCTCATACACTATGTTTTACATCCTCAAACAGTGTGTTTGACATTCTCAAACATACTCTTTGACAATTTTAACACATGAGTTTTATTCATAAATGCCTTGTGTTTGATATTAACAGCTTGACAATCAGAAGATTATGGATGAAAGCGAATTTTTGGCGTATTTTGCCTCTTTGATTTTCAAAACGACTTTCGAGGGCACTCACGCGACACTAAAAGAGCCAAAATTGATTAGCATAAATTTTGAGAACATGACAGTACGTGCTCTATTATACATATTAATAAAACTGCAATTTTATTGTATGTTTTTCCTTTTATAGTAATTTATTTGGAAAAAAATATCTACTTTTGCAGCAAAAATAGTAAACCATGATTGAAATAACGGTTGACGATTCCCGTCTGCGACAGGCTGCCGGCGAAGGTATGGATGCCTTTGTCGACGTGTTTGCCGATGCCATAAACAACGCTATCGGCGGCGAACTGACGGCAGAAACAATGGCTCAGCTCAACGCAGACCAGATAACCCTGCTGGCGTACAAGGCTTTGCAAAGCGAGGTCATGGACGGCGGATTCATACAACTCATACACAACGGCTACGGAGGATTTATCTTCCGCAATCCATTTGCCAAGATGATGCGCATCTGGGGACTGCCGAAACTTGCCTCGCTGATAAACAAGGCTCACAAGGCTTACGGCAAATATCGCGAGGAGATAGAGCGCGAATGCAGCGACGAAGAGTTTATGACTCTGTTTGAAAAGTACCCTGTCTTCGACAACCTCGATGATACATTCGTTGAAAATGAAGAACAGTGGACAAGCGATGTTGCCCGATACATAGATGAGCACATAGACAATTTTGTTAGAATCAGAACAGATGAATAAGGAACAGCAAGAGCTAAGAAAGAAAAGCCCTGTACAGATAAAAAACAAAAAAGCATCGTTTGAATACTTTTTTGTTGACACCTACACCGCAGGTATTGTACTGACCGGAACCGAGATAAAGTCGATAAGGTTGGGAAAAGCCTCGCTGGTGGACGCATACTGCTATATCATAAACGGCGAGATATGGATGAAAGGCATGAACATATCGCCTTATTTCTATGGTTCATACAACAATCATGAGTCGAAACGCGAGCGCAAACTGTTGCTCAACAAGCGCGAGATACGCAAACTGCATGAGGCTACGAAGCAGGTGGGCTTCACGATTGTGCCGATACTCGTGTTCATCGACCAGAATGGCAGGGCTAAGGTTGACATAGCACTGGCTAAGGGAAAGAAAATGTTTGACAAGCGTCAGACAATGAAAGAAAAGGAAGACAAACGGGAAATGGACCGTGCAAGAAAACACTATTAATATAATAGGTATAGAAAAGGAGTGAATTTATCGTAATGAGAAAAAAGAAAAACTGGCGCATAATACCCGGACAACCGCTGACGGAGTTCGACAAAAAGATAATGTACTGGGAAAACAAAGGCAAGGAAGTGCCGACGCGCGAACTGATAAAGACACCGGAACAGATAGAGGGAATACGTCGCAGCGGACTCGTGAACACCGAAGTGCTCGACACCGTTGAACGCGAAATACACGCAGGCATGAGCACGCTGGAAATAGACGAGATATGCAACGAAGTATGCAAGAAGCATGGAGCCGTTCCGGCATGTCTCAACTACGAGGGATTTCCAAAGTCTGTATGCACAAGCATAAACGAAGTGGTGTGTCATGGAATACCTAAGGCTGAAGACATACTCGAGGAAGGCGACATCGTAAACGTAGACTTCACGACAATACTCGACGGATATTTCGCCGACGCCTCAAGAATGTTCATCATAGGCAAGACCACGCCGGAAAAGGAACAGCTCGTGAAAGTGGCAAAGGAATGTCTGTATGTCGGAGCGGAAGCCGCCAAGCCTTTCGGATTTGTAGGCGACATAGGACACGCGATAGAAAAGCATGCAAAGAAATACCACTATGGCGTAGTGCGCGACCTGTGCGGACACGGGGTGGGGCTGAAGTTCCATGAAGAGCCCGATGTCGTCCACTTCGGAAAGAAAGGCACGGGAATGATGCTCGTACCCGGTATGGTGTTTACGATAGAGCCAATGATAAACATGGGAACATACGAAGTGTTTATCGACGCCGACGACCCATACGGATGGGAAGTAATATCAGCCGACGAACTGCCGAGCGCACAGTGGGAACATACATTCCTTATGACTGAACACGGAGTAGAAATACTTACACACTGATGGAAATGCAAGACAAGGATATATATATACTCGGCATAGAAAGCAGTTGCGACGATACATCCGCAGCAGTATTGCGGAATGACGTGCTGCTGAGCAACGTTACGGCATCGCAGTCTGTACACGAAGCCTACGGGGGAGTAGTGCCGGAACTGGCATCGAGGGCACATCAGCAGAATATTGTGCCGGTTGTTGATCAGGCACTGAAGCAGGCAGGAGTGGAAAGGGAACAACTGTCAGCAATAGCCTTTACGCGCGGTCCTGGACTGATGGGCTCGCTGCTTGTGGGAGTGAGCTTTGCCAAAGGTATGGCACGCTCGCTTGGAATACCGCTTATAGATGTAAATCACCTGCAGGGGCACCTCATGGCTCATTTCATAAAGGAGGAAGGCGCGGAGGCAAACAACCCGCCACTGCCGTTCCTCTGTCTGCTGGTCAGCGGAGGCAACTCGCAGATAGTTAAGGTAAACGCATACAACGACATGGAAGTGTTGGGACAGACCATTGACGACGCTGCTGGCGAGGCAATAGACAAGTGCTCGAAAGTGATGGGACTGGGATATCCAGGCGGACCAATTATCGACAAACTGGCGCGCAAGGGCAATCCTGAAGCGTTTAAATTCTCAGAACCGCATATACCAGGGCTGGACTACAGCTTCAGCGGACTGAAGACCTCTTTCCTGTACAGCTTGCGCAAATGGATAGAAACTGACCCTGATTTCATCGAACATCACAAGGAAGACCTGGCAGCAAGTCTGGAAAAGACAATAGTAGACATACTGATGAAGAAATTGCACAGGGCTGCAAAGGAAACAAAGATAAAGCATGTTGCCGTAGCGGGAGGTGTTTCGGCAAACACTGGACTGCGCAATGCCTTCAGCGACTACGCAAGGCGCTACGGATGGAACATATACATTCCGAAGTTTGGCTACACCACTGATAATGCTGCAATGATAGGAATAACGGGATACTACAAGTATCTTGACAAGGATTTCTGCAGCATAGACAAGCCTGCATTCTCAAAGGTAACATTTAAATAGACAATAATTTAAATACATATTGACAATGAAATTAGAAGACAATGTACGCAGTCGCGAGTTGCAGCAGTATCTGTACGAATCGGGACAGACCATAGGCACTGCGGAAAGTTGCACAGGTGGAAAAATATCGGAAGCAATAATAGGTGTGCCGGGCGCATCTACGTATTTCAAGGGAGGAATAGTTGCCTACACCGAAGAAATAAAGGAAACATTGCTTTTCGTAGACCCGAAACTTATAGAAGAAAAGAATGTCGTAAGCGAGGAAGTGGCTGTGGAAATGGTCAAAGGAGCAATAAAAACACTTGGAGTAGACTATGCAATCGCTTCAACAGGCGTTGCAGGTCCGGCAGGAGGAACACCGGAAATACCGGTAGGCACAATTTGGCTCGCATGCGGCAACAAAGATGAAGTTGTAACGCTGAAACTCGACGAAGACAACGGCAGGGACATAAATATTGGTATTGCTACGAGCAAAGCTCTGCAACTGGCAGTCGACTTCGTTTCAAAACATATAGAAAAGGCAGAATAAAAACAAAAAAATGCTTAAATAGCAATATTTTTCAAGAAATATTTTGCAGGTTTAAGAAAAGTTTGTAATTTTGCACCCTGTTTGGAATAGGTATAATAAATCGAAAAACAAAAAGTTAGATAGAAATGTCGAAAATTTGTCAAATTACGGGAAAAAAAGCGCAGGTAGGCAATAATGTTTCTCACTCAAAACATCGCACAAAGCGCACATTTGATGTGAACTTGTTTAAAAAGAAGTTCTATTATGTAGAAGAAGCATGCTGGATTAGCCTGAAGATTAGTGCTGCCGGACTGCGTACCATAAACAGGTTAGGTCTTGATGCTGCCCTGAAACAGGCTGTGGCAAAAGGCTATGTTGACTGGAAAGACATTAAAGTGATAGGAGAATAAAGCACATGGCATCAAAGAAAGCTAAAGGCAACAGAGTTCAGGTAATACTTGAATGTACAGAAATTAAGAATAGCGGAATGCCTGGAACAAGTCGCTATGTTACAACAAAGAATCGTAAGAATACTCCAGAACGTATGGAGTTGATGAAGTATAACCCAATCCTGAAGAAGATGACTCTTCACAAGGAGATAAAATAATAATTAAGTAATATGGCAAAGAAAACCGTCGCTACCCTCCACGAAGGCTCAAAGGATGGTCGCGCATATACAAAGGTTATCAAAATGGTAAAAAGCCCTAAGACAGGTGCTTATATCTTTGACGAGCAGATGGTTCCAAATGAAGCTGTAAAAGATTTCTTTAAGAACTAAGAAATATATTCATAATATTAGGGAAATAGGATGCATAAGCAAAATGCATCCTATTTCCTTTTTGTTTGTATGCGAAAGTTTATTTTAATAACTAATAATCGTTAAAAGGACATTTGTTTTTCGTCTAAACTTTTTTTATTCATGTTTTTTTATTACTTTTGTACACTAATTTGTACGGTTAAAAACGCTTAGAACGAAAATAAATAGCCTTTACGGAGTTTTTTACAACTTTGTTGATGGCTGATAAAATAAATTAAACATCATGGATGAAATTAATACATTTGATCAAGACAGAATAATAAAAATCAATGTAGAGGAAGAAATGAAATCCTCATACATTGACTATTCGATGTCTGTAATAGTAGCGCGTGCACTACCTGATGTACGCGACGGATTTAAGCCTGTACATCGCCGTATATTGTACGGTATGGCTGGTATTGGAAATACAAGTGATAAGCCATACAAGAAATGTGCACGCGTCGTAGGTGAGGTTCTGGGTAAGTTCCATCCTCACGGCGACTCATCTGTATATGGTGCGTTAGTTCGTATGGCGCAGGATTGGAATATGCGCTATACTCTTGTAGACGGACAAGGAAACTTCGGTAGCGTGGACGGCGACTCACCTGCTGCTATGCGTTATACCGAGTGTAGACTGTCTAAATTGGGCGAGCATATCATGGACGACCTCGAAAAGGATACGGTAGATATGCAAAATAACTTCGATGATACGCAGACAGAACCAACGGTTATGCCTACAAAGATACCGAATTTGCTCGTGAATGGAGGAAACGGTATAGCGGTAGGTATGGCGACAAATATTCCCACACACAATCTCGGAGAAGTTATTGACGGTTGTTGTGCCTTTATTGACAATCCGGAAATAGATATTGATACTTTGATGCAATATATTCCTGCGCCAGATTTTCCTACAGGCGCAACAATATATGGTATTCAAGGAGTTAAAGATGCATATGAAACAGGTCGTGGACGTATCGTTATCAGGGCTAAGGCTGAGATTGAAACAGGTGAAAGTCATGACAAGATTGTCGTTACGGAAATACCTTACGGTGTCAATAAGCAGCAACTTATAGAATATATAGCCGATCTTGTAAAGGAAGGCAAGATTGATGGAGTGTCTAATGTAAACGACGAAAGCGACCGTCACGGTATGCGAATAGTTGTAGATGTTAAACGCGATGCAAATGCCAACGTACTGCTGAACAAGTTGTTTAAGATGACGGCATTGCAGAGTTCGTTCTCTGTAAACTGTATCGCACTTGTTAAGGGACGTCCACGTTTGCTTTCACTGAAAGAATGTGTCAAGTATTTCGTAGAACACCGTCATGACGTAACAATACGCCGTACACAGTTTGAACTGAAAAAAGCACAGGAGCGTGCACACATCCTTGAAGGTTTGATAATTGCGTGCGACAATATCGATGAGGTTGTTCACATAATACGTTCCTCAAAGACACCATCTGATGCGCAGAGAAATCTTGAAAAGCGATTTGAATTAGATGAATTGCAGTCTAAGGCAATCGTTGACATGAGATTGTCGCAGTTGACAGGCTTGCGTGTAGAACAGCTGCACGCCGAGTATGATGACTTGCAGAAAACGATAGCATATTTGGAGTCAATCCTCAATGATCCAGAACTCTGTAAGAAAGTGATGAAGGAAGAGTTGCTTGAGGTAAAGGATAAATATGGAGACGAAAGGAAAACACGTATTAAACCAGATGAACACGAATTTAATGCTGAAGATTTCTATCCGAATGACCCTGTAGTAATAACGGTTAGTCATCTTGGCTACATAAAACGTACTCCTCTAAGCGAATTCCGTGAACAGGCACGTGGTGGAGTAGGTGCTAAAGGCGCAAAGACACGCGACCAAGACTTTACTGAATATATTTATCCGGCAACAATGCACCAGACAATGCTTTTCTTTACAAAGAAAGGCCGTTGTTATTGGCTGAAATGTTACGAAATACCGGAAGGCGACAAGAACTTCAAGGGTAGAGCAATACAAAATATGCTGAATATAGCTCCAGATGATTCCATCAATGCTCTGTTGCGCCTGCGTGGACTTAATGATGAGGAGTTTGTGCGCTCACATTATGTGGTGTTTGCAACAAAACGAGGAATTGTAAAGAAGACATGTCTTGAGTCGTATAGTCGTCCGAGAACAAATGGTGTCATTGCCATAAATATAACGGAAGGCGATGAGGTTGTAGACGTAAGACTGACAAATGGCAAGAATGAACTTATCATTGCAAACAGAAATGGTAGAGCTGTACGTTTCGACGAAACAGCAGTCCGCACAATGGGTCGAGTTGCAACAGGTGTGAGAGGTATGCGACTTGACGAAGGCGATGATGAAGTAGTTGGAATGGTAGTTGCCGGAAATACAGAAAACGAAACGATAATGGTTGTCAGCGAGAATGGATATGGCAAACGCTCTCAGGTGGAAGATTATCGTAAGACCAATCGTGGAGGTAAGGGTGTCAAGACATTGCAGATAACAGAGAAGACAGGACGTCTCGTTGCTATCAAGAATGTTACTGACAGCAATGACCTGATGATTATAAACAAGAGTGGTATCGCCATCCGATTGGCATTGAGTGAATGTCGTGTCATGGGACGTGCTACACAGGGAGTAAGGCTTATAAACCTGCAAAAGAAGAACGACGTAATAGCCAGTGTGTGCAAGGTAATGAGCTCGGAACTGGAAGCAACGGTTGAAGAAGAAAGCCGCAATCAGTGGAAGCAAAGAAATGAAACTGCTGAGAACGACATGACTACGGGCGAACAGGCAGGAACCAATGACGACAATGCCTTTACTCCAATGGTAGACTTTGAAGAAGAAAACAATAATGAATAAACCTTTAAGAACACAGAATATGAAAAAAATCATGATGTTGGCTTTGATGGTAGTAGCTACCACAACAGCCTTTGCTCAGGAAGATGTTGTTAAGCAGATTATGAAGTTGAAAGACTACAATGAAGCTGAGGCAGCCCTGAAAGCAAATTTAAACACAATGAACTCTGAAGAGAAAGCACAATGCTACAACAAGTTAGTAACCCTTTCTTTGGATGCTGTTAACAAAGAAGTACAGTCTGAAACACCTTCAGATGAATTCTTTGTGGCTCTCTACAATGCTTTTGAAAATGCGCAGATTTGTGAACAATTCGACCAGCAGCCTAACTCAAAAGGAAAAGTTAAGCCACGTTTCCACAATAACAACCGTGATAGACTGTTCCCATTGCGTTGGCAGTTGATAAACGGAGGTATCAATGGACAGAAAAACAATAATAACGAACAGGCTCTGAAATATTTTGGTACATACGTTATCACAGGTATTGGTCAGCTTTGCCCATTGTTTGCTGAGGTTGACAATTCAGCAGATACTAACATAACCAATATGTCGTACTGGGCAGGATACCACGCATACCTTGCGGGTGATTATGAGTCTGCAAACATGTTTTCGGAAATTGCGCTTCAGGACCCGGAACTTGGAAAGGAAGCACTCCTCGTGAAACTTGCAGTAGCGGAAAAGACTCTGAAAACACGTCAGGACTCAATCGCATACTGTGAAAATCTTGAGAAGATATATGAGTCAGACAAAACAAACGATTTAGTTTTCGGTACATTGGCTGGTTTTTATACTGCCCTTGACATGCAGGACAAGCAGAGTGTTCTGTTTGAAGATAAGCTGAAGACAGATCCAAATAACTTTACTGTATGGGTAAATCGTGGTGAAACAGCTGAACGTGCAGAAAATCTTGATGAAGCAGTTGAGTGCTACAAAAAAGCACTTATAACTCAGCCGAACAATGCAGCAGTATTGCGTCAGGTTGGTATATGCCTGTATAATCGTGCTGCAGGTGCAGAAGATAAGGCTGCAAGTAAGACCGGACGTGCGCCAAAGGCTGCTTTGGAACAGATTATGCCAGTTTACGAGGAGTCTCGCGGCTATCTTGAAAAGGCAAAATCTATTGACCCTGAACAGAAAGAGGTTAAATGGGGTTATGCTCTGTACCGTTGCTACTATCG
Source organism: uncultured Prevotella sp. (assembly GCA_900315545.1). Lineage (GTDB taxonomy): Bacteria > Bacteroidota > Bacteroidia > Bacteroidales > Bacteroidaceae > Prevotella. The sequence goes on from OMZM01000012.1 coordinate 21,463, forward strand.
CCTGTATGGTATGGATGATGAGCGTACAAAGCAAGCTGAAATCGATTCAAAGAAATAATTATTCTTAATTAATATAATATGTGAAGTTTGATTGTATATCAATCAGCTTCACATATTTTAGTTTTTATACATCATATAGTCTGTTATGAAGAATTTTTTATTTGTTATTTCCCTTACTGTTTCATTATTCCTGACGGGATCTTCGACTGTGTATTCTCAAGTAAACACGGACGCAAAACGAATTGCAAAACAGTATAACAAGCAGTTGGAAACGATTTTTAATGACTTTGTGCAGACTAACGACAGTTTAATGATGTACAATTTGGTTGTCGAGGCAGTCAAGGTTGGCTTGTTGTGTGATAGCTTCGATACAAAACCAGACCAGCGGGGAACTGTAAAACCACAATATCGAGATAAGAATAAAACGGTATTGAAAGTAATGAGAAAGCTGATGGTTGATGCAGGACTCTACCTATATAGACACAATCAGAAATCAAAGGCGTTAGAAGTTTTTGAACTTTATCTAAGCAGTGTAGATAAACCGTTGTTTGCCCTGACACCTTATGAAAAAGATAACTATATACCTGATGCGGTTTATTATGCTGCACTGATAGCGTATCAGTTGGGGGATATGGATAAGGCAAACAAGTATCTTGACACTCTCATCGACAATAATGACTATGCACGTCGGGCAGCCGAGTTGAAACTGCTGTGCATGAAGAAAGAGATGACAACGCATGAAGACTCACTGAAATATTGCAAAGTATTGACGGCAATGTATGGGCATGACAAAGATAACGACCAATATTTTGCAATGTTGCTGGAGTATTACTCGCATCCATCGAGAAACCCGCAGTATGTTGATTTCCTTAAAAGTGAAATAAAAGCACCCAAACAACGAATAGAAACATTTATCCTATATGGCGACGAATGTATGAAGCAGCGTCAATGGGATGATGCAATAGCATCATACAGTGAGGTGATGTCAAGAGACAGTGTCAGATTTGCTGTTCCTGTGAACTATAATTTGGGAATATGCTATAATGCAAAAGCCATTGAGGCAAAAGACTCGCTGACGGACAATCGTGGAAATATTAATAGAAAAGGTAAAGAGATAGTCCGTGAACTGTTCGGAAAGTCGGTCGTTTACTTGGAAAAGGTGCGCATATTGGACCCAGAAAGGAAGAAAGTGGACTGGGCAAAACCGTTATATCAGGCTTACTATGCTTTGTCGAAGAAGAAAAAGGCAGAAGAACTGAAGCCTCTTATTGATAAATAACAATATACGATTATGTTTAGATTCTTAAGGATTGTATTTTTAATACTGTGTTCGGCGTTTCTCGTTTTGCCGCCTTCTGTGGCTCAGAAGAAGATTGTTCTGCAAGCCAAACAATACATAAAGTCGGGAAAAGACTTTGACAAGGCGGAAAGGCTTATGCTGGAGTTGCTCAGCGACAGCAATTCCTTAGACAATCAGATAAAATACAGACTTATTCTTATCGATGCCTTGCGCGCTCAGTATGAGCAGGGAAACGAACGCCTGTATCTGAAACAAAAGTATGATACGGCGGCATTGTTTGTTACAACAAAGAAAATCTTTGACAATTTCAATGTTGTTGACTCTATTGCGATGAATTTAAACATGAAACACCGATACAAGGAGAAGAATATAAATTTCTTGCTGAAGCTGCTGCCTAATTTATACAACGGCGGTTCCTATTATGTAACAAAGAACAAGTTTGCAGAGGCATTCGGTTTCTATAGTCAGTTTATAGATACGTCGGAAGAGCCATTATTCTATAATAAAGATAATGAAGGAAAGGTTCACAGGGCTGCATCGATGGCAGTGTATTGCGGCTATAAGATAAACGATTTCGATAAACTTATGGAATACAAATCGCTTGCTCTGAAGGATACATCTCAGTTGGCATTTGTATATCAGTATATGGCGGAAGGGTATAAGCAGATTGGCGACACATTAAACTATATTGACATCATAAAAAAGGGATTTGATGAATTTACTTCATTTCCGTTCTTTTTCCCACGACTGATAGAGTATTATAACGGTTTGGAACGCTATGACGAATCACTCAAATATATCAACAAGGCATTAGCCTGCGACAGTACAAATGTTGTCTATCGTTTTGCGAAAAGCACGGTTATGCTTAATACGGGACGATACGATGAATGCATAAAACTCAGCCAAGACCTAATTGCGGAGAGCGATACTCTGGCGGAGGCATACTACAATCTGGGTGTGTCATACTATAACCAGGCAATAGAACTTGATAAGGTTTACCAGCGTTCGACCAAGAACAAGAAACGAATAAGGGAGTTATACGAAATGAGTCGTCCGAGCATTGAGCGTTTCAGGCTCCTGGCGCCTGACCAGAAAGACAAATGGATGCCGCTACTGTACACAATTTACCTCAATCTCAACATGGGAAAAGAATTTGACGAAATAAACAGAATAAGATAATGTGCCTGCGGAATGATGCCGGCAAAGTGGATGGGACATGATGGATACAGCATGATTGCTTTGTGGATAAAATTACGGAGTGAAAATCATTTTACAAACCACCTCTGTAATCGGTTTACAAGTGCTCTGTCATAACGTTACAGACTATCTGTCACAGCGTTACGGAGTATCTGTCACAAAATTACAAGTAATTTGTAATAATCTTGCAGATAATTATCCACAAGAAAGAATATATACAGCCATCGGTAAACGATATACAGTCAGCACGTAAAGCATTGTGATTTAAGAAGTTAACATACAATATATAAAAAAGCATAACGAGACATGATAGACATTGAGAATATAAAAACCAAACTGCACATAGAGCAACTTAGCCGAATGCAGAAAGACTCTGTAGATGCAATTTTGCATTCAAGAAAAGACGTCATTATACTTTCGCCTACAGGAAGCGGAAAGACATTGGCATACCTGTTGCCAATCATACAACTGATAAATACGGAAACAGATGCTCTTCAGGTCGTTGTCATCGTGCCGGGACGTGAACTGGCATTGCAGTCGTCGACGGTCTTGCAAGACATGAAATGCGGCGTGCGCTCACTGAGCCTATATGGAGGCAGGCCGGCAATGGAGGAACACAGGCAGATAAAGAAGGTAAATCCACATATCGTATTTGCAACACCAGGCAGACTAAACGACCATATAGACAAGAACAATATATCGGTAAAGGCTATAAAATATGTAGTCCTGGACGAGTTCGACAAGTGTCTGGAAATGGGCTTTCAGAATGAAATGAACCGACTGTTTGCACGCCTGAAATATATTCAGCGCCGCATCTTGTTGTCTGCAACACGCTCGGAACAGATACCAGACTTTGTCAATATGTCGCAATCAGTCGTTGTTGACTACTCGAAAAACGAGGAGCAAGTGCCTGAGCGTATTTCCCTGAATGTAGTAAAAAGCGACGAAAAAGACAAACTTCCATGCCTTGTTAATCTGCTGCGCTCATTTGGCAGTGGCAGCACAATAGTTTTCCTAAACTTCAGGGACAGTGTTGAGCGAGTGGCATTAGGACTGCTGGAAGCAGGCTTCATCGTGAGTCGCTTTCACGGAGGCATGTCGCAGCCAGACAGAGAGATGTCGCTGTTTTTGTTCTCAAACGGTTCGACGAATATATTGGTATCTACCGACTTGGGCTCTCGTGGTCTTGATATACCGGAAGTAGACAATATCGTTCACTATCACCTGCCTGTGAACGAAGAAGCATACATCCATAGGGTGGGGCGTTCCGCTCGCTGGGCAGCCAAAGGCAACAGTTTCATTATACTAAACGGCGAAGAGCATCTGCCCGAATACTTGGAAAGTGCCCCCGACGAATATGTCCTGCCGCAGAATCTGCCGACAGCCATACTTCCCAAAATGACAACAGTATATATAGGAAAGGGAAAGAAAGACAAGGTAAGCAAGGGAGACATAGTCGGTTTTCTCTGCAAGAAGGGGGGCATGCCTTTGGACATGATAGGCAAGATAGAAGTCAGGGAGCGATATGCATACGTCGCAGTAAACAGAAAAAAGGTAGCCGACATGCTGAGGAAAATACAGAACGAGAAGATAAAAGGAATGAAAACAGTTGTCGAATTATTAAAGTAAAAACTGACATTTTGTAAGGCAAAAGATTAAGTTTTAACACTTTTGGAAATAATTGGGTAAATTGTTGGCTAAATATTTTGCCATAATAAAAATAAAATGTAACTTCGCCTGCAATTAAATAAAAAGAAAATAATAACTATAATCTTAAATTTTTATATCAAAATGAAGTACAATTTCACAGCAGGACCTTGCATGCTTAACCGCACGGTCATTGAAAACACAGCAAAAGCGATTTTAGATTTTAACGGCATGGGTTTGTCACTGGCAGAAATCAGCCACCGTTCAAAAGACTTCCAGGCAGTTATCGACGAGGCAGAAGCACTGGTAAAAGAAATCCTTGAAGTACCAGAAGGATATTCAGTTCTCTTCCTTGGCGGTGGTGCATCACTGGAATTCTGCATGATTCCTTACAACTTCCTCATCAAGAAGGCTGCTTACCTTAACACAGGTGTTTGGGCTAAGAAAGCAATGAAAGAGGCTAAGCTGTTTGGTGAAGTAGTAGAAGTAGCTTCTTCAGCAGATGCTAACTACACATTCATCCCAAAAGATTGGACATGCCCAACAGATGTTGACTATCTGCACATCACAACAAACAACACTATCTATGGTACAGAAATCCGCAAAGACCTTGATGTTCCTGTACGCATGATAGCAGATATGTCTTCAGATATCTTCAGCCGTCCTGTTGACGTTTCTAAGTACGATGCAATCTATGCAGGTGCACAGAAGAACCTTTCAATGGCAGGTGTAACTGTCGTTATCGTTAAGAACGACGTACTTGGTCGCGCCCCACGTGAAATTCCTACAATGCTCGACTACCGCACACACGTAGACAAGGGCTCAATGTTCAACACACCTCCAGTAGTTCCTATCTACTGCGCAATGGAAAACCTCCGTTGGATCAAGTCTATGGGTGGCCTGAAGGCTATGGACGAACTGGCAAAGCGTCGTGCTGAAATCGTTTACAGCGAAATCGACCGCAACAAGCTGTTCCGTGGCACAGTTAAGGAAGAAGACCGTTCGCTCATGAACATCTGCTTCGTAATGAACGACGAATACGCAGAACTCGAAAAGCCATTCTTCGACTTCGCAACTGAACGTGGCATGGTTGGTATTAAGGGACACCGTTCAGTTGGTGGCTTCCGCGCAAGTACATACAACGCCATGACAATAGAAGGCTGCGAGGCTCTCGTTAAGTGCATGAAGGACTTCGAAGCACAACATTAATAAGATAATGTCCATTGAGTATCATACATTATACTCAATGGACTTTTCGTTTAATCCATTAATATTTCTATATAATTAAAATGAAAGTTTTAGTTGCAACAGAAAAGCCTTTCGCAGCAGTTGCTATCGAAGGCATTAGAAAAGAAGTAGAAGGAGCAGGACACGAGCTTGTACTCCTCGAGAAATATACAGAAAAAGCACAGCTTCTTGATGCAGTTAAAGATGCTGACGCAATGATTATACGTTCTGACAAGGTTGACGCTGAAGTCCTGGACGCTGCAAAGCAGTTGAAGATAGTTGTTCGCGCAGGTGCAGGCTACGACAATATTGATCTTGCAGCAGCAACAGCTCACAAGGTGGTAGCAGAGAACACACCTGGACAGAACTCAAACGCAGTGGCAGAACTTGTTTTCGGTCTGCTCGTTTATGCAGTACGTAACTTCTTCAACGGTAAGGCAGGTACGGAAATTATGGGTAAGAAACTCGGTATCCTTGCATTTGGTAACGTTGGACGCAATGTTGCCCGCATAGCAAAAGGCTTTGGCATGGATGTATATGCTTACGATGCATTCTGCCCGGCAAGCGCAATAGAAGAGGCAGGTGTACATGCAGTTGCTAACCAGGATGAACTGTTCAAGACTTGCGACGTTGTTTCACTTCACATCCCAGCAACACCTGAGACAAAGGAAAGCATCAATTATGCTACTGTTGGTCAGATGAAGAAGGGTGGTATCCTCGTAAATACAGCACGTAAGGAAGTTATCAACGAGACGGAACTCATTAAGCTCATGACAGAACGCGAAGACCTGAAGTTTGTTACAGACATCAAGCCAGATGCTGATGCAGACTTTGCTAAGTTCGAGGGACGTTACTTCAGCACACCTAAGAAGATGGGCGCTCAGACAGCTGAGGCTAATATCAACGCAGGTATTGCTGCAGCAAAACAGATTAACGCATTCTTCGCTGACGGATGCACTAAGTTCCAAGTTAACAAGTAAAAATAAACAACATGGCAATTGTAAAACCATTTCGTGGCATTCGTCCACCGAAAGATTTAGTAGAAAAAGTAGAGAGTCGTCCTTACGACGTGCTCGATTCAGAAGAAGCACGCGCTGAGGCAGGTGATAATCCGATGAGTCTTTATCGTATCATCAAGCCGGAGATAAACTTTGAGCCAGGTACTTCTGAGTACGACCCACGTGTTTATGAAAAGGCTGCTGAGAACTTCCAGATGTTCCAGGACAAAGGCTGGTTGAAGCAGGATGACAAGGAACAGTACTATATCTACGCTCAGACAATGAATGGCAAGACACAGTACGGTCTTGTTGTTGGTGCTTATGTTGAAGACTATATGACAGGTGTCATCAAGAAGCATGAGCTTACACGTCGCGATAAGGAAGAAGACCGCATGAAGCACGTTCGTGTTAACAATGCTAACATTGAGCCTGTATTCTTCGCATATCCAGACAACAGCGTTCTCAATGACCTTATCATGCGTTATGCAGCAACAGAGCCAGAGTACGACTTCATTGCTCCTATCGACGGATTCGGACATAAACTGTGGATTATCTCTGACGATAACGACATCAAGACTGTAACAGAAGAGTTCAAGAAGATGCCAGCTCTGTATATTGCAGACGGACACCACCGTTCTGCAGCAGCAGCTCTTGTCGGTGCAGAGAAGGCTAAGCAGAATCCAAACCATAAGGGTGATGAGGAATACAACTACTTCATGGCTGTATGTTTCCAGGCTTCTCAGCTTACTATTCTTGACTACAACCGCGTTGTTAAAGACCTTAATGGTCTGACAAGTGAACAGTTCCTCGATGCTCTCCGCAAGAACTTCACAGTTGAAGACATGGGTACAGGCATCTATAAGCCTGCAAAACTCCATGAGTTCTCACTCTATCTTGACGAGCATTGGTACCGCCTCGAAGCAAAAGAAGGAACTTACGACAACAACGACCCAATCGGTGTACTTGACGTAGACATATCTTCACGCCTCATCCTTGATGAGATTCTGAAGATTGGCGATCTCCGTTCAAGCAATCGTATCGACTTTGTTGGTGGTCTTCGTGGTCTGGAGGAACTCAAGCGTCGCGTAGACAATGGTGAGATGCGTGCAGCTTTGGCACTCTATCCTGTTTCTATGCAGCAGATTATGGACATTGCTGACAGTGGCAAAATCATGCCTCCAAAGGCAACATGGTTTGAGCCGAAACTCCGCAGTGGACTGATAATACATAAACTTTCATAAGTTTATATATATAAGATGTGTATGTAGTTTTTATTACATGAAAGATACATATCTTACAATTAGTGATAGAATAGGCGAGGGATACTACTCTGAAAAGCGTAGTAAGTTTCTCGCCTTTTCTCATCATGTAGAAACTGTAGACCAAATTAAGTCGATACTATCAGAATACAGAAAGAAATACTATGATGCGCGGCATGTTTGCTATGCCTATGTTCTGGGCAACGACAGAGCCGATTTCCGTTCTAACGATGACGGTGAGCCGAGTTCGACGGCTGGCAAACCCATTTTAGGACAGATAAACTCAAAAGAACTTACCAATATTCTCATAATCGTAGTTCGCTATTATGGTGGTGTTAATCTTGGTACAAGTGGACTAATAACTGCCTATCGTGAGGCTGCGGCAGATGCTATTTCCAATTCTGAGATAATAGAGAAACTCGTAGAAGAAACTATAAGTTACTCCTTTACATATCCGATGATGAACGACGTTATGCGCATAGTCAAGGATATGTCCCCTCGCATAGTCAGCCAGACATTCGACAACACCTGTGAAATAACTCTCGCAATAAGGAAGTCGGAGGCTGATGAATTGCGAAACCGACTTGCCAAACTGTCATTTTAGAATATCTTTTTGCAGGATAAACAATATTGTTTCCTATAAATAATTTTGTTTTAAAATAATATTTGTATCTTTGCATGTTATTTCAGAGATATAAATAAAAACTCATATACATTATGTTGACACTGAAGCTTATAAATGAAGAAACCGAAAGAGTAATAAAAGGTTTAGAGAAAAAGCATTTCAATGGTGCCCGCGAGGCTATTCAGCAAGTGCAGCAGACCGACAGGCTTCGCAGAACCGTGCAGCAGGAACTTGACAAAACCAAACAGGAAGCAAAGAAGTTGGCTTCTGAAATTGGTATGCTCATGAAGAATGGCAAGCGTGAGGAGGCAGAAGCAATAAAGCTGCAGGTGGCTTCGCTGAAGCAGAAAGACAAGGAACTGCAAGAACAAATGACGCAGGCTGAGAATGAGCTGACCATGCAGCTTTGTGCCATTCCTAATATACCAAACGACGACGTACCGGAAGGCAAGGATGCATCCGACAATGTAGTGGTAAAGGAAGGCGGAGTCAAGCCATCGCTTCCAGAAGATGCACTGTGCCATTGGGACTTATGCAAGAAGTTTAATCTCATTGACTTTGATCTCGGTGTCAAGATAACTGGAGCCGGTTTCCCTGTATATATAGGCAAGATGGCTCGTTTACAGCGTGCACTCGAGACATTCTTCCTTGAGGAAGCACGTAAGAGCGGCTATCTGGAGGTGCAGCCACCATTCGTTGTCAACCAGGCGTCAGGCTATGGTACGGGACAGCTACCAGACAAAGAGGGACAGATGTATCATGCAACTGCTGACGACCTTTATCTTATACCAACGGCAGAAGTGCCAGTTACAAACATTTTCCGTGATGTCATCATCGAAGAAAAAGACCTGCCAATCAAGCGTTGTGCATACTCGGCATGCTTCCGTCGCGAAGCAGGTAGCTATGGCAAGGATGTTCGCGGACTAAACCGTCTGCATCAGTTTGACAAGGTAGAAATAGTTCGCATAGACACGCCACAGCATTCTTACGAATCGCTGAACGAGATGCTGCAGCATGTAGAAGGTTTGTTGCAGAAACTGGAGTTGCCATATCACATACTGAAACTCTGTGGTGGTGATATGAGCTTTACTTCTGCGATATGCTACGACTTTGAAGTGTGGAGTGCAGCACAGCAGCGCTGGCTCGAAGTAAGTTCTGTTTCCAATTTCGAGAGTTATCAGGCAAACCGCCTGAAGTGCCGCTATCGCAATGCAGACAAGAAGATTGAACTGTGCCATACGCTAAATGGCTCCGCACTTGCACTGCCTCGTATCGTGGCTGCCATCATCGAAAACAACCAGACACCTGAAGGCATCAGAGTACCGAGATGTCTTGTGCCATATTGCGGATTTGAAATGCTCGACGACAACAACTTCTAAACGATGTCGAGTATATACACAATATTGCTGCTCATACTAAGCAACGTTTTCATGACGTTTGCCTGGTATGGGCATCTTCGTTTGCAGCAGACGGGTGTAAGCAGCAACTGGCCGCTTCTCTACGTTATTCTTTTCTCGTGGGCAATAGCATTTTTCGAATATTGTTGCCAGGTTCCTGCCAATCGCATAGGCTTTGAAGGAAATGGCGGACCGTACTCACTGGTACAGTTAAAAGTCATTCAGGAAGCCGTGTCGCTTTGTGTTTTTGTCGTAGTGGCACGCCTGATTTTCACCAATCAGTCCTTGCAGTGGAATCATCTGCTTGCCTTTGTTTTCATCGTTGCAGCCGTTTATTTGGTGTTTATGAAATAGATTTTTGCGTAAATATTTGTTACTTTCAAATATAAACATTATTTTTGCACATGTAATGTATGTTGTGCAAAAACTAAAATAATGGGAGAAAATATTTATGTCTATCTCTAAAACAAGGCAGAAATTGGTCGATGTTGCTCGTCAACTCTTTGCGAAGACGGGTTTCGAGAATACGACTATGAATGATATTGCCACCGCTTCAGGCAAGGGACGACGCACTCTTTACACCTATTTTAATAATAAGGAGGAAATCTTCTATGCCGTTATCGAGGGCGAGTTGGAGCGTCTTTCCGACAAACTGGAGGAAGTGGCGGAGAAGAAGATGCGTCCGCAGGACAAGATAATTGAGCTTATATACACTCATCTGAGCATGATAAAGGAGACGGTGGTTAGGAATGGAAACCTGCGTGCCGAGTTTTTCAGAAACATCTGGATGGTGGAGCGAGTCAGAAAGCAGTTCGACGAAGACGAGCTGGAGCTTTTCCGCAAGGTCTATGCTGACGGTAAGGCTGACGGAGAGTTTGAGATAGACGACATAGAGCTTGTTGCCGACATAACGCATTATTGTATAAAAGGACTTGAAGTGCCATATATTTATGGTCGTCTTGGTCATGGACTGACTGAGGAAACGAGCCGTCCGCTTGTTACTAAGGTCGTCTACGGCGCGTTAGGCAAGGGTCGAGGACACTGAAAATAATAGAAAAAGTATAACAAAATAAATTATATCAATATGAAATTATTAGAAGGAAAGACTGCTCTGATTACCGGAGCAGCGCGTGGAATAGGCAAGGCTATTGCCTTGAAGTTTGCACAGGAAGGTGCTAATGTGGCTTTTACAGACCTCGTAATCGATGAGGCTGGCAAGGCAACTGAAACAGAAATAGCTGCGTTTGGCGTTAAGGCAAAGGGCTATGCCAGCAATGCCGCCGACTTTGCAGAGACAGAAAAGGTTGTCAACCAGGTGAAGGAGGATTTTGGAAGCATCGACATTCTTGTAAACAATGCCGGCATTACGAAAGACGGACTCATGATGCGCATGACTGAAGCACAGTGGGATGCTGTCATAGCAGTAAACCTGAAGTCTGCGTTCAACTTCATACATGCCTGCACACCGATAATGATGCGCCAGCGCAGCGGCTCTATCATCAACATGTCGTCGGTAGTCGGTGTTCACGGCAATGCCGGACAGAGCAACTACGCAGCATCTAAGGCTGGCTTGATAGCACTGGCAAAGAGCATAGGGCAGGAGATAGGCAGTCGTGGTGTGCGTGCAAATGCCATTGCGCCTGGATTTATCGACACAGCCATGACACAGGCTCTGCCAGACGACATACGCAAGGAATGGATTGAGAAGATTCCTCTCCGTCGTGGCGGTACGGTAGAAGACATTGCCAATGTTGCGACGTTCCTCGCTTCCGACATGTCGTCTTACGTTACAGGACAGGTCATCCAGGTTGATGGTGGTATGAATATGTAATTGCATATCAACGTATTACGATAATTCGTTAATGCTGTATATATCTTTAAGCTATGCAAGTAGTCTACGAAGATAATCACATTATTATAGTATCTAAACAGAGTGGAGAAATCGTTCAGGGCGACAAGACTGGCGATACTCCACTCTTGGATATTGTAAAACAATATATCAAGGAGAAATACCATAAGCCGGGCAATGTATTTCTCGGACTTGTACATCGTTTAGACCGCCCCGTTGCCGGTCTTGTTGTCTTTGCCCGGACATCTAAGGCTCTGACGCGTCTGAACGACATGTTCCGTAATGGCGAGGTGCATAAGACTTATTGGGCTATCACGCAGGCACCTCCTGCCGACACGGAGGGCGAAATAGACAGTTGGCTTGTACGCAATGAGCGTCAGAACAAGAGCTATTCCTATCCTAATGAGCGCAACGGAGCTAAGCATGCCATACTGCGCTACCGACAGATAGGCAGGTCTGACCGATACACGTTGCTCGAAGTCAATCTGCTGACAGGCAGACACCATCAGATACGCTGCCAGTTGGCATCGATAGGATGCCCTATAAAAGGCGACCTGAAGTATGGAGCACGTCGCAGCAACCCCGATGGCAGCATCTCGCTGTTGGCTCGCCGAGTGAGTTTCATACACCCCGTAAGCCATGAGCAGATAGACGTGGAGGCACCGTTGCCTGCCGACCGTCTGTGGCAGTCGTTTAAGTAATGCTCATGAAGCAGACGGAAAGCAATCACAGCAAAAACCGTGCCAAACTCTACAAATTTTTCTTGCGAGCCGAAAAAGTATGAAAAATTTTGACAGAGAAAAAGTCTCCAAATAGAATTTTTATAGCCCATAGAATTGCAAAAATCTGTTAAATTTAATTCCAAATATAATTGTTAAAATTGTCAAAGAGTATCTTTGATGCGTCTATTTCGCCGATTTAGGCTCACTAAACATAATGTCTGAATGCCCCAAACACTATGTTTGGCATCCTCAAAGAGTGTGTTTGACAATCTCAAACATGCTCTTTGACAATTTTAACATATATAATTAGTGCACATAAGGCATATATTATGAGGTAACAAGCTGACAATCAGGTGATTGCAAATGAATGCGAATTTTGGGCGTTTTTTGCTCCTTTGATTTCTGAAACGGGTTTCGAGGGCACTCACGCGACAGTAAACGACCCCAAAATTGATTATAGTTTTTTGATGCAGAATACAGAGAATTGTCATGGAAAAGTATGCCTGAAAATGCTAAAGAATTACGATAGGAACTTTTGTGTTTTAATTATATTGTCTTAAAATCGTCCACGTTTTGCCATATTTCTTTGGTTGTTCAATTTTTTTTTGCTTATTTTGCAAAGTTAAGCGAGACGCATGTTCTCACGCATAGATAAGTCTGATGAAGAAAATATTGAAATGGCTTGGCATCGTATTGCTGTCGCCAATTATTATATTCTTGTTGCTTTCCGTGCTGCTCTATCTGCCTCCGGTGCAGAACTGGGCTGCGCAGAAAGTGTGCGACTATGCTTCTGAGAACACCGACTGCGACGTTAGTGTGGGCAGGGTCAGACTGCGTTTCCCATTAGACTTGACGATAGAAGATTTCAAACTGAAGGAACGCTCAACCGAAAAGGCTGACCCTTTGGAGCTGCAGTGTGAGAAGTTTGACGTAGACATACAGCTTTTGCCGCTTTTCCGGAAACAGGTGGAGATAGACAACCTGCGTTTCCACAAGGCAAAACTGAACAGCAACGGACTGATAGCCGAAGCACGCGTGAAGGGAGACATAGACGAACTGAAACTGGAGAGTCATGGCATAAACCTGAAGGAGGAATTATTGCGGCTCGACATGGCGCACATTAAGGATGCAAACCTCGACATCGCCCTGACCGACAGTGTTTCGACAGACACGACGAAGACAGAAAACAAGTGGAAAATACTTGCTGAAAAGATAAATATAGACAATACAAAGATTACTCTCCGTACGCCTGGCGACACGCTGCAGGTGGATGCAGAGCTCGGAAAACTGCGTGCCACAGGCGGAAACATAGACTTGGGAAAGGAAGAATACAGGCTCGGCAACGTTGCACTGGCAGAGAGTTCGCTGAGCTACAACAATAAATATGAGAAGCCGGTAGCCGGTTTCGATGCTAACCACATAAGCCTTGACAAACTGGAATTAGACATCGATTCCGTCAGTTATATTGGCTCGCACCTCGACCTGTCGCTGAAGAAATGCAGTTTCAGGGAGAAAAGCGGAATACAACTCGACAATCTGAGTGGAAACGTAAGGCTTGATTCTACTAAGGTATGCGTGCCCAACTTGTCGCTGAAGACACCCGATTCGCGCATAGATGCTAATCTTGACCTCGACCTGAATACTTTTGACAGCAAGAATCCTGGCAAGATGAATGCAACGCTTGATGCCTCGATAGGCAAGCAGGACATAATGCGATTTCTTGGCGACATGCCTGCTGATTTCCGGCGCCAGTGGCCAAACCATCCGCTGACGGTCAGCGGAACAGTGGCTGGCAACATGCAGCGTGTGAGCCTGAGCGGACTGAACATCAACTTGCCTACGGCGATACATGCAAACGCTACTGGATGGATAGAAAATCCTACCAACAGTAATAAACTGAAAGCCGACATAAAGCTGCGCGGAACGACAGGCAACATGAACTTCGTTACGTCGCTGCTCGACAAAGACACGCGTAAGAACATAAACATACCAAACAATATAGGTATAGACGGACGTTTTAAGGCAAACGGCTCACGCTATTCTGCCAACTTCGAGGCGCGTGAGGGTGGAGGAAAACTGACGGCTGACGTAGACATTGAGACAAAATCCATGACATATCATGCCGATGTGAAAGCAAACAATTTCCCTGTCAACCATTTCGTAAAGGGCGTAAATCTCAGTCCGTTCACGGGAACGGTAAAGGCAGACGGAACAGGCACCGACATAATGTCGCCTAAAACAAGGCTCACGGCAACGGCAAAGATAGACAAGCTGACATTCGACGGCTACGACCTTTCAGGCATGAAAGCAAATGCAACGGTAAACAACGGCAAGGCAGTAGCAAGCATAGACAGCCGAAACCCACTTTTCAATGGTAAGATAGACTTGCATGCGCTGACAAACAGCAAGATGATGAATGCTACAATAGTAGGCGACATAAGTCAGCTCGACCTGTACAAAATGCGCCTTGTAGATTCGCCGATAAACACGTCGGGGTGCGTTCATGTTGATATTTCAACCGACTTAAACAACTATTATAAGCTGCAAGGATATGTAAGTGATTTGCAGGTAGTTACAAGTGATAATAAATATCGTTCTGATGACTTTGTCATAGACCTGCTGACAAATAGAGATACGACGCATGTTTCGCTTAACAGCAGCGATCTGAAGCTGAAAGTCGACGGCAAGGGTGGGTATAAACGACTGCTTAGCCAGACGGAAAAGCTCGTCGACGAGATAAAACGCCAGTATAAAGACCGACGCATAGACCAGCCGGCACTGAAACAACGACTGCCAGACGTCAGCCTTTACCTTGATGCAGGCAATGACAACTTCATTGTGGAAATGCTTAACAGCAAAGGATATAACTACAAGAAAGTATTTGCAGACATACAGTCGTCAAGACAGACAGGACTCAATGGTAATGTGTATGTTGACTCACTGTGCATTGACAGTGTGCGTATAGATAAGGTTAAGCTGAATCTCAAGACAGAGAACGACGTCTTCGCATATAATGCCCAGATACAAAACAATAAGGACAATCCACAGTATGTATTCAACGCACTTATAGACGGAACATTGTCGGAGACGGGCAGCGACATTCGCGCGAGAGTATTCGACAAGAACGATGACTTGGGTGTAGACTTGGGACTGGCTGCCGTAATGGAGGAAAGTGGTATGCGCATAAGGTTGTCTGACACGCAGCCCATATTGGGATACAAGCAGTTTACAGCCAACGACGATAACTATATTTACCTGTCGGACGACAAGCGGCTTTCTGCACGCTTGCAGTTACAATCGGAAGACGGCATGGGTGTGCAGCTGTATACCGATGACTCAAACACTAATGCACTGCAAGACCTGACATTGTCGCTCCACCATTTCGACCTGCAACCGATAACCTCATCGCTGCCGTATCTGCCACGCATGACCGGTATTCTCAACGGCGACTATCATATAATTCAGACAACAGACGAGCTGAGCGTGTCAACGGCTATGAACATAGACAACATGACTTATGAAAACTGTCCTATGGGTAACATTGGAACAGAGTTTGTCTATATGCCGAAGGAAAACGGAGAGCACCACATAGACGGTATCTTGATGCGCGACGACGATGAAGTGGCAACCATAAAAGGAAACTACAATGCCAAGACCGAAATGATAGATGCCGACCTGAAACTAAACCGCATACCGCTCGAGCTTGTAAATGGTTTCATACCAGACCAGATATTCGGACTACGTGGCTTTGGAGATGGTCAGCTGACCATGAAGGGTAAACTATCGAAACCTGATGTTAACGGAGAAATATACTTGGACGAAAGCTACATATTCTCGCAGCCTTATGGTGTCGAGATGCGCTTTGCCAACGACCCTGTTCGCATAGTAGGTTCGCATTTGTTGTTCGAGAACTTCGAGATGTTTGCCTATAATGACGAATCGCTAAATATTTCCGGCTCTTTCGACTTCTCCAATCTTGACAAGATGTATCTCGACGTAAGGATGCGTGCGCAGAATTTCCAACTGATAAATGCAAAGGAAAACGCACGTTCAGAAACCTATGGCAAGGCATTTGTCAACTTCTTTGGAATGATGAAAGGACGACTGGATAATCTGCAAATGCGCGGAAGACTCGATGTTCTGGGCTCTACCGACATGACATATATACTGCGCGATGCACCTCTTACTACGGATAACCGACTGAACGAGCTCGTAACCTTTGTTAATTTCTCAGATAGTACAAAGGTACAGGTAAACCGTCCGCCTATAAACGGTGTCAGTATGGACCTGTCAATAGGAATAGATGAAAATGCACATATAAAGTGCGACCTCAATGCAGACCATTCAAACTATATCGACCTTGTGGGTGGTGGCGATTTGAGAATGCAGTATAATGTTGTAGACAATCTGCGACTGACAGGCAAATATACCCTTGCCAACGGCGAGATGAAGTATTCGTTGCCAATAATTCCGCTGAAAACATTCACCATTCAGGATGGCAGTTATCTCGAGTTTTTAGGCGATGCCATGAACCCGCGACTGAACATAACGGCAACAGAACGCATAAAGGCAACGGTAGGAGGCGATGGTGGAGTCTCGCGCTCGGTAGACTTCAACTGTGGAGTGGTAATAACCAAGACTCTGAAAGACATGGGATTGGAGTTTATTGTAGATGCTCCGGAAGACCTTGCCATAAGCAATGAACTCAATACGATGTCGAAAGAAGACAGGGGCAAGGTAGCCGTAACGATGCTGACGACAGGAATGTATCTCGCCGACGGCAATACAAGTGGATTTACAATGAATGGCGCATTGAGCTCGTTCCTGCAAAATGAGATAAACAACCTGACTGGCTCTGCACTCAGAACACTCGATCTGAGCATAGGAGTAGACAATGCTACGGACGCAACAGGAAACCTGCATACTGACTATTCGTTCAAGTTTGCAAAACGTTTCTGGAACAATCGATTACGAATATCAGTAGGTGGAAAGGTGTCTACAGGTCCGGATGTAGCAGGACAGAACCAGTCGTTCTTCGACAATGTAACATTTGAATATCGTCTTAACGAGAATGCCAACAAATATCTGAAACTGTTTTACGATAGAAATTCATATGACTGGATAGAAGGTAATGTCGGCGAATACGGTGCTGGTTTCCTTTGGAGACGTAAACTCCAGCACTTCCGTGATATATTCAGATTCAAGAATGACAGACAGCGTATTCCGTTTAAACCTGTAAAACGAGACTCGCTCAGCAATGGCAGGAGTTCAGACACTCTAAACGTTAATAACAATAGCAGGAAATGAAAACAATAAAAGCACTCATATTATCACTTACAATCGCTCTTTTCTACGCATGTTCTACCACGAGTGGAGTTCCTGACAATGATAAATTATATATAGGAATAGACAAAATAAAATATTCCGAAAGACAGAATGATGAGCATACGTTGCTGACAAAGGAAGAAGTTGACGCAGCATTGGCTTGTGAGCCAAACGGAGCACTGTTCGGTAGTTCGTCATACAGAACTCCATTTCCTTATGCACTATGGATTTGGAATGCTTTTTCAAAGAAAGACACTAAGTTTTCCAAGTGGATGACAAAGTCATTTGGCAAGGCTCCCGTGCTGATGAGTTGGGTAAATCCAGAACTGCGTTCGTCAGTCGCACAGTCGGTTCTTTACTCTCATGGCTTTTTTGACGGGAAAGTTACCCATGAAATAATAGACACAAGTAATCCCAAAAAGGCTAAGATAAAATATAATGTTGAACTTGGAGACTTGTTTCTTATAGATACACTTGAGTATATCAACTTCCCGCAAGAAGCAATGCGCCTTATAGACAGCACATACAGCGAACGCAAGATAAAGTCGGGCGATGCGTTTGACGTTTCCACACTCGACGAGGAACGTCAGCGCGTAACATCGTTGATGCGTAGCAACGGATATTATTATTATCAGTCTGGCTATGCGTCATATTTGGCTGACACTATTGCAAAACCAAAACACGTTCAACTGAAGTTACAACTGGCAGACTCTCTACCAGAGAGAGCGTTGCACAAATGGTATATTGGTAAGTTGGACGTCAACATACGACGCTCCTTTATGGAAAAACTTAACGACTCGGTAAAGCGTCGTCGTTTCACTATCCACTTTAATGGATCACGTCCTCCAGTTCGTGCGAGAGTTATAATGAAAGACGTTAAGTTGCGTACAAAGCAGCCATATAGCTATGACAAGTATGTTGAATCGGCAAATAAATTGTCGGCAAACGGTTTGTTTTCTATGGTTGATTTCAAGTTCACACCACGAGACAGCTCAGAACTCTGTGATACGCTTGACCTTATGCTGACATGTGTGTTAGATAAACCTTATGATTTCTATGTAGAGGCAGATGTTAAGGGTAAGACAAACGGCTATATAGGTCCTGGTCTTACGCTTGGTCTGACAAAGCGAAATGCCTTTCGTGGCGGTGAGAAACTTGACTTCAACCTGTATGGAAACTATGAATGGCAGACAGGACATGACATAGAAGGAAGCTCTACAGGTGTCAACTCTTATGAATATGGTGCGTCAGTTGCGATAGATTTTCCTCGTCTGTTTATTCCACGCATACGAAGATACCGATTCTTTACAACGCCATCAACAATAGTTAAAGGCTCTATGAACATTGTCAACAGAGCAAAGTATTTCCGCAGACACGTCATTTCGGGTGAATTTACGTATAATTTCCAGACGTCTGCCACGTCTAAACATTCTTTCAGTCCTTTGGTTTTAGAATATGACTATATGAACAAGATGACTGATAAGTTCAGAGAAATACTTGAACAGAGTCCTTATCTAAAAGTTGCTATGATGGATGTTCTTATTCCAAAGATGCGCTATACGTATAGCTATTCAAGTCCGCAGAGATATAGAAACCCAATATATTGGGAAACAACCATCAGCGAATCGGCAAATATTACGTCGGCTGTTGGTGCGCTGTTTGGTAACAAATGGAATGAAAAGGACAAGAAGATATTTAAAAATCCATACGCTCAATACATCAAAATTGAGTCTGACTTGCGTAAGACGTGGACATTGTCTGAACATTCGCAGGTCGTCGGACACTTAAACGCAGGTATTGTGTACAGCTTCGGTAATTCAGAGAGTGTTCCGTATATTGAACAGTTTTATGTGGGAGGTGCCAATTCCATTCGAGCTTTCAATGTCCGCACTATTGGTCCTGGTGGTTTTGTAAACCAGAATCGCCGATTCTCATACATGGATCAGACTGGCGATGTGAAGTTTGTTGCCAATTTGGAGTATAGAACGCGACTGTTTGGCAATCTCAACGGAGCAGTTTTCATAGACATGGGTAATGTTTGGACCGTTCACAAGGATGATTTCCGCAACGATACACAGCTGAAATTCTCAAAGGTCTTTGACCAGTTGGCTATTGGTACAGGCGTTGGTTTGCGCTATGACCTTGACTATTTCGTGTTGCGACTGGACTGGGGATTTGGTCTACATCTGCCTTACGACACTGGCAAGTCTGGTTTCTACAACATACCTTCGTTCCGAGACGGACAGAGTATACATCTTGCAATAGGTTATCCATTCTAAAACGCAATAAGTCATAAAAGTAGTAAAACACATAATACGTTTGATTTTATGGACCGTTCTTGGTCTGTATCTGTCAATTATACTGTTGGGAAGTATTCCGGCAGTACAGCGATATATGGGTAACACTGCTGCTTCGCTTATTTCCGACAAGTTAGGTACGCGAGTAGAAGTAGGCTCTGTCAGTTATGGACTGCTCAACAGGTTTGTCGTCGACGATTTGTCAATATACGACAAATCGGGTTTGGAGATGCTGAAAGTATCGCGTGCCTCAGCAAAACTTAGTATCAGGGAATTGTTGCGAGGCAATATTGTCATCACGTCGTCGCAGCTTTTTGGCGCCAATGCCAAGCTGTATAAGGCAGACGTGCAGTCTATGCCTAACTATCAGTTTGTTATAGACTCCTTGAAAAGCGACAGCGACAAATCTTCCGAATTGCATCTTGCCATCCATTCTCTAATCGTTAGGAATGGGGAAGTTAGCTACGACGTAACGAACGTGCCGGAAACCAAAGGCATATTAAATCCTTCTCACCTTCATATATCAAACCTCAGTTCTCACATTGTCTTAAAGAATCTGACAGACAAGGCGTTCGACATAAAGGTAAAGCGATTGTCGTTTAGCGAGAAGTCGTCACTCGACGTGCGCTCATTGATATTCCGCCTGAAGGTAGATGACGACAAGTATGTTATAAAGGATTTCACGTTTGAACTCCCGTCAACAAAACTTCATACAGACAGTATTTGTATTGATGCAGGCAAGCAGTTTATGTATGCCGCAAAGTTAGACAAATCGTATATAAACTTGACTGACTTAAAGTGTTTGGACAAGTCTCTCGACATAAACAAACATTTCTCCCTGTCGTGCAATATAGACGGTGATAAAGACAGGTGCAACATTCAGAGGATGTTGCTGGGTACGTTTGATAAAGGATTGCTGTTTGACGGCGACATAAGGCTATACAACATGCAGAATTCTGCTGACTGGATGGTTCATGTCAGAAAGTTCTTTGCAGACACGCCGACGCACCAACTGTTTGTCAATAAGCTGATAAAGGACAGAGAAACGTCAGAAATGCTTTCAAGACTCGGAAACATAATATTTGTTGGCGATATAAACAGCAGGGACAAAACATACACGGCAAAAGGTGAATTAACTACTGGTACGGGCAAAATCAGTCTTGACCTGTCTGCTGTCAACGATGTTCTGAATGCCAATATATCTACACCCGATTTAAATCTCGAAACGCTGTTGGGCAACAATCGACTGGGCACTGTTGCCGGCACTGTCAGCATAAGAAGCAAGGGGTTGCTGCGCAATGCCGTCAGTTCACATGTTGTCGGCAAAGCAGATGTCAAGCATGTTTATTATAACGGCTCCAGGTATCAGAACATTTCTTTTGACGGTGCATACCATGACCGAATATTCGACGGTACACTGAGCATGGACGACCCTAACAATGGTGTTGCTAAACTGAAAGGCTATTTTAACTGGCACAAAAGAGTGCCTGAAAACAAGTTTACTGCATCGCTGCAAGGCGTTGATTTATCAAGGTTTAGTCTTTCAGACATGCTAAGCGAAGGCGTCGTAAGTTGCACTGTTGACGCCAATACCGTAGGCAGCAATATGGATGATTTGTCTGGTTTTGTAAATGTAAATAATTTCGTTCTGAAAAACGGCAAAAACACTTTCTCCTTCGATAGCCTGCGTTTCAATGCCACACACGACAACAAGCTGCACAACATCAGTCTTACCAGCGATTTTGCTGCCGTAGACGTAAGCGGCGAGTTCAACTATCGTACTATCGTCAACAGTCTCAAACGTCTTGTCATCAACAAGATACCGACACTGTCGAAGTTTACCAACGTTTCATCGCCCATTAACAACCGTCTGTCTATGCATGCTGTAATACGAAATGCAGATTTTCTCAAACTGCTGCACGACAAGGACATCGTTCTCGAAACACCTGTATATATAGAAGGTATGCTCGACGACACTCGCAATGCCGTGAACATGACGTTCAATGCCGACAAGTTCTCTTATGACGGTACGAGATACGAGAATGCCGTCGTCAACATGAAGACCTCTGCCGACACACTCTATGTTGACGGCACGATAGACAAACTGTCTGCTGACGATACGCGAATGAACCTGGATGTCAGGACTAAAGCCATCGACGACAGACTGCTTACTGATGTCGTTTTTTCAAACAATACCCTGCATCCTTTTGGTGGAGAGTTGTCGTTTGCCACTGACTTCATCAAGTCGCTGACTGGCGGGCAGCCAACTGTTGCCACGACGATAAATCCGTCGGAAGTACACTTCGACAACATATCATATAACGTTGAACCGTCGGAAATAGTTTACAGTAATGGCAAGTTGCTGATAGACCATTTTGCCATTGAGAACAACAATCAGCACATCTTCATATCGGGCATGGCGACGAAGCACAGTGAAGATACCGTGAAAGTAGACCTGCAAAACATAAACGTAGACTACATATCCTCTCTGCTCAATGTCAACGGTGTTGAGTTCAGTGGCATTGCCTCTGGCAAGGTGTCGGCTACGTCGGTATTGTCGTCGCCACAGGTTGAGGCTGGCATACAGGTCGACAGTTTTCGTTTTGTCAATGGCAGGTTGGGCACGATGTATGCCGATGCGTTGTGGAGCAAGGCTAAGAACAGCATCGACATAAAGGCAGTATGCGACGACGGACCGTTGGCAAAGACCAATGTCGACGGTTATGTATCGCTCGAAAACAGCTATCTCGACCTCGACATAGAGACTCATAACACGCGCATAGAGTTTCTCGAACACTACATCGGCAGTTTCATGGACAACATCGAGGCACGTGCCGAAGGAAAGATAAAGGTGTTCGGACCGCTTAGCAATGTGAACATAGAGGGTAGGGTGGTAGCCGACGGCGATGTCGAGGTTAAACCTTTGTCTACGAAATACACCCTCAGAAACGATACCGTCAGTTTCTATCCAAACCGAATAGTGTTCAGTCAGGACACTGTCTACGACGTCAACAACAAGCCTGCTGTTGTCAATGGGGCTGTGATGCACAACTACTTAAAGAATTTCAGGTACGACATTAACGTCGATGCCAACGACGTTCTTGCTTTCAACAAGAACAGTTTTGGCGACGACACCTTCCGTGGCACCGTATTTGCAACAGGCAACTGCCATGTAGTAGGCGGCAGCGGAGAGACCGAAATCGACATTGTTGCCACGCCGGAGAAAGGCAGCGTAATAGAATACAACGTAGGCGGAACGTCGTCGGTTGGCACGCAGTCGTTCATACAATGGCACGACAAGAAAACGAAAAACAGCGTTAAGGAAAAGACCGTTGCCGACGACAGCGACAATTCCATTGCCACATTCCTGAAAGAAATGCCGTCAAACCTCTACATGAACTTCCTCATAGATGCCAATCCTAACCTTACGCTGCGACTGCTGATGAACGAAGACAACGGCGACTATATCGACCTGCACGGTCGCGGAGTCATACAGGCAAACTATTTCAACAAGGGAGCGTTCGAGATGTTCGGCAACTATCTCGTAGAGAGCGGCATCTACAAGATGACAATACAGAATGTCTTGAAGAAAGAGTTTCAGTTCTACGAGGGCAGCAGCATCGTTTTCGGAGGCAATCCATACTATGCCGCACTCGACCTCAGGGCTATGTATCCGATAAACGGAGTGAGCCTTTCCGACCTGAACATAGGCAATTCTTTCTCATCCAACAATGTCCGTGTCAACTGTCTGATGAATATAGGCGGTACGCCGATGTCGCCCAACGTAGATTTCGATTTCGAAATGCCTACAGCCAGCGCCAATGCCGAGCAGATGGTGCGCTCGCTCATAAACAGCGAGGAGGAACTCAATCAGCAAGTCATCTACCTGCTTACCATCGGACGCTTCTACAGTCAGGGTGCCAACAACGCTTCGCAGGACGGCACATCGCCAAGCCAGACGAGCCTTGCCATGCAGAGTCTGCTCAGCGGAACGCTGTCACAGCAGCTCAACAGCATGCTTTCTTCAGTGCTGAACGTCAGCAACTGGAATTTCGGAGCCAATATATCGACAGGCAACGAGGGCTGGAACAATGCTGAGTATGAGGGACTTCTGTCGGGCAGACTGCTTAACAACCGACTGCTCATCAACGGTCAGTTTGGCTATCGGGACAATCCGAATGCCACATCGTTTATCGGCGATTTCGACATACGCTATCTGCTGTTTCCTAACGGCAACCTCGCGCTGAAGGTTTACAACCAGTCTAACGACCGCTATTTCACGCGAAACAGCCTAAACACACAGGGCATCGGCATCATCATGAAGAAGGATTTTAGTGGACTGCGCGACCTTTTCAACATAAAAAAGAACGGCAAGAAAACCAAAAAACAGTCGTCAGAACCTGCCGACAGCACCTCGAAAATCCAACCGGAACAATAGAATAATTGTTTCAGGCACCATTTTGCAGAATAAAAACACTAATCAATTTTTGCCCGTTTACCCTCGCGAGAATGCCCGCGAAAGTCGTTTCCGAAATCTGAGGGGCAAAAATCGCCCGTATTTCGCGTTTTGCTGTAATCGTCTGACAGTCAGTTTGTTATCTTGAAATATGTTGAATTTATGCAAGAAACAGATATGTTAAAATTGTCAAAGAGTATGTTTGACATTGTCAAACACACTGTTTGAGGATGCCAAACATAGTGTTTGGGACTCTCAGACACAAAGTTTCGCAAGCCAAAATACGCAAATAAGCGCCTCAAACATACTCTTTGACAATTTTAACACTTATCGCCGACCTCAGAATTAACACAATTTTGCACTTTCAGAGGCTATTCCGCATCTATTTGGAGA
>OMZM01000055.1 GCA_900315545.1 uncultured Prevotella sp.
CCAATCCATGCAGTCGAAGAAATTACAAACGGTAAACAGAAAAATCCTCGTTTGTGTTTGAACATCCAACAATCAGCAATGTGGAAATTGCTAAAATAATGTAATATTCTTGCATAATTTTTCGTAAAGATAAGCATGTTTATATTATTACTCAAAATATTTAACAAACGTTTAGAACTTCGGCCGTGTTTTAATGTTTCATAACAAAGTATTCTCATTATCTCACTTGGTATGCTAACTGTAACGTCCCCGTTGTCATCTCCCTGCAAAAACCGTGCCAAAATGAACAGAAAATCGTTTCGTCCCGAAAAAATATGAAAACTTTTGACAGACAAAAACTCTCCAAATAGAAAATTTTTAGTCTCTGAAACTGCAAAAATCTGTTAATTTCCTGGCCAAACCCAACTGTTAAAATTGTCAAAGAGTACCTTTGACGCGCCTGTTTCGCCTGTTTCGCCCTGCAAAACACAGTGCCCGACACCCCCAAACACTATGTCTGACCGCCTCAAACAGTGTGTTTGACAATGTCAAACATGCTCTTTGACAATTTTAACACTTATATTTCTTGCGCAGAACGCCTGCATTTCGTGATAACAAACTGACGTCCAGACAATTACGGCAGCATGCGAATTTTGGGCGTATTTTGTCCCTCAGATTTCAGAAACGACTTTCGAGGGCACTCACGCGACAGTAAACGAGCCGAAAATTGATTATACCTTTTGCACCTCGCGACTACAAGTTTACATGCAGATTGTCGTTAAGACTGTTTCCCTTTGCTGCTTGTCAGCAAAACCGAAGAGAGCATCGACAGCAGAAGCACGCCAAAGATTATGGCAAGGCTAACGGGCGTAGGCACAACCTCCTGCTCCTGCCAGTTCAGCAAGACTGTCAGGAAAACGGCAAACATTGCCGTCAAAAGCCAGATAAAACCGCGCATCCGTTTCATTCTGCCTACAAAGATAGGCATTATTTTTATAAAAAGATTATATAAACAAATGTATTTACATAATTTAGCAAGAACTCACGTTATATTAATAATGTGAGCATTCGTAACGGTTAACGATAAAACTTGCACACTACAAATAATGTTAGTATCTTTGCCAACAACAACATTCATAACGCAGGACAATGATACATAGAAGTCTCTTTGCATTTGCTATAACACTGGCGCTGCTGCTCTCATCATGTCGCACACAAACATATCTGCACGAGCCCATACCCGACAAGCCAAACTATAAAGACACAACACAGTGGTATGTGAACGAACGGCAGGCAGATGCCGATTTATTCTACATAATCTCTACCGAGACAAGCGACTATCTGATGGCAGACGGACAGACGTGCCACTATGCCGACACGCACGCCGACAGCCTGAGAAAGCCACTCTACGGCGAGATGACGGGAGTAGACAGACTGCTGAGCGGAGAACTGAACTACTACTCGCCATACTATCGGCAATGCTCACTGCAAAGCTTCGTCAGCGACAGCCTCATGACTGCACGCATGGCTCTGCCTATGAGCGACATACGCAGGGCATTCAAGCACTACATGAAATACAGGAACAACGGGCGACCATTCATACTGGCAGGATTCAGTCAGGGAGCGTTCCTCATGGTGGAACTGCTGAAGGAAATGGACGAAAAGACTTTCAGACGGATGATTGCAGCATACGCCATAGGAATAACAATACCAGAGACCGACAGGCATATCATACCGGCACAAGGAGCAGACGATACGGGAGTAACTGTCTGCTACAACTCCGTACGCGACACCAGTTGTGCCATGAAGGGATGGAAGAAAAGCAGCATAGCCATCAACCCCGTCAACTGGCGCACTGACAGCACACAAGCAACTCTGATAACCGAACCATCGCCAAACATGCCCGTAAACAAACAGGAGAAAGACACGATGACCGTCGCACTCGACAACGCAACAAGTCTGCTCATAGTAAAGGGATATACGGCACAGGACTACATCTTGCCGCTGATAGGCATAGAAGGAAACTATCACAGCCGCGAGATATGGCTCTACCGCAATCATCTACGCGCTAACATCGCTCTCCGCACAGCCAAATACCTACAAACAAAACAACACCTCCGCACAAAATAAAACCTACACACAGCCACATCCTATCAAATCATCCAAATTCGTCAGTACGTCCGCATTACCATTGTTTCCACCAATCAACAGTTCTCCTATTGTCCCATCCATCTCAGATACAATGTATCCGATATGTGTGCCAGCAATTCTATCTGCGAAGAATCAAATATAGAATCCCCGACTTCGGCTTTGCAGACATTCATTCTTCATGTCATTAACGATATAGGAGAGTTGTTCTTTCACACACACGCTCGCATTCATCGGCTATCAAGAACGGGAATGAGGCATTGAGTACCAAATCTGCAGTTTCCTCCTTATCGGGCTGACTATTAATGTAGCGTTTGACATCAAACTCCCAATAGCTGAAACTACGATAGTCAGACCGGAAGTAGTCAATAACAGCCTTGCCAGTACCTCTTAGCTGTTCTGAAAGGTCTGACAGATGGAGAACTGTTCGAAAACACGAGTTGAGACAGGCATATATTATGCCAATTATACAAAAAATGCGTTATGCAAATTTGTATAATTGCAATTGTTCTTTGAAGTATATTCATTTTCAAAATATGAAGCGTATGTCAAGTAACGAGCACAAGCAAATGGTAGAAAGATCGAACATGGGTTAGAGATTGCCGAGCGCGAGATACTGGAAGAGAAAGCCAAAAATAATGAAGATGTCATTGTATGTGGCGATGACAATGTCATACGCCATATTCCTCCAAAAAAATTCCTATAAACCACCAGCGAAACAAACAAATAAAATTTGCTTATCTCGCTGGTATTTAATGGTTTAGGCTTAAAGAAGCCTATCAATACTCATCCTCGTTGAAAACTTGGCCTTCTATTGATTATCAGCAACTTACGCTCAAATTAACTATTTTTTAGCCAAATAAACCGCATGGTCAAAGGCGGTCAAAGGCGGTTCGCTGACATATTGGACAAACATATCCTGCGACCTCTTTCACTATAGAAAGAATTCGAATGTATTAAAATCACCCTATTACATCTACACTATCTCTTACTAAATGTTAAATATTAGCTTCTAAAACAAAATATTTACGATATAATTTGGTTTATATTATAAACTTATCTATCTTTGCACCGTGAACCGGACACAATTGGCCTTCGATGTGCTTTCTGCAGGAGCACGGACAAGGCCAGAGAGTAGTAAACCAAAAGTAGAACATCATTAAAAAATGAAACAACAATGGAAGAAAAGAATAACATGACTACCGAGCGCAGTCTGGAGATCATTAGAGAAACTATAGAGCGCAGCCAACGCACCATCAACAAAAACTCGGCAATTCCACTCATCTGGTGGGGAGCCTGCGTTGTAGCGTTCTCGCTATTTATCGCATATCTGTGGAAGAA
>OMZM01000004.1 GCA_900315545.1 uncultured Prevotella sp.
CGAGGGAAAAACTAAACTTCCTTACCCCAAATGAGGTCTTTTTCAAACATTATGCCTAAATTTGCAACCAAATTGCACTTGCTGGTTGACTCTATATAAGAGTTCCTATTACAACAAAAGCAAGGAACTACGGCGTTATGCCTCCATCCTTTTCGATGAGATGATTAACGATTAACAATTAAGTCCCGCCTCCTTAAGCGGGTGGGACTTTTAAAAACTTAAAAGATATGAATACAACATCAACGCAAATGTTACGCAAGACAATGTATCAGCAAATGGATGATATATTTGATTCTATCACTTGGGGCGACCTCGCCCGTACATACTTTGACAAGTCGGCTTCTTGGTTTTACAACAAGATGAAGGGTGTTGACGGGAATGGCAAACCTACGGAGTTCAGTTTAGAGGAACGCATGCAGCTGAGGGGTGCGCTCTGCGACCTTGCAGACCGTATTCGCCGCGCTGCAGACTCGATAGATGTATAGGCGAGGGTGTAACTCCCCTTTATGACAAAAGTCGCCCGTCCGCCTGCGGGTGCAAAATTTGAGAATGTCCCGGTGCATGAAAGTGCATCGGGCTTTTTGTTCTCGTGTCGTGGATATACATGACGTGTTGTGTATTTTCACTTTTCTTTATTCGTGTGTATCTTTGCATTGTAGGTTATTGGAGCAGAATGTTTTTCATATATGTAAAGATAATGGCAGTATGGCAGATATAGTTAGTGCACCAGATGATTTGTGTTTTTCTTCGCGGATAGGCGACGTTGTGTTTCGTACTTCTGACGAATACGGTATCGTCGTGTTTGGCTTTCGTGTCGGCGACGTTCATACTACTTTGCTGGAGTTGTTTATGCATATGCAAAGATACTAATTTTAAAGCAAATCACAACGATGTGTGTCTTGATACGTTTCTCAATCCAGTTGTTATTGCAGATGCAAAGATACTAATTTTAAAGCAAATCACAACCCGAAAGTACCTGCAGCCTCGTATGCCTTTGCTCGGAAGAATCGTTTCATGCGTGGTGTTACGATGATTTCTCCTCCTTCGTTGTGTATTGCTGCGTATGGCAGGTCGGTGTAGAAGGTGACGGAGTTGTCAGTTGTCTTTGTCCTGATGCTTCTTCTTAGTGTTCCTGTGTCGAGCAGTATGTGGTTGTTTTTTGTGGTGTATTTTTTTCTCTGCCATGCTTGCGAGAAGAAGGCTTGTCGCTCGAAGTTCTGGTCGAACTCGTCTTTTAGTTCTACGGCAATGTCCCGGAGTGTATTTTTGATGATTTTCTGTATATTTTCTGTCATTTTTTTTAAATTTGTTTGGAGGTTGGAAATTATTTTGTATCTTTGCAGCAACGATTCCGTAGCTAATGACTACCGATTCGTTGCAGAATGAGGAATGAGCAATCATTCCTCAAACTTTTTTATAGAACAATCTAATGCCAGAATCATCATTTATCCAGATTTCATCTATTATCTGTCCCTCTTTTACTCGTTGGTTTATATTACGCTTCATATATGCATCAGTTAGATTTGGTCTGTCTATTATGATGCGGCTTGATTGCCTTAGACCATGATTTAGCATATTGGAAAATGCACGTTTAGGTTTGTCAGATACAAACCCTTCATGCTCATACCATACACCGTTGATGCAGAGGTCTGGACATTTCCCTTCGTACTTGGTGCCGACAAGAGAAGCATAGACACACTCGTACTTGAACTTTGGAGGACGCGACATTTTGGGTGTCAGTATCACCTCTGCCCCTTGTTCCCTTGCGAAGAAAGTTGCAATCTCATTTAGCTTGTTGAAATCGCTATCATTGCGATTTATCAGAGTGTGGATGGTAACAGTTCCATTCCCCTCATTTCTTGTTTCTCCTACCTTTGCCAATCCTGAACGTATCATCCGGCACGCTGCACATAGTTCGTTCTCTGGGACGAATGGGCGTGATAGGGTTGATGGGCTGTCTGAGCCGTTTCCTTTTGCGACATCGCAGTCTCGGCATCGGCGTATGGTGTACGGGTTATAGTCTGGTACGGTTTTCTTCTCTATGCCAGGATTGAAGTGGAATATTCCTTTGGTGTCTTTTCCCGTTGCCTTCTCTCCGCGTGTCATTGCCTCGTCGTGATTTGTTTCCTCGTATTTTTCCTTTCGTACCTGTACGACCGTGCATCTGCAGTTCCATCCGTTGGGTGGATAGTATGTTTTCCAGAATGAGTCGGACATCGGCAGTGTTACCCGGTCGAGTGCTGCGTGTTCCGGTCTGACCTTGTCGTCGTTAGCCGTTCTGTACTGTAGGTTGTAGCGGTCTTCGTCTTCCTCGAACTGTTCCCACTTCGCCGCCATTGTTGCCGACGCGTGGCAGAAGTTGTATTCGGCTCGCAGGTAGTTGCGATTGTATGTTCTGTCAATCTTTTGAACGTCATTCAAAAACTGTTCGAATGGCTTTCTATCGCCGTTCTCGTCGATGAGCGACGGGAACGCCTCGTTTAGTTCGTGGAACGTCTTGATGCCGGAGAAGATGTAGTTCGACCGCTGCAGTCGCTGTCGCATGGGCGCGTTGGGTACTGCGGTGGGTGTTTCGCTTAATTCGAGGTTGCCCGTCTTGGGGTTCATCACCCGTCTAAACAAAGCGTCGGGGTTGTTCAGGTACTTGTTGTTATTGCAGATGCAAAGATACTAATTTTAAAGCAAATCACAACTTGTCAGCGCCTGTCGTCGTGAGGGTATAGACTTCTCCCTTCCCCTTCAGGACTTTGCTGACAGGGTTGACGAGTCTGAGATGCATTCTTGGCTATCTTCCGTTCAATCATCCGGTGCTTCGTCTGCATCTTCAGACGAAAAAAAAAATTGAGCATCGCGGACTACTTGGGTTTCGCGCTGGGTTATGTAGGCATGTCTCTTGATGATTTCTGCCGTTTGCGTCAGGAAGAGTTGGAGTCAGTCTTGAAGAGCTACACCTCCCAGCGCGATTTCATTATACATGACGGTTGGGAGCGCATGCGCCATCATGCAGCAGTGAGCATCCTGCCCCATGTACGTAAGAAGATCCGTGCGCGTGATTTGTTTCATTTCGGCTGGGACGTGCCAGATGACGCGAAAGGTAGATGTCTTGAGGAGTCCGTTCCACTGTCGGCATCTGAGAGCAAGGCTCGTTTTGAGAGTTTGGTTGAAAGGACTAACGCTTGCGTTCATTAGCTTATCTATAGGGGTTTTCGAATCCTGCTCCAGTGATTAAAGCAGCGACTACCCAGACAAATGCGGAAACAACGGCAGTAACAGCAGCCCAAGCAAATATAGCGACGAATTTCATAAATCCGCACCAGACCCAAAAAAGGCTGACAAGAACAACAGCAATGGACACTAACAAAATCACATAAGCCAGTGTCATTACCCATAAAAATATGTTTTTTATTGTTTTCACGTTACAAAGATACGAAATATTTTATTAATATCCAAATAAAAGTTGTTATTGCAGATGCAAAGATAGGATTTTCCTGTAATTTCCAAATACTTCTTTCAAAAAAAGAAATAAAGTTGACGGTTTTTGTTATAAGTGATGTCTGTTTGGAATATTAAAAAGTCTTTAAAATTTCAATAATTTAAAGTTAAACGAGTAATTTTTGAATTGATTTTTAATATTTTTAGTAATTTTCTTTGCTAATAAAATGTTTTTTAGTACTTTTGCAGCGCAAGTATTATGACGGTGAATAAGTTTTCGATAGTTTATGTTCTGATGTTGCTGTTGTTTGTTTCTTGCGATTGCAAGCTAAAGACAGGCGATGCCGACGATGATGTCAAGACCATTATCGAGGTTCAGCGTTATGACCGTTTGCAGAGCCGTTATCTCACTACCGGCGATTTTTCTGCCCTTCAGCAGATGAGTACGGGCTATCCGATGGAGACGCGCATACTCATAGAGGATATACTTGAGATAGGGCAGGTTAATGATGCTGATATAAACAGCAAGTTTCTTAATTTCTTTCAGGACACGATTGCTCAGACCATTATTACCGAGGCAGAGGCTCAATATGCCGTTATGGACGACATAAACTCTCAGCTGACAGATGCGTTTCATAATCTCAGCAAGATGTTGCCCGATATTAAGATACCGATGATCTATGCGCAGATAAGTGCTTTTCAGCAGAGTATTGTTGTCAGCGACGATGCTATCGGCATTTCCATCGACAAATATCTTGGTGAGAACTATTCTCTTTATTCCAGATATTTTACAGACGAACAGCGTTCGCAGATGAACCGCGACAATATTTTGCCCGACTGCATCAGTTTTTACCTTATAAGCAAGTATCCATTGCGCGACTTTGACACTCGCAGCCAGCACGACCGCGACGTTCATATTGCCAAGATTCATTGGGTTGTCAACAAGTCGTCTGGCAGAAAATACTATAATAATAAAACGATAAGTGCCATAGACCGCTACATGAGTTCGCGCCATGACGTGAGTGTAGACGATATGTTGCGCGATACGGTCTATACCATTTTTCCCTGAAAGGCGCCTGTTTTCTTCAGGTGATTGTTCAGTTTGTCTGTAAACTCGTGGTTTTTCAGTCCCCAGTCTGGTGCTATCAGCATTTCCTTCGGCGACTGTGAGACAAAGCGCTCAAGTATAATATTCTTTCTTATGTATTGTATATACCTGGTAATCAGCGAGATGTATTCGTCTACGGTGTAGACGTGGAACGGCTTTTCGGCATATTCCTGTGCCAGTCTTGTGCCTTTTATAATCTGCAACTGGTGTATTTTCAGAATGTTTATGGGCAGTTCTGAGATTATGGCAGCCTGCCTTATGCTTTCGTTTTCGTCTTCTCCCGGCAGTCCGAGTATGACGTGTGCTCCGCAGAGAATGTTTCTTTTAGCCGTTTCGTCGATAGCTTTCTTGCTGCATCCGAAAGTATGTCCGCGATTTATTCTTTCCAGCGTAAGGTCGTTAGCCGTCTCAATTCCGTATTCCACTATGACGAATGTCTTTTCCGCGAGTTGTGCAATGTAGTCGAGAATATTGCTGTCCACACAGTCGGGGCGTGTTCCGATTACTAATCCAACGATGTCCTGACATTGCAGTGCTTCGTCGTATAGTCTTTTCAGCTTGTCCTTGTCGCCGTAGGTATTGGAATATGCCTGAAAATAAGCCAGATATTTCATGTCGGGATACTTCTTTCTGAAGAAGTCCTTGCCCCGTTCTATCTGCTCCGTAACGCTCAGTTGCCTGTTGCAGTAAGCCGGATTGAAAGTCCTGTTGTCGCAGAACGAGCATCCTCCCGTTGATATCCGTCCGTCTCGGTTAGGACAAGAAAATCCTGCGTCTACGGCAATTTTCTGTACTCTGAATGGAAATTGCCGCCTAATCCACGTGCCATAGTCGTTGTAGCAGTTCATTATTCTTTTCTTGCAGAATTGTTGTTCATGTTTTCGTTTCCTATCCGAAGAGCAGCCTCAGAGCCTCTTCCACGCGCTTCACGGTGTGCAGTTTTATGCTGTATGCCTTTGTGTCGATGTCGCCGATGTAGTCGGGTACTATCATGTCGGTAAATCCCAGTCGTTCAGCCTCTGCTATACGCTGTTGCAGTCGTGCCACCTGTCTTACTTCGCCGCTCAGTCCTACCTCTCCTGCCATGCACCATCCTTTCTCTATCGGTGTGTCAACATGGCTCGAAAGCACTGCCGCTATCACACCCAAGTCTACGGCAAGGTCGGTAATTCTCAGTCCTCCGGCAATGTTGACGAATACGTCTTTCTGTATCAGTTTGAACCCAACTCTTTTCTCCAGCACTGCAAGCAGCATGTTCAGCCTGCGTTGGTCGAATCCCGTTGCCGCCCTCTGCGGTGTTCCGTAAGCCGCTGTCGATACGAGCGCCTGCGTCTCCACCATGAATGGCCTCATGCCTTCCATAGCCGAGCATATTGCTATGCCCGACAGACCCTCGTGGTCGTTTCTGAGCAGCAGTTCCGACGGGTTAGCCACAGGTCTCAGTCCGCGTTGCAGCATCTCGTATATTCCGAGTTCCGACGTACTTCCGAAGCGGTTTTTTATTGCTCTCAGTATTCTGTAGATATGCTGCTGGTCGCCTTCAAACTGTATGACCGCATCGACGATGTGTTCCAGTATTTTCGGTCCAGCCAGTGAGCCTTCCTTCGTGATGTGTCCTATCAGCACCACCGGCGTTCCGCTTTGCTTGGCATATCTCAGCAGTGCCGCCGTGCATTCCCTTATCTGCGTTATGCTTCCCGGCGAACTGTCAGCTGTTTCGGTGTATATTGTCTGTATGGAGTCAACTATCACTATGTCTGGCTCACACTGCCTTATGTTGTCGAAAATGCTCTCGAGCATCGTTTCGCACAGTATGAGCGTGTTTTCTGGCAACTGCCTTCCGCTGTTTCCGTCAGCCTCGTAGAGTCGCTGCGCCCTCATCTTCAGCTGTTCGGCGCTTTCCTCTCCGCTGACGTAGAGTATTTTCTTTTCCTGCATTTGCAGTACGGTTTGCAGTGTGAGCGTGCTTTTTCCTATTCCCGGCTCACCTCCAATCAGTATTATCGAGCCAGGCACGAGTCCGCCTCCGAGCACTCTGTTCAGTTCGCTGTCGCCCATGTCGATGCGTTTCTGCTCCGACGTTTCAATGTCTTTCAGCTTCATGGGCTTCATGCCGGCAGCCTTTCCTGCGCTCAAGGTACTGCTCTTGGCTGCGTTGCCTGCGGAGCTGCTGCCAAGACGTATCTCCTTGAAAGTGTTCCACAGTCCGCACGACGGACATTTGCCTATCCATTTCGACGATTCCTGTCCACAGTTGTCGCAAACGTATGCTATTCGTTCCTTTGCCATTTGTTGTATTTTTTCTTTCCGAGCACAAAGGTACGAATTTATTTTCAGTCAGAAAAGAATACGACGGCATAACCATCGGCAAAATATATATATAATCAATTTTCGCCCATTTACTGTCGCGAGAGTGCCCTCGAAACCCGTTTTGAAAATCAGAGTGGCAAAATATGCTCAAAATTCGCGCTGCAACTGTAATTGCCTGACAGTCAGTTTGTTAGTTGCGAATGTAACGTTTGTGTGCAGGAAAAGTATATGTTAAAATTGTCAAAGAGCATGTTTGAGATTGTCAAACAGTGTGTTTGAGGATGCCAAACATAGTGTTTGGGGGTGTAAGGCATTGTGTTTTGCAGGGCAATATAGGCGAAATAGGAGCCTCAAACATACTCTTTGACATTTTTAACAGTTGTGTTTGGGCTTGAAATTAACAGATTTTTACACATTCAGAGGTTAAATTTATTCTATTTGGAGAGTTTTTCCCTGTCAAAATTTTTCATCGTTTTTCGGTTCGGAAGAATAATCTGATGAGTTTGGCACAGTTTTTGCTGTAAGAAAAATAACGTGCATCGAAGAATGCAGAAAATGATGCTTATATGGACTTATGATAATAAATAATGTAACGAAATGCCCGAAATAGAAAAAATAGCATTAACTTTGCAGTCAATATTCGCTTACGGAAGGAAAATGAAACATATATACAAACCATTATCAACCATGCTGTTGTCGCTGCTGCTGATAGCCTGCAACGGCAGCGAAACGGCTCCGGAAGCCGTCAGCCGCAAAAAAACACAGGCAGAAGACCTGAACACGATAAACGTGGCAGTCATGCCCACGCTCGACTGCCTGCCACTGTACGTAGCAGAAGCGTCAGACATGTTCAGCCGAAATGGACTGAGCGTAAACCTCATGACCTACACATCTCAGATGGACTGCGACACAGCCATACAGCGCGGATGGGCAGGTGTGTCTGTCAGCGACAAGATTAGGGCAGACCGCATGGCTACCGCAGGAACCGAGCTGCAATATCTGTTTTTCACAGACACCTACTGGCAGCTCATTGCCAACAGCCGCAGCCGCATACACGAGACATCGCAACTGTGCAACAAGATGGTAGCCATTACGCGCCACTCGGCAACCGACACCTATGCCACAATGCTCATAGGCAGGGCAAGGGCTAAGGCAGACATCTTCAAGGTGCAAGTGAACGACGTGTCAATACGCCTGAAGATGCTGCAAAACAATTCCGTCGATGCAGCAATGCTTACCGAGCCATACGCCACAATAGCACGCCGGAACGGACACAACGTGCTGGCAGACAGTCGTAACGACGGCTTACGATATGGCGTGTTCGTCGCTGCGGAACAGTTTTCGCGACAGGCGGCATACAGACAGAAACTCGACAAGATGAAGGAGATATATGACTTGGCATCTGACTCGGTAAGGAAATATGGCTACTTGCACTATAAAGACATACTCAGGGACAAGTACCGACTGACAGAAGGAAACATAAAAATGCTTGAGAAAGACCTCTGGCATAAGACAAACGACAAGAAATAGAACGATGACTATGGAAGGATATGAGAACGGAAAGTTCCGCACGATATATAAGATGCTGACAAATGGCGAGCTCGGAACAGCCATGGCGGAATATGAAAAGGTGTCGGCAGACATGGTAAACCCGCTGCTGCAAGAGCGTTTTCAGCAGATATGCAACGACTATCGGCTGATGCTCGACTTCCTGCTGCGCGGCTTCAGGGACACCGAGCGCGACCGGCTCTACAGTCAACTCATAGTACGCTTCGACCAGCTCGTTGCCGATACCGACATGAATATGCAGACCGAAAACAGCCAGATGTTTGCCAACATAAAGAAAAACCTTGCAGCCTTCAGCGCACAGCATGATGAAGTATACGGCAGGCTGGAGGCGTTTGTTACCGACATGGCAATGACGGAACTGGAAGAAGAAGCCATACAGGACCTGAAACAAAAGGACCTGTACGAACGACACTATTCCTTCATGTCGAAACTGTTTGAGCATATCTGGCTCTCTTCACAGTGGAGCGACGACGACATGGCGGCTTACGAGAGGCTGCTGCTGTCGCCGACAATCGAACGCAATGACATTATGCTCATACTGAGTGCCGTTTTCCTTGCCAACTCGCAGTGTTTCGATGCGCGAAAGACACTGCTGATGGTCAACATTTCGGCAAAGGCAACAGACGAACACATACGCCAGCGTGCGCTGGTGGGATGGGCGCTGACACTCGACGAGCGCATGTCGCTCTATCCGCAGCTGACCGACGCCATACGGGAATACTGCGGCAACGACGGCAACACACAGCAGCTGGTGGAACTGCAGAAGCAACTCTATTTCTGCCTGAATGCAGAACGCGACAACGAGGCTATACAGAAAGACATAATGCCCGACATCATAAAGAACAGCAACCTTAACATTACGCGTTTCGGTATAGAGGAAAAAGACGAAGACACACTGCAAAACATACTAAACCCTGAGGCTCAGGAAGAAGCCATCGACAAGGTGGAACAGAGTTTCCGCAAGATGGTGGAGATGCAGAAAGCAGGCTCTGACATTTATTTCGGCGGTTTTTCGCAGATGAAAAGGTTTTCCTTCTTCTTCCAGACGGCAAACTGGTTTGCACCGTTCGACGTAAATCATCCTGCAATAAAGCATGTTACGGGCAGCGGAAAGCAGACAGCCTTCATCCAGGCACTGCTGAAA
Organism: uncultured Prevotella sp.; assembly: GCA_900315545.1. GTDB lineage: Bacteria > Bacteroidota > Bacteroidia > Bacteroidales > Bacteroidaceae > Prevotella. Next base: position 9,564 of record OMZM01000004.1, read on the forward strand.
AGCGGACCGTTTTGCGACAGCGACAAATACTCATTCGTGCTCGCCATGTCGAACGTCTTTGACCGTTTGCCAGACAATATAAAGGAAATGATGAACGGCGAAAGCATGTTTGAGGTCTACAACGCAAGCCAGGATACCGAGTCGCCGGTGTATATACGACGTATGTACTTGCAGGACCTGTACCGCTTCTTTAAACTTTATACCAACAAGCAGCTGCTGCACAATCCGTTCAACAGTCAGCATGGCAAGCGGGGGACGGCTCTCTTCATAGACCACAGTGTGTTCTGCGGAACGATAGCTGACGACCGCTATACGGAGATAGGGCAGTTTCTGCTGAGAAGGAACAACACGCGGGAAGCCTGGAGCATGATAGAACGTTTACGGGAAATACAGTCTGACAGTCTCTTGGAACTGCGTGCGCAGTGCCTTTACATGCAGGGAAAGGGCGAGGAAGCAGAAATGCTGTACAGAAAAGTTGTGGAGAAAAATCCCGACGATGCCAAAGCAATATCGGCACTGGCAAAGATAACATTTCAGACAGGAAGATACGACGAGGCAGTGGAATACTATAAACACTTGCAGCAGCAGTATCCCGACAAGTTATCATACCAGCTGAACTACTGCGTTGCACTGTCGAAGACTCCACAAGTGGCTGAGTCGATAGAGACGCTGTACAGACTTTACTATGAAAACCCAGACAACCACAATGTGCTGCGGGTGCTGGCGTGGAACCTGTTGGTAGCCAAACGTACCGAACAGGCAGGCACAGAATATGAAAAACTGCTGCAAATAGGCGATCAAAAGGCAGAAGACTGGCTGAACGCAGGATATTACTACCTGATAGTTCGCAACGTCGAGAAAGCAGTAGCCATGTTCAGACGCTACGTGGAAGAAAGCAAGTCTGCACAGGATGCACGACATCTGATAGGCAAGCAGATAGCTGCCGATGCTGACGTTTTGCTTGAAAATGGTATCGACAAGATAGAGATGCAACTCATAGTCGACCTCGTTATGGAGTCGATGTAGCGCAAGTCTATATCTTGCATATATCGAAATAAGGACAGATCATGCACCTTGACGGTTTCGATGTAGGCTTAAACGGCTTGTCCTTGTCGAAGATGTCGGCAATGGTATTATCTATGTAAGTCATAAATTCATCCTCATATTCTTTAATATCTTTGATTTCGTCTTTCCCAAACTTCAGTGTCGGGTCGTAATTGCTGCTCGACGAACGCTGAATGAAGAGTAGGGCAGGGCTTACAGGCAGGTCGTTGGCATTGTATTTCTCAGAGTTTCTGACTATTGACGCATACAGCATGGTTTGCAGGAAATAGTCGCTGTGCTTCTCAATGTTGTCGTCGACGAACACATCTTCTACGCTGTTTATTCTCTCAGGCACGGAATGACCGGTTTTATAGTCAATAACGCGAATTCTGTTGCCATCATCCGGCGTGCTGATCATGTCCAGCCGGTCAATCTTACCACATAGACTGAGGTTAATCTTTTCGCCCTTCGCACTGTCAAAACTGTAATCTTTCTGCACCTCTTTTTCCAGTCCTATGATGCAGAAAGGAGCCAGTTTTAAGTCATTGCGAAGCAGTTGCACCAGATAGTTGGTTATCACTTCCCTGTTGATAAGTTGCAGTCCGTTGTATTCCGGTATCTGTTTGTCATTCTCGTTAAGTTTGAACAGTTCCCGCTTGAATGCACTGTCGACAGCCATGACAATCCTCTCCTTATGCTTGATGAGATACTCTATCTGTTGCTTTTCTATCGTCCCGTTTTCACTCTTGATAGAGTTGTATAGGATTTCTGCAGCATAGTGGAATATGTTTCCAAACATTCGGTTGTCAATGCTGTCCTCATCATACTCGTCAAGTTCCCTTATACGTGCCAGTTTGCTGTAGAAAAAACGCTTCTGACAGCGCAGGTAGCAGTTGATGTCGGTAGGGTATATGCGCTTCAGGCTATTCAGTTTGCTGACGACAGTATCGTCTTTGGCTATCTCGCGGTTGGTTGACGAAACAGGAGAAAGCTCTGTCTTGATGTTCTTTCTGGTAATGTCGTGATTCGATTCCACCATCATTTGCAGCATGAATCGGCTCATCTCGTTCATGTGTCCAGACTCGGTAGAGTTGTTGTAGATAATGGTTATATCCTTCGCCCTTTGTATCAGACGATAGAAATAATAAGCATATATTGCAACTTTGTTGTCGATTGTAGTAAGTTCAAACGACTTCTTGACAGAATACGGAATAAAGCTGTTGTCGTGAAGTGATTTCGGCAGTTTGCCCTCGTTGCATGAAAGAATGAGCAGATGCTCAAAGTCGAGGTTGCGAGTTTCGAGCACTCCCATGATCTGCACACCCTTTATTGGCTCTCCATGAAAAGGAATGGATGTTGAAGATATAATCTGCTGCAACAGTCTCTGGTATGTGTTGTTGTCTACAACGAGGTCGTTGTCGGCAATAAGAGTATACAGTCTGTTTAGCAGGGTATATGTCCTGAACACCGACTCCTGAAAGAACGCATCGTCGGGAAGCATCTCTTTGCCGCGAGTGGCTATCTTTTCTACAATCTTTATAAGCCATTCCGTCATCGAGAGATTATAGTTGTCAGTGTCGATGTCGCCGAACAGAATGCTCAGCGACTCATTCTCGCACAGTTCAGCCTTATTCGGGAAATAGCGTTTCTTAGTGTTTAAGTCATCGTAGAGTTGCTTTGCATCCTCAGAAACAAGACTTATGTATGAATGGCGGAGTATGTTGTTGACGTGTTTTAGCCTATACTTGTCAGTGTTTTTCACCTTTCCCACTGTTTGCAATTTTATCAACAGGCTTATGAAAGATGCTATAGGTGTCTGATTTAGAGGGTATCCTGATGTGATGTTTATTTCTTTTGCTTTATCCGGCAGGCAGTGTGTGATAGTTTGCAGCAGTCCCTCGTTGCACAAGACAATAGCCGTTTTGCGTCCGGCATCAATGCGTTCATCGGTAAGCCATTGTGCAACATATCTTCCCTGAGCGTTCTCAGTGGGCGAACTTATGTAGGTTATGTTTTTCGGAGCATTGAAATTACTGTAGATATTGTCGTCGTTTGAGTCCAGTTCGTTAGTAAACGACTGCATGTTTTGGTTGATAAATCGTCCTGCCTCATGCTGCGAATTGCAGTAATAATAGTCAAAATCCCAGTAAAACTTGGCACAATCGTCGTGTTGCAGGCGTGAAAAAAGCATCTTTTCGCTTTTCTGCAATAAGTTGAAACCAACAAAAAGATACAGCTTGTTCTTGAGTTTCATGTCTTTCTTGTTGACAACTTCGCGATAGAGTGCACCCTCGTATGTCAGGTTTTGCTTGTTAAGACGGTTGTTGAAGTCAACATATACATCGTAAAGACAGTTCCAAAGTCTGAGAAAACGCTCGCGCAACTTGCTGTTGTGGTCGTCGGTAAACTGGCTGAAAAACTGTTTCAGGGTTTCTTTCTGTTCATCGCTGAGATAGTCGATGCTGTCAAATTCATGCAGGTTGGCGACGTTGTTGAAAATCATTCTGGCATCTGCCATGTTCTTGTCTATGTCGTCGAAGTCGGACAAAAGCAGTTGACCCCAGCCGTAGAACTCATCAAGCGTTTCGTTGCTTTTGGTAATTTCTACGTAGCTGTGGTACAGTTCGCATATCAGTTTTATCTCATCGGGTATGACGTAGTCCGACATTGAGTGCAGCAGCTCGTTTATTGTAATGTATGACGGACTCCAAATCGGCTTGTCAGATATATCTGCAAAAGCCTGATTTAGGAAGAGAGCAGCCCTCTTGTTAGGGAATACGACAGTTATGTCTGATAGGTTTGTGCCATATTTCTCAAGTATATCGTTGGCTACATATTTTATAAATGTATTTTCCATGTTATGTTTCTGTTTAGATGTTTCTTTACGGTTTCACTTCCTCTATGCGTTGCTGATATACGTACCAGATGTATCCCTCGATGTCGGAATGTCCCATTTGCGTCAGCAGCCCCATGTAGTTTCTCACTTGCTCCTGATATTTGCTGTTTGGTTTGCCGAACTTATAGTCTACGACGATTATCTTTTCCCCTTTCCTTATCACTCGGTCGGGACGGTATTCTGTCATCTTTCCGTCATCGTCCCTTGTTATAATTGTTTGTTCAGCGAATACTTTGCAATCGTCAGTAAACCAACTCTTTATAGTGCTATGGCTGAAACTTTTTCTAAGTATATTCTCTATCTGTCGAGCAGATATTGTAGTCGCTGAAAGAATACCGTCGTTCTCGTATTTCCTCAGTACGTTCTCTATGTCGCTGATGCTATAGATTTCCGCCAGCATGTTGTGTAGAATTGTGCCCGTTTCGATGTATTTATTCTTGTCTTCGCTTACAAATCGCCTGCTCGCGTTGCTCTCCTTATACGATGTTCTGTTGCTGTAGCTTTCCATGTTCAGGCTCTCACTGATGCTGCCTTTTATAAAAACATTCTTGCTGTCGTTCTCCTTTTTATGGTGTTCGATAGCCTTTTCGCCCCAAGAGAACGTTGTAGTTTCTTCTTCCTCGATGTATGAAGCATCGTCGAACATTCCGTTTATGTTTTGCAACACGCTCTCCAGCAATTTGCTTCTGCCAGTTGTCTTGCCTTTCTGACCTATCACGTTGAGAGTCTTGCCTGCTCTTGTAAAGGCAACATACAGCAGGTTGAGATTATCGATGATGTTCTGCAAGTGCTCGCTGTTGTAGCTTTCGGCATATACGCTGCCCTTCATTTGCTTTTCATAGAGCGAAATAGGAATGATAGGCAGTCTTGCGAAAGGTTGCACATCGGTCTTACACCACAGTGTTTCGCCTCTTTTTTCTGTCTCCCAGTCGCAGAAAGGCAGTATGACGTGGTTGTACTCCAGTCCCTTGCTGCGGTGTATTGTCAGCAGATGCACGCCGTTGGCTTCATCTATCTGTATGGCGTTTTTGTATAGAGATTCGTTCCATGTCTTTATGAAAGAGTCTATGTCGGATATGTTGTCTGCCAGATATTCTTGCAGTTCGTCGAAGAATGCGCAGATGTAAGCCCCCTGTCCGTCTACCGTATGCATGTCGAATACCTTATATATATACTCTGCCATTTCGTACAGCGGCATGTTCCTTATCTCGTCTATATTGTCTGTAAATTCCTTTGGCAGCATTTCGTCGATGTTTTCGCTCCATCCGATGATGTTGCTTTCGTCTATTTTCCGTCCGAGAATGGTCTTCTGGTATGTCTTTGCGATATTTACTTTCGTCAGGTAGTCGTCTGAATGGCTTATGTAGTGCAGTATGTCGATGATGAGTTTCACTGTTGGCGACGAGCTTATGTGGAAAGCCTCGTCAGAGACTATTGGCACTTCAGGCATGCATGCCATCATGTATTCGGCTATCTGTGCTATCTGTGCATTGTATCGTGTCAGTATTGCTATGTCGTCAGGCGATGCACCTGCCTCCAGCAGTTCCGACACGAGGCTGACAATCCTGTCGAGAGTAGTCTGCTGATAGTCTGTCTTGCTTAGCAGTTCGATGCCTACGTATCCGCTTTTGCTTTCTCGGTTAGCCTTTATTTTCTTCAGTTCTGCCTGCGGGTAAGCCTCTTTTATGAGTTCAGCATTATTGTTTCCGTCGTGTTTCAGTTGCTGAAATTCGGTTTCGGCAGCGTGCTCAAAGAACACATTGTTAAACTCTACGACTCTCTTGTCTGAGCGGAAGTTGACGTCGAGCGGAGTTATCTCCACTTCATCCTTATAGTATGGGAACTCATCCTTTATGTTGTTCAGCAGTTGCCAGTCGCCGTCTCGCCATCGATATATGCTCTGTTTCACGTCGCCCACTATGAGGTTTGAAGAGTGGCTGTGGCTCATGCACTCGTTGAGCAGCACCTTGAAGTTTTTCCATTGCACGGAGCTTGTGTCCTGAAACTCGTCTATCATGATGTGTTCCATGCGTGTGCCGATTTTCTCGAATATAAACGGCGAGTCGCTGTTGTCTATCAGTTTGTTGAGCAAATCCTGTGTGTCGCTCAGCAGAAAGCGTCCGGCATCATGGTTAGACTCTCTCACTTCGCGCTCGATATATTCCAGCAGTCGCAGTTCAGCGAGATGATTCAGAGTCATCGTTGCCGACATTGCCAGCCGTGCCAGTTTCTGCCTTTCCTTCTCGGTGTCGGCAAGTAGTGGTTGCAGGGTAGTGTCTACCAGTTTCATTATGGTGTCATATTGCTTGTTGCTCTTTGCCACCCATTTTTCTGCGTCGTTGATGTGGTTTTCCACTTTGTTGCCCGTGCCGAGCACAGTATCGTCGAATGTTCCCTCACGCAGCTTGTTGAAGTAGCTCCAGATGCCTCTCTGCTTGCCGCTGAGGCAGTCTTCCTGAAGTCCGTTTTCTTCCAGTATTTTGAAAAACTCGTTGCCTCTGCGTGTCATTTTCTCCTTTGCCTGAAGCGAGATGTCGTACAGTTGCCTTCTGTATTCGTCGAATTCGTCTTCGTTGTGGAAGGCAAGGCTCAGGCTCTTGGCGTTGGCTTTGTAGACCTGCTTGAATATGTTTTCGCCGAATTTCTTTATAGAACGTATCACGTTCCAGCTCTTGTCTTCGCTTATTTTCTCGGAAATGAACTTTATAATCCATATCAGCAACTTGTCGTTCTGCTTCAGTTCGTCTATCATTGAGTCGACGGCAGCCTGCTCTATCTGCCTGTCGTTCAGCTCAATACGCAGGTTTGCCGACAACTGCAGCTCGTGTGCGAGGTTGCGGAATATGCGTTGGAAAAACGAGTCGATGGTCTCTATGCGGAAATAGTGATAGTTGTGCAGCAGCAGGTGCAGCGCCTGTCCGGCTCTTTCCCTTATCTGCACGTCAGACAGGCTCACCTCCTGCCTGATGGTATCGAGGTAGCTTTCAGAGTCGGGCAGTGCATTGGCTATGCCGTACAGATGGGTCAGAATGCGCTGTTTCATCTCTTCGGTAGCCTTGTTGGTAAACGTAACAGCCAAGATGTTGCGATAGTTTTCCGGATTTCGTAGCACAATCTTTATGTATTCAACAGCCAGACGGTAGGTCTTTCCGCTGCCGGCACTCGCCTTATACACTGATAGTCTTTTCTTGTCGTTCATCTTTTTTCTCGTGTCAGGTAATGATTTCGGTTTTGCGTAGATACTGTGCGCAATACTTTCCACTGCAAAAATAAGAAAAAAACTTGTAATACGAAAGATAATTTGCATGTCATCTTTATGTCGGCGCAATAATAAATTCAGTTTCGGTTTCAGAATTCGGATTTTCCAACGAATTATTATGCCGTGCACGGTGTTACTGTCTGCGCGAAAAAGTTAATTCCATGACCTTACAGCAAAAAGTGTGCCAAACTCATCTGATTTTTCTTTCGAGCCGAAAAACGATGAAAAATTTTGACAGGAAAACCCTCTCCAAATAGAATCGGAACAGCCTACGAAAGTGCCAAAATATGCAAAAATCGTCCTCAGATATGCGTGTTAAAAATGTCAAAGAGCATGTTTGAGGCAGGTAACGGCATGTTTTCGTGCGATTACAGTTAAGCCATCATATCGTTACAGAGTATTTGTAAGGGTGTGACGGAGTATCTGTAATAGGATTACAAGATGCTTGTAAAAATCCTGTAATCCATATTTGAGAGTCAAAGCGTTAACAGTCAGCGACTTATACAACAAGCGAAAATACTCGCGTATTTGCCGAAAAATATTTCGGAACGACTTTCGCGGGCATTCTTGCGACAGTAAACGAGCCAAAATTGATTATACTTTTCTTTGTCAGCTCAGACTTCCGGAGTTCTAAACATTGTGTTTCCATCATCCAAATGCAAATAATGAATACTCGAAAAACCGTGCAAAAAAATAAAGTTGCCTGGTTTCACTCAGACAACTTTACAAAATATCAATGAAAAATTATTTGTATTATTCCCGATGCGGCTTATCCCAAATACTTCATGAGTATCTTTGCGTTTCCGCTGTCCCTAAGTTTGGCAATGCTCTTTTCGCGAATCTGCCTTACTCTTTCGCGTGTCAGACCGAGCTGGTCGCCAATTTCCTCGAGTCCTTTCTCATGGCATCCGATGCCGAAACACTCCCTTATGATAGTAATTTCGCGCTCTTTCAGCACTTTGTTGAGCACTGAGTTGAGTTCCAGAGCCATCGACTCATGGTCTACGTAGCGGTCGGTGCGGCTGTCTTCGCCGCTCGGCATGACGTCGAGCATGCAGTTGTCTTCGCCGTCCTGGAACGGTGCATCTATCGAAACATGGTGTCCGTCAGCCATAAGGCTCTGTCCGATTTTCTCCTCGTCGATGTTTGTAGCCTCCGACAGCTCCGAAACAGACGGATGTCTCTGGTTCTCCTGCTCGAAACGGTTGATTTCGTGATTTATCTTGTTCAGCGAACCAACCTGGTTCAGCGGCAGTCTGACAATGCGGCTCTGTTCTGCAATGGCTTGCAGAATGCTCTGGCGAATCCACCATACAGCGTATGAGATGAACTTGAATCCGCGCGTCTCGTCAAACTTCTGTGCTGCTTTTATCAGTCCGATGTTGCCTTCATCAATGAGATCGGTAAGCGTCAGTCCTTGATGTTGGTACTGTTTTGCAACGGAAACCACAAAGCGGAGATTGGCTTCTACAAGCTTGTTCTTCGCCTTTTCGCCTTCAGGGCCTCCTTTTTTGATTTTTTGTGCCAACTCAATTTCTTCATCAATCGTTATCAGGGGAGCACGACCAATCTCCACAAGGTATTTGTCTAATGCTTCACTCGAACGATTGGTAATGCTTTTTACAATTTTTAGTTGTCTCATTATGAAAGTCCTTTTTAAAGTAAGTTTTTGATTTTCAACACAATAAGTGAAAAATTGGCGAAAATCGTTTGCAAAAATATAAATAAATATCGAAATAACAGCATTTTTATTGTAAAACTTTTATTTAAAAATTATTAAAGTCCTGCATTTATGTTATATACATCTCATCATGCTTAATAAAAACAAAATAATTTCGTTGTTTCGATAATAATGTCTATCTTTGCACGAAATTTCAAATCGAAGGGTCGAATAATTGACATATATGGACATTAAAGAATTAAGCGACATAGAACTTGCCCGGTTCCGACAGCTCGTGGCAGAGTCGGAGAACATAGTCATCTGCTGCCACAAAAGCCCCGACGGAGATGCGCTTGGCTCGTCTCTGGCTATGGCGGAATACCTTAGGCACAAGGGCAAGAAGCCTGTTGTCATAGTCCCAGATGCATATCCCGATTTCCTGCAATGGCTGCCCAACACGGAAAAAGTTGTCCGCTACGACAAGCATACGGAAGAGTCTCGCAGGCTGTTGAACGATGCCGAACTGATATTCTGCCTTGACTTCAACGACAGCGTCAGGCTTAATTTAATGCAGGCAGACTTCGATGCAGCCACCGCAAAGCGTATAATGATAGACCACCACATAAATCCGACAATGGAATGCGAGATGCAGATATCGCGACCGGAGTTGAGTTCCACGAGCGAGATAGTGTTCCGCATAGTCTGGCAGATGGGCGACTACGACGATATGACTAAGCATTTTGCCATACCGATATATGTGGGAATGATGACAGACACAGGTGGATTTACCTACAATTCCTCATATCCGGAAATATTTTTCGTTATCAGTCAGTTGCTGACAAAACGATTTGACAAGGACAAAATCTACCGTAAGGTCTACAACAACTACAGTTCCTGGTGCATCAGGATGCGGGGATACATGATGTATCAGAAGCTGAATGTCTTTGAAGACGAGCATGCCAGCTACTTTGCAATTACCCGCGAAGACATGAGTCGTTTCCATTTCATCAAGGGAGACGCTGAGGGACTTGTCAACGAGCCGCTGCGAATACGCGGTATGCGACTCTCGATATCACTGAGAGAAGATACTGAGCGTGAAAACAAGATATGGGTAAGCCTGAGAAGCATAGACCATTATTACTGCAATACCATCGCTGAGCAGTTCTTCAACGGCGGCGGACATCCCAATGCGGCTGGTGGAAATCTCGACTGCTCAATGGATGAAGCAATAGCGATAGTGCGCAAGGCAATAAAACATTTCGCCGAATTATATAAATGAAATATATTAAAACATACAGAATATGAAAAAGCTGACAAATATACTGTTTACAGTGGTTGTGGCAATGACATTCTTCGCTTGCCACGATAACGAAACATATGCAGACCAGAAGAAAAAGGAAAGTGCGGCAATAAGCCAGTTCATACAGAAAAAGGGTATTAAGAAAATCAGCGAGAAACAGTTTATAGAGCAAGGATACACCACAGATGTCTCGAAAAACGAGTTTGTGGAGTTCAGCAGCACAGGCATATATATGCAGATAGTGCGCAAGGGAACGGGAAAACCTATTGGCGATGGCGAGAAACCTACAATGGTACTGTGCCGGTTCGACGAATATAACCTGCTGACAGACTCGTTGCAGTTGTCGAACAATGTCCTAATATATGCCGGCGACTACGATAAGTTTTCTGTTAAGAATACGAGTGGAACCTACAGTGCATCGTTTGTCTACGGCGTAATGATGACATGGTATAAAAGTTCTTCAGTACCAGCTGGCTGGCTTGCACCATTACCTTATATTAATATAGGCAGACAAGACAGCGAAGACAGCGAGGTGGCAAAGGTAAACATAATTGTGCCGCACACTCAGGGGCACAAGAGCGCATCGGCAGGAGTATATCCGTGCTATTATGAAATAACATATCAACGTGGTAATTAAGTAAATACAAACAAATAACATATAAATATGACACTGATAAAATCAATTTCCGGTATTCGTGGAACTATTGGTGGACGCGCAGGAGATACATTAAATCCATTAGACATAGTTAAGTTTACATCAGCATATGCCACATTCATTGGCAAAAACAAGAAGTCTAACGTAATAGTTGTAGGCCGCGACGCAAGAATTTCAGGCGAAATGGTGAAGAACGTGGTATGCGGTACGCTCATGGGAATGGGATACGACGTGCTCAACATAGGTCTGGCAACGACTCCTACGACAGAAATGGCAGTAACAATGTCGGGTGCTGCTGGCGGAATTATCATCACTGCAAGCCATAACCCACGACAGTGGAATGCATTGAAACTGCTGAACAGCGAGGGCGAATTTCTTACTGCTGCCGATGGAGCAGAAGTGCTGTCGATTGCAGAACGTGAAGATTTTGAATATGCAGACGTTGATAATCTTGGACACTACTATGAAGACAATACCTTCAACGACAAGCATATAGACGAGGTAGTCAAGCTGAAACTGGTTGACGTTGAGGCTATACGCAAGGCAAAATACCGTGTATGCGTTGACGCAATCAATAGTGTTGGCGGTATCATTTTGCCACAGTTGTTTGAGAGATTAGGCGTGGAATACACGATACTTAACGGCAAGGCGGACGGCGATTTCGCTCATAATCCTGAGCCGTTGGAGAAGAATCTGTCCGGCATAATGGATGAAATGCGTACAGGAAAGTATGATCTGGGTATAGTTGTAGACCCAGACGTCGACCGATTGGCTTTCATCTGCGAAGACGGAAACATGTTTGGCGAAGAATATACACTCGTCAGTGTTGCAGATTACGTGCTGGGTAAGACTAAAGGTAACACGGTTTCCAACCTGTCGTCAACACGAGCTTTGCGCGATATTACAAGGAAACATGGAGGCGAATACTATGCTGCTGCAGTTGGGGAAGTTAATGTTACGACCAAAATGAAGCAGTGTAACGCTGTCATTGGTGGTGAAGGCAACGGTGGAGTAATATATCCGGAAATACACTACGGACGTGATGCCCTTGTCGGCATTGCACTTTTCCTGTCTTTGTTGGCAGAAAAGGGGTGCAAGGTAAGCGAAATAAGACAATCATTGCCTGACTATTATATTGCGAAAAACCGTATAGACCTGACTCCGCAGACAGATGTCGATGCCATATTGGTTAGGATAAAGGATAAATACGCTAATGAACAGGTCAATGACATAGACGGTGTGAAGATTGACTTTGAAGACAAATGGGTACATCTTAGAAAGTCGAACACGGAACCAATCATACGTGTCTATAGCGAGGCTGCAACTGTGGAAGAGGCAGATGCCTTAGGAAAAGAACTGATGCAGATAGTCTACGACATGACAAAACAGTAAAAATATAAACATATTTATTATGCGACGTTTTTTTAATATTTTATGCTTGACAGCTTTAATGTTCATCTTGTCAGGACGGATGCATGCACAGGTTGTTGCCGATTTTAATGTCGTGCCAATGCCAGACAAGATTGAGATAAACAAGCAGAAGGCTGGCTTCTCTATCGCACGTAACGTTGTCATACAGTGTATGCAACCAACGGAGGAGATGATGCGCAATGCCATGTTCCTATCTGAATACCTCGAAGATAACATTGGCAGAAAAATTATCATAGACAATAAACCAAATAAGAAAGTAGCACGTATATGTCTTGCTCTAAACAGCAAGATTGCAGGGCAGGAAGACTATCGCATAACGGTTTCTGCCGATAGGATTCTTATCGAAGGTGCAAGCGCTCAGGGCGTTTTCTACGGCATCCAGACATTGCGAAAGGCACTGCCGCTCGATCATGGCGACAACATCGTAGTGCCTGTGGCAAAGGTTGAGGCATCGCCACGATTTAAATATAGAGGTTTCCACCTTGATGTTGGCAGACATTTCTTCGACATAAAGACAGTGAAGGAATATATTGACATGCTGGCTTTGCATGGTGTTAACACATTCCATTGGCATCTTACGGAAGATCAGGGATGGAGAATAGAGATTAAGAAGTATCCTTTGCTTACAAATGTTGGCGGTTATCGTAACGGTACGGTTATCGGTCGCAACTCCGGACTCTATGACAATGTTCGCTATGGAGGTTTCTATACGCAGGATGAATGTCGTGAGATAGTGGAATATGCACGCCAGAGATATATCACAGTCATACCAGAAATAGATATGCCAGGACATATGCTGGCTGCAATGACGGCATACCCTGAGCTTGGATGTACTGGTGGTCCGTACGAGGTTGAGCGCATGTGGGGTGTTTTTGATGATATTCTGTGTGCAGGAAAAGAGAGAACATTCCAGTTCGTGTTTGATGTTCTCGATGAGGTAATGGACATATTTCCGTCGAAGATAATACATATCGGTGGCGACGAGGCTCCACGCAAGAGATGGCAGGAGTGTCCGTTGTGTCAGAAACGTATTGCTGACGAAGGTATTAAGGCTGACGAGAAGCACTCGGCTGAGGACAAGTTGCAGAGTTATTTCACAAAGCGTGTTGAGGAATATCTTAATAAACACGGACGCAGCATTATTGGTTGGGACGAAATACTCGACGGTGATGTAAATCCGTCGGCAACGGTCATGAGTTGGAGAGGTGTAGAAGGCGGACTCATTGCTGCCGAGAAAGGACACGATGTAATCATGTCGCCCAACTCGCCGCTATATTTCGACCATTATCAGACGCCGCAGACTGATTGGATAAACCCAACACTCATTGGTGGATACAGCCCGTTGGATAAGGTTTATGCCTTTGAGCCTGCTCCCGCAAGTCTTTCTGAAAATGCAAGAAAGCACATAATCGGTGTACAGGCAAATCTATGGACAGAATATATTGCCCACAGGGAACTTTTGTTCTATCAGGCACTGCCACGCCTGGCTGCTCTTGCAGAAATACAATGGCTACAGCCGGAACGCAAGAACTATTCAGAGTTTGTCGAGAGAGCAAAGCGCATTTTGCCATTCTACGACTGTTATGGTTGGAAGTATTGCGACATTAAGGATTAGCAAACAGTGAAAACACATTCATGCCATTAACCTCTATGAAAGCCGCATTGTTTGACCTTGACGGTGTCGTGTTCGATACCGAACGGCAATATACTGTCTTTTGGTCGTCAGAAGGGCACAGGTATCATCCTGAGATGCCCGACCTTGCCTTTCGCATAAAAGGAATGGCACTGAACGAGATACTCAATAAATACTTTGGCGACGTAGATGAAGAACACAAGCATATAGTGGAACGGCTTGACACGTTCGAGACGCAGATGAAATTCGTATTTGTTGACGGATTTTGCGAATATCTACAGCAACTGAAAAGCAACGGTGTAAAGACCGCCATCGTTACAAGTTCCACGAGCAAGAAAATGGAACAGGTGTTCAAACAGCATCCTTTTTTGCACACAGAAATAGATTGTATAATAACCGCAGATGACATCATGAACAGCAAACCTTCTCCCGAATGCTATCAGACAGCAGCCCGCCAACTTTGCGTAAAGCCTGGCGAATGTATCGTCTTTGAGGATAGTTTCAACGGAATGAAGTCGGGGAGAAGTGCAGGAATGAGAGTCGTAGGACTGACCACATCCAATCCGGAAGAAGAAATCAGGCACTACGCAGATGTCATCATAAAAGATTTTAAAGAATTATGTCAGGATATTTAGTCAGCGACACACGCAAGGTTACAACACACCGATTTATGGAGATGAAGCAGAAAGGCGAGAAAATCTCCATGCTTACATCCTACGACTTTACCACAGCAGGCATAGTCGACCAGGCTGGTATTGACGGAATACTCGTAGGCGACTCTGCCTCAAACGTCATGGCTGGAAACGCAACAACACTGCCCATGACCGTAGAACAAATGACATACCATGCGCGCTCGGTCATGCGTGCCGTTAAGCGTGCACTTGTAGTATGCGACATGCCATTTGGAAGTTATCAGATTGACAGGCATGAAGGACTGAAAAGCGCTATACATATCATGAAAGAAAGCGGATGCGACGCGCTGAAACTGGAAGGTGGAGTGGAGATTATCGACACCATTAAGGGAATACTTGATGCAGGAATCCCCGTCATGGGACATCTTGGACTCACGCCTCAGAGCATCAACAAGTTTGGCACATACGCCGTGCGTGCGACAGAGTCAGCCGAAGCTGACAAGCTTATCAGCGACGCGCGACTGCTCTCAAAGATAGGATGCTTTGCCATCGTACTCGAAAAGGTTCCGGCTGCACTTGCACTGCAAGTAACGCAAGCCGTGAAATGTCCGACGATAGGAATAGGGGCTGGTCCGGGCACCGACGGGCAGATTCTTGTTGTTGACGACATGCTCGGTAAGACACAGGGATTCTCGCCGAAGTTCCTGCGCAGATATGCCGACCTCAACGCAATTATGACCGACGCCATCGGAAAGTACGTCAGCGACGTTAAAGAAAATACGTTTCCATCAGCTGAGGAATCATATTAGAATAGCCGTGCCAGCCTGTCAGAACAAATAGTTAATGCATGCAAGACAAAAATAGATGATAAACGATGTGCAGCAGTAAGTCATTTTACAACCGAGACCTGGTGGTATTGCTCATATCACACGCACTCCTGACATTAGGAGCATATACCTTTCTTGCTCTCATAATCCTTATGTCAGGGCAACGTGGAGCGTTGAGCCTGTTCACATACGCAGCAGGACTCCCTCTCATAGGCGCATGCACATCATTCTTCGTGGAGCGACGAAGACGCAACAGCAGTTGCATCATTTCAATAACACTTATCGCCATAGTACAGACTTTGTGGCAACATACGTTCAAGGCAGATACTGCATACGCCTCGTACACATTGCCGCTGTGGACACTCGCTATTGGCATGCTCTTCGGACTCTCAAACCTCATTCTGCAAGGAACACTCATTACTGACGTAACTCCATCTGCAAGCCGTCAGCGAGCACACAGAAGCACGCTGACCATAGTATTGCTTGCCATGTTACTGTCGCCTTTTCTTGCCCATGTTGGCTACAACACAATAGGATGTTCCGCACCGCTCGCAGCTGCGGCACTCACTACGTTGTCGGCACTGTTCGTCGGTTTCGTGAGATTTCCTTTCCGAAGTCCGGAAGACAAGGTAACACTTCTCTCACTCGACCGTTTCCTCTATCTCAGAAAACCACTCCTTGCCGCAGGCATATTCCTGACGTCTGCGCTCTATGCATATATGGCAACTGTCGACCTCTCAATGCTGTCAAGCATGCACATCACGTGGAAAAATGCCATCAGACTTGCCATAGCAACAGCCATATACCTGCCGCTTCTGCATGCGCTATACCGCATCTATCTCAAAGGGCTTCAGCACTGCATGCGCTCGACTATTCACAACACATTCTGGCTTGTCATGCAGACAGGCTGCCTCTTGGGAATTGCAGTTGCATGCTCGATGCAATGACCTTACGTAGTGCAACATATAATTTATTTTTCTGCGTTGTTTTGCATGAAAAATAAGTTGATTTTTTCATACAGCAAAAACCGTGCCAAACTCATCGGAATTTTCTTTTGAGCCGAAAAATGATGAAATTTTTTGACAGGGAAAAACTCTCAAAATAGAATTGGAACAGCCTCTGAAAGTGCAAAGTTATGTTAATTTCAGAGTCGTCGGTAAGTGTTAAAATTGTCAAAGAGTACCTTTGAGGCGCCTATTTCGTCTATTTTGCCATGCAAAACGCTATGCCCGACACCCCCAAACACCATGTCTGACCTCCTCAAACACACTGTTTGACAATGTCAAACATGCTCTTTGACAATATTAACACTTGCATTTCGCCTATAAATCGCTTGTATATGACGCTATCGCCATGACTGTCAGACAATTACAGAAACATGCAAAATACTCGCGTATTTTGCCCCTCAGATTTCCGAAACGACTTTCGAGGGCATTCTCGCGACAGTAAACGAGCAAAAAATGATTATATATTTATGAGCAAAAAAGCGGAGAACATATCCGTTTATCATGGATGTCCTCCGCTTTATTCGTTTTATTGTTTATTATTTCGCTTGGAGTTTTCCAATAGTAGCCTTAATGGCTGCTATCTTCTCGATAGTGTCTGATTCCTTCTTACGTTCGAGATTGACAACGTTTTCCGGCGCATTGGCAACAAATCTCTCGTTTTGCAACTTCTTTCTTACGCTGTTGAGGAAGCCCTCAAGGTGTTCGAGTTGTGCTTCGAGCTTAGCCATCTCGGCTTGTGTGTCAATGAGATGTCCGAGCGGTATAGCATATTCGTTTGTTCCAACCATGAACGATGCAGCATCGGCAGGCTTCTGCTGACTGTTGTCTATGCCAGACAAGTGTGCCATTTTTATGATGAGCGTATCGTATTCGTGGTGTGTATGCGCATCTGTAGCGATGAGTTGCAGAGGCTCTTTGGGCGATATGTTTCTCTGGTTGCGTATAGTTCTTACTCCCGAAACAATCTGCTTCACTGCTTCTATCTCCTGTTCCATCTTCGTATCACTGTCGTCTGGCGAGCCTACAGTCAGGCTTTGACGCATTATAGAGTCTCCATCCTTTCGCTCGCAGAGAGCCTGCCATAGTTCCTCGCTGATGAACGGCATGAATGGATGAAGCATCTTGAGAAGCGTGTCGAAGAAGCGCAATGTTGCATCGAATGTAGCCTTGTCGATAGGCTGCTGGTAGGCAGGCTTTATCATCTCGAGATACCAGTTGGAGAATTCGTCCCAGAACAACTGATATGTTGTCATAAGCGCTTCTGATATGCGATATTTGGCAAACAGGTCGTTAAGTTCTTGGTTGACGATTTTCAGTTTTGCATCAAACCATTTTACTGCTATTCTGTTTTCTTCAGGCTGTGGTGTGTCTGCCACTTCCCATCCTTTGACAAGACGGAAAGCATTCCAAATCTTGTTGCAGAAGTTGCGTCCTTGCTCGCAAAGAGCCTCGTCAAACAAAATGTCGTTGCCTGCCGGTGCAGCAAGCATCATTCCCATGCGGACGCCATCGGCACCGTATTTGTCTATAAGCTCCAGCGGGTCGGGTGAGTTTCCGAGACTTTTCGACATCTTTCGTCCAAGTTTGTCGCGCACGATGCCTGTAAAGTAGACATGCTTGAACGGCATAGTCTTGCGATATTCGTAGCCTGCCATAATCATGCGAGCTACCCAGAAGAATATGATGTCAGGACCTGTTACGAGGTCGCTCGTAGGATAATAATATTTAATTTCTTCGTTGTCAGGGTTGTTTACGCCGTCGAAGACAGAAATAGGCCACAGCCATGACGAGAACCATGTGTCAAGACAGTCGCTGTCTTGCTGCAAGTCGTCCATCGTCAGTGCATTGTTGCCCGACTGCTGACGTGCTTTTTCGAGGGCTTTCTCGGCTGTTTCAGCGACAGCCACACCACCGTCATAGTAGTAGGCGGGTATGCGGTGTCCCCACCACAGTTGTCGTGAGATGCACCAGTCCTTAATGTTCTCAAGCCAGTGGCGGTAAGTGTTCTTGTATTTTGCAGGGTAGAATTTTATTTCGTCGTTCATAACGGGTGGCAGAGCGAGGTCGGCAAAATGTTTCATCTTCAGGAACCATTGTGTCGACAGCTTAGGCTCGATGGGCACATTTGTACGTTCTGAGTAGCCAACCTTGTTGTCATAGTCTTCTACTCTCTCAATGAGATTGGCTTCACGGAGGTCTTTCTCAATCTGTTTTCTAACGTCCATGCGGTCCATACCGACATACATTCCGGCAGCTTCCGATAGTGTGCCGTTGTCGTTGAATATGTCTATTGTTTCCAGATTGTGCTTTATTCCGAGAGCATGGTCGTTGATGTCGTGGGCAGGAGTAACTTTCAGACATCCCGTACCAAACTCCACGTCAACATAGTCGTCTTCGATGACAGGAATTTCCCTGCCTACCAGAGGCACGATGACATGCTTGCCATGCAGCCATTTGTTCTTTTCGTCGTTCGGATTGATGCACATCGCCGTGTCGCCCATGATAGTTTCTGGTCGTGTTGTCGCAACTACGGCATAGCGCTCTGGCTCTTCAACGACATGATAGCGCAGATAATACAGCTTGGAATGTTCTTCCTTGTATATAACTTCCTCGTCAGACAATGCAGTAAGAGCCTTCGGATCCCAGTTCACCATGCGCGCACCGCGATAGATAAGCCCTTTGTCGTACAAATCGCAGAACACCTTTATAACACCTTCCGAACGTTTTTCGTCCATAGTGAATGCCGTTCTGTCCCAGTCGCAGCTTGCTCCTAACTTGCGCAACTGCTGCAAGATTATGCCTCCATGCTCATGTGTCCAGTCCCAAGCATGCTTTAGGAACTCGTCGCGTGAAAGGTCTGTTTTCTTTATACCTTGCTGTGCGAGTTTGTTTACCACCTTTGCCTCCGTAGCAATGGAAGCGTGGTCGGTGCCCGGCACCCAGCAGGCATTCTTTCCTTCCATGCGTGCCCTGCGCACGAGAATATCTTGAATAGTATTGTTAAGCATGTGTCCCATGTGAAGAACACCTGTAACGTTTGGAGGAGGAATGACAACTGTATAAGGTTCGCGACTATCCGGACGTGAACTGAAAAGGTTGTTGTCCATCCAATATTTGTACCATTTAGACTCCACTAACTGAGAATCATACTTGCTTGCTAATTCCATTGTCGTACTACTGAAATTATATCTGTTATTAATAATATTTATAATGTATAGTGGTAGTTTACTGCCTTTATTTCACAGTCAAACCAAAAAATCGTTGCAAAAATAAGAAAAATAGATGGAAAAATACTACTTTTGTGGCAGAAAAACAATAAATATGCATACAAGAGAAGAAAAATTAGAGGCTTTTGGACGTTTACTCGATGTTTTAGATACGCTCAGAGTAAAGTGTCCTTGGGACAAAAAGCAGACTAACGAAAGCCTGAGGGCTAATACGATAGAGGAAGTTTTTGAGCTATGCGATGCCATTGTCAACGATGACAAGAAAAATATCTGCAAGGAATTAGGCGACGTAATAATGCACGTTTGCTTCTATGCACTTATGGGAAGCGAAACGGGAGATTTCGATATTGCCGACGTTTGCAATGCAGAGGCTGACAAGCTGATATTCAGGCATCCACACGTCTATCCTCCAAAAGAAACACTGGAAACGTCAAAGTTTGCAGAAGCCGACACAAGTGAACAGGTATTGCAAAATTGGGAACAGATAAAACTGAAAGAAAAAGATGGCAACAAGCGTGTGCTTTCTGGAGTTCCAACTGCATTGCCATCGTTGATAAAGGCTTACCGCATACAGGACAAGGCAAGAAACGTCGGCTTCGACTGGGAGAAACGTGAGGACGTCTGGAACAAGGTACGAGAGGAACTTGGCGAACTTGAGGCGGAAATGAATAAGGACGACAAGGAAAACTCAGAGAAGGAGTTTGGCGATTTCCTGTTCAGTCTGATAAATGCAGCAAGAATATACGGCATCAATCCAGACAATGCACTTGAAAATACAAATAGAAAGTTTATCAATCGCTTCAACTATATAGAAGACCATTCTATCAAGATAGGCAAGCCATTGACAGAGATGACCCTCAATGAGATGGACAAACTTTGGGACGAGGCGAAGAAAAAAGAACAATAAAACTAAATAGATATGAGAAAGCCAATAGCATTTATTTTTATCTTTGCCATGATTTTCATAGTATCATGCAATGAAAACGCTAATAAGCCTGTTGCCGGACTTAGCGACAGCGACTCTCTAAACGAGAACTCCGTGCCTGATACAACAATCTACGGCAAGTGTATTGATGCTGCAATGAGCAGTATTATAATAGAAAACGAGTTGGGAGATACGCTCAGTTTTATGCTCGAGACAAGCGATCGTTCTGCTGATGTCTTTGGAGGAATACTCGTAGGCGACAAGATGGCGATTATAAAGGAGACTGTCGATGGAGAGAATTTCGCAAAAATAGTTATCAACACAACATCACTTCTTGGTAAATGGACAAATATTGCAAAGAATTTCGACATAGAAGACGGAGGCGTTGTGCATTCCAATGTACAGGCAGAAAGCAAGCCATACACGTCGTGGAAGATATATAACGGATGCCTGTTGCTTAATAGCGATACTTTCCAAATTCGTCTTTTAGGACCAGATTCGCTATATCTTGAGAACAAGGAAGGACTGTACGAATATAAACGTCAGCAGTAACAGCGATGCAGGCATTCAACGTTCATGTTCTCGGATGTGGCAGTGCCAAGCCTACGACACTACATTACCCGTCATCTCAGGTTGTTGAGATAAGGGGAAAGTTGTTCATGGTGGATTGCGGAGAGGGTACACAGACACAACTCAGTCGCATGCGCATCAGTTTTTCTAACCTGAACCACGTCTTCATATCTCATCTTCACGGCGACCATTGCTTTGGTTTGATAGGCATGATATCGTCATTCGGCATTCTCGGACGCGTACATCCTTTACATATTTATGCCGACCGTCTGTTGGAGCCGGTATTGAAGGCGCAGCTGGAACTATTCTGCACAAATCTGGAGTATGACGTTGTATTTCATGCCGTAGATACTTCTAAGTGCCAGGTCATATATCAAGACCGCAGTCTGACAGTTACTTCAATACCGTTGGAGCACCGCGTGCCATGTTGTGGCTTTTTGTTCAGGGAAAAACCGACGCTGCCTCACATTCGACGCGACATGATCGACTTCTATAAAATACCGTTCAGCCAGATAAATAACATAAAAATGGGACAGTCGTGGATAACGGATGATGGGGTGGAAGTGCCTGCTTCAAGACTGACTCTGCCTGCCGATGCACCGCGTTCATACGCATATTGTTCCGATACGAGATATTTCCCGCAACTTGCCGAATATGTCCGCGATGTCAATCTTCTGTATCACGAGTCCACTTATGCAGAAGATAAGGTTGAAGGCGCAGCCAAATACTATCACAGTACGGCAATGCAGGCAGCAACAATAGCCAGAAATGCAAACGTCGGACAGCTCATGCTTGGGCATTACAGTGCGCGTTACAACAACGAAGAACTACTGCTTGAAGAAGCAAGGACAATCTTCAAAAACACCATACTCGCCAACGAAAAACTGGTTGTAAGTGTTAAATAATTATAAACATTACACATTCGGCACAATAATTATTTGTAGTATAAGGCGAAATAAGTATATTTGCAAAGCAAAAAAGGATTGATAAAGATGAGAAAACGAATACTTACCATATTTATTTCAGCATTATTAATGATAGGCGTGCCTGTTGTCAGCTATAGTTTCAGCGCTATAGAGATTGTTGAGAACGACTTTCAGACAATAGCAGTGTCTATAAATGAGTCAACACTCCATGTTACTGGAGCCAACGGACAGACATTATACATTTATAATGTTGCCGGTGTTAGAGTCATGAGCATTAAGGTTGAGGGTGCCGATAAGTATTATGAACTAAATCTTCCTAAGGGTTGTTACATCGTAAAGGTAGGAAAGGTTGTGAGAAAAATATCTATAAAATAACAGTAAGTAGTAGTCTCTGGCTGTTTTTCTCTCTTATTTTTCTCATTCTGTCGTTGACGTCGTGCAGCATAAACAATGACAGGGAAAACAATACTTTGTCTTTATCATCATTCCAGTCTTTATTTACAGAAGAATACGCCATTGATGCCGATGAATTTAAATCCTTTCTTGCACATCTTGTTGACGTAGACAAATCAAGTTCATCCCCCGATAAATTCCTGAAAAAATACTATTCCGGAGACAATCCGTATATATGGGTTTCGCATTCTGGACTGACAAGCAATGCCGACAGCCTGCTGAGTTTCCTTGCCATATTAGACACGCTCGGACTTTCGCAGGACGCGTTCAGACTCAGTCAGATCAGAGAAGACGTTGACAGGTTTCGCAATCTTGATTTCAACGAAGACAAGTCGACGATAGAAAAGGTTGTTGCCCGTTTGGAATATAACCTGTCGAAGGCGCTTCTACGCTATGCCAAAGGACAGCGATATGGTTTCACTGCGCCTGCGCATTACCTTAACAGGCTCGACAAGATAGTTGTCGACTCCGTGAATTTCAGTTACCGTAGGCTTTTCGACATAGACAACAGCAGTCCCAAAGACAGTTTCTTCATACAAGTTCTCAATACCGTCAATACCGACAGTATGATTGTTTGCTTGCGCAATATGTCGCCAAACAGCGATATATACTGCAGGCTTTATGATGAGATGAAGCGTGCCACGAGTCATTCCTACCGCCGTTTGCTCGCTGTAAATATGGAGAAATGCCGTTGGTTTCGCGGCAGAACGACGGATGAAGTCAATAAACATATTGTCGTAAACATACCTTCCCTCACTCTCTATGCCTACGCCGACGATTCCACTTTGACCATGCGTGTGGCATGTGGCAGCATGCTCACAAAGTCGCCCATACTGCAAAGCAGAATATACCGTATGGACGTAAATCCTCAGTGGGTCATTCCGCAGAGTATAGTTAAGAAAGACATAGCGCGACATGCAGGCAATACGTCATATTTTGCCCGCCACCGCTATAATATTTGCGAACGTCCGTCGTTCAGGAAGGTAAATATTTCCAGTGTCAGCTACCAGATGCTGATGAGTGGAAAGTATGCCGTCGTGCAGGAAGGCGGCGAGGGCAACTCGCTGGGACGTATAATATTCCGTTTCATGAATAACTGTTCGGTATATCTTCACGACACATCGTCGCGTGGAGTGTTTAGCAGGGAGGACAGGCGAGTGTCTCATGGATGTATCCGCGTGCAGCATCCCTACGAACTGGCGCGCTTTCTTCTTGGCAGCGAAGATATCGACCTGCTCGACAAGATAGAATATTCCATGACTGCAAACATGCGTCCGGTAATGGTCGACAGTGTCATGGTGTCGCCCGATATTGACAAGTCGCGGCTTGTGCACAGTGCAAAGGTCAATCCGAAGATTCCGATAGCAATAACCTACTACACGGTCTATCCCGACAAAGTCGGCAATCTGATAGTGTACGACGACGTTTACGGCTACGACAGCATTATTGAGGAGCATCTCAGTGGCTATCTGCAATAGCGCCAACCGTTAATATTTTTCGTCAGTCAGACAGTCTTTTCATAAACCATCCCAGCCTGTGGCTTACACCTTTCTTGTTAACTGAGCGCACCATATATGTTCCTTCTTTCAGTTGCGATATGTCTATTGACATGTCGTTGCCTATGCGTCTTGTGGCTATAATCTGATTGTTTAAGTTTGTTATGATAATATATTGAATATCAATTTGTTTAATATTTTCATTGAGATATAGTTTTCCGTTGTCTCCGACACTGAACATTGTGAGTTTAAACGATGCATTCGTGGTGTCCGTCAGTCTGTCGTCATAGCTGTAAATAGGTTTGCTCTCGTTGCCGAAACGGTCTACTGACGTTACGGCAAAAAATGTTTCGCTCTGCTGCGTGTTTCCTTTTGCAACGGAAATCGACCTGTTGCGCATGTTGGTTGCTATCAGGTTGCGAGCATCGCTTATGTCTACGGGTTTCTGCATGCTTGCATATACGTTGTACAGCAAGCCTTCCCTTCCTTTCCAAGTTAAGTCTGTGCGAGTCTCCGACACAGTTGTTTCCAGTCCGTAGGGCATGTCCGGCGTGTCGCTGCATTCCCATTTCATTGGCGGAACGAGCGCAGGGTAGGGGCAGAATTGGTCTTTCACAAAGTCGTAGATGCCCTTCGTGTCGTCGGTGAAGAACTTGCTTCTGAACATGACAAATCCCATGTCCTGTGCCCGTGCGAACTCCATTTCGCGCGTGATGTCGCTCAGTTGCCAGTTTTTCTCGCTTGGCGACAAGAAGTAGATGCCGAGTCCGGGCACTACGGTGCGTCCGTTGCTGTTCTCCTTCCAGTCGAGTGCAAACGGATAGAAGTTGTTGTTGCGGAAATACATCATGGGGAATATCATGTCTACTATGCCTTCCTGCATCCACAACTGTGCATCCTGACAGCATATAGAGTAAGCGTTCCAACCGTTGGAATTGTATCTTGTAACATCATCGTATTTTCCTATGGGAGAGCAACTTATCTTAATCCATTTCTTAATGCATTTAACTCTTTCGTGGACTGTTCTTACTATTCGTGTGATGTTGTTTCGCGCAGCATTTCGGTTGCCTATTTTCTTCCATGTTTCCGGGTATCTTATGTAGTCGAGGTGCACTCCGTCGATGTCGTAGCGGCTTGCCACTTCAGCACATAGGTCGGCAATATAATCGGCTGTAGCTTGCTTTTCTGGATTCATAAATCCCTCGTCGCCTATTTTCTTTACCATCTCCGGATGTTTTTTTCTCAGTTGTCGGCAGCCGTATCCGTTCCAGCGTCCTATCGGTATAGCCACCATCCAGCAGTGCAGCTCCATGCCTCGCTTGTGGCATTCCTCTATTGCGAATGCCAGTGGGTCGTAGGTTGCCTGCCGTCCAGGTGTCCCTGTGATGCATCCGTCGTATGGCTCGTAGTCAGAAGGGTAGATGGTGGTAGCCCTGACCCTTGTCTGCAAGAGTACGGTATTGATGTTTGCTGCCTTCAGCTTGTCGAGAATGTCGCACAGTTCCTGCCTTTGTCGCTCGGCATTGTATGTGTGTGGCCAGTCGAGTCCGCCTATTGTCGTGAGCCACACCGCCCGCACCTCGTGTTTTTTCTGTGGGTCAACCACCGAGCCGACTGTGCCTAACGTGCATAGCAGAAGCAAAATTGTCAGCAAATATCTGGTTTTCTTCATTTCGGAAATAATTGTTTTCAGTTGCAAAAATACTACTTTTGTTTCATATATTCGTATTTTTGTCGTATTAAGATTATTTTTCCGACATATAATCATGTATCGCAGCCAATGTCAAAGTCAGCTCGTGGCTCATTCTCAGTGCCTCGATGACGCTGAAATGTATAATCAAATTTTGCCCGTTTACTGTCGCGAGAATGCCCTCGAAAGCCGTTTCGGAAATCTGAGGGACAAAATACGCCCAAAATTTGCATACGTCTGCAACTCTTTGATAGTCAGTTTGTTAGTCGTAAATATGGCTATTGTGTGCAGGAAAAGTATATGTTAAAATTGTCAAAGAGCATGTTTGAGATTGTCAAACAGTGTGTTTGAGGAGGTAAAACACTATGTTTGGTGGTGTCGGGCATAGCGTTTTGCATGGAGAAAAAGACGAAATAGCCGCCTCAAAGGTACTCTTTGACATTTTTAACATTTATCGCCGACTCTGAAATTAACATAACTTTGCACTTTCAGAGGCTGTTCCGATTCTATTTGAACTATTTTTCCCTGTCAAAATTTTTCATCATTTTTCGGCTCAAAAGAAAATTCTGATGAGTTTGGCACACTTTTTGCTGTGATAAAATTCCTGTGTCCGAAAATCATATATTTTGCGCATATAATTCCACATATTGATAATTTACTGATAGAAAATCGTTCAAATTTCCGAATAAATTTTGCAGTTTGCATAGTTAATCGTATCTTTGCATGGATAAATTTAAACGAAACAACGGTAATAATATGATTAGCTTTTCTATTAGTCTCGTAGCGCTTGTTTTAGGCTACATGATATATGGTAAATTCATAGAAAAAGTTTTTTCTCCCGACGACCGTCCCACGCCAGCCATTTCAAAGGCAGATGGGGTAGATTTCATGGTATTGCCGAGCTGGAAAATTTTTATGATTCAGTTTCTCAACATAGCCGGTACAGGTCCTATTTTCGGCGCCATCATGGGCGCGAAGTTTGGTCCTGTCAGCTATTTGTGGATAGTCTTTGGCTGTATTTTTGCAGGTGCTGTCCACGACTACCTCAGTGGCATGCTTTCCATGAGGCACGGCGGAGCCAACCTGCCCGACATGATAGGAACATATCTGGGCAACAAGACCAAGACCGTGATGCTGCTTTTCTCAATCATACTGCTGATGGTGGTCGGCGCAGTGTTTGTTTACAGTCCGGCAGAAATACTTACCGGAATATGGGAACCGCAGTTCGTAAAGGAACATATCGGAAGCAATGTCTTCTGGATAATCATCATATTCTTATACTATATTATAGCCACGATGCTGCCAATCGACAAGATTATAGGCAGAATCTATCCGCTCTTCGCCTTCTCGCTGCTGTTCATGGCAGTGGCACTGATGGTGATGCTCTATGTCAAGATGCCTCATCTGCCTGAAATCTGGACAGACTTCGGCAACATGGGCATGTCGCGCCTCGGACTGCCAGACACCATTTTCCCATGTCTTTTCATAACGATAGCCTGCGGAGCCATAAGCGGTTTCCACGCAACGCAGAGCCCGCTGATGGCAAGATGCATTAAGTCGGAGCGCATGGGACGCCCAATCTTTTACGGCTCGATGATAACCGAAGGTCTCGTGGCACTCATCTGGGCTACCGTGTCGATGTATTTCTTCTACGACAGCCCTGAACCCGGATATGAAAGCATAGCCGCAGCAACGGAAGGCTCGCACAGCTCGGCACCGGCAATAGTAAACATCATCTGCAACGAATGGCTAGGTATCTTCGGCGGAATATTAGCCATGCTCGGCGTAGTGGCTGCACCTATAACCAGCGGCGACACTGCCCTGCGCAGTGCACGACTGATAATAGCAGACTTCCTGAAGATGGAGCAGCACTCCATCAAGCGACGCCTGATGATATGCATACCGATGTTTGCACTTGTGATAGCCATACTTGTGTGGCAGATGAGCGATGCCGACGGTTTCCAGAAGATATGGAGCTGGTTCGGATGGTCAAACCAGACACTGTCGGTATTCACGCTGTGGACAATAACAGTGTACCTCGTACGCAAGAAGAAACTGTATATCGTTACACTCATACCGGCACTGTTTATGACAACAGTATGCTGCACTTTCATATTCATCAGCAAGCAGGCACTGGCTCTGCCCGAAACACTGGCATACATTCTCGGCGGCGGAATATGCGCCCTGAGCCTCGTGTTGTTTGTAATTTGGAAAAGAAATCAAAAATAAGAAATAATATTATGTACAAGAAAAGAATTATCAATCTATTATTGGTGTTAGTATTCGCACTGTCGGCTAACGCACAGTTTGAAAAAGGAAAGTGTTATCTGGGAGCCTCGCTGACAGGTCTGAACCTCAGCTACAGTGGTGTCGACAATCTCAATTTGGGCGTTTCGGCTCAGGGTGGATACCTCTTTTACGACAACCTCATGGTGCTTGCCAACGCATCGTTCAAGCACTCAAACAACAAGGTGGTGCCAAACGAATACACGGCAGGACTCGGTGGCAGATACTACATCATACAGAACGGCATCTATCTCGGGCTCAATGCAAAGTGGATACACGCACAGCACAGCTACAACGACGTGATGCCCGGAATGGAAATAGGCTATGCTTTCTTCATCAACGGGTCGGTAACGATAGAGCCTGCACTGTATTACGACCAGTCATTCAGAAACCATAGCGACTATTCTACATTCGGATTTAAAGTTGGAATAGGAGTATATCTGAAATAAAACATGACCCAACAGTTGCCTTCACTGCTATTGCAGAACGCCGTAGACGAGTTTGCCAAACTCCCAGGCATAGGTCAGAAGACGGCATTGCGTCTTGTGCTGAACCAACTGCGGCGCACCGACGAGGAAGTGGCTGCATTCACCGAGGCGCTGAACAGGCTGAAGGCTGAAGTGTGCTACTGCAAGGTGTGTCATAACATCAGCGATACCGAAGTATGCGGGATATGCTCAGACACAAAGCGCGACAAGGCTACGGTATGCGTAGTGGAGAACATTCAGGACGTGATGTCGATAGAAAATACGCAGCAGTACAACGGGCTCTATCATGTGCTCGGCGGCGTCATCTCTCCGATAGACGGCATCGGACCGGCTGACTTGCAGATAGATTCACTCGTGGAACGCGTGGCAGAAGGAAACATCAGCGAGGTTATCATGGCACTGAGCAGCACTATGGAAGGCGACACGACAGTGTTCTACATACAGCGAAGGCTCGAACACTATAATGTCAAGATAACGGCAATAGCCAAAGGAATATCCGTAGGCGACGAACTGGAATATACCGACGAGATAACGCTTGGCAGGGCAATATTAAACAGAATAGAACTGAACAAATAGATATGAAGCAGGTAAGGACAAAGCTCATGATGATTTTCATGACGGCAATAGTGTCGTCTCTTGTCGTAGTATTGCTGTTTGAACTTAATATACTTCAGTCAGGAATATTGACAGGGGACAAGACGCTTGAATTTGTTATCGTTTCCGTCATGGAACTGGCTACACTCATACTGATTCCGCTGGCACTCTATCTTTTCAAGATAAAGCGTGTAAGGAAAGAACTCGTGGAAAAGAAAGAAGAAGCACTTGGCAAATGGGGAGCAATTCGCATAATGATGCTTGCCGACACGATGTTTGTCAACACATTCCTGTACTATATGTTCATGAATGTTACCTTTGCCTATATGGCAATAATACTGCTGCTGTCGCTGGCTTTCATATTCCCTACAAATGAAAGATGCGAACAGGACGTGGCGGAATAGCAACTGACGGTTATAATATATGTATATGCAGCTCTCAATAGTTATAGTAAACTACAACGTAAAGCACTATCTGCGCCAATGTCTCGACAGCGTCAGAAAGGCAATAGAAGGCATGGATGCAGAAGTGTTCGTAGTCGACAATCATTCGCGCGACGGCAGTGTGGAATACCTGAAGCAACGCTATCAAGACGTGAAATTTATTGAGAGCAACCACAATCTCGGCTTTGCACGGGCAAACAACCTGGCTATCAGGCAGAGCAGGGGCAAGTATGTGCTGCTGCTTAACCCAGATACGATAGTGGCAGAAGACACTATAAGAAACGTCATAAATTTCATGGATGCCCACGAGGAAGCCGGCGGAGTGGGAGTGAGGATGCTGAAATGCAACGGAGAAAGCGCACTGGAATCGCGAAGAGGCATGCCTACACCAATGACGGCATTCTATAAAATGTGCGGACTGTGCCGTCGTTTCCCAAAATCAAGGAGGTTTGGCAAATACTATATGGGCTATCTGCCATGGGACAAGCCATGCCAGATAGACATTATTAGTGGAGCATTCTGCATGCTCAGACATACTGCGTTAGACAAGGTTGGACTGATAGACGAAGATTTCTTCATGTATGGCGAAGACATCGACCTGTCGTACAGGCTGCTGAAAGGCGGATTCCAGAACTGGTATCTGCCGGAAATAATACTGCACTATAAAGGAGAAAGCACGCAGAAGTCATCGTTCAGGTATGTACATGTATTCTACGAAGCAATGCTAATCTTCTTTAAGAAACACTACGGCAACGTGAGTGCATTCATATCACTGCCAATCAAGATTGCAATTTATGTCAAGGCAGCCATGACACTTGCCACGATGCAGTTCTACAGAATGCAGAAAGCACTCGGTTTTTTCTCAACCAAGAGGACGAAAGAAGCCGAATATATATTCATAGGAAGTGAAGAAACAATCAGCGAATGCAGGCAACTGGCAGAGCGAAAAGGACTGACGGCACGATATGAGACAGGCGACGATACCACAAAGCCTAATGGACATTTGGACATTATAGACACTGTGGAGACTGACAGAAAGACTTTCATGGTTTACGACGTTAGCGCATACACATATAAACACATATTACAACTGTTCGCAAAGAAACCAATGGATAATGTCAGAATAGCCACATACGACAAAAACACCCACACTCTTATAACAGAAGATGATATAATAATGTAAAAGGAAATACAGTCGTGGAACGTGTCAGCAACATAAATATAAGAGCGATAGAGCCGGAAGATCTCGACTGGCTATACGGTATAGAGAACGATGCCGAACTGTGGGACATTGGACAGACAAATGTACCATACTCCCGATACTGCCTGCATCGGTACCTGTCGGAAACATCTTCCGACATATATGCAGACAAACAGCTGAGACTTATCATAGAGACGAAAAAAGAAAAGAAAGCAGTAGGCATAATCGACCTTATGAATTTCGAGCCGCGACACCAGCGTGCAGAAATAGGAGTCGTAATAGCCAAGCCTTACAGACACAATGGGTATGCAAGAGAAGCACTAAGACAGACAATAGAATATAGCCGTAGCATAATACACTTAAACCAGATTTATGCCTTTGTCGGAGAACAGAATCAAGCATCAAGACAACTCTTTGAGTCAATGAATTTCCAACAGACAACGTGCTTGAAACAGTGGTTGCGCACAGAAGAAGGATATGAAGATGTAGTGGTATATCAACTTTTTTTATAAAAAATACCTAATAATTTTTGGTAGTATCAAAGTAAATACTTACCTTTGCAACCGCAAAAAGGCAAAGACCGATAATGGTGCGTTAGTTCAGTAGGTTAGAATGCCTGCCTGTCACGCAGGAGGTCACGAGTTCGAATCTCGTACGCACCGCAATCTTAAAGCCTTTTTGGTGCGTTAGTTCAGTAGGTTAGAATGCCTGCCTGTCACGCAGGAGGTCACGAGTTCGAATCTCGTACGCACCGCAGAAACAACACTAAATATAATAAAGCATCACACAAATATACGGGTGATGCTTTATTTTGTTTTCTAACCGTTAATAATTCAATTAAAAAAAGAGGCAATATCTTTGGCTTACAAGGCTCGCAAGAGCGGTGTGAAGTCTGGGGAGCGTGTGAGTCCTTTTGCGCGTCAGCAGAATTTGTTTGCCTTTGATGATGGTGCTACGGTGTCTGACTACACGAATGCTACGATAATGATGCTTGCAGACATTGTCAACGGTGCTAAGGTAACGGAGTTGAAGAAGACGATTTCAATCTACAATGACCGTGCCCGTGATGCAGCCTCTGGTCAGTCTGACATATTCAGTGCGGAATTAAAAACAAAAGAGGACATATTAAAAGAAGTAAACGAATTATTGAACTATGGAACAGAAGAAGCTAAAGAATCAGCCCTCAGCCGTGCAGACGCGAGCCGTCGGGCAAGTTCCGAGTCTGTCGGAGCAGAGAGCGTTGAACAAGATGGCACTGCTGGCGTCAGCCGTGAAGGAAGCGCGGACGTAGAAGATTCAGTGCAAGCAGCATTGGCAGCAGCCGAGCAGGAAACCAATACCGAGCCTACCGAAGCACAGAAAGAGGCTGGCAATTACAAAAAAGGACACGTTAAGATTGACGGTTATAATATAACAATCGAGAATCCTAAGGGCAGTGAACGTAGCGGACAAGACAAAGACGGCAAGAAGTGGAGTATAACCATGAATAATACTTATGGTTATATCTTAGGAACGGAAGGCGTAGACGGAGACCATATAGATGTATTCTTGTCGGACAATCCTTCCGAAGGCAATGTATATGTAGTAGACCAAGTTAACGCAGATGGCAGCTTTGACGAACATAAGGTTATGTATGGTTTCCCTGATATTGAGAGCGCACGCAAGGCTTATCTATCCAACTATGAAGAAGGCTGGCAGGGCTTAGGCAATATTACTGGTGTCAGCAAGGAAGAATTTAAGAAATGGGTAGACAGTAGCCATAGGAAGACAAAGCCGTTTGCGGAATACAGCAGCGTGAAGCCATTGGGTGACATGCAAGTCAAAGAGAGTCGTGAGACTGCTTTGCGTGATGGTTTGATTGACAAGCTACGCAGCGCAGGCATAGAGGTGATAACCGACGAGGAAGAGGCGCAGCGTGTACTGGATGCAGCGAATGGAGAGGTGACGCTTCAAAAACGTCTTTCAGACCTTCAGAAGGCAGAGAGGTTTATCGTTGAAGGTTTGAAAAGCAACAGACGAAACGGTCACTTCTTAATTGAGTTGCCGTCAAAAGTGAAAAGGATGGTTCGTAATGCTATGGGGCGTGACTTTGATAGCCATGTAATTACGATAGGTGGCATCCGTCATGGATTAAAAAATCATGGTGTTAGTGGAGATAAACTAAGTTTAAGAAGCATACCTATACGAGAGGAAGATGCAGCACTCATTCCTTACATCATGACAGCACCTGACTATGTGAGGAAGGGCTCTACATTAAACAATCGTGACTCTGTCAGGTTCTATAAAACTCTGGAGAATGGTTATGTTGTGGTGGTAGAGAAAGAATGGGCAAACAGTGCCACAGACCTTGAAACAATAAACATTTGGGGAGAACTCTCCGATGCGGTCAATGTCCGTAAGGACCCTGAGCAGAACGTCCGAAACGCCACCATCGGCAGGAGTGACGCTGCAAAGATACGAAAAGATGCAGAAACGGCAATAAAAAATGATGAAAAAATTTCATTGCACAAAGTATTTCATGGCAGCGGTAATGATTTTGAGCGTTTCGACCACTCGCACATGGGCGAGGGCGAAGGTGCGCAAGCTTATGGTTGGGGAACGAGCGGTTTACCAATTTCTTTACAAACAAAAACCCGACTGCTGTAGAAAATGACACGTCAAACACTGACAAACAGCACGTGTCCCGGCAATCGGTTTCGGGTGCAAAGTTACAAAAAGTTTCTGATTTTGCAAATTATTCTCCTGTATATTACTCTAATGCGGAGAAAGCAGTGGAAGGTATCAGCCAGAACAAAGCAACGGCAGAACAGTGGCTTGCAATGATACAGAAACAAGGTGGGCTGAAAGCAGGCGAGGACAAATGGCTTGGACTGCGGGACTGGCTGACAGCGCGGAAGGGACAGAGTTTGACTAAAGAAGAACTGCTTGACTATATCCGTGAGAATCAGGTGCATGTGGACGAAGTGTCGTACACTGCTAATCCGCAAGGTTTTGAAGATTTGAAACGTGAGTATGACGGTGAGGATTTGACGCTGCCTAAAAAAGAGGCAGACAAGGCTTTGCAGAAACTTTTGGCTAATGGGCATAAGGTCGCGTTTTACGGTGATGAGTACAAGCCGAAGTATGATGAGCATGGCAACCTTATAGAGCAGAACACAGACCCTCAGCCGAAAGGCAAGGGTATGTTTGGTAATATCTACGACCAGTTTAAAGGTAAGGCGAAAGAAGCCATTGCATTCTTACTGCAAAAGAAAGAGGGCGAGGCAACTGGCGCATTGCACCACAAAGACATAGGCGACATAGATTTAGTTTGGGGCGAGGAAGGAACTGGTAAGAGCGACGGCTTTGGTCTTGCTAAATTAGTAAAGTATCATCCCGAAGTATTGGATAATCTTCAGAATATACTTGACGATATGCACGTCGTGCAACGTTCGGATAACCGTGTTAGATTAGAGAGTGTTTCTCATCAAGCTGCAGTCCGTTTGACTTGGGATAACCAAAAGAAGAATTGGTTACTTACTGCTTTTGAAAAGAAAAACAGTGCCCCCGACAATACGACGGACACTGCCGAGACCTTAAAAGAAGGCGAGCGGAATGACACAGTTACTCCGCAAAACACTGTTTCCATCGGCAAAGATACGGACAAATCTTCATCCGTGCAAGAAAACGGTGGAAAAAATGCTGAAACTCGCGAGACTGCTTTGCGTGATGGCTTGATAGACAAGCTACGCAGCGCAGGCATAGAGGTGATAACCGACGAGGAAGAGGCGCAGCGTATGCTGGATGCAGCGAATGGAGATGTGGCTTTGAGCAGGGGACAAAAAAGAGCAGTAGAGACCGTCTCCGTATCTTCTAATGAAGAACATCAACAAACCGTCATCTCAACTGCTGATAATGCAAAGGTACTAAATAATCTTGACAATCTTGCAAAAAAATTAGATAATTTAACACAAACACCAGTAAAAACATTCCTGGGAGAAGTTGCAAAAGCACTTGGTGCAGAACAATATGGAAGTGGAAGCCAGTATGCCACTTTTGAAACGAAGAATGGGCAGATTGTTACTATTCGTTTGGCAGATCATAATGCACATACCAGTGGTTTTGATTACAGCGGAAAGGATAATGGTATCAGTATCGTTATATCAGCAAAGAAGAATAGTGGTATAAATAATGATGGCAATGCCCACATTGTAGAATACTACTATGATGCTATCAAACTTCGCCGTGCAAACGGCAAGCCTTTGGCAGACATCGTGCGTGCTATTCAGCAATCACTGTATAGTGGCGAGTTCAAAGACCCTACTGGACTTGCAGAGCGTGAGGAGGTGAATGTAAGCAGCACAGCCAATGAAGTTAAATTCTTGCGTACGGACAGCGGTGAGATTTATGGTTTCACGAAAGACGGTAAGATATATATAGACCCACGCAAGGCAAATCCTAAGGCATGGGAGCAGCTAAAGAGTGAGTTGGAGAAAGAGAAGGACTTGTTTGACTATGTCAAGAGCCTTTATCCCGAACTGAGTGGCGACGACTTGATGGACGAGGTGTTTGCTCACTTCTCTGGCAGGCGAGGTGCAGAGCGTTTGCGCAGTGAACAGGAGAAGATGATGCAGAAGGCTAATGGAATATTCGACAAGGCTAAGATAACAACCATGTTTGACAGGCTAAGGAATATTCTGCATGACTTCTGGGCTCAGGCACGCGACCTGTTTGCAGGCAAGACCGAAGGCATTGGGAAGTTATCGGCAGAGGATTTTGCAGACATGGCTTTAGCAGACTTGATAAAAGGCGAGAAGCCTTTGGCTGAAGGAGGCAAAGAAGTAAGGTATAATAAGATAGACAATGCCTTAGAGGATGAGAATATTTCTGAATACTCATTCCGTACATTGCGCAGCGACCGTTTTTATAATGGTATATCCAACAGTGATGCCTTTGCTGAGCTGCTTGATGAAAATACTTCATGGGTTGATGGCTCTTTGAACTTGCTTCGTGCTTTGAAGAAACGTTTTGGCGGTGAGGTTGTTTCTGCTTCCAGCGGTGCTAAGTATGCTTTGGAACATGGTCTTGTTCCTGTTCCGGACGGCAAGTATTCCGGCAAGGATGGCGAATACCACCATATAGAGTTTGAGTCAGACAATGGCGAGCGTTTTGTGGAGTCTGTTCCTTTTGTCGACGCTGAGAGTGTTGGGGACGACTATGGTATCAGATACCGCATTCGTAAGGACGATCCTCCCAAAAAGACAGGTATCGGCTATAAGGTGTTTGTGTTGAAAGACGGCAAACTATATCCTCCTATGGTAGCCAATCCTAACGGCGAGGCTACTCCTGTGGGTGTATGGCTTGATGCAGATGCCGCCCCTGTTGCAGGTGTTACAAAGACAGGTCGCCAGCAGGTTAAGGCAGGTGGCAAGGGAACACAGGGAGGTAGCGGCAAGTTGGCATACCGTCCCGGCTGGCACTTGGGCGAGATACCTTATGCACTCCAGTTCAACCGCATGGACCCCGAAACAGGACAGCGCGAGTTGTTCCCTGCAAACTTTGTGTGGGCAGAGGTGGAGTATGCGAACGATGTGGACTACCAAGAGGAAGCCATGAGTTACGGCATGAATGCAAGCGGAAAGTTCCAACACTCGCTTGCAGGTCTGCCACGACTGCCCGAAAACGGCTCATACAAGTATCGCACCAATCCCAACCCGAACACAGACCCTTGGGTTATCACTGGTGCCATGAAAGTAAACCGCATTCTTAAACCGAGTGAGGTTGATGCAATGGTAGAAGCAGCAGGTCGTGAGCCTCAAAGGCGACAGGCTGGTGCCATCACTGACGAACAGGTGGAAGAACTTAACGTAAATGCAAGGCATACCATGCAGGGAGACCGCGACTTGATGCGCAGTGTTGTTCAGCAGATGAGTGAGAAACTGCACACGGACATCAATATCATTGATAACGTGAATGAAATTACACACCTTAATGCAGCTGTGCAAGAGCGTATGCGCAAGTCCAAAGGCTGGTATGACACAGCCACAGGGCAGGTGAATATCGTTCTTGACAACAATAGAGACGTAGACGATGTGAAAGCCAGTGTCGGACATGAGACCATTGCTCATAAGGGTTTGCGCGAACTTGTCGGCGAAGATAACTATGGTGAGTTCCTTGATGAGACATATCTGCATTTGCGCGACGACTTGAAAAAAGGCGTTGACGATGCAGCAGGTCGTGCCTTTGTCAATGATACAAGCAAGAACGGAAAGCGTGCCAAGAGTTATGAGCATCACAGACGCATTGCTGTTGATGAGTTGTTCGGCAGGCTTGCAGAGAAACCGTTTGATGATTTCAGCGAGAGCGAACGTACTTTGTGGCAGGATTTGAAAACAGCTGTCCGCAGATTGCTTGACAAGTTCCTTGGCTCATTGAAGTTGCCAAAGTGGTTTGAACTTGGCGACAATGAGCTACGCTATATATTGTGGCGCAGCAAGGAGCGTTTGGAGCGTGGCAAGGAACACCCAATAGACCTTGCGCGTGACATCGTGAAGCGTGAGGAACTTGGGCTGACAGACGAGGCACGTTACAACATGGGCGATGCTCCCGAAACTTTCAAGGCACGTCAGAGACGAGCCGCAGAGAATAAGGGAACGGTTATGCCTGGTCTTAATGATGCACAGGTGAAAGTGGTTGATGTGCCACGTCACCAGTATAAAGGTCGCAACATTCTTGACCAAGCACGTGATGCAGCAATAGAACGTTACAACAAACAAGTTGGAACAAATGAAGACGGAACACCAAAGTGGGAAGCAATACCGCAATACTACAATAACTATGGCATTTCTTTCTTCTACGAAATTACTCCAAAGGCTTTGAAAAGTTTAGTGCAGCATCATACAAAGAGCGACAATGTTGGTGTTCATGCTGCTGTATTGGACAAATTACATGAAGTTATTAACGGAAGTATCGAGTATGAAGAAGACCCAGATGTTCCAAAAATAAACGGAGTGCGTGACATAACCAAAGGTGTAAACGACAATGTCCTGATACACCGTTTCATCGGTGCAGTTCGTATCGATGGAAAAAATTATCGTGTAATTTCGAAGATTAAGGAGTATCGTGAGACACATCTTAGTGCACGTCCATCAACATACCAAGTAACAGAAATCGAGGTGTTTGACGAAGAAACGCCAAACACCCCGAATGGTAGCAAACGCGCCAATGGCTACGTTCACGTTGCAAAGTTACTAAAAGATTTTGAAAAAAAGCATGATGGTGGCAAAAAAAACTTGATGAGAGCAAAGATATTGACGAAAAAACTATTTATATCGTGAGCAGGACGAGTCGGAAGACGTTTATGATGCTGGCAGGCGTAGTCTTGAGGAGACGTTGACGCAGGGTTTGATAGACTTGTCAGCGAAGAACAGGTCGGACGTTGGCTTGCGCATAAGTGCAATGAAAGCAATAAGCAGCAATCTTTCTGAGCTTCGTAGTGCGATGTCCAGACAAAGAGATTATGACAAGTCGACCGTGAACAGGATTGTTCGTTGGGCTCGCATGCTCATGGAAAGTGGCATCGGCGGCAACCTTACCCGTTATGAGGTTAAGCGTCTGACGGGCATGATAGCTCAGGCAGCAGGCAAGGAAGACATTACGAGGCAGGCAGGTCAGGTAATGGACTTGCTAATAAACAATCAGTTGCGTGCGTCGAAGGATTTGCTTCAGAAGCAGATGCGCATAAAGGGCTCCAAGATAGATTCTCGCGGTGTTGAGGTGCAGGGTGCGCTTGACATCAGGGGACAGCGTATGATAGGTGCTTTCAAGGAGGGTATCTCTCTTGGCGAGGATGCATTCTACGGGCTGCCAGTGTGCCGCAACATAAAACGGCTATTCGGGAACTTTCGCTTCGCCACAATCGCGAAGTCTATCCCGAACAGCCGTATGACACAGCAAAAGTACTACAAAATTTTGAGAACCTATGTTTTACATCAGGATTTTCGTTTCGTAATTGTTGCCTTTTCTGTCTGTTGCTTTTATCATGTAGATGCCTTTTGGCAAGTCTATCACAGCAGCTCCGCTGACGGTATGTTGCTTAATGATTGCTCCGGCAACGTCGTAAACGTTGATGATTGTCTCCGACGAGCAGTTGACCATGCATTTCCCGTTTATGTTTCTTGCGCTGAAATGCTCTTTGTCTGCCACATCTTCTATTTCATTTGTTTCATATTCCAGTGCTGTGATAGGGAATACAGTTGGCTCATCGCTGTAGAATGATTTGCCAACGATACCGAATATTATTACTCTGTCGCTGTTTGGCAGTGTGCTTTGCTGGAAGTTGTCGGCATAAATGTTCTGCATTGTCATTTGGTTGCCGTTATTGTCTTCTATCAGTATATTGGCATTTGGTCGGCAGTCTATAAATCCTCCGTCTGCATGCATCTTGATATTTATGAGCGACAATGGGTATCCTACATAATAGTCGAAATTGTCTTTTACTACCGATAGATCTTCGCACATCATGTTTTGGAAACGGTACTGCTCTGTTTTCAGTGTGTCAGTTTCTGGTTTTCTGTCGAGTCGGAATATCAGATTGTTGTTAATTTCCAGCAGTTGTCCGCGAATGCTCTTTACTGTTACCATATTTTCAGGCATCGATCCTACAGGGTCGAGGTATCGCGGGTCGTCCACCAGTATTCCTGCTTTTCCGTCGAAAAGCCATTTCTGCGCACGTGTCATGCTTGCCCAGTTAATGTATATCGGTGTGTTTTCATTCTCCGGCAACAGTTCAAAGAAGTCGCCCACATTGGCATTTCTCAGTTCTGCTATTCCTTTCACCTGCGTTATAGGTCTTACATAGAAGTCGATGTCGGTCTGAATGGCGTTTTCCCATACTTCGAGTTCGGGTCTTTTCACAAACTTTATGTTCATGTGGTGTTTGCCTTGCTCAAGGTTGTCAGCCGTGAATATAATGTCCAGTGGCATGGATTTGTAGACTATCGGCTCCCTGTCATCGATAGTCATTTCTATCTGTGTATTCACCCAAGAAAATTCATCTGGTCCAAAGTAGAAAGTGCTACCGCTTAGTGCCGGTGCGAATGATATGCTGTTTTCTGCCGTTTCAAATCCGTTTGTAATGTTTCCAGGCTGAACGTACCATGGATTGGTATACTCGTTACCTTCCATCGTCATTATGTTGTCTACGAGTACGCACCAGTCTTTGCCCTGATTGTTGTTCTTGTCCTTGAAAACAATTCTGAAAAGATATTCGCAGTCATCTTTCACTGGTATGTCGAACGATTGTAAAGATGGCTCGCACTGTGTATCGAACGTAAGATCTTGCTCTGCCCATGTAATTCCACCATCGAAACTTGCCTGTATCTGCCATGCCGAGTTGCTGCGATTTATGATGCGGTCGATGCCTGAGTGTACTATTGAGAATGACAGCGTTCTTCCTTTCACCGGGTCGAGCAGTTCTATAGATGCAGGTTTGTTGTCAACAAATCCCGCCTTTATTTGTGCTGCATAGTTGCCGTGCGGTATGCCCAATATCTTGTCGCTGACAACTCGTGCATTGCGGAAAAGCCATCGTTTGCCGTCGATGGTAACTATCTCTTCGTCAACAAATTCGGGTATGTCAACTCCTTCAAAGCTGCAACTGAAATCCACCTTTGGCGCAACGTCGCTGTTTTCGTCCTGTGCTTCAGCATAGCATGGTGTCAACATAAGTCCTAAAAGCAAAAGTTTTTTGAATGCTGAGAAATGTTTCTCATTTTTTTTTGTAGTAAAATTTTTCATAAATAAAGTGTAAATAAAAATGTTGTTAAATAGGTTATAATTATTAATATAAGGTATATCTTCCTCCGTCGCTGTTGCAATATTTTGTCAAGAGTTCCTGTATATATTCCGCGTTGGCTCTCACTTGCTGTTCGTTGCCGTCGTATCCGTTTATCAGCACGAGCATTCGTCGCGTTGACAGTTCTATTTTTGTTCTTTCGTTGTCGCTTGTAGGCGTTCCCACACCTCCTTTTTCGTCGCGGTAGACGGGCAGTCCTTCTATGTTAATCATTCCTCTTCCTATTCCCTCATACGGCTCTCCTGCGCGTCCGATGCCCAGAGTGAGCGTATCGCCTACGAACTTGTCAGCATCGAATCCTCCTATGCTGTAGCCGAACTTTATGCTCGCGAGGTTTATCAGGTCTACGAGCGTGTCAATCTGGTAAAGTTCCTTTCCCTGCAGCATGCGCCTTATCAGTGCTTCCGACGCCGGTCGGTATCGCGACGGGTCCTTGCCGCAAGCCCTGTAAATGCGTCTTGTTGCCTCGATGCTCGATATCTGTTTCAGTGTTTCTGTAGTGAGTGTAGCCCTGAAATGGTCTTCCAGTGAGTGTATCTCGTCCCACAATCCTTGAGAAAAAGGAGAGTTTGCGACGTCTGCTTCTACGCATGCTCCTATGAACGACGGGCAAACTTTCCTTATGTCTTCGCTAACAATAACTTTCATTTTGTTTTTCCATGTATCAGAGATTATACGCATGTGTAGCCACCGTCTACTGGCAGTGCCACACCGTTGACATAGCTGCTTGCCTTCGATGCGAGGAAAATCGTAGCCGTGTCGAGTTCGCCTTCCTTGCCGTATCGCTGTGCCGGTATGGCGCCTTTGGCATAGTTGGCAAACCACTCGGTGTCGAGCGTGTCTTTCGTCAGCGGTGTCCAGAAGTATCCTGGACAAATTGCGTTGACGGTAATTCCATATTTTCCCCATTCGGCAGCCAGTCCGCGTGTCATGTTCACTACGCCTCCCTTAGCAGCGTGGTAAGGTGTGCATGGTGCGATGCTGTTGCCCACGAGTCCGTACATCGATGCAATGTTGATGATGCGTCCGTATTTCTGTGGTATCATTGCCTGCTTTGCAACAGCCCTTGCCATGCGGAACGAGCCAAAGAGGTCGATGTTGAGTTCGTTTTCAAACTGTTTGTCGGTCATGTCCTCAGCCGGTCCCACTGCGCCGGTGCCTGCATTGTTTATCAGTATGTCAATTCTTCCGAAGTGTTCCATTGCCTGTTTCACGCAGTTGTCTACCATTTCCGTATCGGTAATGTCGCAGCGTATGGGCAGGGCATCCACCCCGAACTGTTTTTTCAGCATGTCGGTAACTTCTTTCAGCATATCTTCCCTTCGTGCGATGGCAACGATGTTGCAGCCCTGACTTGCCAGTGCGCAAGCCATCTGTACGCCTAAACCTGTAGAACAGCCTGTAATGAGCGCTACTTGTCCGTTGAAATCAAAATAATTTTTCTTCATAATTTTAAAATAAATGATTTGCCGACAAATATAGTCAAACTTTTATAAATACCCAATTATGGCACGGATTATTTCGCGATGTATGCATTTTTTTTTGAAAAAGTTCAAATTTGCATGTTTCAAAGTCAGGTTTTGAGACTTACAGCAAAAAGTGTGCCAAACTCGACGAGTATTTCTTTCAGCATCAGTTTTGTGATTTTTTTTTGACAGACTAAAACTTGCGAAAGAGATGTTAACAAGTCTTTCGTTTGGTGAATTTCAGTAAAAATCAAAGCCGGCGATAATTGTTAAAATTGTCAAAGAGTATCTTTGAGGTGTCTATTTCGCGTTTTTTGCCCTGCCATACACAGTGTCAGACACACCCAAACACTATGTCTGACATCCTCAAACAGTGTGTTTGACATTGTCAAACATGCTCTTTGACAATTTTAACACTACTGTTTCTTGCACAAAATGCTTATATTTCTCGATAACATTCTGATGGTCAGATAATTAAGATTGTATGTAAATTTTGGGCATATTTTGCAGCTTTTATGCTCGCAACGACTTTCGCGGGCATTCTCGCGACAGTAAACAGGCGAAAATTGATTATACCTTTTATTTCTGTCAGACACATATCACGGCATGAAAACCATGCAATTTACACTGCGAAAATAAAGCGCAACATGCGAAAAAATGAAAATTATACTGCGATAATCTTTCGTGATTTCGGAAAAATAACTAACTTTACAACCAATTTACGGCATTGTCATGATATTCAGGTGTCATGACACAGAAAACCATGTAATCTGATAACAGTAATGGAAGACAAGAAAACGCAGATATACAGGCTTGTAGAAGAACTGAACAGAGCCTCTGCAGCCTACTACAACGGGCAGTCGGAGCAGATGACCGACTACGAATGGGATGCAAAGTTCGACGAACTGAAGCGCCTTGAAGGCGAAACGGGACTCACATTGCCCGACTCGCCAACGCAGAAAGTTTCTGAAGACAACATTGCCGGACAGAAGGAGGAACACGAGTTTCCTGCGCTGTCGCTCGCAAAGACCAAGAGCATCGACGAGGTAGTGAAATGGGCTGACGGCAAACCGATATGGATTTCGTGGAAACTTGACGGCTTGACACTCGTGGCAACCTATGACGACGGCAGGCTGCAACGTCTCGTTACACGCGGAAACGGACACATCGGCACCAACATAACACATCTGTCGGCAGCCATAAACGGCATTCCACAGAGAATCAGCTACAAGGGGCATCTCGTAGTTCGCGGCGAGGCGGTCATATCATATCAAGACTTCGACAACTTCCTCATTGAGAGTGGCGAAGACTATGCCAACCCGCGCAACCTCGCGTCGGGCACCATGACACTGAAGGACATAGCCGAAGTGCGACGCAGAAACGTAACGTGGATACCGTTCACGCTCGTACATGTAGACGAAAATGCACTTGCCGACACAGGCAACGGCAGTGCCGCAGTATTGCAGTCGTGGGGCAGTCGCATGTCGTGGCTCGAGACTGTCGGTTTCAAATGCGTGGAGCGTGAGGTTGTGGAAACACCTGTATATAATAATGTGGAAGCCGTCATCAACCGATTTACAGACAAAGTAACGTCGAAAGCCAACCCGTATCCTGTAGACGGACTTGTCGTTACCTACGACGATACAGCCTTTGCATCGTCGGGCAGCATCACCGGACATCATGCCACGCGTGCCGGACTGGCTTTCAAGTGGCAGGACGAGGCAGCCGAAACAACCTTAGAGCACATAGAATGGTCGTGCGCGGCAAACACGATATCGCCCGTTGCCGTCTTCCTGCCTGTCGAACTCGAAGGCACGACAGTGAAGCGCGCATCGCTCTGCAACATAAGCGAGTGTGAACGACTTGGCATCGGCGGCGAAGGCACGCGCATGCTCGTCATAAAGGCAAACAAGATTATACCTAAGGTTATAAGCATCGAGGAGAAAAAAGGCAGCCTGACAATACCAGAAACGTGTCCTGTATGCGGACATCCGACAACCATAAATGTCAGCGAGGGCAGCGGAACGAAGACACTGCACTGTCAGAATCCGCAGTGCGCAGCTAAGGAACTGAAGAAGTTTGCGCGCTTTGTGTCGAAGGAAGGCATGAACATTGACGGACTTTCGGAGCAGACCCTGTCGCGAATAATAAACGAAGGCTGGGTCAGGGAATATTCCGATATATACCATCTCAACGACTATGCATGGCAAATGTCGGCACTCGAAGGTTTTGGCGAGCGCTCGGTAGGCAAGCTGCTGGAAGCAATCAGGTCGTCGCGCAACGTAGAGGCACACCGACTTCTCTATGCACTCAACATCCCGCTCTGTGGCATAGATGTTTGCAAAAGG
Organism: uncultured Prevotella sp.; assembly: GCA_900315545.1. Lineage (GTDB taxonomy): Bacteria > Bacteroidota > Bacteroidia > Bacteroidales > Bacteroidaceae > Prevotella. The sequence continues at coordinate 53,856 of OMZM01000004.1, forward strand.
CTGCTTTCTGCATATAAATATGACGAACTGACGGAAACAGCCCATAGTGCCGACGATGCCGAACATTTCTCGCATATCGACGGAATAGGGGCGGAAAAGTCGTCGTCGTTTATAAACTGGATGAAAGACGATACCAATTACGACAAGCTGCAGCGCCTCGTGGCAGAACTGAACATAACGCAGGAACAGCCTGTTGCAAAGGGCGGAAAGTGCGAAGGACTGACATTTGTCATAACGGGCGACGTGCATCACTATAAAAACCGCAACGAACTGAAAGCCTACATAGAGAGTCAGGGAGGCAAGGTAACTGGCAGCGTCAGCAAAAGCACAAGCTTCCTTATCAACAACGACGTAACATCGGAGTCGGGAAAGAACAAGAAGGCAAAGGAACTCGGCATACCGATTATTTCAGAAGACGAGTTTGTCAGCCGCTATGCAGACAGCCAACCGGTGCAGACCGACCTCTTCGGCTGAGAGAAACAATGAGGGCGAGAATATTTTTTCAACGAATAATAATAACACATAAACAAATATGAAGAAAATAATTGCAGCAATTTTATTGCTTGGCGTTGCAACTGCAATGTTTGCATCGCGCGACATCATCCCCATACCGCAGAGCGTCGTGTATGGAGACAGTCCGTTTACACTGAAAAAGAATGCCACCATCGCTTATTCGTCGGCAGACCTCAAGCCGGCAGCAGACTATCTGCAGCAGGCTGTAGAGCGACTGACGGGTCTGCGTCTGGCTACAAAGTTGGCAGCGAAAGGCGACATCGTGCTTGCCATACAGCCTACAGACGACTACTACACGCTGAATGTCAGCAAGCGTGGAATAAAGACTGTTGCACCGACATACGAGGGCATCGTGTGCGCGATAGGCACCATCAGGCAACTCATCGACGGCAACCGTGTGCAGGCAGTGAGCATTGTCGACAACCCACAGTTCAGTTGGCGAGGTTTCCATCTTGACTGCTCGCGCCACTTTTTCACAAAGCAGGAGGTGAAAGAGGTTATCGACCTCATGGCTATGTATAAGCTAAACCGTTTTCACTGGCATCTTACCGACGATCAGGGCTGGAGAGTTGAGATAAAGAAATATCCAAAACTGACCGACGAAGGAGCATGGCGCACGCTGAACAATCAGGACTCTGTCTGCCTGCGCATGGCTGAAACGGAAAACAATCCGGACATGCTGCTGCCGAAAGACCGCATGAGGGAAATGACCGATGCTGATGGAAAAACGGTAGAAAAATATGGAGGCTACTACACACAGCAGGACTTGCGCGAGGTGGTGGCTTATGCCAAGCAGCGCGGAATAGAGGTCGTGCCAGAGATAGACATGCCCGGACACATGCTGGCTGCCATCGACTGCTACGACGGAATATCATGTTTCAAGCAGACAGGGTGGGGCAAGGTGTTCACATCGCCGCTGTGTCCGGGTAAGGAGAAAACCCTGCAGTTCTGCAAGAATATATGGGACGAGGTTTGCGAACTGTTCCCTTACGAGTATGTTCACATCGGTGGAGACGAAGTAGAGAAAGATAATTGGAAAGCATGTGCCGACTGTCAGAAGCGCATAAAGGACAATAACCTGAAAAACGAGGAGGAATTGCAGTCGTGGTTCATACACGAAATGGAGCGATATCTCAATGGTAAGGGCAAGAAAATGATAGGCTGGGACGAGATTACAGAGGGCGGACTGTCGGAAACGTCTACCATAATGTGGTGGCGAACATGGGCTCCGACAGCCATCAGCGACGCTACGGCTCACGGAAACGATGTCATATATACTCCCGTTTCGCCGCTTTATCTTTCAGCAAAGGCAGAACCGAACAGCATAGAACAGATATACAACTATGAGTTGCTGCCGTCTACACTGACTAAAGAGCAGCAGAGCCATGTGCTCGGAGTGCAGGCTAACCTGTGGGGAGAATGGATACCGTCGCGCAACCGAATGATGTATATGTATTTCCCTCGCATACTGGCACTTGCAGAACTTGCCTGGAGCAAACCTGAAAACCGAAACTTCAAGGATTTCTACAACCGACTGACCTCTCATTTCGCTATGCTGCATCGTCTTGGAGTGCCTTACCGCACACCGAGCCTCGAAGGTTTCTACAACGTCAATGCCTTTTCACAGAGTGGAACACTTCGTGTAACGACAAAAGACCCGTATGTCGAAATAAGATATACCACTGACGGAACATTCCCAAACATTAATTCCCCACTGTACACAGAGCCTATAACGGTTGACGAAACGACACATTTCATCCTTCGTCCGTTCAGTCCTGACGGCAGGGCAGACGAGATGGTGCAGGCTGACTTCATAAAGCAGGGGCTGCTGGAACCAATCGCTCTTCCGAAAGATATTGTGCCTGGCTTGAACGTAAGTTGGTACGACTACAAGGGTGCAACGTGTCGCGAGATAACTTCGGCTACACTCAACGGAACGTATGTAGTCAACGATGTTGTCATACCAAAGGAAGCACGTGGAAATATTGGACTTGTCATCAGCGGTTACATTAACGTTCCGGAAGACGGAATATACACCTTTGCACTTATGAGTGATGATGGCAGTTGGCTGAAGATAGACGGCAACATGGTTGTTGACAACGATCGTGAACAGTCGCCGCATGAAATGATTTGCCAACAGGCACTACGCAAGGGTATGCACAAGATGGAAGTAAGATACTTCGACCACAACGGCGGAATGTTGCGCATGCATGTTTATGCTCCCGACGGAACGCAATTGGCACCTGCCGACATATACTTCTGCAAGTGAAGATATATAACAGGGATGTGTCGAGATGAAGTGAACCCCGAAAGTTAGACAAAAAACTTTCGGGGTTCACTTCATCTCGACACATCCTATTTCTTTTGTTTTGTCTGTTTTTACTGATTCTTGAATGCAATGATTCCTTTGCGACTCTTGTCAAAGTAAAACGTCTGTATGGTTTTCTTCTTGACGCTGCTGTCGCTTTTCTTCTGATAAGACAATCGAACATAATATAACTTTTCCTGATTGTCGTATGAAGCATATTCAATATTCTCGTTGAAGTCAGAATCATGACTCATTATGTCGTGTAACTGTTCAATTTGTTGTTTGCCGATATGGCTTGTGGAGTCAAACTTCTGTACCTTCACCGACGAATAATCGCACTTCATATTCTTATCGAGAAAATCAGTAGCCAGCGTTTTGGCTTTATGTTCATCACTGCATGATGTTGTAGCCAACAGTATGCAGAAACTAAATATGCTTATCAGTTTTTTCTTCATATTTGAATATTATTTTGCAGGAATATTGTCAAGAATGTCAAGCAGATGATCCCATACCATTTGTACAGTAGGTATGTGCAGACGTTCGTCTGGTGAGTGTACGCCGCGCAGCGTCGGTCCGAACGATACCATGTCGAGGTTAGGATAACGTTCAGAGAAGAGTCCACACTCCAGTCCTGCGTGAATACCAAGAACTTTCGGGTCTTTGCCAAACAGTTTCTTGTATGACTCGACAACCGTCTTTGTCAACTGACTGTTGGGATTCATCTTCCATGCAGGATAACCGTCGCCTTGTTCAACTTCGCAACCTGCCAGTTCAAACAATGCCTTGATAGTGTTTGCCTGATTGTCGAGGTTGCTCATCACGTTAGAACGCTGACTTGCCACCATCTTTACGCATTCGTCAAGAGTCTCAACGCTTGCTATGTTGCTTGATGTTTCTACGAGCCATGCCAAATCTTCGTCCTGACACATAGCGAAAACACCATTGTCTATAGCCTGCAATGCACGTACCAGACGGTTGGAAGCATCTTCGTTCATAACCTTTACGGCATCTGCGCTTTCCATAGTGAAGTCCATTGTTTTCTCTGTAACATGGAATTCGTCTTTTACTTCAGCAGCAAAGACATTCCAGTCTGCTCGCACTGTTTCCTTCATGTCTGCAGGAACGGCAAATGTTACGATGCCATCGCGTGGTATGGCATTATGCAGTTTGCCTGCGTTGAACTGGGCAATGCGTACTGGCATCTTCTGCATTTCCTTGTAAATGAAGCGTGTTAGTATCTTTATGGAGTTGGCACGTTTCTTGTTTATGTCGTCGCCGGAGTGTCCGCCTACAAGTCCTTTCAGGGCTATCTTCATGAAGAAATAGCCTGCAGGAGCTTCTTCACGCGTGTATTTCAAGTATGCGGCAGTTGTTCTTCCGCCTGCGCAGCTTACGAATATCTGTCCTTCGTCTTCTGAGTCGAGGTTGATAAGCATGTCGCCAGTCATGAAGTCGCCCTTCATTCCTTCTGCACCGGTAAGTCCAGTCTCCTCGTCGCGTGTGAACACGCATTCTATCGGACCGTGTTTCAGGTCGTTGCTGTCGAGTATTGCCATTTCGATAGCGCATCCGATTCCGTCGTCAGCACCGAGTGTGGTACCCTTAGCGCAGAGCCATTCTCCGTCGATGTAAGTCTGGATTGGGTCGTTGTCGAAGTCGAATTCTATGTCGACGAGTTTCTCACATACCATGTCCATGTGGCTTTGCAGTATTACCGTCTGTCGATTTTCATATCCCGGTGTTGCCGGTTTCTTGATAAGTACGTTACCTGTTTCGTCAACCTTTGTTTCGAGTCCGCGACTTTCTCCAAAGTTTTTCAGAAACTCAATCATCTTTTCCTCACGCTTCGATGGACGAGGAATTTGGTTAATGGCAGCGAATTGTTCAAACACGCAAGCCGGTTTCAATTCTGTGTTATTCATACTTTTTATATAATTATTTAGTGTAAAATCACAATAAAAACTACAACTTTCTTTATGTAACTATAATGTAATACAAAAAAAATATTTAAATTTGCAGCGACAAAGTTACGATTAAGTGAGCAAAGTACCAAATTTATTTGCGACTTTCAAGTGTGAGTAACTTATATAAAGTTACGATACACCGCTTGTAAAACCAAATTTATTTGCGACTTTCAAGCGTGAGTAACTTATATAAAGTAGCGATTAAGAGTAAAAAAAGGAAAAAATACATATATAATGATAGCAACCCTTGTGGCAAGTCTGGTAATAGTAGCATTGGCTGTACTCATGTTGTCAGTCAAGGTTATAGTCAAGAAGAACGGTAAGTTCTCGTCGCAGCATGTACATGACAACAAAGCTTTTAGAGAACAGGGCATTGACTGCGTAGTGGAGCAAGACCGACAGGCTCGCCGAAACAACAAGGCAATGTAAGAATAATAAGAAATAATAACATAAAAAGTAAATGACAATGAACAAGAAGAATTTATTTTGCACGGTAGCTGTGGCTACAATGTCTGCTTTTATCATGTCGTCTTGCAACAAACAAGATGCAAAAATGGACGAAAAGAGTCCTAAAACAGAAACCAAGTCAGAAATGAAGATTGCATATATTGAGATTGACTCAATTATGACTCAGTATAATTTCTGCAAGGATTATTCTAAAATATTGGAGCAGAAGGGACAGAATATTCAGAAGACTATAGCCCAGAAAGGACAGGCATTGCAAAACGCAGCAGTCAAGTTCCAGCAGGATATTCAGGCAAACAAATATACGCGTGAGCAGGCTGAGGCAGTGCAGGGCAACCTTCAGAAGCAAGACAACGACTTGCAGATGCTGCAGCAGCGTCTGGGCAACGAGTTCCAGACAGAGACAGACAAGTACAACAAGGCTCTGCGCGATTCGATACAGAACTTCCTTACTAAATATAATAAGGATAAGAAGTACACTTTTATATTGAGCAAGGTTGGCGACAACATGCTTTATGCAGACAAGAGTTGCGACATAACAGAGGAAGTTATTGCAGGTCTGAACAAGGCATATAAGGGAACTGCCAAGAAAACAGAAGAAAAGAAGAAGTAAAACGTATGAAACGCACTGAACGTTATCAATACGTATTGAATTATTATAGAGAACAAATGCCGAAAGTCACTACTGAACTGCAGTTTGGTAGTGTCTTTCAGCTTTTGGTGGCTACGCTGCTCAGTGCGCAATGTACCGATAAGCGCATAAACCAAGTTACACCGGCACTGTTTCGGCAGTATCCAGATGCAGCCTCAATGGCTAAGGCTGACGAGACGGAGCTGTTTGAATACATAAAAAGCGTGTCTTATCCTAATGCCAAAGCGCGCCATCTTGCTCAGATGGCGAGAATGTTGGTAGATGAATATGATGGCGAAGTACCGACAGACTTCAACGACCTGGTACGTCTGCCGGGTGTTGGTCGCAAGACCGCAAATGTTGTAGAGGCAGTTGCCTACGGTCAAGCCTCGATGCCGGTAGATACCCATGTCTTCAGGGTCAGCCATAGGCTTGGACTTGTCTCAAAGTCGGCAACGACACCATATCATGTTGAGCAGGAACTCGTTAGAAACATTCCGCAGGACGATGTGGCAAAAGCACACCACTGGCTGTTGCTGCACGGCAGGTATATCTGCACGAGTAGGAAACCTCATTGCGAGAAATGTCCTTTCGACAGTTTCTGCCCCAAAAACATAAAGTAAAAAGATTATGCAGTCTAAAAGAATAATATCGTTTCTGCGCGAGCTTTCCAAGAACAACAACCGTGAATGGTTTTATGAAAACAAGCCTGAATATCTGGCATGCAGGAAAAGTTTTGAAGATGATATCGCTAAGGCAATAGTTCATATTTCGGAGTTCGACAGCTCCATTTCCCATATAACAGTCAAGGATTCTACATATCGTTTCAACCGCGACACAAGGTTTTCGCAGGATAAGTCACCATATAAGAATCATCTCGGTGCATATATTGCTGCTCATGGAAAGAAAGCCATGCATGGCGGTTACTATATACATGTAGAGCCTGGCTACTGCATGCTTTCGTGCGGAAACTATTGGCTGCCGACAAATGTGCTGACAGCATGCCGCAATGAAATTATGGCTAATATCGACGAGTGGCGCGAGTGTGTAGAGAACAAGCATTTCAAAAAACTCTTTGGCGAGCCTGGCAAGAGTACATGGGGCGACAAAAAGGGTTTTGGATTGGAACATCTGAAAAGTTGTCCTACGGGATTTCCGCGAGATTATGAGTTTATAGAATATCTCAGGATGAAGAATTACTGCTGCTGGACTACTGTGGATGAGGATTTCTTCGAGGGCGACAGATGGTTCGACAAGATGAAAGAGATCTTCAAGGTTGGCAAGCCAATGATGGATTTCATAAACAATGTTATCGACGACTACGAGTAGACATGCTCGTAATCGTTATTGTCGTAGTATTTAATATAGAAGGGTAGGCGACGGCTTGTCTGTCTATGAAAAAAGAAAAACCGCTAAACTTAGAGTTTAGCGGTCGTCGTTTACTGTTTTAATAAGCAGTAGACTTTTTTGCAACTTAGCTTATTTAGCCTGTGCAGTTGTGTCAACAGCAGTTGTATCAACGTTAGTTGTGTCAAGAGAATCAGTAGCCATTGAGTCAACAACTTCGAGAGAGTCGCCTTCTACTACAGGAGCTTCTGTTTTGTTCTCGTTACATGCAACAAATGACATAGCTACGAAAGCTACAGCTGCGAATAAAATCTTTTTCATTTCTTTTTGCTTTTTAAATCTGTAAAACAATCATTAGTTTATTAAAACGTTGCAAAGGTAAATATTTTTTTAATACCGCGTGCTATTTTTAGCAATTATTTTTCACTGAAATTTCAATATCCTTGTAAATGGCTGATAATCAGTAATTTGCTAATAGTGAAATAATGTTAATAAAACGACGGGGTTTCTCTTTACAGGTGTTTACATATTAAAATATTTACTATCTCAAACATTTTCAGTCGTCGTAATCGTCTTCCACTTCTGCAGATTCGAGGCTCAGATCTTCCGGTTCGGTCTCAAATGTAGTGCGATAGCTTTCTTCCAGCATCTGTTCCTCGTCGTATTCGTCGTCAAAGCCGTCGTCGTCCAGCAGGTCGTTGTCGAGTTCGTCGTCATCTTCGTTACGCTTGTGTTCGTTTACGTCTATTATCATTTTTTCCGTTTCCGGCTTCAGCTTGGCGAAAATGGCTTCCACCCATCCTCCTTTTTCTATTTCGAGGACTTCAAAACCGTCTTCCACTTTCTTTTCGTACATGCCTCCTGGCTTTTTCAGTCTTTCCTTTGGCAGTGTAGTGGTGCTTATGTCGAATCCGCTTTCAATGATGTCTTTGATGCTTTGCGATATGCTTTCCCATCCGCCGCCAAAGTTTCGGTCTATGACTTCGAGCAGTTTGCTTGCCGTGATGTGTCTGATGTTTTCGTATGTCAGGTCGGTTATTCTGGTTATAGGTCGTTTCTTTATAGCCCATTTTTTCTTTTCGTCATTTACGTTGACGGCAGCAACCTTGAAGTTCAGCCCTTCATATTTCTTTATAACCTCCTTTTTGTCTATCTGCACTTCTTCTATTAAGAATGCAGTTTTGAAGATATCGACATAGTGGTTGAAGTTTTCCTTAAACTCAGCGTTCTTGCTTGCTGTTGTCAGCATTCGGAAAACGTCATTTTCCTGTATGTCCCAAACATTGCTCTTATTGAGGTTTTTCAGTGTCAGTGTTTTGTTGTCAGATGATTTCATATTTTGTTTTTATATATTCTATATTACATTATTATATTAAAGTTGTCCTTGTCGTTGAGAACCTGAAACTTGTTTCTGAAGTTGTCGAGCGATTCTCTTGATATTACGGCAGTGATAATTTCTTCGCCGTCGGTAGTATTTGCGGCTATATTCTTTCCCTTAGCATCTATTATGAAGCTGCCCCCGATGTAGTTGCATTGTGGGTCTTTGCCAGTTCTGTTGGCTGCAATGACGTAGCATTGGTTTTCCATAGCCCTTGCCGTCAGCAGTGTTTCCCAAACCCTTTGCCTTGAGTCAGGCCAGTTGGCTGCTATTATTATTGCGTCATAGTCGTTGTTGTTTCTGCTCCATACGGGGAAGCGCAGGTCATAGCATGTCAGCAGCAAAATCCTGTATCCTTTCCATTCCACTACGACGCGCCTGTCGCCAGCCGTATAGTTCTTGTCTTCGCCTCCATAGCTGAACAGGTGTCTTTTGTCGTAGTATTGGTATGTCCTGTCAGGATATACAAAATAGTGTCGGTTGCGGTAGTCCTTGGCGTATATCGATACCGTTCCGCTTATGGCAGCATCGAGTCTTTCTGCCATGTCCTGCATCCACAGCAGCGACTGGTTTTCTGTTTCTGCAATGCCTTCAGGCGATGTGGCAAATCCTGTGCTCCACATTTCCGGAAGCACATAAATATCGCTTTTCTCAGCTTTCTCCATGAGTTTGGCTGCATGTCTTGCGTTTTCCTCAGGATTAGCCCAGATAATATCTGTCTGAAGTATGCTTATTTTCATAAATAGTGCAGTTGAATGCTGCAAAAATAAGGACTTTATCTGTTTTGTACAAGTTTTTCAATATATTTTTTCCAAATATGTTAATAATGTGCCCAGCAAAAAGTGTGCCAAACTCGTCAGGTTTTTCTGTTGAGCCGAAAAACGATGAAAATTTTTGACAGGGAAAACCTCTCCAAATAGATGCGGAACAGCCTCCGGAAGTGATAAAATATGCAAAATTCACCCTCAAATATGCGTATTAAAAATGTCAAAGAGCATGTTTGAGGCAGGAAACTGCACATTTTCGTGCAGTTACAGCTAAGCCGTCATATCGTTACAGAGTGTTTGTAATGGTGTGACGGAGTATCTGTAAGAGGATTACAAGATACTTGTAAAAATCCTGTAATCCATATTTTAGAGTCAAAGCGCTAAAAGTCAGCAACTTAGCCAACAAGCGAAAATACTCGCGTATATGCCGAAAAATATTTCGGAACGACTTTCGCGGGTATTCTCGCGACAGTAAAAACGAGAAAAATGATTAAACATTTTACATGTAATGTTTCTGCATGTTTGCAAAATGTTGTAACTTTGCACTGAAATGACACAACCATTAGCAGAAAGAATGAGACCCCGCTCTCTGGACGACTACATCGGACAGAAGCATCTGGTGGGCAAGGGCGCCGTTTTGCGAAACATGATTGACGCAAAGCGCGTGTCTTCCTTCATTCTCTGGGGACCTCCCGGAGTGGGCAAGACGACGCTTGCGCAGATAATAGCCAATCAGCTCGAGACACCTTTCTACACGCTCAGCGCCGTAACAAGCGGCGTGAAGGACGTGAGAGACGTTATCGACAAGGCTAAGAACGGACGGTTTTTCAGTCAGGCTTCGCCAATACTGTTCATCGACGAGATACACCGTTTTAGCAAAAACCAGCAAGACTCGCTGCTCGGAGCAGTGGAGCAGGGAGTGGTAACGCTCATCGGTGCCACGACGGAAAATCCTTCCTTTGAGGTAATACGCCCGTTGCTGTCGCGCTGTCAGCTGTATATACTGAAGTCGCTCGGGAAAGACGACCTGCTCGAACTGCTGAACAGGGCGATAACTAAGGACGAACAGTTGAAGCGCAAAAACATCAAGCTCGACGAAACGGGTGCCATACTGAGATACAGCGGAGGAGATGCACGCAAGTTGCTCAACATACTCGAACTTGTCTGCGACTCGTTCAGCGACACCGACGAGGAAATACACATCACCGACGAACTCGTGGCTGAACGCTTGCAGCAGAACCCGCTGGCTTACGACAAGGACGGCGAGATGCACTACGACATAATATCGGCATTCATAAAGAGTATTCGCGGCAGCGACCCCGATGCTGCTCTCTACTGGATGGCACGCATGATAGAGGGTGGAGAAGACCCTAAGTTTATAGCCAGAAGGCTTGTGATAAGTGCCGCAGAAGACATCGGACTTGCCAATCCCAATGCACTCTTGCTTGCAAATGCTGCCTTCGATGCTGTCAACAAACTGGGATGGCCCGAAGGACGCATACCGCTTGCCGAAGCAGCAGTATATCTTGCAGCAAGCCCTAAAAGCAATTCGGCATACATGGGCATAGACACAGCCTTGCTGCATGTACGCGAGACGGGCAACCTGCCTGTGCCGCTGCACCTGCGCAATGCACCAACGCAACTGATGAAGAACATTGGCTACAGCGACGGCTACAAGTATGCTCACGATTATCCGGGCAACTTCGTTGAGCAGCAGTTCCTGCCCAACGACATCAAGAACGAGCGCTTCTGGCATGCGCAGCACTCGCCGCAGGAAGAAAAACTGTATCAGCAGATGCTCAGATGCTGGGGCGACAGGTTCAAGAATTAACATGACTGCATGTAGGAAATAGTATTAATAATATAAATAAGGTATATATGAAAATAGTAATATTGGATGCTTACAGCGTCAATCCGGGCGACTTGTCGTGGGAAAGCATAGAGGCACTTGGCGACGTAGTTGTCTATGACCGCACAAAACCCGACGAGGTCGCGGTCAGATGCAAGGATGCGGAAATCGTACTGACAAACAAAGTAAAGATTACAGCTGAGATTTTTGACAGTCTGCCATGCTTGAAATATGTTGGCGTAATGGCTACCGGATACGACATTATCGACCTGAAAGCCGCTACGGCGCACGGAGTGAAGGTAACAAATGTGCCTGCCTACAGCACCGACCATGTGGCGCAGATGGTTTTTGCACACCTGCTCAACATTACAGACTATGTTGACAGCTTTGCAAGGCAGAACCGAGACGGACGCTGGACCAACTCGGCTGACTTCTGCTATTGGGACAAGCCGACACACGAACTGGCAGCAATGACGATGGGAATTGTGGGACTTGGAAACATCGGAATGAAGGTTGCAGGCATAGCTATGGCATTCGGCATGAAAGTAATGGCATACACCAGCAAGCCTCAGGAGCAGTTGCCCGAAGGCATACAGAAGGCAACGCTCGGAGATGTGCTGCGCTCTGCAGACGTGTTGACACTGCATTGTCCGCTGAACGAGCAGACACGGTATATAATAAACCGAGACTCGATACACCTGATGAAGTCAAGCGCCATTGTCATAAATACCGGTCGTGGTCCGCTTGTAGATGAAGCCGATATGGCAGAGGCACTTGCCAAAGGCAGGTTGCAGGCTTATGCAGCCGACGTGATGGGGCAGGAGCCGCCCGCAAAAGACAATCCGCTGATGTCGTTGCCTAATGTTTTCACAACTCCGCACATTGCGTGGGCATCGCAGGAAGCACGCGTGAGACTGATAGCACAGCTCGCAAAAAACATTGAGGCATTCAAAAATGGGGAAACTTTGAATGTCGTAAACGGATAAAAGTTTTCCAAAATAATAATTTGCAGTAATGTTTTTCTGCTGCATCTTCGCAGAAATAACATTGAAGACACACCGGCTTTACATCGACTGGAAAAGGCACAAGAGTTTGTTCCAGTCTTCTTTTTGACACAAAACACAATTATACCTATTTATATATTATACCTTATTATATATTAATAGCTTTATCTTCGTCTTTCACTTATACATGTAGGCGTGAAAATTAATTGCAATATTTTATATAAAAGTTTTGCAAAAAGGAAAATTAATATTATTTTTGCACTCGCTAAAGTTTTCAAAAAAGAAAATTTTTAATTAAAGAAATTAAAATAAGTTTTCCAAAATAGCAAACATAGTTATGAAAAATTTCACGATTACCAAGCGCGACGGATCAAAAGATCGTTTCTCTTTAGACAAAATTATGAATGCCATAATAAAGGCATTCCAGTCGGTTGAAGCACCTATTGACTTAGGTAGTATATCGAAGATAGTCAGCCACTTAGATATAAGTGATGATATAAAGGTTGAAGATATACAGAACCAGGTTGAGGTGGCACTGATGAAGGAAGGCTACTACGATGTGGCTAAGTCGTTCATGCTTTACCGACAGCGACACACAGAAGACCGTGAGACAATCGAAAAAATAAATTTCCTTTCTGACTATTGCTCTGCTGCAAATGCTGCGACGGGCTCAAAATATGATGCGAATGCAAATGTTGAGCACAAAAATATTGCAACTCTTATTGGCGAATTGCCAAAGTCGAACTTCATCCGACTTAACCGTCGCCTGCTGACAGACAGAATAAAAAAGATGTACGGAAAGGAGTTGGCTGATGAATATATCGACATGCTGACACACCACTTTATATATAAGAACGACGAGACTTCGCTGGCAAACTATTGCGCATCAATAACAATGTACCCGTGGCTGATTGGCGGAACGACATCCATAGGCGGAAATTCCACAGCACCGACAAACCTGAAGTCATTTTGCGGTGGATTTGTAAACATGGTATTCATGGTATCGAGTATGCTCAGCGGTGCCTGCGCAACGCCGGAGTTCCTGATGTATCTGAACTATTTTATAGGTCTTGAATATGGCAAGGATTACTGGCAGAATGCAGACAAGGTTGTTGACCTTAGCACCAAGCAGCGCACCATAGACAAGATGATTACCGACTGCTTCGAGCAGATTGTTTATTCTATCAACCAGCCTACTGGAGCGCGCAACTACCAGGCTGTATTCTGGAACGTAGCCTACTACGACAAATATTATTTCAAGAGTCTTTTTGGTGAATTCTACTTCCCTGACGGCTCTCAGCCAGACTGGGACGGACTGTCGTGGCTGCAGAAACGTTTTATGAAGTGGTTTAATGCTGAACGCACGAAGGCTGTACTGACATTCCCTGTGGAAACAATGGCACTGCTGACTGAAAACGGCGACGTCATGGACAAGGAGTGGGGCGACTTCACTGCTGAGATGTATTCCGAAGGACACTCATTCTTTACATATATGAGCGACAACGCCGACTCGCTGAGTTCTTGCTGTCGTCTGAGAAACGAGATACAGGACAATGGATTTAGCTATACTCTCGGTGCCGGAGGAGTATCTACGGGCTCAAAAAGTGTATTGACTATAAACCTCAACCGATGCATACAGTATGCCGTAAACCACGACATGGACTATCAGGAATACCTGTCGCACGTCATAGACCTATGCCACAAGGTACAGTTGGCATACAACGAGAACCTGAAAGAGTTGCAGAAAGGAGGCATGCTGCCGCTGTTCGATGCAGGATATATAAACATTGGAAGGCAATATCTGACGATAGGTGTCAACGGGCTTGTAGAGGCTGCCGAGTTCATGGGATTGCAGATAACAGACAATCCGCAGTATCTGGAATTTGTGCAGACCGTGCTTGGATTGGTGGAGAAGTATAACAAGCAATATCGTACGAAAGACGTGCTGTTCAACTGCGAAATGATTCCAGCCGAAAATGTAGGCGTTAAGCATGCTAAGTGGGATAGGGAAGACGGCTATTTCGTTCCGCGCGACTGCTACAACAGCTATTTCTATGTAGTGGAAGACGACAGCCTGACAGTAATAGACAAGTTCCGCATGCACGGAGCACCATACATTGAGCATCTGACGGGTGGCTCGGCACTGCACATGAACCTTGAGGAACATCTTACGAAGGAACAGTACAGGCAGTTGTTGAAGGTGGCTGCAAAGGATGGATGCAACTATTTCACATTCAATATACCAAATACTATCTGCAACGAATGTGGGCACATAGACAAGCGATACTTAAAGGAATGTCCTCACTGCCACTCTAAGAACATAGACTATATGACCCGCATCATAGGCTATCTGAAACGTGTGAGCAACTTCTCTGAGGCACGACAGCAGGAAGAACACCGCAGATACTATGCAAAAATGGAAGCATAATAAACAGACATTATGCTAAAATACGTAAATACATCAGTTGTATTTCAGGAAATTCCAGACGAAGTGACATTGGCAATTAACATATCTAATTGCCCGTGTCGCTGTCCTGGATGCCACAGTAAATTCCTCTGGACAGACACGGGACAACCGCTGACAGAGTCATCGCTGACAGAAATCATATCTTCTTATGGTGGCGATATAACATGTATCGCGTTTATGGGTGGTGATGCCGAACCAAAGGAGATAGACGCATTGGCTACTTACATACACAGAAACCATCCTGGATATCATGTCGCATGGTATAGTGGGCGCGTAAGAATATCGTCTGAAATTGACAGAAACAATTTCGAATATATAAAGATAGGACCCTATCTGAAACATCTCGGCAGCCTGAAAGACAAGACTACAAACCAACGGCTCTACCGCCGTACGCCTGACAATACGCTTGAAGACATAACGCACCGCTTCTGGCGCAGTTGATTTGTTCGTATCAAATGATATTTCATATTGAAACATCAATATTTAATGACAAAGAGGATGTTTCATACCGTAATATAAAAACCAATCATCTGCAAAAACAGATGGATTTCCTCCACATCGTATTATTTTTTCCCTTTTATGAGAATAGTTTAGATTTTTTTATTAACTTTGCAGCGCTCATCTTACCGATCAGACAAAAGAAAAATATCTGATATGGACGTATAAGAAAAGAGTACTACATTTTAAAATGCGTCACCGACGCTTTGTTTTTGGTCTGAACGATGTGTATATCGGAAATCCGATGCGTCACGATGAGAAATACCTGCTCATCAATCAGGGCTTTGCTGGGAAGCAGCGCCTGATGCCGTTCTTTAATCGACAGAATAACGATGACTTGATACTCGCTATTCAGTCGGCAGGGGTAGAACGTGGACGCAACGGCTTCCGAAAAAACAAGTTTATGGAGAAACAGCCGGAATCGGAAGAGGACTTGTTGGAGCATCGTACCGACGGCACGGATGCTTTCGATACACTGTATATCGGCTGTGAGAAGTTCCCGCAACACGATATTTTTCCTATTACGCTGGGTGGCGTAATGCAAAAATAGAATGCAAACGCCTGAATTTTGTGGCAAATTCACTTTTTTAATGTGAAATTACACAAATTGTTTCCCTAAAATTAGTTAGTTAGGAGGTTTTTTTGTACCTTTGTGCCACTATCGATTAACTTTTGATATAATGGGAAATAAAGACATCAATCGCTTAAAAGTGGTTTTAGCAGAAAAAAACGAACAAATAAATGGCTTGCAGAACAGGTGGGTAAAGATCCTGCAACGGTTAGCAAGTGGTGTACGAATTCTGCTCAGCTAGACATACAAACCTTTATTCGTATCTCAACACTTCTGAATGTTGAAGTAGAAGAGTTGATCAATAAACAGTATGTTGAATTTGTTAAAGAATCGGGAGCACAGTAATGGATAAGTTAGCTTTAATTAAACGGATACAAGAAATTGAAGGTTTAAGTAATGAGGAGCGTTCGGCTTTGCTCGGGCTGCTCCGTCAGCATAAGAAGTATGGGCTGGTGTGGGAAGACAAGCCAGAGGACGTAGAGGAAAGGTTGCGCGACGAGCTGCCTGTGCTCCGTGAGGTAAAGGACAAGGCGCTTCTTAGTGATGAGCCTGATGCGCCTAATCATATCCTCATTGAGGGTGACAACCTGGAAGCCCTCACCGCCCTCAGCTATACCCATGAGGGCAAGATAGACGTCATCTACATCGATCCGCCGTATAATACGGGCAACAAGGATTTCGTCTATAACGACTCGTATGTAGACAGCGAGGACGACTACCGCCATAGTAAATGGCTCTCATTTATGAACAAACGTCTGAAGATTGCCAAGAAGCTATTGTCAGATAAGGGTGTTATCTTTATTTCAATAGATGACAATGAGCAAGCACAATTGAAATTGCTTTGTGATGAGGTTTTTGGCTCTTCTAGTTTCAGAAACATTCTTTTTGTTCGCAGAAGAACAAAGACTCTTAACTTGCAATTTGCTTCCAATGGGCTGAATACGCAAAATGTCGGTGCGGAATATGTTTTAGTTTATGCTAATAGCGATTTCCTTTACAAGGAAATGCGAGTAAAAAAGAAGGATGCGCCTGATAGAGGAACGTGGAATGTGTTTTGGAGTAATGCTGACAGGCCTACAATGCGTTATGAATTATTAGGTTTTATTCCATCCACAGGTCAATGGAGATGGGCTAAAGAGCTTGCTATCGAAGCTGTCGAGAACTATAAAGAGTATTTAAAAACTGCCGGACATCTAACACTGGAGGAGTATTGGGATCTAACGGGAAGAACAAAACGATTTATTCGTCGTATAAATAATGGTACAGGGAAAAACGGTGGAGTTCAATACTGGGTTGGTCCTTCAGACACTTATTTGAGAACGACAAATTGGACTGATATTGAGGTTTCTCAAATTCATAAAGATTTTGATTTGCCTTTTGACAACCCTAAAAATGTTGAGCTTATAAAAGAAATATTGTCAGCACCCTTTCACCATACGTCTACGGTTTTGGATTTTTTTGCTGGCTCCGGCACCACGCTTCATGCCACGATGCAACTGAATGCGGAGGACGGAGGACACAGGCAATGTATCCTGGTAACGAACAACGAAAACAACATCTGCGAAGAGGTGACCTACGAACGGAACAAGCGGGTGATACAGGGTTATACCACCCCAAAAGGAGTCCAAGTGGCAGGGCTGAAACATAACACGCTGCGCTACTACAAGACAGATTTTATCCCTCGTGACCGAACACAGAAAAACATGCGCGACTTGGTAAACGCTTCCACCGATTTGCTTTGCATCAAAGAGGACTTGTATGATGAGCAGAACAAGTTCGGACGCTTCCGCGTGAACCCACGATTGATGCGTTATTTCTCGGATGGGAAGAAGCACATGCTCGTGGTCTATCGGGAAGAGATTGTTGACCAGTTAGCTGCAGAAATCGCCAATATGGACTTTGGCAAAGAGAAACTGAAGATATACATCTTCTCACCAGCTCGTTATGCCTTTGACGACAACTTCTTTGAGGTGAGCGACAAAGTGAAGCTGATAGCACTGCCTGCTGCCATCTATGATGCCTACGAGAAAGTGCTGCCTAAGCGCAAAGAAAAGCTTTTCGACTTGGAAGAGGATGTAGATTCTCAAACAGCACAAGACTTGTTTGACAATAATGAGGAAGGAGGCGAAGCATGAAAGAACTGATATTTCAACAGAAAGCGGTACGGGAGTTGGTAGATAAAACCATCAATCTTCTCCGTTTGTCAGGCAATAGTCGTAGGCTTATCTTTAAGGCTCCTACTGGAGCAGGTAAGACCGTGATGACAACGCAAATGCTTGCCAATCTTACAGAAGAATTGCAATCGAGAAGCGACTTGCCTTTCCAGCAGGTGGCATTTGTTTGGATAGCACCGAACAAGTTGCATCAACAGAGTTACTTCAAAATGAAGAACTACTTCACGGAAACACACCTTCTTCGTGCCGTGATGTACGATGAACTTGACCATTCGGAAGGTTATATCAAACCAGGCGAAATACTCTTTGTAAACTGGGAAAGCATCAACAAAGATAAAAACGTAATGGTGCGAGACAGTGAACAGAACGCCAGTATTTTTGAGATTACACGTCGTACAAGGGAAGAACACGGACTGCCCATCGTCGTTATCATCGACGAGGAACACTTGTTCTGGTCAAAGACTGCCGACAAGTCAAAGCAGGTGTTGGAAAAGATTAAGCCGAAGGTGGAAATCCGCGTGTCTGCCACTCCCAAGACGTATAGCGACTATATTGTAAAAGTAGAGCGTGAGGCGGTTATCGCTGAAGAGATGATCAAGAAACAGGTAATCCTGAATCCTGATATCACCGAAGGATATACCGATGAGCGGGAGTTGAACCAACACTTGATTGCTTGCGCTCTGAAGAAGCGCAACCAGTTGGCTGAAGCATATCAAGCACTCGGTGTGAACATCAATCCGTTGCTACTCATTCAGCTTCCGAATGACACGAGCGAGAGCATGACGGCAGAAGATACGAAAATTGCCGATCAGGTGAAGGCGTATCTCGGTCAGGTCTGTGGTATCACCACGGAGAACGGAAGGCTCGCTATATGGCTTTCAAAAGAAAAAGAAAATCTTGCGAATTTGGAACAACAAGACAATATTGCCGAAGTGTTGTTGTTCAAACAGGCGATAGCACTTGGCTGGGACTGTCCGCGTGCTGCCGTTTTACTTATTTTCCGAAAGCTGAGTAGCGACACGTTTACCGTTCAGACGGTGGGACGCATCTTGCGTATGCCAGAACAGAAGTTCTACACCAACAACCTTCTGAATGTGGGTTATGTTTATACAGATATCAGTAAAGACCGCATATCGATTGTTGCCGAAGATATGGACTACCTGAACAAAGATGCGCTTCAAGCAACAAGAAGAAAAGACTTGAAAAATGTGTGGCTCCAGTCTTACTACAGCGAGCGGAAGAGTAGCGACCGTAACCGTCTAGGACCTGACTTCAAAAAAGTTTTAATGGATAGCTTCACCAGAAACTGGCTGCTGATAAACCAGCCATCTTTCTTTACGTTAGAGGACTTTGGCGAAGAAAGTTCTGAGGAGGAAACGAATCATGAGACATCTGAATCTGCTCCTGCTCAAAATCGGAATAAGATGGAGGGTAAACTTCGTCTTGATGTAAAAAATATCAACGTGGCGATACCATCTAACGTGATTTTCCAAAATGATATTGGCACGATAGATGTTGGAGAACGCCGCAAGTTCGCAAGAAGTGCTGGTGAAATAAGACGTATATATATAGATTTCTGCCGAAGCTTACTCGGACAGTTTGAAAAGGCTCATAGTACCGATGTGCTTGCGGGCTACCTTCTTGCCATTATGGAAGAGCTGTTTGAACTGTTTGAAACGGATGCCATGAAAGTCATCCTGTATCATGGTAATAAAGCACGATTCACGGACGTCATACAGAAAGCGTTGACAATATATGCTAGAATGTTGCAGGCTCGTCAGCGTGAGGCGAAAAAACGTGGCTTTGAAGCATACAAATGGGAAGTTCCAGCAGAGCGTCTATACAAGGAGTCAACGCACCAAATTATTAAGAATGTAGAAGACCATGCGCTGCTACCTTTCGTAGAATTGAAAGTTGCATCAAATCCTGAGCAGCGTTTCCGTTTGTTCTTGGAGTCGAACAAAGAATACATAGACTGGTGGTATAAGAATGGTGACGAGGGTAAGCAACATTATTCCATTCCCTATGAAACAAGTACAGGAGACAAGTCTCTATTCTATGTGGACTTCATTATCAGAATGAAAAATGGCCAAGTATTCTTGTTCGATACAAAGTCGCCTAATAGCGATGGCGAAGCGCCTCAAAAGCATAATGCGCTGATTGACTATATGGCTGATGAAGAAAGAGCCGATGAGCACTTGCTTGGAGGTGTTCTGATAGAGAAAAATGATGTGTGGTACTATTCGCGTTTTCATATTGATCGTACAGACGATGTCACAGGATGGGACGCTTTCTTTCCTAACGCATATAAATAACTTGAGATATGGCTAAGAATAAAAACCTAGACAGAAACCTGCTCCATTATGGGGTACGTCAAGAAGACATGGCTTTGATTGCTCAAACATGCCAAGATTGTGACATCGACTTTGAGTGGTTGAAGGAATATATCCTTAAACCATACAATGAGGAACGTACAAACAACAATGCGCTGACAGTGGACGACAAAAAACTGTCGAAGATACTGAAGAAAGCGTTAAAAAACATATAGAGCCATGAAGATAAAACGTATTTACGCAGAAAACTATAAAACCTACAAGAGCCTTGACCTGGACTTGGAGGTGACAAAAGAGCGTCCAATCATCCTGATTGGTGGTGGAAATGGCTGTGGTAAAACCACGTTGTTCGATGCTATTTATCATGCTCTGTATGGTTTGGAAGTGAAGAATGCCCGACAATTCGAGGAGCTGTTCAATGCAGGAGAGAAAATATCTACGGGAATGAAAGGAAAGAAAATCATTCTCCGAGTTGACTTCTCTGGTTATGTCCTTAACAAGGAAGAGCAATATCGATTGGAACGCTCATATATGCTATCGGAGGATCGCATATTAGAATCGGTACGTTTGTTTATGGGTGGCACTACCTTTACTTATGGTACTGGTTCCACAGCAGCACAACGTTCGACAAATGAAGAAATCGTCAATAAAATTATCGCTGCCAACCTTCCGAAAGAACTGAGTTCTTATTTCCTTTTCGATGCGATGAAGACAAGTGATTTGCTGAAAGAAGAGCAAATCAATAAACTTATTGAAAAGAACATCAATTCTGTGATGGGTTTCAACAAGTATAGTCGTTTGCGTAAGGGAGCAGAAGTGATGCTTGACGAAAAGAAAGCTGAGCGTCTGGAAAATGAAAACCAAAGAAAAGAATACGCCAACCTTACGACGAGAAAACAGGACTTGGAGAAAGAGGTTGAAGAGTTGAACAACCAGTATGCTGAAGCCCTGGAATATGCTAATGAGAACAAAGAACAGTATGACCAGCTAAAAGAAGGACGCAATGCAGATGATGTGACCCGTGATAAGATTAGGAAAATAGAACAATCTATCAACGCTACATTGGAAGCTGAAAAGAATTATCGCCAAAACGTGGACGCGATGGCGAAAGATATTGAAACAAAGGTAATCTTCCCAAAACTGGCAAGCTTAATCAGTACGGAAATAGAAATGATTGTCCACGCTAAAGAGGATGTGGCATCTGCCAAAGTCAACCTCCTTACAGATAGTCAGATTGAACATTTTACAGCTACCCTTTCAAAACTGATAGAGGAAAGGTATATGGCAGGACGCCATATTGATGTACCTTCGCTGATTGAGGAAATGAAATTGCAGCAGGAGCGCGAAAATACTGTAGAAGACAAATATTCATTCCTTAACGCTGCAGATATCAACCGGCTGAAGGATTTGATATACGCATCGGTTTCAAATCCATTTACTGCTCTTGACGATACAAGGGAACGCTTGAAACATGATATTCATGAGTTACCACGTCTGAAAGAACAACAAAAAGACTACCAGCGTACATTAAATGGTAGTGATTATACAATCATAGAATTGTATGAAAATAATGGAAAACGCATCAATGAGCTCAAAACTGAAATCGCTGAGAAGAAAGAGGAAATAAAGGACCTGACAAAGAAAATTGCCACCTACGACTATGATATGCCACAGGTGCCTGATCCTCAATACGATTTACTTTGTAAATTGCCCGACTTCTTCAAACAGCTTTCAGTACAGTTGCTCAGAGCTAAGAAAGCGAGCATTGAGAGAATGATGCGCGACCAGCTGAATTTAAATTTGGTTGTTTATCGTGATATGATTGGACGGGTGGAGCTTTCTGCGTCGAGCAGCGATGATATTTCTTTCAAAATTTATCACAGAGATGGTAATGAAATTTATCTGAGCCAACTTAACGCTGGAGCTAAGCAAACAGTGATGCAGGTTCTTTTGAAAGTTTTGTATGAATTGGGAGATTATGCACCTCCTGTAATGATTGATACCGTGATGGGCGTGCTTGATAAGGAAAGTCGTGAGGTTATACTGGAGCGATATTTCCCTGACCTCGCCCACCAGACAATCCTACTCAGTACTGATACGGAAATCACGACAGAAGCTGACTTTGAGAAAATACAAGCGTACGTAGCAAAGACTTATACACTGCACCGTGATAAGGAAAACCAATGTACAAACATAACGGACGACTATTTCGGACTTTATACTAAAGACATTTAAGGCTATGAGTAATATACATCAATTAACCGTGAAAGGAGTTACTGCTATTCAGGGAATGCATGACCGAATTGCAGACGTAAAAGCGATGTTGGAGAATCGCCTGAATTTGGAAGAGTACACAGAAAATGTGCGCCCTTTAGTCCTCAATCATAGTGTTGCTTTACGTATATGTCTGCTTGCTGGACTGAGTGACAAGTCTCCAAGAACGATTGACGACTTGAACAGTTATAACCTTACTGTTTCGAGAACTCCTTATGCCACAACTTTCTTTACGAAGTCTGATATCGGTTCTATGTTTGAGACGCTGCTTAAACTTAGATACCATGATGTTGAAGCTGATTGGACTTCTGCAAATCTTGTAAGTCGTGTGATGGGACGCGAGATTTTAAGAGGAAGAGATATTCTTTTGAGAAACGGAGGTGTTGAAGAATGGCTGACATATTTACCTCTGAGAGGTGGACGTTCCGTAAATGCTATCCCAGAACTTGACTTGCATGTTGGTCAGTATGACAATGGCATGGAAGCCTACCTCGACATGAATAGTCGAAGCATCTCCAATACGCAAGTTCTTGTCGCAGGAACAACAGGCTCGGGAAAGTCTAATCTTTTGGCAGTGCTTATCAATCAAATAAGAAGCGCATCGTCTGACACTCATTATCCTGTTAATTTCCTTTTGTTTGACTACAAAGGAGAATTTTCAGACCCAGCTAATGCTTCATGGCTGGACAAATTTGATACTGACAGGTCCGCCATTCTTGACCCGATAGTCAGCCCATTACCTTTTACACCGTTCAAGGATTTCTCAGGAAGACCAATCAACGAGGTGAACTTGTATGCTACTTCGTTATCGTCCGCTTTGGCAGCCATCTCTCCTACAAAGATTAGCGCAAACATGGACAATAGACTGAGTGAAGCTATCATAAACGCTTATAAAGAAAAGCAATTCAAGCCAATAACCTTCGAGGATGTCTTGAATAATTATATTATGTTGCTCCCAGAAAAGAAGCAGGATGATACGGACAGCGTTATTTCGTCACTAAGTCAGCTGGTAAGAAACCATATATTCGCTGATGAAGACAGAATAGATCTTCTCAACGATTGCTACATCATCAATTTAGGTAGCTTTGAAAAGGATGGCATAATGGCTAAGGCAATTGTCTACTTTGTTATCTCTAAACTCAATAACATCTATGAGAAACTGCCTAAACAGGCAGTAAATGATGAGAGAGTTGAATTGCGCCACTTTACGATTATTGATGAAGCACATTATATGCTTGGCTTTGAAAACAAACCTTTGCAAAACCTTATTGCTGTAGGAAGGAACAAAGGTATGAGCATTATTCTAGCTACACAAAACATGGAGAGCTTTAAGAGTAAACACTTTGATTTCTACGCTAATGCTCAATATCCTCTGATTATGAAGCAACAGCAACAGAATGATAATGTCTTAAAAGACCTCTTCGCCGTATCTGGTACTGCACTGCAAGAGCTCAAACAAGCTATTGCTGGTTTGCAAAAAGGGGAATTAATTACGAAGGATGCCTCGAATATGGCTCTTGGCTTTGGTAAGCACTGGCAGAAAATAAAAGTAACTCACCTTATATAATAAAATTAGAAAAGTGATGGAAAGTTTACAGAAGACGTATGAAGCTATCGATATGCTGAAATCGTTAGGGCTTCCTGTAAGCAACGAGCAGCTTATTGCCGTTTCAAAGATGGAGCGGGAGTATCTTCAGGGAGAAGTTATCCCCCTAATCAAGGCAGAAATGGAACCTTTGGTAGAAACGATGAGAAACAAGTTTCAATTGGAAGTTACATATAGCCTTGAAGATGGATTGGATATACAGCTTGTTGAACGCCGTACCGTGCAGGATGTTACGATGCCTAATTCGGGACAGGGAAAAAGGCAGAAAAAATTCATTATCCGTGTAACTTTCCCTGACAACCATGTTTCCTGTAACAAGATGGTTTGGAAAACACTTTTAGATGTCGTAAGATATGCTGGACCTGAAAAAGTAAGAAATCTTAATATGTATATTATGGGAGGAAACTTAGTTTCTCCTGATTTACATGAAAACGAAAGATATCGTGTGGGACAGAAAGAGGTTTCTCCTGGTTTATACGTCTGTACTTATTCAAGCACAGAAACGAAATATGCCCAGATAATGCAGATAAACCGCTCCCTCAACTTGGGATTAAAGATAGAAAAAGTATTACTATGAAAGAAGGAGTTGAACGTTTGAAGAAAGCATATGAAGCTGTAGAAATGCTGAAAGCTCTCAACCTTCCAGTTAGTTTTGAGCAACAGCAAGAGCTAAGTAGACTTGAAAACGAATATATCACCAACGAAATCATTCCGTTGATGATTGAGGAATTTGAACCATTTTTCGAAGAAATAAAGTCTGAACGTAAGTTTGAACTTATATATTCTCCAGAAGATGGTTTGGCTATCATTCCCAAAGAGAGTTCTCAAGTGAAAACTTTACCAGAGTCAAGGAATATAAGTCAAGGAGAAAGAGACCTTAGCAAGTATTCTTTCAATGGAAAAGGTCCGTTCAATAAAAGGCGATTTGTTCTTGAAGTCATAAAAGACTATGTTAGGACACATCCTTCTGTCACTTTGATGGATTTAGAAAATCGTTTTCCTTCTATACTCCACACTACACGTATAAATGGTGTAGTAAGAAAATATGAAGATGTTATGCAACGAGTAGTTGCAAGTCCAGACTTGAAAAAACGTTTCTTTTTGAAACCTGATGAAATTATTCATCTCGCTGATGGAACAAGGGTTACTGTACACAATCAGTGGGGATCATGTTTTCCTGCTTTCCTTGAAGTTGCGGAACAGCTTTATGACATTCAAAAGCATAATAACTAAAACTACATATATCCTATTTTTTATAAAAATAAGCATTGTAATATGAAAAAATTATTTATTATCCTAATCGCTTTATTGCCCGTGACAGTATTGGCCCAAAATGATGTAACTACATTTTTGGGAATCCCCATCGATGGTTTCAAACCAGCAATGCGTCAGAAATTAATTGGAAAAGGGTTTACTCCGCAAAAAGCTGGTACAAATGAGTATTTTGAAGGAGAATTTAATGGTCAGGATGTCCATATTTATATCTCAACCAACAACAATAAAGTTTGTCGGCTGATGATATGTGATGCAAATACAACTGACGAAGCGAATATTAAAGTTCGCTTCAACAAGCTTGTTAGTCAATTTGAAAATAACAAACGGTATATCCATCTCGGTGATCAATCTCTTTCGGATGATGTGGACATTTCATACGAAATGAGTGTAAACAACAAAAATTTTGATGCTATATTTTACCAAAATCCTGATCCTGAAAAAACTGATTCAACTTATATACAGAATAAGTTGAGAGAAGAACTGCTACAGAAATATACGCAGGAGCAGTTAGATAATCCAACAGAAGAAATGCAAGAAGATATAACATCGGCTATTTTGAAAATTGGCTTTGAAAGATTATCTATGAAACCTGTTTGGTTTAGAATAACTCGCTTTTATAATGAGTACTACATTACCATGTATTACGATAATGAATACAATCGTGCTAATGGTGAAGACTTATAAAATCTTTTGAACTGACTTTTAAGCAGGGCTTGTAAAGCTCTGCTTTTTTCTGCTCATGCCCACCTGCTTCCGTGCCAGTATCTACGCAGTTTACTCACGCTAGTATTCCCCTCTACCGCCCCTTGATGGCTTAACGGTGCTGGTATTTTCTATGCCCATGCTATTCTGATGAGTGGTACGGGCAATTCTTTTATCCGGATGTTACTGCACACTCCTTTGCATATAGGTACGCATCTGTGCCAGTATGTACTTTTGCGCGGTGGGCGATGCAACCTCGCCTGCTTTGTTTTCTACCGCCCTTTGTCATCTTTTCTCTTGTGACTTCGCGCTTACGATATACCTTATTCTTGCTCCTACATGATTGTTGGTTGAATAACGTCATACGTTTTGATGCTGTTGTGCTTGATTACCTCGATGTGGTGTCTGTCGCATGGTTCATGCTTGCCCCTCAGCACTGATGGCTTTTCTGCGATGTTGCTTCGACGGGTATCTATTCGGCTCATCCCTCATTCCTTGACACTGACCTTAAATTGCCTTTTAGTCTATCTACGCTTGACAACATACTATAGTGGGAAGAACGATACACGGTGTTCTTGTGCCATAACAAATTTCCCTTGTCAGACATATTTTGCGTTATCCGTTGCTGCTCTTCTGATTTTTCCTTTGCAAAGATAGCGCAAGCGTCATTCTGCAAGGGCATCGCTCCCGCTTTGACTCGAAAATTTTTCAAAGATTTTGGGGTGCAGTTGCTCCTGATCCAAATTCTCTGAAGCCCTGAAGGTTTGAAAATTTTTCGGTTATCTCTTGCATTTACATTCCTTCTTCTTGCCTGCTCCGTATTGCTCGTAAAAATTACAAAGAGCGCCACGGCGCAAAACATTGAAGTCTAACAATTAAAATTTATAAAGTTATGGTACACACCGTTCAAACATCGTTCTTATCCCACAGCAGGTTGTATAACAAGCGTTACTATCCAGGCAATTTCTATCAGGTCATTGTCAATACGGAAGAGGGAGAGTCCTATGAATATGAAGTCGAAGCGGACACATTCGCACAAGCCACAGAGATAGCTGAGGGGTTCGCTAATGATTTGATGACAGACATTACCTACATCGAGGTTTATAATCAATCACAATTTTAAGACATCAAAAATAATCGTATAACATTCAAAATTCAAAAATCATGGAAGCAAAAGTTATTATCGTATCAAGCGTGAAGTCTAACAAGAGTAATCACAATGTATGGACAACGACCTTTCATTTTACTTCCTCGGCGTGTGCCAGGACTTCAAACACTTTGCTTTTGCCGTGTCGGTCATCATCTTAAATGCTGATGGCTCGAAGATAGTTGTGTCATGTGTCTGTTTTGATATATATATATATATATTATAATGATAGCAAACGCTGTGTCGTGTTTGCTGTTGTGTGTTATTTACGATAAAAATATGCTTTTTTGCTTTTTTAAGTTCACAAAGTAGTTTATTCTTAATAAAAAAAAGTATATTTGTCGCGTAATTGTAAAACATTTAAAATGTTGCTATGAATTATTTTACCCAACAAAGTATAGAACTTGCCAATCAGCGTAACTATTTGGATTTACTGTTTTCTGTATATCCACTAAGTCCTGACTCTGTTAGGGAAATAGACAAAAGGGTTTGGGAACAGATTGAAACAAGTTATCGCAGCAATGATAATGTTTCTCTTTTTAAGTCATTGTTGAAACTTAAATGGTTTCCTATAAAAGATGGCTATGTCCCTTACTTCAGGAGAGATCCTTCTTCAATAGAGAGAAATCCGATGACAGTGAATAGAATATGTGGAAGAGTCAGAGAATTAGGTCTTGATAGATTATATGAGAAATGTACTCAACCAAAAGAGACTAACAGACAAATGGGCCCTTTATTTCGCCGATGGCTTAATTTGGGAGCACTTGGTCTTATTCCTGTAAGTGAACCAGAGTTTTTGAAATCTAATGACAATGCAATATTAGATGGCTCAGATGCAGAACTAATGGACTTTGCTAAAAGACATTTAGGTTATACAAGAAATAAAGGTGTAGATTTTATTGCACGCTTTAATGGGAAATATGTTATTGGCGAAGCAAAATTTATTTCAGATGAAGGAGGGCATCAAAACGACCAATTCCTCGACGCAATGACAACGTTGCGCAGTCAGACACGTTCTAATGTGATAAATGTTGCTATCTTGGATGGTGTCCTATATATACCAGGAAAGAAAAAGATGTACAACTCAATTACAACGGAAGATGTTCCTGTCTTTAGTGCGCTTTTGCTAAGAGACTTTTTATATAGCTTGTAAAATGGAAGATAACAATATATTAATTAAAGGTAACAACATATCAGGACTGAAATGGCTTCTTGATAATGGGTATAAGGGGAAAATAGATTTAGTATATATTGACCCGCCATTTGCTACTGGTGGTACTTTCTCTAAAGATAAAAATGGGAGAGTAGCCACTATAAGCAAGTCCTCTGATTCTATACTGGCATATAGTGACACGTTGCAAGGAAAAGACTATATCAATTATTTGAAAGAAAGAGTTTTGCTTATTAGAGAACTTCTTTCTGATAAAGGCTCATTCTATTTGCACATTGACTATAAGATAGGACATTATGTTAAAGTTATGTTGGATGAGGTTTTTGGTATCGATAACTTCAGAAATGACATTACAAGAATAAAGTGTAATCCAAAGAATTTTGAAAGAATTGGTTATGGAAACATAAAGGATATGATATTGTTCTATACCAAAGGGAAGCGTCCTATTTGGCATAATCCAACATTCCCATGTACAAAAGAAGAAATCGAAAGGCTTTACACAAAAATTGATTCCAACGGAAGAAGATACACCACCGTTCCCATCCACGCACCAGGAGAAACAAAAAACGGCGAGTCAAATAAGCCGTTTAGAGGTATATATCCACCCAAAGGCAGACACTGGCGATGTTCGGTAGAGGAACTGGAAGAATTAGACCGACAAGGACTCATTGAATGGTCGTCAAAAGGTAATCCTCGTAAGATAAACTATGCAGATGACCATATGACTAAGAAGGCTCAGGATATCTGGGAATTTAAGGACCCAAGCTATCCTATATATCCAACTGAGAAAAACTTGGATTTGCTGAAATTTATAATAGAAGCATCATCCGATGAGGATTCAATCGTTATGGATTGCTTTTGTGGCTCTGGTACTACGATGGTAGTCGCATCCATTTGTAACAGGCGATGGATAGGTATTGATAAATCTGAAGTAGCTATCGAAACTGTAAAAAACAGATTTAATACAGATAATTCACTATTCAAAGAAAAGCCTTATACATATATGGAATTATAAATAATCATACCATAATAATAAATCAGGCAAAGGCTTCCTGTGTTTTTGCTAAACAGATAAAATAAAAGAGAGCATTCATTTTGAATGCTCTCTTTTTGTGTTTTTGTGATTCCGTTGGGGCTCGAACCCAAGACCCACGCCTTAGAAGGGCGTTGCTCTAATCCAACTGAGCTACGGAACCATCAAAATCGGGTGCAAAAGTACATATTATTCGGCATATTTCCAAATAAATTGCTCGTTTTTTTATTTTGTTCTTTTAATTGATATTTAATTTGTTTCGTTTTCGCAATCAGCCCGTGCACCTGCAAAAGTAAACTGTGTCTATATAATTATATGTATAAAAGGGGTATATATAGTGTGTCTGTAATAAATTATGCCGGAAACAGACTGCTTCCGGCATAATTTATTTTTATTCCCATTCTATTGTTGCTGGTGGTTTCGACGAGATGTCGTAGCATACGCGGTTTACTCCGCGCACCTTGTTAATTATCTCGTTGCTCACTTTTGCCATGAAGTCGTAGGGTAGGTGAGCCCAGTCGGCAGTCATGGCGTCGGTGCTTGTTACGGCGCGCAGTGCCACCGGATGTTCGTATGTGCGCTCGTCGCCCATGACACCCACCGAGCGTACGTCGGACAGGAGTATCGTTCCTGCCTGCCATATCTGGTCGTAGAGCGACACGTCTATCTCTCCGTCGTTCATCGTTGCCGGTATTCCTGCTGCCAAAACGCGTCGCGCTTCCTCGCCACTGAGGCGTACCTTGTAGTTGCGCAGTCCCTTTATGAATATGTCATCAGCCTCTTGCAGCACTCTGACCTTCTCCGGCGTGATGTCGCCGAGTATGCGCACAGCCAGTCCTGGTCCTGGAAATGGATGACGGGTAATGAGATGCTCAGGCATGCCGAGTTGTCTTCCTACGCGTC
Organism: uncultured Prevotella sp.; assembly: GCA_900315545.1. Classification (GTDB taxonomy): domain Bacteria; phylum Bacteroidota; class Bacteroidia; order Bacteroidales; family Bacteroidaceae; genus Prevotella. Next base: position 84,236 of record OMZM01000004.1, read on the forward strand.
GCACTTCGTCCTTGAACAGCCATCGCAATGGCTCACACAGACTGAGATGCATCTCCTTTGGCAGTCCGCCCACGTTATGGTGGCTCTTTATCACTTTTCCCGTGATGTTGAGCGATTCTATTCGGTCTGGATATATCGTTCCCTGTGCCAGCCAGCGAGCGTCTTTTATCTTCTTAGCCTCGTTGTTGAACACTTCTACGAAGTCTCTGCCTATGATCTTTCTCTTCTGTTCGGGGTCGCTGATGCCTTTCAGGTCGCTGAAAAACTTTTCGCTTGCATCAACGCCAACTACATTCAGTCCAAGACATTCATAGTCGTGCATGACATCGGTGAACTCGTTTTTGCGCAGCATGCCATGATCTACGAATATGCAGGTAAGGTTGTTTCCTATTGCCTTGTTGAGCAAAACGGCTGCCACACTGCTGTCTACGCCTCCGGAGAGTCCGAGAATGACGCGGTCGTTGCCTACCTGCCGGCGTATTTCCTCAACTGTTGTTTCTATGAACGATGCAGCGCTCCAGTCCTGTCGCGAGCCGCAGATGTCTACCACGAAGTTGCTTAGCAACTGCGACCCCTGCACGCTGTGGAACACTTCGGGGTGGAACTGCACTGCCCATACTGGAATCTCGGTGCTGGCATAGGCTGCAAACTTCACGTCGTCGGTAGATGCTATCGGCTTGTATCCGTCGGGCAGGGCAGTGATGGTGTCGCCATGACTCATCCACACCTGCGAGTTAGGCGTGAAGCCCTTGAACAATATGTTGCTTTCGTCGTGCCATGTGAGATGCGCACGACCATATTCGCGTGTGTCGGTCTTTTCCACTTTTCCTCCGTTGGAGTGCGAAATATACTGTGCGCCGTAGCATATTCCAAGCACGGGCAGCCTGCCTATGAACTGGCTCAGGTCTACCTGAAAAGCCTCTTTGTCGTGAACGGAGTAGGGGGAACCGCTCAGAATCACACCAATGACACTGTCGTCGTCTTTCGGGAACTTGTTGTACGGAAGTATCTCGCAGAATGTGTTGAGCTCACGCACTCGTCGTCCGATGAGCTGCGTTGTCTGCGAGCCGAAGTCGAGAATTATAATTTTCTGTTGCATAAGATGTTATGTCGCTATGTTATAGTATTCATTTGCTTATTGTTTGCCTTGTCTGTCGAGAAATTCCTCCGCTTTATCGAGCGAGTCGAGCTTGCCAACGTCTACGATTTGCAGGTCGTCCTTTATGCATCCGTAGATGTTCGTGCGGTGGCAAGTTTGCAGGTAGAAGTCCATTATCGGGAACCTTTCCGGAAATCTGTCCATCAGTCTGAACAGTCGGGGAGAGAACGAATGTATGCCCGAGAATGCGAATATGCTGAACTCAATGTCTGCGGTGCCACGCCGTATGGTCATGGTGTAGTTCTCCATGTCTGTGCTCACGTCGTCGGGCACACGTAGCCATTCGTACGGACTCTTTATTTCGCCTGTTTCGATGTTAGTCCATCCCATCAGTCGCATTGCCTTGTCGAAGATGAGATATCGCTTTGTCTGCCTGCGGCTTACTACGAGCACGGCATCCTCGCTGTCGAGATGCTGGCGCGAGAGCCATCCGTAGTCGATGTTGTCGAGAATGTCTACGTTGTGAATAATTATCGGACTGTCGTCGCGGAACAGTTTTTCTGCCTTTTTCAGTCCGCCGCCCGTCTCGAGCAGCTGCTCGGTTTCGTCGCTTATTCTGATGTCGATGTCGAAATTGCCATTGTTTTCCAGATAGCTGACAATCTGTTGTGCATGATGATGAACATTGACTACAATGTGTGCAACGCCAGCACTTTTCAGTTTTGTAATGACATGTTCCAGCAGTGGCATTCCGCCTACCTGTATCAACGCTTTGGGAGTTTTGTCGGTCAGTGGCTTCAGTCGTGTGCCGAGACCGGCTGCAAATATCATTGCTTGCTTCATGGCTACAAAGTTACTACTATGTGTTTGAAAATCCAAATTTATTTCAGTTTTTGCATCCTATTTGCTGAAATTTTATCGGCACAATATTGTTTCTCGCATAGTCAACAGTCAAAATTATGTGCGAAAACCATGTCTCAGACAGCATGTTTTTGGCATTATTTAACAAATCGGTATGAAAAATTTTGACAGAGAAAAACTGTTCAACGAGATGTTAACAAGTGTTTAATTCTTTAGATTTTGCAATTTTGAATAGTCGAGGAAAAGTGTTAAAAATGTCAAAGAGTACCTTTTAGTCGTCTATTTGGGCTTTTTTGTACTGCAAAACACCATGCCTGATACCCTTAAATACTATGTTTTACCTCCTCAAACAGTGTGTTTGACAATCTCAAACATGCTCTTTGACAATTTTAACACTCGTATTTCCTGCACAAAAATCATATATTTGATACTAATGGTTTGATAGTCAGGTAATTAAAGATACGCTCAAAATTCTTGCATATTTTGCCCCTTCGATGCCCGGAACGACTTTCGCGGGCATTCTCGCGACAGTAAGCGTCATTTGTTTTAGAATTATTTAGCATTTGCAGCCATGCTTATCTTTATAGACAGGGTAGGTGATAATCAGCCGGAAGAAAAGAAGTCTTCTTACAGAAAAAGTGGGAATGATTATATATATAATAATGTATAGGAAGATAAAAATGAGCGAAAAGAATAAAAAATCGATAATTAGAATAAAAAAAGTCGGAAAAAGTTTGTTTATAAATAAAAAATGCTTACCTTTGCAACCGCATTAAGCGAAATGCACGTTAAAAAGCGGAAATAGCTCAGTTGGTAGAGCACAACCTTGCCAAGGTTGGGGTCGCGGGTCCGAGTCCCGTTTTCCGCTCTTTAAAATCAGTTTTTTTGAACAAAAAGTATTGAATGCCCAGGTGGCGGAATTGGTAGACGCGCACGTTTCAGGTGCGTGTGCCGAGAGGTGTGCAGGTTCGAGTCCTGTTCTGGGCACTCATTCTTTTTAATATATCCAACGAGATGAAAATGATGGAGAGGTGGCGGAATTGGTAGACGCGCTACTTTGAGGGGGTAGTGTCAATTGTGACGTGGGAGTTCGAGTCTCCTCCTCTTCACATTTTTGCAAATTGAATTAACTTTTATAATAACCAAAATCTTGATTTTTTAGTTACAGAATTGCGGAAATAGCTCAGTTGGTAGAGCACAACCTTGCCAAGGTTGGGGTCGCGGGTCCGAGTCCCGTTTTCCGCTCATCCTCATTCTTTATTCTTTTTTAGTTTTTATGAATTTATATATCAGATACTTCGAGAAAGAAGCGTTAGTCAGTAGTGTTGACGAAGCAATAGATTTTTTGACCGACATTCCGGAAATAGAGATGACCAATGAACTTGCCGACGACATTAAGGACTATGCAGAAAGCAATATATTCTATCCTAAGAGATACAAGGTACGCCCGCGTGTCTATTTCATTATTATAAAGACCGAAGCTGCCACAATGACCGACTTCAAGCAGAAGAAGGCACTCCGCACAAATGCAAAGAATGAGCATGCCGAAGCGATATCGCCTGTCATTACAAGGCTGAACGAAGAGAAGTTCGGCTGGTATGAGGGCAGTCTTAACTTCAAGAGAGTAGTACTTATACCTGCTACAGGTAAGTTTGAATACAGAGACACACACTTCGTGGCACAGTGCAAGGCAAACTCTGGTATCGACTGTTATAACCGAATAGTTGATTACCTGAACCAGCGCGTGGACAGCAGGAGCCAGTTTCCATCGGCAAAGGGAAAGAACTTCAGGTTTCAGTTTTTAGGATATTGCAAATAGATAGATATAGGACAAGGTATTATGAACAAAATAATGCTTATCGGAAATGTAGGAAAAGAGCCAGACGTCAGATACTATGACGCAGATCAGGCTGTCGTCACATTTCCACTTGCAACCACAGAGCGCGGATACAAACTGCCTAACGGAACGCAGGTTCCCGACAGGACAGACTGGCACAACATAGTGCTGTGGAGAGGTTTGGCAAAGGTGGCGGAGAAATATATACACAAGGGCGACAAGCTGTATATAGAAGGCAAGATGCAGTATCGTACATACAACGACCAGAAGGGACAGAGCAGGTTTATAGCAGAAGTGATAGGCGAGTCTCTCGAACTGCTCTCTGCAAAGGTTCAGACAAACTCAGCTGAAACAACTCAGAATACAACCGAAACCACAGACGATAATCCTTTCTAATAGTATGACAGACTATACTGTTTTTCTAAAAACGCTATCAGATGTTCATTTTATTACCCCGACATGGGGCGTTTTCGTAGCATTGGGACTGACACTCGTATTGCTTTTCCTTTCGGGATTTGCAAGCGGTTCTGAAATATCTTTTTTCAGCCTTTCGCCGACAGACCTGAGCATACTGGAAGAAGGAAAAACAAATGCTGACAAGAAAATTCTCAGCCTGCGCGAAGACAGCGAACGAACACTGGCGACGATACTGATAACAAACAATTTCGTCAATGTTACGATTATCATGCTGTGCAACTACATCTTTGTTCACACAATAGATTTCGGCGACGCGAAATGGCTTGAGTTCATCTGCATTACTGTGCTGCTCACATTCCTGTTGCTGCTCTTCGGCGAAATAATGCCAAAGGTTTATGGCAGACAGAACTCACTGCAGTTTTGCAGACGGACGGTCAACGGCATTATTATCATGCGCAAGCTGTTCTGGCCTTTGGAAAACATACTGCTACGAAGCGGTATACTGGCAGAAAAAGTATTGCAGCGCGAATCGCACGTGCTTAGCGTTGATGAACTGGAGCAGGCTCTGGAACTGACAAACAAAGATGATATAAAGGAAGAAAAGAGCATGCTGCAAGGCATCATACGCTTCAGCGACGAGACGGCGAAAGAAGTTATGACTACCAGACAGGATGTCGTTGACCTCGAAATAAAGAGTACGTTTGCCGACGTGCTGAAATGTATAGTAGAAAACAACTATAGCCGAATACCAATTTATCAGGACAATACGGACAACATCAGGGGTGTACTCTACATAAAGGACCTGCTGCCGCATCTCGGCAAACCGTCGAACTTCCGCTGGCAGAGCCTGATAAGACCGCCGTATTTTGTGCCTGAGACAAAGAAGATTGACGACTTGTTGCGCGAATTTCAGGACAACAAAGTACACATAGCAATAGTTGTCGACGAGTTTGGTGGAACATCGGGCATCGTAACGCTTGAGGATATTCTTGAAGAGATAGTCGGAGAAATAAACGATGAGTACGATGAAGAGGAAAGACTCTACACGCGGCTGAACAAAAACACTTATGTGTTTGAGGGAAAGACCGTGTTGAGCGACTTCTGCAAGATACTACAGATAGACGATGAGTTGTTTGACGACGTCGCAGGAGAGGCTGACACGATAGCCGGTCTGCTGCTGGAAATAAAGGGAGACTTCCCTACGTTGCACGAAGTGATATCGTATGACAGGTTCGACTTTGAAGTGCTGAAGATAGAGGAACGACGCATTTCAAAGATAAAGGTGAGGATAAAGAACAAGACCGCCGACAACATATAATAGCAAAACTATTTTTATGCCACTTGTCGTTAATAGGAAATTGGATGCCGAGACATTCTTGGGAGTCTGGCATCTGACTGAAACTGCAGGCGAAATAAAGCAAATAGACAGCAGTTCTGCTCGCTTGTGGCATAATTATGAATCGGTTTATTCATCTGAACATAGAATTAAAGAGAAGGTTTTGGCAAGAATTCTGCTGAAAATACTGTATTCTACTTTTTTGAATACGGATGCCGATAGCAAGGAAGTACCGGAAATAAGTTATAATGAAGATGGTTGCCCGCGTCTGGATGATGGAGTCAACATTAGCATAAGCCACACTACAGATTATGTTGCCGTGATTATCTCGACTGAACATATAGTAGGAGTCGACATAGAGATGCGTGGTGAACGCGTAAACAAAATAGCAAAAAGGTTTATAAGGGAAGACGAGTATGCCGACACAACAGGGGAAAGACTGCTGATATGGTGTGCTAAGGAAACGATGTATAAGATGTTTTCGTCAGAGCATCTTGGATATTTTGACATGCGCACTGCAAATATAAAAGACAGTGATGGTGTTTTCGTAATTGAAAACATAAAGAAAAATCTGCGTCTAAACGTGAATTATCATTTAGGCGCAGACTATGTTATGACGTATTCGATATTTTAGTTAGTTGGTAAACTTACTGTATATGACTGAAAGTTTCAGCTTTCCGTTGTTGCTGTTGGTGCCTCCGACTATGCGCGTGCTGCTTAGCGACAAGTCGTGATTTACCTTTACGATTTCATAGGTCTGTGTAGTAGCATCCAGAACTTGTGTAACTGCAACAGGAATGAGTGCCAGTTTATTCCAGTTAGGATGCTCAGCCAGCCAGTTGGATGAGCTTTTCATTCCTTCCCTCTTTGCTTTTGCAAGGTTTGAGACCAGCGAGCTGATGTTGCTGAACGTATAAGAGTTGACAGATGTTGTTTCCGATTTTGTCGTAGAATAGTCGGCGATGAAAGAATACTTGTTGTCAGGCAACATATTGTTTTCAAAGAACGTCTCTACGCTGTCGGCTGGAATGATGAGCAGATGCTGCGGGCATGGCAGAGAGAAGCTTGAGCCATTGTCGTTGTTAATTCTTGGTATAACAAGCTTGGCGGTGTTGATAGTGTCGTTCTCATGTCCATAAATAATTTCATCAACAGGCAGAGTCAGTTCTGTATAGATACCAGCTGGCGTTTTCAGGTATGTACATGTGTTGTCTGCAACCAGTGCCTCGAGTTCCTTCTGACTGTTCGTTATGTGTGATGTCTGCAATACTTCTTCCGTTCCGGCAAAGGTTATGACACTGTTGTATGTACTGTCGTTGTCTGTGTAACGGAAGTAAATATTCAGCGCACTTGACGTTATGTAAGCCATAGAGCCAATGCCTCCGGAATGCTTGAAATAGAATCCAGGAATGACATTGTTGGCAAGTTGATATGAGTTCTTGAAGTATTCAGGATGCTCGTAGTATGTCCTCATAACGTATGTGCCAAAGTTGTCATATTGATTGTTGTTCTTGTCAACATATTGCGATGTCAACGGAATGGTAATATGGTCAATGTATGTAGACACGTTTCGGTCTGTACTGCTGACGTGCATGTCTGCAAGTGAGTATGTTGTAGAAGCAGTCAGACCATTTTCCCTTATAACGTCTTCCTTAATAGGATCGAAATCGGAAAAGTAGGTCGTACTCTCAGGAAGACGCTTTGACAACTCATAAGTCTTTACTTTCATAGTTTCCAGAGAGTCTCCGTAGAAACTTCTATAGTAAAGCCTTATTTCACATGAGTCAGCAACTATTTTGCCGTCTTTCCTGCTCATTATGCTTGCCATGTCTGGCAGCGTGTAGTTTTCTATTGTATGAAATTGTGTCAGGAAGTCGCCGCTGATATATGAATTTGTTTCAGGGTCTTTGACATAGCCTAAATATCCGACATTGCTTCTGTTGATAACAGCATTTGAAAGCCTTGAAACAGATGCTACGTCAAAAGTGTCGGCTGTAACGGTAATATTGTTGATTCTGTCCGACAGCGATGTGCCTAAGGTGTCGGTTGTATCGTCGCATGCAACAAATATGCACAGTGTAAACAATACGACTAATATACTCTTTATTTTCATATATGATAGTAATCTATATAATAAAAGTAATAGTAACGCGATGACAGTTTTTATTGAATTTGCGATTCCAGGAATTGCTTTATTTCGTCAATATTGTCTTCTTTATAATTCAGTATAGGAATGTCCTTATCTTTCAGATATGTAGATATGCTCCTGTTCATATTGCCAGACATTTCTATAATAGAATCAGAGTAGTCGATAGCAATCTTTGTCAGTTCCTTGTAGTCGAACTTGCTTTTGTAAGCGGAAAGGACTTTTGACGTAACACCTTTGTACTCTATAAACTTTCTTGATGCAGAACCGAGAGTAGTGCCTGGCAGATTGTTATACAAGGCAGTTACAATCTTCGTATTGGCAAATGAAGGTTCCTCATCGTATGCAAGCTTAATATATAAAGGTATGAGCGAACTCATCCATCCCTGACATACTATCAGGTCTGGAGCCCAACGCAATTTCTTTACTGTTTCCAGTACGCCACGAGCAAAGAAAATAGCACGCTCAACATTGACAGACTGTTCTTCGTCCTCTTCTTCAAGCTTGTGTTTGGGGAAATAGTCTTCATTGTCTATGAAATATACTTGTACACGTGCCGTAGGAATCGATGCAACCTTGATAATAAGAGGATGGTCTGTGTCGTCGATTATCAAATTCATACCAGACAGTCTTATTACTTCGTGCAACTGTCCGCGACGTTCATTTATTTCTCCCCATTTAGGCATGAATGTACGTATCTCGTAGTTTGCCTCCTGAACTTTCTGAGGCAAAACTCTACCCATTATAGACATTTCATTGTCAGGAACGTATGGTGAAATTTCCTGATTTACAAATAAAACTTTCTTCGCCATTATGTTATTCTTTTATCAGCATTCTGTTGAATTTACGGCAAAGATACGAAAAAATGTTGGTATAAGACTTATTCTTTTTATTTAATTTACAAAAAACAACATTATTATTATCTTTTTTTTATTGTAATTCTTTCTTATTTAAGAAAAATGTTGTTATTTTGCAGCGCAATTTTAATTCTATGAAAATGAAAGTATTTCAGAAAATTGTTGATTTGCAAAATGCTCTGTTCGAATTGCGCAAAGAAGGCAAGACAATAGGGTTTGTTCCCACAATGGGAGCACTGCATGAAGGGCATGCCTCATTAGTAAAAAAGAGTGTTGGCGACAATGACGTAACTGTTGTTTCTGTTTTTGTCAATCCAACACAATTTAATGATAAGAAAGACTTGGAAACTTATCCTCGAGACTTAGATGCTGACTGTGCACTGCTTGATAGTGTAGGTGCCGATTTTGTTTTTGCACCAACAGTAGAAGATATGTATCCAACGCCAGATAATAGAACATTTGAGTTTCCTCCTGTATCAACAGTAATGGAAGGAGCACATAGACCTGGACATTTTAATGGAGTTTGTCAGGTTGTCAGTCGTTTGTTCTATATCGTTAAGCCTGCCAAAGCATATTTTGGAGAGAAAGATTGGCAGCAGATATGTGTTGTTAAGGCTATGGTAAAACAGCTTGGTATCAAAGTGCAGATTGTTGAATGTCCTATAGTCAGAGAGGAAGATGGGCTTGCTAAAAGTTCGCGCAATGCTTTACTATCGGCAGATGAGCGCAAAATAGCACCAACGATATATAAATACCTGAAAGAGAGTGTTGACTATGCAAAGAAACACTCTTTACAGGAAACACACAGTTTTGTTGTTGACAATATAAATTCCGTTGACGGACTTGAAGTTGAATATTATTCTATTGTAGACGGCAATTCTCTCCAAGATATTTCTTCATGGGATGACAGCAAATATATAGTTGGATGTATAACCGTTTATTGTGGCAAACGTCCTGTACGTTTAATAGACCATATTAAATATAAGGAGGATTAAAAAGCTATGATGATTGAAGTAATGAAGTCTAAGATTCACTGTGTAAAAGTGACAGAGGCTAACTTGAATTACATTGGAAGCATAACCATAGATGAGGATTTGCTTGATGCTGCAAACATGATTGCTGGTGAAAAAGTAGAAGTGGTCAACAACAATAATGGTGAAAGGTTTGAAACATATATAATAAAAGGTGAAAGGGGAAGTGGGTGTATATGCCTTAACGGTGCGGCTGCACGCAAATGTATTGTAGGCGATACAATTATTATTATTTCTTATGCCTTAATGGATTTTGAAGAGGCTAAGCAGTTCAAACCGTCGGTAGTCTTTCCTGACAACAATAAATTGTAGTATCAGTTGCAAGCAGTTTTGTATTGACATGTAATTATATAAGTATGTGATAATAACTACCAGTTATATAAAAATAAAAAAGGCAGGTTACATTATATAAACCTGCCTTTTTCTTATTGCGTAGTTGTGCTTTTATTCTATAACAACTAATGGAGTATCTTCCATTACGTTTGCACCTACCTTTACCAATACGGCTGTTACCTTGCCGTCTTTGTTAGCTTCGAGGTTGTTAGCCATTTTCATTGCCTCAAGTACGATTACGGTATCGCCCTTCTTTACTTCGTCGCCTACAGCAACTTTAACTTCTGTAACGACACCTGGCAGTGGAGCCTTAACAGCGTCATTTGTGTTAACGTTAGTATTTGAAGCTGGAGCATCGTCTGAACTTTCCTGCTGAGCAACAGGCTTAACGACAACCTTTTTCTTCTCTGGTTCTGGTTCCGGTTCCATTTCAACTTTATAGCTTTCGCCGTTAACGGTTACTTCTGCTATGTTCTCAACGATGTCGCCGATAGCAACTTCGTATTTCGTACCATTTATGGTATATTTGTATTCTTTCATATTAATACTTGTTTATGGATGAGGAGTCATTGTCAACATTCTGCTGTTCCAGTCTGTGCAACGTGGCTTAATAGTAATTATACCAGACTCCTTGTCGTGTACATTATTACCTTTGAATTCGTGCAGTGCTAAAGAAATAGCAGCTAACACTTCATTGTTTAATTTTGCCATTTTGTAATTGTTTTGTTCATTACATAGGAATGTTTCCGTGTTTCTTAGCAGGCAGAGAGTCGCGCTTTGTTGCCAGCTGTGCTAAAGCACGGCAGATGCGGAAACGAGTGTTGCGAGGCTCGATAACATCGTCGATGTATCCATAGCGTGCAGCCTGATAAGGGTTAGCAAAGAGTTCTGAATATTCTTCTTCTTTCTCTGCGATATATGCCTTAACATCTTCGCCTGCCTCTTTCTTAGCCTTAGCTTCCTTAGCATACAACACTGCAACGGCACCTGAAGCGCCCATAACAGCGATTTCTGCGTTAGGCCAAGCATAGTTGAGGTCGGTGTGCAGTTGCTTACATCCCATAACGATGTGGCTACCACCATAGCTCTTGCGCAGTGTAATTGTAATCTTTGGAACTGTTGCTTCTCCATAAGCGTAGAGCAACTGTGCACCGTGAAGGATTACGGCATTGTATTCCTGACCTGTTCCAGGAAGGAATCCAGGAACGTCTACGAGAGACACGATAGGAATGTTGAATGCGTCGCAGAAACGTACGAAACGTGCCCCCTTGCGGCTTGCGTTAACGTCAAGCACACCTGCGTAGCATGCAGGCTGGTTTGCTACGATACCAACGCTTTGTCCGTTGAAGCGTGCGAAACCAACGATAATATTGCGAGCAAACTTAGGCTGAACTTCAAAGAATTCTCCATTATCGGTAATGGCAGAAATAACTTTATACATGTCGTATGCCTTGTTTGGATCGTCTGGCAATATTTCGTTCAGTGAATCTTCCATACGGTCGATTGGGTCTGTGCATTCCTTGCGTGGAGTTTCTTCCATGTTGTTTGAAGGAATATAGCTCAGAAGAGTCTTTATCATTTCAAGAGCCTCTTCCTCTGTAGATGCTGTGAAGTGAGTTACACCACTCTTTGTTGAGTGTACGCTTGCTCCACCGAGATGTTCCTGGTCTACGTCTTCACCTGTAACGGTCTTTACAACTTTCGGACCTGTAAGGAACATGTAAGAAGTGTTCTCCATCATCAGAGTGAAGTCAGTCAGTGCAGGTGAATAAACAGCACCACCGGCACATGGACCAAAGATACCTGAAATCTGTGGAACAACACCTGAAGCAAGAATATTGCGTTCAAAAATCTCTGCATATCCGGCAAGTGCGTTGACAGCTTCCTGAATACGAGCACCGCCTGAGTCGTTGATACCGATGACTGGAGCACCCATCTTCATTGCCATGTCCATTACTTTGCATATCTTCTGTGCCATTGTTTCTGACAGAGAACCGCCATTAACGGTAAAGTCCTGTGCGAAAATATAAACAAGACGTCCGTCGATGGTACCTGAACCAGCTACAACACCGTCGCCCAGATATTGTTTCTTTTCCATGCCGAAGTTTGTGCAGCGATGCAACTTAAACATGTCAAACTCTTCAAAGCTACCTTCGTCAAGTAACATATCTATACGTTCACGTGCTGTATATTTGCCACGTGCATGCTGCTTTTCAATAGCTTTTTCGCCTCCACCAAGACGTGCTTGCTCACGCTTGGCAATCAATGCTTTGATTTTTTCTAATTGTTTACTCATTGTCGTATAATGTATTTTTGTTTGTTCACTTGCTGTTTTAGTGCTCGCAAAGTTCAGTAAGAATACCGCATGTTGACTTTGGATGCAAGAATGCAATGTTCAGGTTTTCTGCTCCCTTGCGTGGTGCCTTGTCAATAAGTCTGATTCCTTTTTCATCACACTCAGCCAGAGCCTTTGATACGCCGTCTTCTATACAGAATGCAACGTGGTGTACTCCTTTATTTCCTTTGTCAAGCCATTTCTGGATTGTACTTTCCGGAGATGTCGGCTCAAGAAGTTCAAGTTTAACTTCGCCGCATTTTAAGAATGCAGTTTTTACTTTCTGATCTTCTACAACTTCAACTGCATAGCAGTCTAAGCCTAAAACCTCTTTGAAATAGGGGAGGGCTTCTTCAATGCTTTGAACAGCAATGCCTAAATGTTCAATGTGTGAAATTTTCATATTATTTATGTATTTAAATGGTTTAAAATATTTCCTGCAAAGGTACGTATTTATTTTAATTGTACGAAATTTTTTCGTTACTTTTATTTTAACAATTAAAATTCAAACAAAATACGGGCATTTATTTGCCTTCCTGTCAGGTAATTTGGCACGGCGTACTGATGATTTGTTACGTCAGTTATCCAGTAGTATGAGTTTACGTTGTTTATTCCAAACAGGTTCAGGCAGTCTACGCCGAGCCAGATGTTTCTGAAAATGCTTTTCTTCTCACGTTTTTCATTGTCGAGCAGTCGGTAGCTCATACCGATGTCAGCACGTTTGTATGCCGGCGCACGGAAAGAATTTCTTTCCAACTCCTGATGTGGGGCAGAGAAAGGTAGACCGTCTGCGTATGCAAGTTTCAGCGACATTTTCCATCGATCGGTACCAGGGAAGTAGTCGGTAAAGAACAGGTTGAGCGCATAGCGCTGGTCTGTCGGCAACGGTATGCTGACTCCGTTCAGCTTCATGCTTGTATTCATGAACGAGAAACTTACCCATGAATCGGTGCCTGGAACAAATTCGCCATACAGTTTCAGGTCAATTCCCATAGTGTGTCCTGTGGCTTCGTTTGTACCGTAGTAGACAACCTTCACGTTGTTGACACTGTATGGCACAAGATTCGACAGTGCCTTATAGTATGTCTCGGCTGTAAACTTGTAGTTGCGCTCCTTCATCTTAAACTTATAGTCGAATGCTGCGATGAAATGTATGGAGCGTTGGCTTTTTATTTTTTCGTTCAGTTTCGCAAATGTTACGCCGTTTATTGTTGTCGTGTCGCGCAGTTCCTTGAAGAATGGCGACTGGTAGTACAGTCCAGATGCAAATCTAAACATCATGTTTTTGTTGAATGCAGGCGTTATCTGCAATGATACGCGTGGCGAAACGATAGATTCCTTGTTGTAGCTCCAATGGCTGAAACGCACACCATAGTTGAGTGCGAACTGTGTTGCGCCACCTCTCGACTTAAACCTATAAGTGTCTTGAATGTACGACTCAAATCTATTGGCTTTCAGTTCGTTGCGTGCTTTAAGCGAATATATCATCTTCAGGTCGTATCCCGTGTGTGGTATGCTGTATCCGGCAGAGTCGCGCATCTCGTATTCGCGGCTGTTTTCAACTATCTTTTCAAACCTGTAAGACAGTCCTACCTGTATGTTGTGGTTCTTTGGCTTATGGTTGTAGACCAGCTTGAATGTCTCCACATTTGCCTTCAGATAGTTTCGGGCATGTTCCATATATGTGCCAACGCCGAGATTTTCGCTTGTTTCGGTTTGTGTCAGCCAGTATTGTCCCTGTATGTCGTAGGTTTCCTTTTCCTTTGTATAGAACGCGCTGGCAATGAGCGACAGCGAAGTCCGGTCTGTAATGTTGCGTGTGATGTTCAGCGTACCGAAGTATGTGCGGAACAAATCCTTTTCCTTACCGTCAAAATAGACGCGGAACGACTTTACGTTTTCCAGTGTTCCGAAGTTTGTTTCCCTGTCTTCTGGTTCGAAGTTATAGTGATTTTCCGATATGTTTCCTATGAAGTCGATCGTCCATCGCTTGTTTGGTCGGAAACTCATGTAAGTCTGGTAGTCGAGGAAGTTAGGATTGTATTCTCCATTTGTTTCCAGAGAGCCAAGCAGATAGCGGTTGGTCTTGTATCTGACGCCGTTGAGCCATGAGAATTTCTTTGTTCCAATTCCTGCGTATGCACTTGTACCGAGCAGGCTGGCAGACAGTGTTCCTTCGAATACGGTCTTCTTTCCGTATGCCGGTTGCAGGCGCTTGTATGTAATGTCGAGTGCCGACGACATCTTGTCGCCGTATTTTGCATCAAATCCGCCAGTAGAGAAGTTTATCTGCCTAACCATGTCTGGGTTTATCACAGACAGTCCTTCCTGCTGTCCGCTTCTGACAAGGAACGGGCGATAGACTTCCACGTCGTTGATGTAGACGCTGTTTTCATCGAAAGAGCCGCCCCTGACGTTGTATTGCGATGACAGCTCGCTGTGTGTCGACACGCCTGCCTGTCCCTGTATGAGTTCCTCTACTGCGTTTCCCGTTGCCGACGGCATGGTCTTCATGTCCTTAGTATCTATGGTCTGCACCTGTCCCACGAGTTTGCGGTCGGCAACGATTTCCACTTCGTCGAGGTCGGTGTCGCTGAACAGTTGTATCTGCAATGTCTGCTTGCCTTTCGGGTTGCGAAGTATGCGCGTCTTGGTTTTGTAGCCTATCATGGAGTATCTCACCACTACGCTGTCTTCCGACTGCAATTCTATGGAGTATTCTCCCTTTAGGTTAGTCATCGTCATCTTGCCTTGATTTACTACTGCCACGTTGACCAACTCTATCGGGTTGTTATCTGTATCGCTTACCTTGCCTTGCAAAGTAAATGTCTGCGCGCTCAATTCTACATGGCTCAGGACCATGAATATTGTCAATACCGAAGTGATAATTATTCTTTTCATTATACAATATAACGAGTTTTTTCCGTTATTATTGTAATAAGTACATACAAAGTTTGCACTATGGGTAGTAATAGACGAAAATATATCGTGGCAGCAGACTCATTCAAAAGCTGCATGAATACGTTTGAAGTTGAATCGGCAATCAGCAGAGCCATACGCGCAGCTGACGCTAATGCCGATGTTGTTTGCATTCCTGTGTCGGATGGTGGAGAAGGATTTTTACAGGCATATTCGTCGCTGACGGAATGCAGGTTTGAAGAATGCGGTTGCCATGATCCTCTGATGAGAAGAATTAAAGCCTGTTATGGCGTCTGCAATAACGGTTATACTGTTATAGAAACTGCTTTATCGTGCGGAATTAACCTATTGGAAGAAAATGAGTTAAACGCACTCGTTGCAACGTCGTATGGAGTAGGGGAGATGCTTGCCGATGCCATCAGAAAAGGACACGAAAAGCTGTTGGTCGGACTGGGTGGAAGTGCTACGAGCGACTGTGGTCTCGGAATGCTGAAAGCACTCATAGACAAGTTCTGTCCGAACAAGACTATTTACGATTTGCAAGACTACTTCGCTGAGCAACATCCAGAATTGTCTATCACGATAGCGTGCGATGTCGATGCAGTTTTATATGGCGATAGGGGAGCTGCTTACATGTTTGGAACGCAGAAAGGGGCTGGCGACGATATGAAAAAACTGCTCGACAGGAGGGCTGAAACATTTGCAGAAATGGCTGCAAAGAGGATGAAAACCGACATGTCTATGCGTTCTGGAGCCGGTGCCGCCGGTGGACTGGGCTATGCTTTCATGCAGTTTCTCAATGCAAAAGTTGTCTCTGGCATCGACGTGCTACTGAAAGCTGCCGATTTTACTGATAAACTGAAAGATGCAAATCTTGTTATCACAGGAGAAGGACGTGCTGACAGGCAAACCGTACTTGGCAAGGCTGCATACGGAATAATGAAAACGGCTGAGCAACAGTCTGTTGCAACGCTTCTCATTGCCGGACAGATTGAAGATGAACAGCTGCTGCGCGATGCAGGATTTAAATATGTTATACCTATTAATAATAAGGTATATATAGACAAAAACAAGAATATTATTACTGATAAGGACTATAATTCGCAGCGAATATTTGAAATTGTAAGCAATTTTGTTAATTCGTCAGATTTCGACTTATAGAATTTCACAAATATCGGTCATAATAAATATTATTTCAGATATTCATGCTGAACACACAGCAAATACCGTGCCAAACTTGTCAGTATTTTCTTTCAAGCCGAAAAACGATGAAAAATTTTGACAGGGAAAAACTCTCCAAATAGACGCGGAACAGCCTACGAAAGTGCCAAAATATGCAAAAATCACTCTCAAATATGCGTGTTAAAAATGTCAAAGAGCATGTTTGAGGCAGGTAACGGCATGTTTTCGTGCGATTACAGTTAAGCCGTCATATCGTTACAGAGTATTTGTAAGGGTGTGACGGAGTATCTGTAATAGGATTACAAGATGCTTGTAAAAATCCTGTAATCCATATTTGAGAGTCAAGGCGTTAACAGTCAGCGACTTAGACAACAAGCGAAAATACTCGCGTATTTACCGAAAAATATTTCGGAACGACTTTCGCGGGCATTCTCGCGAAACTAAACGACCCCAAATTTGATTATATCTTTTTATGGACAATACAACATCTGAAATACAATTATCATTTTCTTTACTTATTAAAATATGTTGTTTAAAATCACATAATCGACATTATGATAAATAAAATGTATGATAATTTTATTATTATTATTATATTTGAAATTATTGACATGAACCTACTTCTTTCTTATTACTGCATGTAGTTTAAAACCTTTGCGTTGCTCGAAAGACTCAAACGTAAGACCTGCTCTGTCGCAAAGTGTTTGCAGTTCTTTACGATTATAGCAATGCACGTCTCCATAGCCAAACAAATTCAGCAAAGGCATTTCTATTTTGTTCACAAACCAATGAATAATTCCGTTGCCGACTGTCATGTCTCGCAGAATAAATCTACCGTTTTCACGCAGACAACGCTTTACGTTATTTAGAAATAATAACGGATTTGGATAGTGATGAAAGCTTTGTGAGCATATAATTACATCAAAAGAACGGTCTTCAAAAGGCAGATTTTCACAGTCTCCACATATAAATGTTGTGTTCGGAAGTTTTTTGTTCTTCGCAATTTCAATCATCTTTGGAGTAATGTCTATGCCTGTAAAGTGTGCATCGGGATATGCTTCAACAAGCAGCGAAATCATTGGTGCAGTGCCACATCCTGCATCTAGCAAGTCTGTAAACGGCTCTTTCCTTATCTCTTCAAGTATGTCTGGATAATCTTTCTTACATATATTATATACTCCGGCGTTATTGCTTTCATACTTATCTGCCGCCTTAGTAAATTCGTTTACAGATATTCTTTTAAAATCATCCGATTTATTCATGGTTATAAAAATTATGATTTGGGTACAAAAATACGACTAATAAAAATATGGTGCAATACCTAAATATTAGTAAAAAAAAAAATAGAGAGTCCTTTCGGAACTCTCTATCTGCTTGTTTTAGAGCCTCTTGTCGGATTCGAACCAACGACCCCGAGATTACAAATCACGTGCTCTGGCCAACTGAGCTAAAGAGGCAGGCGGGCAAGCTGTCTGTATCGCGCCGCTACAACCAAACTACCTTTGCTACGTTCCCGTCCTGGAGGATTCGAAGGGAGCTGGCCGTACAGGACTTGCCCATGTTTTTCGGGTTGCAAAAGTACAATATATTTTTCAATTAGAGCGTATGTATAATGATAAATTTAAATACTTTAACAAATAAATCTGTTTATAATTGCTAAATCTACGACTAATTGATATTTTTTTTGTACTTTTGCATTCTATAATATAAATATGTGTAATTGTACAGTCAAAAAATAAAAATGGACGAATCGTTTAAGGAGAAACTGATACAGCTGAAAGCATACGCACGTATAGACGGACTGATAGTTGGTGCCGTGATGTGCCTAAGTTTTGCATGTATGTTGGCAGGATTTAGGAACGGCATAATGAGCATGTTTTCTTTTGTGCTTATGCTAAGTGTTGCATTTACAGCTTATTACCTTACAGTAAGGTTTCGTAACAAGATACTGAATGGCAATATTTCGTTCAGGCGCGCATACGCCTATTGCCTTTACGGCATGCTCTACGGCGCACTGTTGCTTGCCGCTTTTCAGCTGATTTACTTCCAATGGTTTGACAATGGATACTTTGTCAGCCAGTATATCAGCATACTTCAGGAGCCCGTAAACAAAGACGTGTTTGCCCAAGCCGGTATTAAGGATGCCGAAATAAAGGAAATTGTAGCATTGTTGACCCAGATGCGCCCTATTGACATGACTATACAGTTTCTGACTACAAACATATTCCTGTCGGCAGTAGTCAGTATTGTAATAGCGTTATTTGCCCGGTCGGCAGATCGGAAACATGAGATTTAGAACAAAAAATAAAAAAACTAAAATAACAATCAGGTATGGATATTTCCGTTATAGTACCTCTGTTCAATGAGGAAGAATCGTTGCCAGAGCTTTTTGCATGGATAAAAAGAGTAATGTCGGAACATGGCTTCAGCTATGAAGTAATCTTCGTAAATGATGGTTCTACCGACAGGTCGTGGGATGTTATTGACGATTTGTGCAGGCAGAATGCAGAAGCCAAAGGCATAAAGTTCCGCAGGAATTATGGCAAGAGCCCTGCCCTATTCTGTGGTTTCAAAGAAGCTAAAGGCGACGTAGTTATCACTATGGATGCAGACTTGCAGGATTCGCCCGACGAAATACCGGAACTCTACAGGATGGTAAAGGAAGACGGCTACGACTTGGTATCGGGTTACAAGCAGAAACGATATGACCCACTGTCGAAAACTATACCTACAAAACTGTTTAACGCTACAGCCCGCAAAATCAGTGGCATAAAAAATCTTCACGATTTCAACTGCGGCTTGAAAGCATACAGGCATGATGTTGTGAAAAACATAGAGGTATATGGAGAAATGCACAGGTATATACCATATCTTGCAAAGAATGCCGGCTTTACGAAGATTGGCGAAAAGGTGGTTCATCATCAGGCACGCAAATATGGAAAGTCAAAGTTTGGACTCAATAGATTTATCAATGGTTATCTTGACCTGATAACGCTTTGGTTCTTAGGGTCATTCGGACGCAAGCCAATGCACGTTTTCGGTTTTCTCGGAAGCATAATGTTCATACTTGGATTTGTAGCCGTTGTAATCATCGGTATCGACAAACTGATAGCACTTTCGCATGGCATACCGCAGCGACTTATAACCGACAGTCCATATTTCTACATATCGCTGACAACAATGATGATAGGAACACAGCTTTTCATAGCAGGTTTCTTGGGCGACCTGATATCGCGTTCGTCGCAGGGAAGAAATGACTATCAGATTGAGAAAACACTGAAAACGGAGAACATTTAACTGTTGCTGAAATGTCAAAACGCATAAGTAAGCATCTCTACTGGAAAGTTCCTTTCCTGCTGTTTCTGATAATTGGCACTGTCGTAATATTACGTCAAAACCAGACTATGCCATACCAGACAGATGAAGGTGAAATATTTGGCACATTCTACCATATAACATATCAGCATGACAGGAAACTTTCCGACGAGATTAGAAAGGTGTTGCAGGATGTTGATATGGCTATGTCGCCATTCAACAAATCCTCAATCATAACAAAAGTAAACAACAACGAAGACATTAAACTCAACGATATTTTCATAGATGTGTTTACCTTGTCGCAGCGGATATCGGCAGAAACCGCAGGCGCTTTTGACATAACGGTGGCTCCACTGGTAAACGCGTGGGGATTTGGATTTAGGAACGACATCTCCCCTACTACTTCGGCACTCGACAGCATACGGTCTTTTATTGGCTATGAAAAGGTAAGCATAAATCATGGAAGAGTAAAAAAAGATGACAATCGGATAATGCTCGATTGCAGTGCTATAGCAAAAGGATATGCCTGCGATGCTGTTGCTAAGCTCCTAAGAAACCATGACGTCAGGAACTTCATGGTGGAAATAGGAGGCGAGGTTATCACACAGGGACAGAACAGCAAGCATAATGACTGGCGAATTGGCGTTGCTGTGCCTACGGAAGAAACTTCGTCTGATGCAGAGACATTGCAGACAATACTGAAAGTCAGCAACTGTGCTATGGCTACAAGTGGTAACTACAGAAACTTTTACTATAAAGACGGAAAGCGATATGCACACACTATAGACCCGAAAACATGTCTGCCAGTTCAACATAGTTTGCTGTCCGCAACAGTATTGGCACCCTCGTGTGCAATGGCAGATGCCTATGCCACTGCCTTTATGGTAATGGGTGTGGAGAAGGCAAAGGATATTTTGAACAAGCATTCGGAACTGTTGGCATATTTCATTTATAGTAACAGCAATGGCGAATATGAAGTCTGGCACTCTGAAAAAATAAATAAAATGATTGCAGATGACTGACTCGAAAAACCAACATACTATCTTTGAGCGACTCGTGTCGTTACCTTTGTTTATTGGGATGACACACGACGAGATGAACGACATTATCGCTCATACAAAGTTGAACTTCCAAAAATATTCGTCAGGACAGCAGATAATATATGCCGATCAGCCTTGCAATGAAATAAAGATACTGATGACGGGCAGTTTAAAGATGTATGCTGAACCAATAGACCATAGCTACAGAATGGAGGAAACAATATCTACTCCTACCCTTCTTGAGCCGGAACGACTGTTCGGACTAATGCCTCGATATGCCAACGATTACCGTTCGGAAATGAAATGCAGTATTTTGAGTATAACAAAGCAAGATGTTTTCAAGTTGTTATCGCAGTATGAGATAATCCATTTCAATTTCATGAATATTGTGTCTACAAGGTCGCAGACAGACAGGTTGCGTCTGTGGATGCCACAACAGAGTAATATATTTAAGAAGATTTCTTTTTTCCTGACAACACATTGCATGTATCTATCTGGCGAAAAGAAACTGACAATAACCATGCAACACCTTGCAAGGCTTATAGGCGAGAGTAGGATAAACACGTCAGATGCCTTACATACGATGGAGAAATCTGATATCATCATTTTGCAAAGAAATGTGATAACTGTACCGTCTTTGCAGAAACTTATACAATTTTCAAACAATTAGAACATACCCTATATGAGTATTAACTATATAAATATAAAAGGTGCCAGAGAAAACAACCTGAAAAATATAAACCTAAAGCTGGCTCACAACAAACTGATAGTTGTTACCGGTGTGAGTGGTTCGGGCAAGACATCATTGGCATTCGATACACTTTATGCGGAGGGACAGCGTAGATATGTGGAAAGTTTGTCTTCATACGCCAGACTTTTTCTTGGCAGAATGAAGAAGCCCAAATGCGATTTCATAACAGGATTGCCACCGGCGATAGCCATCGAACAGAAGGTTATAAGTCGTAATCCACGCTCTACGGTCGGGACATCAACAGAAATATACGATTATCTTCGACTGTTGTTTGCACGAATAGGTAAGACTTATTCGCCCACAACAGGCAATCTTGTGAAGAAAGAAACAGTTGAAGATGTTTTCAACTATATTTATTCGCATCCCGAAGAAACAATGTGCTGCATATTATCTCCACTGAATAAAAATGACAAACGTAGTCTGGAGAGCCTGCTGAAAGCAAAGTTGCAAAGTGGATACACAAGGGTTTACCTTAACAACGACTTTATAAAGATAGAAGATCTGTTGGAACAGGATGTTTCTGAAATAGATATCAAGGATATAGACATACTCATCGACAGAATAAGAACTGGTAGCGACAACGACACGGTATCAAGAATTCGTGAGTCAATAGAGACTGCTTTCTTTGAAGGCAACAGGGAATGCAAGATTGTAATCATGTCGCCGACCGTTGAAAGTCGCAGTTTCTCTGCGCGTTTCGAGGTTGACGGTGAGAGTTTTGAAGAACCTTCGGAGAATATGTTTTCGTTCAATTCGCCGCTGGGAGCATGCCCTACATGTGAAGGATTTGGCAATATTATCGGCATTGACGAGAAACTAGTAATACCAAATACGTCATTAAGTGTCTACGATGGATGTGTACAGTGTTGGCATGGAGAGAAGATGGGCATGTGGCAAGAGGAGTTCTGCCGCAGGGCAACAGCTGATAATTTCCCAATATTTACACCTTATTACGACTTGACGGAGGAGCAGAAAGGATGGCTGTGGCATGGACTTCCTTCTGAAAAAGCCTTAGACATTACGGAAAAGATATGTATCGACTCCTTCTTTCAGATGGTAAAAGACAATCAATACAAGATACAATACCGTGTGATGATGAGTCGATATCGCGGAAAGACGGTATGTCCCGATTGTAAAGGTACGCGTCTCAAAAAAGAAACGAGTTATGTCAAGGTCGCAGGCAAGTCAATACAGGAACTTATTGAGATGCCTATTGATGAACTGAGACAATGGTTTTCTGAAATAAAACTGTCGGAAACAGACTACAATATAGGCAAGAGAGCCATCACTGAAATCATCAGTCGTTTAGACTATCTATATAAGGTGGGGCTTGGTTATCTGACGCTTAATAGACAGTCGAACAGTCTAAGTGGAGGCGAAAGCCAGCGTATCAATCTCACAACCTGCATTGGAAGCTCGCTCGTTGGCTCTCTATACATTCTCGATGAGCCAAGTATCGGCTTGCACAGTAGAGATACGCAGAAGTTGATAGGTGTGCTTAAAGACCTAAAGGAGCAAGACAATACAGTCATTGTAGTTGAGCATGACGAAGAAATCATGCGTGCGGCAGACTATCTTGTAGATATTGGTCCCGACGCAGGGCGCTTGGGAGGCACCGTAGTGTTTCAGGGCGACACAAAAGCAATATGCTCTGCCACAACAAAGAAACATCCTGACAGCCATACCGTCGCATATCTGTCGCATGTAGAGAATATAGACATACCTGCCACACGTCGCAGATGGAACATGTATATAGAACTGAAAGGCGCTCGCATGAACAACCTGAAAGGAATAGATGTGTGTTTCCCGTTGAATGTGATGACTGTTGTTACAGGCGTAAGCGGCAGCGGTAAGTCGTCGCTCGTCAAGGGAATACTCTATCCGGCACTGAAAAGACGACTCAACGAAGTATGCGACCCTCCTGGTGAATATTCTTCTATGGGTGGCGATTTGGAAAAGATAAGCCATGTGGAGTTTGTCGACCAGAACCCGATAGGCAAGAGTTCGCGCTCAAATCCAGTAACATACGTTAAGGCATTCGATGCTATACGTCAGCTGTTTGCCGACCAGCCGTTGGCACATCAGATGGGTTTCTCGCCACAATATTTTTCGTTCAATACCGACGGCGGACGTTGTGATGAATGCAAAGGAGCAGGAGAAATAACGGTAGAGATGCAGTTCATGGCAGACCTGGTGCTGGAGTGTGATGTGTGTCATGGACAACGCTTCAAGCGAGAGATACTCGACGTGAAGTTTGCAGGTAAGAATATAAATGACATACTAAACATGACGGTTGGTGAAGCAATAGATTTTTTTGCTTCAAACGGTCAGCAAGCCATTGCATCGAAGCTGCAACCACTCAGCAGCGTCGGACTTGGATACATAAAACTCGGACAAAGTTCTTCATCGTTGTCAGGAGGCGAAAACCAGAGAGTAAAGCTCGCATACTATATAGGACAGGAACGTCAGCAACCGACACTTTTTATTTTCGACGAGCCGACAACGGGTCTGCATTTCCATGACATAAAATGCTTATTGCAATCTTTCGACTCTCTCATAAAGAGAGGACACACTGTCGTCATAATAGAACACAATATGGAGATAATAAAGTGTGCAGATCATGTCATCGACTTAGGACCTGAAGCTGGCAGCAATGGCGGAAATCTCGTCTGCGAAGGAACACCCGAAGACATTGTGCAATGCAAGAGCAGTTACACGGCGCAATACTTGAAAGAAAAACTTAAATAAAACATAGATATGAAAGCAAATTACAATATAAAGCACTTTATAATTCTTTTCGTCGTAATATTAGGTTTAAGGATTCTGACTGACTCTTGGATGATGACACTTGGCATTGTCATGATATTGCTTTTGATTGACAGGATGCTGATAATCTACGACAATAAAAGACGACGCGACAAAGAGGAAAACGATAAAGACAATAACTGACGATGGAACGACTTGCAAACTTATATAGCACATGGCGCAAGCAGGATGCTGCAAAGATAGAGAAACTTGCTGCATCGGGAAGCAACAGGGAATACTATCGCATATACGATAACGACGGCAGCACATACATAGGTGTAGTAGGAACGAGCCGCGAAGAGAACGAGGCTTTTGTCTATCTGTCTCAGCATTTCAAGAAACGTATGTTGCCAGTGCCAGACATACTTGCCGTAAGCAGCGACGAGATGTGCTACATACAGAGCGATTTAGGCAATAAATCACTGTTCGATGAACTCAGGGGCGGTCGCGAATCTGGTGGCAGATACAACGTCAGGGAGCGCGAACTGCTGGAAAAGACTATCAGGGAACTTCCCAACATACAGATACGTGGCGCACGAGGACTACAATGGGAACACTGCTACCCACAACCGGAGTTCAATGAAGACAATGTAATGTTTGACCTCAACTACTTCAAATACTGTTTCCTAAAACCAACCGGCATAGACTTCCATGAACTAAAGCTCGAAGCAAACTTCCGCATGTTCATGAAAGACCTGACGGAAGAAAAGTTTGACAGTTTCCTTTATCGTGATTTCCAAGCCAGAAATGTCATGCTCGATGACGACGACAATCCATGTTTCATAGACTATCAGGGAGGCCGCAAAGGACCATACTACTATGATGTGGCTTCTTTTCTCTGGCAGGCATCTGCACAATACCCGAAGGAACTGAAGCAGAAACTTGTAGATGTGTACTACGATGCACTGAAAAACTATACGGAGGTACCGTCTGTACGTCATTTCAGAGACAGGCTAAATCTCTTTGTGCTGTTCCGCACGATGCAGGTTTTGGGTGCATACGGCTATCGCGGAAACTTTGAAAAGAAGCAACATTTCATAGAATCCATACCGCCGGCGATAAACAATCTTCGCGAAATAATTAAAGAAGGTAACTTCCCCTACCCTTACCTGATAGAGACATTGCAGCACATTTGCGACATGCCGCAGTATCAGACAGTGGAAAAGAAGAATGTATCGCGTGCCGACGGATATAAGATTACGAGCAATAATATCTACAATGCGCATCCCTCTGACGGACCGGCAACGTTCTCGAAGTATGACAATCGTGGTCCGCTCGTAGTCAGGGTGTTCAGTTTCTCCTATCATAAAGGGATACCAGAAGACACGTCGGGCAATGGTGGCGGCTATGTTTTCGACTGCCGTTCCACGCACAATCCAGGACGATACGAACCATACAAGAAACTCACGGGACTCGATGAGCCTGTCATCCGATTTCTGGAAGACGACGGAGAGATACTCACGTTCCTCGACGACATATATAAACTTGCCGACAGACACATAGAGCGCTATCTGCAACGAGGTTTCAACAGCCTCATGTTCTCATTCGGATGCACTGGCGGGCAGCACCGCTCTGTCTATGCAGCGCAGCATCTGGCAGAGTATATACACAACAAATTCGGAATAGAAGTTATCGTAAATCATCGCGAGCAAGGCATCGTAAGCGAACTAAAATAATTGTTTAATTGGAAACGGCAGATAGTCAAGTTTGATTTTCTGACGTTTCCGACTAAATGCCTATACCTTGTTATATATATAGAATCCTGCTTGTGATTAATCGCAGACTACTGCGTGAGTGCCCGCGAAAGTCGTTGCAATGAAAAAAGTAGCGAAATATGCCCGTATTTTGTGTGCATTTATATCTGCCTTACAGTCAGGGTGTTAGACTTAAATATTAGCCTTGTGTGCAAAAAATATATGTGTTAAAATTGTCAAAGAGTATGTTTGAGATTGTCAAACAGTGTGTTTGAGGAGGTCAGACATAGTGTTTGGGGGTGTCAGGCATAATGTTTTGCAAGCCTATTTTGCAAAATAGAAGCCTCAAAGATACTCTTTGACAATTTTAACACTTGTAAATGGTCTTTGAATTAACACAAATTTACACTTTCTGGGGCTGTTCCTTTTTTATTTTGAGAGTTTTTCCTTGTCAAAATAAAATCACAAATGCGATGTTCGAGGCTGCTCTCTCCTGCCCTGTTGAGGTAAGAATATACAAGACAATAGAGCAATGTGTATATAAAAAAGAGAATGTATGATAAAACGTATCAATACACGTCTTACCATACATTCTCGATATTGGAATATAAAAATATATTAGCTTACTTTCTCAAGTCGCTTCATCATTGCAAACATGAATAGTGCAGAGAGGATGCAGAGCACGAGGAATACAGCCCAGACAACTGTCAGTGGCAGGTCGCCCCAGAGGAGTCCGCCCACAGCTACGAGGAAGTTACCGATAGCTGTTGCAACAAACCATCCGCCCATCATCATTCCCTTATATTTTGGAGGTGCAACTTTCGATACGAACGAGATACCCATTGGCGAGAGCAGAAGCTCTGCAAATGTAAGAATAAGATAAGTACCGATAAGCCAGTTGGCAGATGCGAGTGGTCCGTCCTGTCCTGCGTCAGCGAGTGCCTTCTGCTCGTTTGGAGTGAGCAAGCCCTGTGAAGCAACAATCATCACGCAGAAAGCAACGGCAGCAACAAGCATACCGTAAGCAATCTTTCGTGGTGCTGAAGGCTCCTTGCCCTTCTTTGCCAATGCTCCGAAGATAGCCATGCTGACAGGAGTGAGTGCTACTACATAGAACGGGTTGAACTGCTGGAATATTGGTGCGGCAAGGTCTACGGAACCGCTAACGCGTGTGTACTTCCAGTAAAGCACACCTACAACGGCTGCAATGACAAGTGCAGAAATGCCTTTAGCCTTTGAAGTCTTGCTCTGGAACAGTGAGAACAGAGCGTAAACCATGACGATAATCAGGAACAGGTTTATTACGTCGAACGCCATGCTCTGTACGCCTTCAGCGCTCTTCTGTGTAAACTCGTTTGCAAAATATGTCAAGCTGAGACCATTCTGGTGGAATGCCATCCAGAAGAATACTACGACTGCAAATACCAGACACAGTGCAACGATGCGTGCCTTTGTATCTTCAGGCGACAATTCTTCTTCATTTGAAACAACAGCCTCCTTCTTGCGCTCGCCACCTTCTACATGCTTGAACGTAGAACGGAAAGCATAATAGATGGCAATAGACAGAATCAGCGACAAGCAAGCCACGCCGAATGAGAAGTGGTAAGCATCGTTTCCGCTGAAGCCGAGAGAAGTTTCTGCATATTCCTTAATCTTAACGGCAGCTGTAGGAGCAAACAATGCACCGATGTTGATAGCCATGTAGAAGATAGAGAAAGCAGAGTCGCGCATGTCAGAGTATTTAGGGTCATCATACAGATTACCCACCATTACTTGCAGGTTACCCTTAAACAATCCTGTTCCAACACTGATAAAGATAAGTGCCAGCAACATGACGATGAGTGCAAAAGTCTCTCCTCCGAGTGGAAGCGACAGCAAGAGATATCCTCCGAACATAATGATGATACCGAGTGTTACCATCTTTCCGAAACCAAACTTGTCGGCAAGCATACCGCCAAAGAGGGGCATGAAGTAGACTAAGCCCAAGAATGTACTGTAGATAACTCCGGCAGTACCTGGCGTAAGTCCGAAGTTTTCCCTCAAGAATAATGCAAAAACTGCGATCATGGTGTAGTAACCGAATCGCTCTCCAGTGTTGGCGAGTGCCAACGCGTAAAGTCCTTTTGGTTGATTTTCAAACATTTTTTTATGGTTTTAGTGAATAATATTATCTTTATTAATGGAGTATATCAAACAAATATGTCATTTTCATAACTATATTTCCTATATTTGATTTTCCGAAATAGTCTCGCTTTGAGTCATGGTAGATGTTGCCCAGTCCGTAATAGTAGCGGGCTTCCAACAGGAAATGCCCTACCTTAGGAACGGAATATTCCACTCCGGCACCGGCAGCAATTCCATAATCGAACTTGCGTTCTACTTTCATAGAGTATTGTTTTACTATGGTGTTTGAACGATCATCAATGTTTATTTTCTCAATATCGAAATTTGAGTCTGAAGATTCGTTCAGATAAAGTCCGAACTGTGGACCTGCCTGTACAAAAAACTGCATGCCTCGCTCTTCCTTGCCCCATGCAAGGTGTGCAAAAAGCGGCATTTGAATGTAGTTTATGGTACGTGAATATTTTTCGGCAACACCGGTTGCCGTATTAATGACCGGCTGTTCCTGAGCATTTTTGATATCTTCTTTCCAGCCAATGGATGCATAATTGATTTCTCCGAGTAGTGAGCAGATGGTTGTAAAGTATTTCTCACAGACATATTTCACGCTTACACCCATTGTCATGCCACCATGAAAGTTTTGTGGAACTTTAGGCGTAAACCCTACATTGCTCAATATGTAACCACCATTTACACCTATCGACAAATCGTTGCGGTGCTCCCCTATCTGCGAGAACGACGACAGGCTTACGAGGAGAAAAGCCATGACGACGGAAATCGTCTTGACTGATTGTTTGCTGTTTCCTCTGCGAACGGATGTCATAGGTACTGCTATGTATTTGTTTATACTGATTTTGTCTGCTAAAAGTTTATTGCATCAATGGCTTTGTCAGTCTTATAGTGTACGAACATGAGAGTTTCGTTTTGCATACCGCCACTGTTTCCAACTTTCCTGAATCGCAACGGTGTCTGCACGGCACGATACGTAGATTGTCCTTTCATGCCGTTGAATGTCTTGCCAAACTTGTGGAAGCCGCCGATGAAGAAACATCCATGATCGAAACCTGTCAGCCCAAAATGAGGAATGGCATACATCATGTCATTTTTAAACCACTTCTTATAGTTGGCTTCTACCCAGCGGGTATCGTTTGACGTAGGATTGTAGTAGAATGTAGTGGGAATATATGTGTCGTACTTATGAAAATAGTCTTTATAAACATTTGTGTATAAAAACCAGTCAACGTATCCGAACAATGAAATCTGTACGTTGTTGTCAACAGCCTTTAACTTGTCTAAACGCTGGAATAATGTGTTTAGTTCCGGAGATTTGCCTGTATTGATAATGACGATATTGCGTCCGTTCTTGCTGAAACACTTCATGAAGTCAGCATCCGATGCCTTTAAGTGTGTAATGGAATAACTTAATCCTACAGATTCAAGTCTTTGCCTGAGTTCTTTGGTAAACAGTCCCTTGTCGCTTGTTACGTCTCCGGCATCGACGATTATCGGGTGATAGTCTTTAAACTGACCTATGAATTGTTGTGTCGTTATCTTGTTTAAATCTTCCTGTGCCTGATAAACTTGAAATATATGACTGTTGACAGCCACATCGTTGCCGCTTATTGAGAAAGGAATGACCATCATTATATCATTTTTCTGGCAAAAATCAGCCAAAGGCTTTACCATGCTAGTGTATAAAGGACCGAAAATAATGTCGCATTTAGAAGCATCGTTTTCAAGTAATGTTGTTCTTATGTCTGCATCTATTGGTACATTCCACGCATTTATGTCTATCGAGATATTGTCTTTTTTTAGTCTGTCGCATGACAAAAGTAAACCGCGATAGTATTCTATCATGCGTTTACCGTCCCCATTTATATCATGCAGTGGCAGCATGACGCCGACTTTTATAGGACGACTGATGGGCAACTGCTGTGCTGTAGGCTGCTTTTGTTCAGTCGTGTTGTTGACAATCTTGTTGTCATTAGGGTAAGGTATGTTTATGTAATCTCCTTTTTTGAGGCTATAGCCAGGCATATTCATCTCGGGATTAACTTCTGAAAGTTCTTCAATAGTTATTCCATAATTCTTTGCAATACCAAATAACGTCTCACTTTTCTTTACCTTGTGACGTTCCTTTATCTTGATTTCTTGCGCATACAAAGACAGGCTAATGTTGAAAGCAATAAGTAACAGAAAAAATCTTAAAACTGTTTTCATATTATATATTTTATTTAAAACTGAATGCAAAAATACAAAAAAATAGAATGTTTATCAACTTTATTATGTATTTTTGCAATAAATTTTAAATATAATTACAAATATGAGGATAAAAAACAGCATATTTACAGTTATTATACTACTTTTTTCGCTGCAATGTTTTGCAGACAAATTACCGACAATAAACCCTACTGCCACCGTAGAAAAGTCAGATGGAAATGAAGTTGTAACGTCATATTCAGGTTCTGCGCCGCTGAAAGTTGTATTCGAAGCAAATGCTGAGAATGCTGACGGTTGGAGCGCATACTATGAGTGGCGTTTTACGCATGAGGAAGAAACAACCCCATACCTTATAAGATATGATGAAGACACGGACTATACGTTTACTCAGGCGGGCACTCACTATATTGTTCTCTATGCCACGTTTACACGAGGAACGGAGGAAGTGTCATACAAAGAGGAATACTGGGGAGACGTTGGGGCAATAAATATATCCATCAGTGAAAGTAAATTGGACATGCCAAATGCTTTCTCGCCAAACGACGACGGAATAAATGACATTTATAAGGCAAAAGAGGGATTTCAAAGTATTACAGAGTTTCATGCATATATATTCAACAGATGGGGACAGAAACTGTTTGAATGGACAAATCCGGCAGAAGGATGGGACGGAACTTTCAACGGGAAACCTGTTAAGCAGGGTGTATATTTCGTGCTTGTGGAAGCGAAGGGTGCCGACGGCAGAAAATACAACATACGAAAAGATGTCAACCTGCTGAGAGGATTCACAGAAGGAGGAGTAAGAAACAACTCTGAACAATAGGAAGATAATGAAAAACATAGAAATATTAGGGGCAAGAGTACACAACCTGAAAAACATAGACGTTACTATCCCCAGAAACAGTCTTACAGTCATAACTGGGCTGTCAGGCTCTGGAAAATCATCGCTGGCTTTCGACACGATATATGCTGAAGGACAACGCAGATATATAGAAACATTTTCTGCTTATGCACGCAATTTCTTGGGTGGACTTGAACGTCCTGATGTTGATAAGATAACAGGACTGTCTCCTGTTATCAGCATCGAGCAGAAAACAACAAACAAGAATCCACGTTCTACTGTTGGTACGACAACTGAAATATACGACTATCTTCGTTTGCTGTATTCGCGTGTGGCAACGGCATACAGCTATGCTACCGGAGAAAAGATGGTGAAATACAATGAAGAGAAGATACTCGACATGATATGCTCTGAATACAATGGAAAGAAGATTTATATTCTTGCACCTCTTGTAAGACAGAGAAAAGGACACTATCGAGAATTGTTTGAGCAAATGCGACGCAAGGGATATCTGAACATACGGGTAGATGGCGAGATGTTGGAGATAACACGCGGCATGAAAGTTGACAGATATAAGAACCACAACATAGAAGTTGTAATAGATAAGCTGAAGATACCGGCTGACATCTCAAACGAACAAAAGACACGCATAGACAATTCTCTGAAGACAGCCATGCAGCAGGGCGATGGAGTCTTGATGATATACGATGCAGAAAGCAGTATAGTAAAGAACTATTCGCGCAGATTGATGTGTCCTACTACTGGTATGGCATATTCTGACCCTGCGCCCAACATATTCTCATTCAATTCGCCCGAAGGAGCATGTCCACGATGCAGAGGCATCGGAGTTATAAACGAAATAGATTTAAGTAAAGTCATACCAGACAGGAACTTGTCTATAAAAGACGGTGCTATCGTGCCACTGGGGAAATATAAGAACCAACTGATATTCTGGCAGATAGAAGCATTATTGCAACGCAATGGACTTGAGCTGAGCACGCCCGTCTGCAAAATACCCGACAGTCTGCTCGACGAAATACTGTATGGCGCCATAGGTAACATAAAGATATCAAAAGACATAGTACACACATCGACCGACTATTTCATTGAGTTCAATGGTGTAGTGAAATACCTTAGACAGATTATCGACAGCGACGATTCGGCAAACAGCCGCAAATGGTCAGAGCAGTTTCTTGCAACATGCACGTGCCCCGAGTGCAATGGAGCAAGGCTAAACCGCGAAGCATTGTCATACAGAATAGGCGACAAAAATATTTCCGACATTACCGCAATGGACTTGAATGAGTTGCGGGAATGGATAACAGCATGCAGCCAGTATCTTGACAAGCAACAGAAGAAAGTAGCCGCAGAGATTATAAAGGAAATAAGCAGCCGGCTTGACTTCATGCTAAACGTAGGACTCGACTACCTGTCGCTTAACCGCACCTCTGCAAGCCTGTCTGGAGGCGAGAGCCAGCGCATCCGGCTCGCAACACAAATCGGATCACAGCTCGTAAACGTACTCTACATTCTCGACGAACCAAGCATTGGACTGCATCAAAGAGACAACCAACGCCTGATAAATTCACTGAAACAACTGCGCGACATAGGCAATACGGTCATTGTAGTAGAACACGATGAAGACATGATGAAAGCAGGCGATTACATTGTTGACATTGGCCCTAAGGCTGGGCGCAAAGGTGGTGAAGTGGTTTTTCAAGGTACTGTAGATAAGTTGTTGAAGCAAAAGACTTTAACGTCGTGCTATCTCAATGGAGAGAAAAAAGTATT
The DNA here is from genome assembly GCA_900315545.1 of uncultured Prevotella sp. Lineage (GTDB taxonomy): Bacteria > Bacteroidota > Bacteroidia > Bacteroidales > Bacteroidaceae > Prevotella. The sequence continues at coordinate 117,167 of OMZM01000004.1, forward strand.
TGACACTCAAAACAATCGAAATGGAAACGGAAAGTCGATTGTGATAAGAAATGCATCAGGCAACAATCTGAAGAACATAGATGTGGAAATTCCGCTTGGGAAGCTCATTGTTGTTACCGGCGTAAGCGGAAGTGGCAAGTCGACATTGATAAACGAGACCCTGCAACCCATATTGTCAAAACACTTTTATCGTTCATTGAAACAGCCCCTGCCATACGAAAGCATAGAAGGAATAGAGAATATAGACAAAGTAGTTACCGTCGACCAGAGCCCGTTGGGACGCACTCCCCGCTCAAATCCGGCAACTTATACCGGTGTTTTCTCCGATATTCGTTCCTTGTTTGTTGAACTTCCTGAGGCAAAGATACGCGGATACAAGCCAGGCAGGTTCTCCTTCAACGTTCGTGGCGGACGCTGTGAAGAGTGTGGAGGCAATGGTTATAAGACAATAGAGATGAATTTTCTTCCTGATGTTTCAACGCCTTGTGAAGTTTGTCATGGCAAAAGATACAACAACGAAACACTGGAAGTAAGATATAAGGGCAAGTCCATTGCCGATGTACTCGACATGACGGTAAATCAGGCTGTTGAGTTCTTTGAGAATGTTCCGAATATTCTCCGTAAGATAAAGACTATTCAGGACGTTGGTCTGGGTTATATAAAGTTAGGTCAGCCGTCAACTACGCTTTCCGGCGGTGAGAGCCAGCGTGTCAAGCTGGCTACTGAATTGTCGAAAAAAGACACGGGAAAGACGGTTTATATCCTCGACGAACCTACTACTGGCCTGCATTTCGACGACATACGCATATTGATGTCCGTTCTGCAGCAACTGGTTGACAAGGGCAATACGGTTATAATAATAGAACACAACCTCGACGTCATTCGTCAGGCAGACCATATCATAGACATGGGGCCCGAAGGCGGACGACGAGGCGGAGAAATAGTTGACTGCGGAACTCCCGACGAGATACGCAAGCACCGAAAAGGATTTACATCACTATATATATAGTTGTCTGTTACGTAACTTATTTATTATATGTCAATACATTAACCTTGACGGTACCTATGTGTAATTGTTAAGGTTAAGGTTGTTTTTTATGTCCTCCCTACAAAAACCGTGCCAAAGTGAACGTAATTTTATTTATGTGCGGAAATATATGAAAATTTTTGACAGGGAAAAACTCTCCAAATAGAATAAAAACTGGCTCTGAAAGTGTAAAAAACCGTTAATTTTATGCTCGATACTAATTGTTAAAATTGTCAAAGAGTATCTTTGAGGCTCTTATTTCGCTTTTTTGGCTTGCCAGACATAGTGCACGAAATCCCCAAACACTATGTTTGACATCCTCAAAGAGTGTGTTTGACAATCTCAAACATACTCTTTGACAATTTTAACATATACAATTCACACGCATAAACGATATATTCGTGGCTAAAAAACTGACTGTCAGGTGATTACAACAGTTGTCAAAATACGGGCGTATTTTGCCCCTCTGATTTCTAAAACGACTTTCGCGGGCATTCTCGCGACAGTAAACGGGAGAAAATTGATTAGTATTGTTTATGCAGAAAGTGTCCCTATATTCATATTGCTTGCATGTTTTATGCAAGTTTTTCAGCACATCTTTCTCCGTCGATGGCTGCCGATACTATTCCGCCGGCATAGCCAGCTCCTTCACCGCACGGATAAAGCCCGTTTATTTCAACATGTTGCAGCGTGTCCTTGTTTCTTATAATTCGTAGCGGTGCAGATGTTCTTGTCTCCACACCTATTATTACTGCATCGTTTGTCAGGAAGCCATGACTTTGTTTTCCAAACTGTCTGAATGCCCGTTGCAGCCTGCCCGAGATACTTTCCGGCATCCAGAAATGCATCGGACTCGATATCAGTCCAGGCTGGTATGAACTTTTTGGAAGGTCGTAGCTGAGCTTGTTGTTTACAAAGTCTGCCATGCGCTGTGCCGGAGCCGTCTGCTTCATGTTAGCCTGCATCCAGCATTTCTTTTCCAATTCCTCCTGATATTTCATGACACGCAGGACGTCTTCTCCTTCCAGGTCTTCCGGTCGCAGTTCTACAACCATTCCGCTATTGCTCCATGCCGTATTTCTGTTCGATGGCGACATACCGTTTACGACAACCTGTTCATTGCCAGTTGCAGCAGGAATGACAACGCCGCCTGGACACATACAAAAAGAATACACGCCTCTACCGTCCACCTGAGTAACAAAGCTGTATTCCGCCGCAGGCAGATATTTTCCCCTTCCGGCATGTGAATGGTACTGAATTTGGTCAATCAGGTGTGCCGGATGCTCCAGGCGCACACCAACGGCAATACCTTTAGCTTCCATTGTGATGTTGTTGTGGTGGAGATATCTGTAAACATCGCGGGCGGAATGTCCGGTAGCAAGTATTACGCTCCCTTCTAATTCTCTTTCATCCCCACTCGTAAGTTCCTCAACGACAATGCCTTCTATACTGTTTCCTCTACATTTCAGTGAAGTCATTTTCGTCTGGAAATACACTTCGCCGCCGCAGCCGATAATAGTTTTCCTCATGTTCTCAATTACAGCCGGCAACCTGTCTGTGCCAATATGTGGATGAGCATCTATGAGAATATCTGTAGATGCACCGTGTTGGCAGAACACGCGCAGTATTTTCTCCACCGAGCCTCGTTTCTTTGAGCGCGTGAACAGTTTTCCGTCGGAATATGCTCCTGCCCCGCCCTCGCCAAAGCTGTAGTTGCTTTCGGTGTCTACCTTCTGCTGCCGGGCTATCTTGGCAATGTCATTCTTTCTCTCCCTGACATTCTTTCCTCTTTCCACTACTATTGGCTTAATGCCTAACTCAATCAGTCGCAGGGCTGCAAACAGTCCGGCAGGTCCGGCACCGACAACAATGGCGGGCTTGCAGTTGCTGACATCTCTATATTCAATCCTCTCAAACGGTTCTTCGTCAGGTTGTTCGTTTATGTAAATTCTCACAGTCAGATTGACATACACCGTTCTGTGTCTTGCGTCTATGCTGCGCCTTATAATCCTGACATGCTTTATGTCGTTCAGCCTTATTGCTTCTTCTTCGGAAATGTATGTTTTCAGATTGGCGATATCGGCAGCCACTTGTGGCAATACGCGTATTTGTTTTTCCTTTATCATTGAATCAATATTGAAAATGTGCTACAAAAGTACGAAAAAACACTTAATCTTCATAATAAAAACAAAAAAGTAACATAATATCTCAAATATTTTCCGAGATATTTCCAAAACTTTTTGCTGTTAGATAAATAATTACTAAATTTGCACGAAATAAAAACATATAGTCTAATACCAAATATAAAATATGGTTTACATCAGTTTGCCAGACATAAGTGAGCGCCGTCTCGTATTCTATCTTGCAATGGAAGAATACGTAGCACGACACATCAATGAAGAAGAGTGTTTTTTTATGTGGCAAAGTAAGCCAACGGTTATATTCGGACGCAACCAACTCATAGAAAACGAAGTTAACCTGGAATACTGTAAGCAGCACGGCATAGAGACCTACCGGCGTAAAAGCGGCGGCGGATGCGTTTACTCAGACATGAACAACATAATGTTTTCGTACATTGCAAAAGACGAGAATGTAAATATGACGTTCAATAAATATGTCAATCTTGTTGCCCTTGTATTGTGCAAGTTAGGCGTAGACGCCAAGCCGACGGGCAGGAACGATATTCTCATCGACGGCAAAAAAGTTTCAGGCAACGCTTTCTATCATGTTCCGGGCAGAAGTATTGTACATGGCACGATGCTTTACGACACCGACATGCAAAATATGATTGGGTCTATCACGCCAAGCGACGCTAAACTTGTCAGCAAAGGTGTGAAAAGCGTCAGACAGCATATTGCCCTCTTGAAAGACTATATATCGATTTCTATTGGCGACTTCATGGCGTTTGTACGCAAGAACCTATGCGACAGAGAGATTGCACTGAGCCATGACGACGTGAAAAAGATAGAAGAAATAGAAAAAGAATACCTTACCACCGAGTTTATCTTCGGCAACAATCCGAAATACACAAAGAATATAAAAGGCAGGATAGAGAATGTCGGCGACTTCGACATACGCATAGAACTCAAGAACAACGAGATAAAGAAAATCAACATGCTCGGCGACTTCTTTATAGTCGGCGACATTGACAAAGCTATTTTGTCGACATTAAAGGGCAAGCAACTCGACCGTGAAACGCTTGTCAGCGCACTACCTGAAAAGTTGGATGACACAATACTCAATCTAAAAAAAGAGGACTTCATCAACTTGTTAGTAGAATAACTGATAACATAATATAAATTTAAAAGAAATAGAAAATGGAAATTAAAACAACTTGTCTGCACGACAGACACGTAAAACTTGGAGCTCAGATGTCTCCATTCGCAGGTTTTGACATGCCTATTGTTTACTCATCTATCATTGAAGAACACAACGCAGTGCGTAATGCAAGCGGTGTCTTCGATGTTTCTCACATGGGAGAAGTGTCTATCAAGGGTAAGGATGCAGAGAAATATGTCAATCACATCTTCACCAACGACGTTACTGGTGCACCAGATGGACAAGTGTTCTATGGCATGATGTGCTATGAGAATGGTGGTACCGTTGACGACCTGCTCGTTTATAAAATGGCAGAAAACGATTTCTTCCTCGTCATCAACGCTGCCAACATCGACAAGGATGTTGACTGGATGAAGCAGAACCTCGCAGGTTTCGATGTTGAGTTCAACCACTGCTCTGACTACTATGCACAGTTGGCAGTGCAAGGACCAGAAGGAGAGAAAATAGTAGAGGAAGTTCTTGGACTTGCATGCAAGGATATCGTCTTCTACAACGCACGCCGCGTAGATGTTGACGGCGAAACAATTATTCTCAGCCGTACAGGCTATACCGGTGAGGATGGTTTCGAGATTTATGGTTCTCACGATTTCATCATCCGCTGCTGGGACAAGCTGATGGCTGACGGTCGTTGCAAGCCATGTGGACTCGGATGCCGCGACACTCTGCGTTTCGAAGTTGGTCTTCCACTCTATGGCGACGAACTTTCTAACGACATTACACCAGTTATGGCAGGTCTCAGCATGTTCTGCAAGTTCGACAAGGAAGAATTTATTGGCAAAGAAGCACTGCAGCAGCAGAAAGCTGAAGGTCCAAAGATGCGCGTCGTAGGTCTTGAGCTCAAGGACAAGGCTATTCCTCGTCATGGCTATGCTATCGTTAAGGATGGCGAGACAATCGGCGAAGTAACTACAGGCTACAACAGCATCTCTACAGGCAAAAGCGTAGCGATGGCTCTCGTAGATGCACGCTTCGGCAAGCTCGGTACTGAAGTTGAAGTTCAGATTCGCAAGAAGACATTCCCTGCTGTTGTCGTTAAAAAGCGTTTCTACGACAAACACTATAAAAAATAATAACATTCACTATAGATAATTTTAATAAAACAATAAATTTTAAAACAGTAAAATAATTATGGCAAAAGTAATTGAAGGACTCTACTACTCAGAGTCACACGAGTATGTTCGCGTAGAAGGCGACTTTGGTTTCATCGGTATCACTGACTATGCACAGCACGCACTTGGCAATATCGTTTATGTTGATATGCCTGAGGTTGACGACGATGTTGAAGCAGAAGATGATTTCGGTGCAGTAGAAAGCGTTAAGGCTGCAAGCGACTTGACATCTCCAGTCAGCGGTACAGTAGTTGAAGTTAACGAAGCACTCGAAGACACTCCTGAGCTCATCAACCAGGATGCATTTGCTAACTGGATCATTAAGGTTGAACTCAAAGACAAGGCTGAGCTTGACAACCTGATGGATGCAAAGGCATACGAAGAGTTCTGCGCTAAGCAGTAATACTGGTTTACACTCATTTTACAATACACGAATCAACACAGTATGGCTTGTAGATTCCTGTGTTGATTCGCGTAACCATTTAATAAAACAATAATACAATGCAATATAAATTTTTCCCTCATACAGAGGATGATTTGAAAGAGATGCTTGCCAAAGTCGGTGTAAAGTCGCTCGACGACTTGTATGCCGAAGTGCCGGAGAGCATACGTTTCAAGGGCGAATACGATTTGCCTTCTGAGATGAGCGAAATGGAAATACGCCGTTTCTTCGACTGTCTCGGTAACAAGAACAAGCAGCTGACTTGCTTTGCCGGTGCTGGTGTCTACGACCACTACACTCCTTCAGTCGTACCAAACATCGTTGAGCGTTCAGAGTTCCTGACAAGCTATACGCCGTATCAGGCTGAAATCTCACAGGGTACACTGCACTATATCTTTGAATTTCAGTCAATGATGACAGCGCTTACAGGTCTTGACATCTCTAATGCTTCTATGTACGACGGTTCCACCGCAACTGCCGAAGCAGTGATGATGGCAAAAGCCAACGCTAAGAAAGCAAACAAGGTATTGGTAAGTGCAACTGTTGACCCTAAAGTTCTGAAAGTTGTCAAGACTTACGCTCACTACAATGGTGTAGAGATAGAACTCATCAATGAAAAGGATGGCGCAGTTGACAAGGACGACATGAAAGCCAAGCTGACAGCCGGTGGTGTTGCTGGGGTTGTTGTACAGCAGCCAAACTACTATGGTGTCATCGAGGATTACAGTGGCGTTGCAGAAGCTTGCCATGAGCAGAAGGCACTGTTCATCATGAACAGCATAGCTGCTGACCTCGCACTGCTGAAGACTCCAGGCGAATGGGGTGCCGACATTGCTGTAGGCGATGTTCAGTCTCTTGGTCTGCCAATGTCTTTCGGTGGTCCATACGCAGGCTATATGTGTTGCAGTGAAAAGCTCATACGCAAGATGCCGGGACGTATTGTCGGTATGACGAAGGACAATCGCGGACAGCGTGCTTTCGTACTTACATTGCAGGCACGCGAGCAGCATATCCGTCGCCAGAAGGCTACATCGAACATCTGTTCTAACGAGAGCCTCATGGCACTGTTCGTTACTATCTACATGTCTGTCATGGGTAAGGAAGGCGTTAAGGAAGCTGCGCAGCGTTCTTTCGACGGTGCACACTATATGTGCGAACAGCTTGTCAAGACAGGCAAGTTCTCTCTTGCTTTCAACCAGCCGTTCTTCAATGAATTCTGCGTACGTTACAACGGAAACGTTGACGAGTTGCAGAAGCGTTTTATTGACAACGGCATTCTCGGAGGTGTCAAGGTTGCTGACGACTGCATCATGTTTGCAGTAACAGAAAAGCGCACTAAGGAAGAAATCGACAAGTTAGTTGAACTTACTAAATAATAGGGAGGAAGAAAGATATGAATAATAGATTATATGGAAATCTGATTTTCGAATTGTCTCACAGTGGACGACGTGGCTACACTCTCCCTAAGAACGAGTTTGGCAACTATTCCCTGCCTGCCGGCAGCACACGCGCTGAGGACGCCCCACTCCCTGAGTGCGACGAAATGACGGTTGTTCGCCACTATACAAACCACAGCGAAAACAACTTTGGTGTCAACAACGGATTTTATCCGCTGGGTAGCTGCACCATGAAATACAATCCTGTCATCAACGAAGACATAGCTGCACACACATCTTTCAGCGGTCTGCATCCATTGCAGCCTGTAGAAACAGTGCAGGGCGCACTTGAGCTCTACTATGGTTTGCAGAAGTCTCTGGCTTCTCTGGCTGGCTTGAGCGAGTTCACCCTCAATCCGTTTGCTGGTGCTCATGGCGAGTTGACAGGTCTTATGATTATACGTGCTTACCACGAGAAGCATGGCGATGCAAAGCGCACAAAGGTTATCGTTCCAGACTCTGCTCACGGAACCAACCCTGCCTCTGCTGCCGTTTGCGGACTCGACGTCCTCGAAGTAAAGAGTACAGACAAGGGTCTTGTTGATGTCGACGACCTGAAAGCACTCTTGGAGAAGGAAGGTGAGAACGTGGCTGCCATGATGATGACAAACCCTAACACTCTCGGTCTGTTCGAACAGCAGATTCCTGAGATTGAGAAGATGGTACACGCATGTGGCGGTCTGATGTACTACGACGGAGCCAACCTCAATCCTATGCTCGGTGCAAGCCGTCCTGGCGACATGGGCTTCGACGTGATGCACATCAACCTGCACAAGACATTCTCAACGCCTCACGGTGGCGGCGGTCCTGGCAGCGGTCCTGTCGGAGTACGCAAGGGACTCGAAGAATTCCTGCCTGCACCACGCGTTGTCAAGGAAGGCGACAAGTTCCGCGTTGACTGCGACAGCAACTGCAATTCTATCGGTGCTTTCTTTGGCAACTTTGCAGTTATCATGCGCGCTTACACATACATCCTCACTCTCGGTAAGGAGAACATCAAGATGGTCGGTCCGCTTGCAACGCTCAACGCCAACTATATCAAGGAAGAGCTGAAAGACGTTTACGAACTGCCTATCGACGGTCTCTGCAAGCATGAGTTTGTATTCGACGGACTGAAAGACAAGTCTACCGGCATCACAACAATGGATGTTGCCAAGCGTCTGCTCGACTACGGCTACCATGCTCCTACCATCTACTTCCCTCTCCTCTTCCACGAGGCTATGATGATTGAGCCTACGGAAAATGAGTCGAAGGAGACAATCGACGGCTTCATCAGCATACTGCGCAAGATTGCCGAAGAGGCTAAGAACGAGCCTGAGACAGTCAAGAGCGCACCACACAACACTCCTATCGGACGTGTAGACGACGTGCTGGCTGCCAAGCATCCTATCGTAACCTACGCACAGTTGGTTGCTGACAATCAATAATTACAATAGCGATAAATCATGAATAAAGCTGATATTATCATAATAGGTAGCGGACCCGGCGGCTATAAGGCTGCCGAGTATGCTGCCAAGAACGGCAAGACGGTCATCATCTTCGAGCGCGAGCATGCAGGAGGAACATGTCTTAACTGTGGATGTATTCCTACAAAGACTCTCTGCAAGAACGCTGAAGTTATCGACACTCTGCACGAAGCCGAAGTGTATGGAGTAAACAACTGCTCTTTCGATTTCGACTTTACTCGTGCCGTTGAGCGCAAGCAGCAGGTCGTTGATGCACTGCGCAGCGGTGTGGAGACCCTCATGTCTGCTCCCGGCATTACTCTCGTAAAGGCAGAGGCATCGTTCAAGGATGCACACACTGTCGTTGCCGGAGGCGAAGAATACACAGCCGACAACATCATCATTGCCACAGGCTCACGCGCCAAGATGCTGCCTATTCCTGGCATCGACATGCCTCATGTAGTAACATCTACAGAGATGCTCAACTTGCAGGCAGTGCCAAAGAAACTCGTCATCGTTGGTGCAGGTGTCATCGGCATGGAGTTTGCAAGCATTTTCAACAGTTTCGGCAGCGAGGTAACCGTTGTTGAGTTCCTGAAGGAATGTCTGCCGGCACTCGACAGCGACATCGCAAAGCGTCTGCGTCAGACCATCAGCAAGCGGGGAGTAAACTTCTCGATGCAGTCGGGCGTTAAGGCAATAACAGCCGATGGCGTTGTCTTCGAGCGCAAGGGCAAGGAGGAAACGGTGGAAGCCGACCTCGTACTCATAGCTACGGGACGTGCAGCCAACAGCGAAGGACTGAATCTTGAAGCCGTAGGCATAGAGACAAATCGTGGTGCCATTGTCGTTGACGACAATATGCAGACATCGCAGAAGGGCGTATATGCCATTGGCGACGTCAACGCACGCATGATGCTTGCCCACGCAGCAACATTCCAGGGATTCCGCGCCGTAAACCACATTCTCGGAAAGAAAGACGACATTCGTCTGTCGCTCATTCCGTCAGCCATATTCACACATCCGGAGGCTGCATGTGTCGGTCCGACGGAAGACCAGTGCAAGGCTGATGCCATGGAATACAAATGTCGCAAGGGCTACTATCGTTCCAACGGTAAGGCGCTTGCCATGAACGAGACAGAAGGTTTTGTCAAGTTGCTGTCTGATGCCGACGACCGCATCATTGCATGCCACGCTTTCGGTACACACGCTGCCGACCTCATACAGGAGGTCAGCTGTCTGATAGCACGCGACACCACAGTGGCGCAACTGCGCGACATGGTGCACACCCACCCTACACTTAGTGAAATAATCTGGGAAACAGCAATGCAATAAAATAAAAAAGAAATCGCATCTCAATTCAGGTGCGATTTCTTTTTATATGAAAAAATAATCTCAAAAGGACTAATATAAACTCTATATATTCTAGATATTCTATATATTCTAGAAACTCTAGTTTCTCAAGACACTCCACCTATTATTTCCTCTGTAAAACATTCCACCCTGCAAAAACCGTGCCAAACTGTTCGCGCCTTCTCCCTACCCCACCGATTTTATGAAAACTTTTGACAGACAAAAACTCTCCAAATAGAAATTTTACAGCCCCTGAAATAGCAAAAATCTGTTAATTTCCAGACCAAACACAA